>JAUXWT010000066.1 GCA_030681475.1 Bacteroidales bacterium | reverse complement strand
CCCGTAGCTCAGTTGGATAGAGCAACAGCCTTCTAAGCTGTGGGTCGGGCGTTCGAGTCGCCCCGGGATCACTAAGGAGACGTAACGGTCTCCTTTTTTATTGCTTGGTATTCAACGCAATTACAGTATTAACAATGGTTTTCAAGTGGTAATTTATTTTTTCAAATTGATTAAATAAAGTTAAATAATGCGTAATATTGCATAAATTCTAATACCAATTCAATACTGAATCTAATACCAAAATAATACCATGAGAAACTACGCTACATACAAGGTTGTATGGAACCGGAAGGGCCAGGCAGGCGCTGCATTGGTTCAAATTGAAATCCTTCTGCCGAATGGAAAACAAAAATATGTTGGTACCGGATTAAAGATTACATCATCTGAATGGGATTCCAAATCCAGGCAGATTACAGGGCCATTTGCCACCCGGCTCAATAACCAGATAGCAGAAAAGATTGCGAAAATCAGGGCCCATGAGCTTATCCTGATTGAAAAAAACATGCGACTAACCGCAAATGAGGTAAATGAAGCTTTGGGAGAAAAAGATACCGGATCGTTTGTGGCCTTCATGCGTGATCAGATAGCTGCCAGGAATGATATTGCACCCGGTACCAGGTTCCTACATACCAGAGTCGCAAACAGGCTGGAACAGCATGGTATCATACGATATACGGACCTCACCTACATGAATATAGTCTCATTTGACCAATTCATTTCAAAGGAATTGAAAGCTCAAACCTCTGTTGCCAAACATCATCAGGTAGTAAAGACCTACATCACCATGGCAACCAAGGCAAACCTCATGGATTACAGCTCGAATCCCTATCTGAAATTCAACGTTGATAGAGGAAAGAATAAAATAAGAACCCGGTTGGATGAAAATGAAATTAAAGCCCTGTTAAAACAACCAGCCTCACTTACCCGAGATTGCGCCGTATTCCAGCTATTCACCGGCATTACCCACCGGGACCTGGAATGCCTTACTAAAAATAATATACGTAGAGATGGATCGGATGTATGGATTGAAGGATTGCGAAAAAAGTCCGGGGAGATGTATACCATCTATCTTTTACCTGAAGCGGTTGAGATCATTGACCGCTATGCCGGAAATAACAGGTTGATCCCCTGCAAGGGTCTGCAGAAATACAATCTCGATCTTAAAATACTTGCTGCAAGTTGCGGCATCACCAAGGTATTATCAACATACGTGCTGCGCCACACGGCTGCAACCTGGATGTTGAGAAAGGGAGTCCCTATCACCACAATATCGAGCATCCTTGGCCACAATAAAATTGAAACGACACTGATTTATGCAAGATTGGAAAAGCAAATAATGAAAGAACAGATGATCAGTGCTTTTGCGAAGCCTCGCGAAAACAAGCCTCGTAATTCTGAACAAGTTCAGCCAGAACAATCTTAGGCAGTTTCATTAGCTTTTTAAGCTGTTTTCGGGATTGGGAATTCTTAAGTCCAGGCAGTATTTGGAGTTTTTTGGGCATTTTCTATTTATTCACAAAAGTACATGTATGAATGTGATTGAGAAAATGCGGTTCCGTGTTTTACTTTTGTTGACCTAATTTGTCCTTTTTTGTCTTTAGATGAGGAAATATTAACTTTTCTGCATTTGGTTTACTTGCCTCATATGCCCAATAGGATGCAAGATGAGTAGGCGAAATACCCAAGTATTCTGCAAGATGGTACACCGTAATGTGCTTAATCCCGTAATGGCCTCTGATTTCTTTCGCGCGTCTTTGTGCTGTCTTTTGACTGCACTGCATAAATATTTCGAGGTGCTTTGTAGATAGTATCATGCGGATTTTTTAACCACTAAAAAACCCGTTGTACCGAGTTACCATTGATCCAACTGGAACTATGATTGTGTTTCTTAAACACTTACAACGGGCAAATGCCCGTTCCAGTCTTTAAAAAAAAATGGTAACTCATTGCAAATATACGGATAAATAAGAAAACGAAGTTGAATGCTCTGGCTTTCCGGATTTCTTTACTCACATGCGTAACACTCCAGCATCGCCGGCATAATCTTGTCTTTTTTCAAGGTAACCTGAATAGACTTTACAAGATATTTTACACCTCTGAACATGTATTTTTTAGAAAAGTCAAAATCGCGAAGGTCGTTGAAACCGAGCTGAGCGACATTGATCACAAGCTTTGTTGATAATCGGAAATCAAGGAAACTAAGGAAGTTCTGTTTGAACAGACTGTTATCCCCGTTGTAAAAAAGATTTTTTGTGGCGGTGGAACTATTGGCGGTATCTCTTGGCTGCCCCAATGAGCCACCGGTAAGTTGGTATTTCATGAAGAAAAGCTTTGGAGTAACAGCCTTCCAGTTGATCATTGCATTGCCGATAATGCCTTCACCTGTGGTAAGATCTGAAAACAGGGTTGAAAACGGTGTCGAGATGGACTGGTCTTTATCCTTATAAAGTACCTCCGTGAACAGGGAAACCAGGCCGATATCAGAAGGCGCCGGGTGCCAGGTGAAATCCTGCCACATCCTGTAATAGATCCCTTCATCATGGACAAAACGCATATCAACGACCTCTGACGAAGGCCAGGGAGGCAATAATGCGACCGATTGAACAGAATCCTTAATATGGTCAATCGCATCTTTTTCAACAATTGCGGTTTGTGCAGCCACCAAATCATCAGAATCAATGGTCATTTTAACGTCCCATCCCTTGATTTTATCCTCCAATTCGGTGCTGAATGAGATGATAGATTTGGTGAGATCGGTACATGCTATGGATTTTACAATAGCATCAAGGGAAAGCAACCTGATTGTCCGGGTTGAATTATTGATGAAAAACCGTATATTGAAAAATGATTCAAGGCCTGAAAGGAAGTTGTTCAGGGAGATGATGGGAACATGGTAATTGAGGAACAATTTGTTTTCATCATATTTGAAATATCCGGTTGATGCCGTGTTGCAGTCAACCAGGTTGAACAACGCCAGGGAATTATAATCGGAATCGGATGCAAAGAATGAATCATCAAAAACGTAATTCAGTTTTGTGAAAATAGTCTTTAAGATATACCGGAGATACAACATTGGAACGATGATCGTCCTGGTTGTTGAGCTTGGAATATATCGGGCAATGCCAGCCGAAGTATAAAAATTACAGCTTTGAAGAATCCAGTTTTCAGGCAACTCTTCCCAATATGAAAGATTTTTGATTTGAGGGAAAGCCAGTACAGCATCGGGGTACCTGACATTCGCGCAAGAATTTATATAGGCCAGCCTGGCTGCCGGATTTGCAAATTCCATTGTGCCGAAGTCAAATTGCTGCAGGGTGAGTCTTTGCCGGGAATAAAAAAAATCACCCTCAGATTCAAAAATTGTTCCCTCATAATACTTTGAATTGGATGTTTTGACTTTTACCGTTCCCTTGAACAACTGCAGGCCATTCCAAAAAAAAGCACCTTCCTGGGTCATATAGGGATCACCAATGTTCTCCACCCGGTGACGATATCCCATGGTTATCACGTTTTTGGGAGTGGCCGGGATCCGGAACGGATACGAATAGCTCCCGATCTCTGAAAAGACGGGTGATTTCAGGTTCATTGTAAAAGAGAAGTCGTTTGGCAGATCGACTGGCCGGTCATCGATGTTCAAGGATAGCATTATATGTACTTAATTATTCAAAAGATCATTTACAACCGTAATTAGTTCTTCGAAGTCTTCAAGGTGGTTCCATTGCAGTAAAGTGTTACCCATTGCAGCTTCAATAACCAAACTCTTAAAATCCGGTAGATATGACCAGGCTTCAAGGGTTTCGGTCATTTTAATGATAAGTGAAATTTCACACATTTGAAACATTGTTTAATTTCCTGATCGAAGCAAGGGTGGCTCCATTGAATATCTTGATACTTGCCCTTTCCAGGGTGTTTACAACTTTGATTCCACTAGCTACTGGTAAAGTGAAATTCCTGATAAAAGTTCTTCCCATGTCCTGATAATCCATGCTTCCAAGATCAAGTCCTTTTACAGAGTACTCAACGAATGGGCGGCCCATATCCTGGTAATCCATTCCCGGTAAATCCGATGGTGCTGGTAGTGCCATTATACCTGAATTATTGAAAAGTCATCGATGTATATTGTTGAAGCTGATGCGACGGTATTGGATATTATCTCAAATTCAATGGTTCCAATTTCTAACGGAGTAAATGTTACGGTTATTTGTTCCCAACTTGTGTCATTGGATTTGAATGATGAATAAACATTTTGCTGGACACCTGCAAGTAATCCACCTATTGCAACAAGTCTTGCACTTGGATTTGTAGCATGGGATTTTTTAATCCAGACAGATGCAGTAACCAAAGTACCCGCTGAACACAAAATCTTCGCAAACCTGAACCTGTATGGATTTGATGGCACTTTTATTGCATTCATTAAAAATGCCAATGCATATCCTGATGTTGTATGCCGGTTTAATGAATCTGTTTGAATCACCCAATTTTGACCATCTATTCTATAGGATCCGGGAATGCCGGCAATACCATTTTTCCAAAAAATGGTTTCGTAGTCGCCACCACCTGAAGACCACATCATGTATGGATAATAGTCTGATGAAATGCAATCGATCATGTTCAGACAAGATCCCTGAAGTCCACCCCCTGATGCAACTGATGCGGTATGTCCTGTAAATGTTGCTCCTGTAATGTATGTATCAATGCAAAGACCCATTAACCCGATAGCATAATATCCATTATCCTTAACTGTAGTAAGGTAAACATGAATTTTCATTAAGCTACTTAAACCCATTGCTCCCTGGTATAGAGAGCTATAATTATTTGAGTAATTTATAATTCTTACTGAACAATATATTAACTGTGCTAAATCAGCACCTTTGCCGCCGTTATTACGGATATTTGTCACTGAAACTAAATGATGGTTCCCTCCTGACATTACTAACCCTGTCGCCACGGAATTCGAAAGCTCAATTGCAGTTAAGGTTGTGGCAGTGGAACCGGAATTAAAGTTATCTCTTCCATTGTTTGAAGCTGCCAATATGGTTATTGTAGCATCCCGGGAATTGATCAGTACGCCTGTTTGTGCATTAAAGGATACGATATCTCCCGAAAAAATAAAATCTGTTCCTGGATTTCTCACCCCATTATAAAACCGTACAAAAGAAAATCTTTCTACCGTGATAAATGGTTTGCTTGATCCATACAACCCGTTTCCACAATAACTTTGACCTGAGAAATACGTGTGTCCGTTTTGTGTATTACCAACAGGATCCCATCCTCCGGAGAATGTAATTCTCGCAGAAGCCGTTCCTGGTGAATTGCAAACATGAATATCAGAGGTTGAGCCAGATGCAATCGCTGTTTTTAAACATTCCCTTTTATACAGCCCAACTGTTTCGCTTTTGCCGGTATATCCACCTGCATTTATATTCAGAGTGGAATGATTTGCATATTGGCAAGGCTGATCAATTACTATTACTCTTCCCTGTATTGACGAAATAGCATACCAGGGTTCTGTTCCCCCATTCGCATTTGAACTCTTTGATATCAGGCTTGTCAATGAAATGCTGTCAAGCGCCGCAGAATCCTTACACGCGATGAAATGTTCAATATCAATTGTTTTGGAAGCCAGCGAAACAGTGGCAAACACTGCTATTCCCATAACTCCGTTGTACAGAGCAGCTCCCTTGTCGATTGTCAAGCCAACAGTATATTGTGCAAGTGGGATAGCTGGTACAGAAAAGGATTCAACTTCTGCTGTACAAGCCGCGTCTGAGTATAATTTTATGAGCAGATCGCCTGCAGCAAGGGCAGAAGTGCCCGGCCTTATCCAAAATGATATTTGCCTGTACCCGCTAAGATCCAATGCAGATGCGGTTGCTTTCCTGGCAATTATTTGGTTTGCCCCGCAAGATGCTCCTGTAACAATACGAATACAGTTATCCCTGGATTTAATGCCGGACCATGTGTTTGCTGACGTAACATTTGTTCCCGGGGTCCAATTGGTACAGGTTTTCTCAATTTCAGTTGTAACAGCAGTGGTTAAAACTACTGCCATTGAGTTCCTTCTCCAGTAATAACCGGTTGCCCCTCCTATTCCATTGCCAACTGAACCCTCAAGGTCGAATGTATTTGCGGCAACATTTGAAACAATGAACCAGCCATTTGCATTGGTATTTATAGTGTGTCCGGTAATCAGTACAACATCGCCATTTGATAAACCATGTGAATTTTTTGTAATCTTTATGGGAGTAGCATTTGTGCTCGATGTTATTGTTCCATATCCGGCTGTTAAGCTAAATCCACCCCCTGATCTTACATTATCAAACCATTGTGCGGTTTGACCAGCATCCGTCGGATCAGGTGATTTTGCCACCCTGACAATATCTCCTGCCTGATGTCTGGCGGCTGTCGCTCCGGTAGTCATTGTTCTCCAGGCATCGGACCATGAACTTCCACCCCTGGGAGTTACTATACCATCTGCATCGGCTGTTGTCACCCATACGGCTCCGTCAAGGTCGAAATTATCATTGTCAATTTTGGTAATCTTCCATGCCGAATTTAACCATGCCGTGAACAGGGTAAGATCAACCACGGCGCCGGTAATCAAACCATGCCCAACTTTCGTTATCCTGGTGATGGTCCCAGATGGATTGGATGCAATACAGGAAGCAAGTGCCGCCCTTGCTGTATCTGAGCCAAGCAGATAATCAATATAAAATATCCCATTTGAATATGCCATATTATGTGTGCTCTACCTGAGCCAGTTCTGGTTTGAAAAACATCCTGTCGGCATGAGTTGCCATGCCTATTTTTTGAATAACATGATCAGTACCCGAAGGGGCAACCTGTACTAAGGTATTTGCAGTCGTTCCACTTGTTGAAAGGAATATCGTTTGCCCTGTCGTCCAGTTCCAGGCATCATTGCGGGCTATTCCCAGAACCAGCCAATTTCCGGAAGCTGCTGAGACAATTGTGGCATCGGCGCACATGAACAAAGCACTTGCAGTAGCGATGGCATCTGCTTTTGGCAACCCGAGCGTTCCATCACTCTTAATATAGCCGATGTCGCCAAAGGAGAAATTGGCACCGGCAGTAAGAATGATCTTAACTCCTGTTGCAGAAAGGTTTGAAGCGGGTGAACCTGTTAGGATTAGATTGTCAACTATTGCTCCTTGCACCGCAGTTTTCAATTGCTCAATGTAATCCAGGATCATGATTTCGGTATCTTCATGATCTACGGGCTCTATTTCAGTCCCCGGTGGCCGGCCGGTGAGCGTTGCAACTATTTTGGAAAGTACTTCAGCGTAAGTTATCATGAAAAGCGGCGTTAACTGTAAGCATTTGAATAGGCCTTCGAGTAATTTTTAACCTTGTTACTTGTCGAGATCATTCTAACCCTTGAAAAAAAAAATCATCATAAGCGCTTTCATACTCAAAGGCGAGGCTGTAATTATATTCCAGGTCTTTGAACATGGCTGTTTTTTTTGAAGTAAGCAGGCATTTTAAAAGCCTTGCACCGGCAACTTCAAAAATATCTCCGGAGAGCATGAAATCCCGGAGGAAATTCAGATAGTCCTTTGTGAGCCAGCCTGAATTTGCTTTATAGCATTGTGATTCCTTGATCATGGTATAAGTCCCGGGAGCGTTGAACGACGTTTCAACTTCATCGCTCATGAAGATCACCTTTTCGCGTTCATGCTGAATCGTAGATTCAAAAACGCCGGTGCATCTGAGAGAATCATAGGTACCCCAGGAATTCCGGAACCTGAAATATCTCGTATTCTCATGGTACACTTTGTCTAAAACGAATTCCCTGATGTCGGAAATTATCGCCCCTGCTCCATCGACAAGGTAAACATGCCATTTTACAATGTCATGGGCCCTGGCCGCGAGGCCAAGCTGAGCATATCCAACGGTGAACTCAACAACAGACCAGGGTGTTACGGCTGACTGGCAAACAGTGACAGCCGGGTAAGAAAGCGTTGTGGTTACAATTTCAAGTTTTAGCCTGAAGGCGGGATTGGATGGATTCTGGAAAGCAAAAAACAGGCTGTGTGTTTCAAATTCGTCTGTTAGCCGGGAAGGTGGTGACCAGGTTAAAAATTTCTTTTTGGTTGCAGTGAGGTTGAAATAATCTACCGAAGAAAGATTATTTGCAACCAAATCCTCACGGTTCAGGCCACCGGCCAATGCATAACAAAAAATATAATTGGGGGCGCCATAAGTCCTGGCCTGATATACACCGGCAATACGGTCGCAAAAACTGACCTGATACTTCAGCAGATAATCGGCGAAAATCTGATAGAGGTTTGCCAGGACAAGATTGAACCTGGGAGGCGCTGCCTGCAGGAGCATGGAGAAGATATATTCCTGAATATCAAACCTGACATTTCCGGAAGAATCAACAGGTTTATAATCCTGCCCCAACAGGATATTGCCATCCTTAAACAAACTCATGCGAACTCCTTCAACGCTGCCCGGTACCCCTGACATGCCATTCATCGTAGTTTGAATCGTGATTCCGATAATCGTATTGTTTGCTGTACTCCAGTCATAATCTGAAGAAGCGACCTTTGCAGTCAAAACAATTTTAGATCCGTCAATTGCCATATCATAGGAATCGTGGATTTTGACATCGCGGATCAGATAGGAATAAATTGTTTCGCACCAGGATAACGGCTCCCAGGAATCATCTGCAACAGGTATATGGTTTTCCGATGATGGTGTGCTTTTCAGGGTGAAAGTCCTGGTTTCACCAAGGCAGGTAACTTCAATGGAATGGTCTGGTGTGGAATCAATGTCGGTAAACACAATTTCAATAACGGACTTGTCGCCTGTCTCACCAACGCCGCCCGGAGTATTCGAAACCAGGTACCTCATTGGATTACCGGCAAAAGATAGTTGGTAAGGATATTTTACGACATACATGAAGGTTTCTTTATATGGTGTAAAAACAAGGCAAACATATCGCCATTGAGATTGAATTTAAAGGACAGGTTATCTTGTGACGGACTTCTCAATGGCTGCAACTGTATCAATGCTTTTACGAATATCCTGGTAAACGATATTTGAAGAAAGGGGCTTGGCGATCTGTTCACGGAAGTTTTTCATTTCGGCCAATGTTTCCGGGTCAAATTGAACGGTGATCTGTTGGGTTGCGGCCTGTTTCTGGTGGCTTTCGGAAGGATAAAGTCCAACGGCCCGCTGTGGCACCCTTGCAAAATTGATCGCATCAATAACATGAGGGTAGTTGACCATCAGGTTCTTTGTGGTTTTGGGATCAATGACAATCTCCTGACCGGTCTCACTGATGAGGGTTGGCGTGGAATACAATCCGGTTTCGGGAGAATTAACGAGCGGAACATCTTTGTAAAGTTTGTTGTCATCCTGGCCAATTACTGAGTAGCGGCCCCTGGCTGCTTCCGGTACTTTTTGGCTCAGGATATATCCGATCTGGATGGCGCCAAGGGCGGCAGTAATAATGCTGAGCACGATCCCCACTCCGGGACCGGCACCGAGTGCTGATGCAACGGCAGTGGCAACACTAATCAGGGCATTGAACAAAGCAACCTCTTTGTTGCGCACGGCCTGATCATGCTCCATCTTTTTCTTTTTCTTGTCCAGGTCAGCATCCATCTTGTTAACCTGGGAATCGTACTGAGATTTGGAAATGATCTTTGCATTAAGTTGTGCCTTTAAGTTTGCCTTCTTCTTGTTGTTGGCTTCTTCATCCTGCTTTAGCTGCTGGTTTTCAGCATCGGTTTGCATCGCGAAAATCTGGGCCAGTCCGTCAACTGCCCCTTTTGCCAGAGAAATTGCATTGTCGGCGACCTGTAAAGCAGTCTCCTTTGAAAGCTGAATTTGTTTGGCAGCAACCTCTTCTGCCATTTGTTTTTTGATCTCGGCTGTTCTGACTTCATCCTTGATGTTATCTTCAAGAATCTTCCGGTACTTGGCATCGACCTCAAGGCGGATTTTGACTTGTTTTTCTGCCAGGTCGATATCAGACTTCAGGCGCAGACTCTTTAACTGCTCCTGGTAATCGTAAAGGTTCTTGTCATCATTATCCTTATGCTTTGCAACGACATTCGTTCCTTTCTGAGCAAAGGTGTCCTTGATGGCCTGTTTCTGCTGCTCAGTTGCCTTGGTGACCGACAGCGTATATTCCATTTCCTTTTGAAGTGAATCAAGGACTGCCTGCAAATACTCATCTGTTTCCTTGTCCATGGACTCCATTTTTGCATCCGATTTTTCCTTTTCGATTTTGTATTGAGTCTGAATTTCCTTTTCAGCATATTTGGCTCGTATCTCGTCTTGCTTTTCGATCAGCTGATCTGTGAGAACTCGTCTGAGTTCAACTTCATCAGCTGAATTACCTTTGATTTTGTCGAGACGTTCACCCAGCTTTTCTTCCTCAATGGCCAGTTCTCTGTCCATTTCTCCTTCGGTGACAGCCGCCCTGGCCTGGGCTAGTTGCTTCTTAATATCGAGAAGGTAATCGGCCTGTTTCTTTGCCTTCGATTCAGCTTCCGCCGGGGTGCCGGTGGATGGATCAGATTTGTCGAATGACTGAATCTTTTTATTCAGGTCCTTGATTTTGCCCTGAACCCTGATAAAATCCTCTGAGCCTGCCACGGAGGCTTTCAGGGCAATCTGGTATTTTGAAAGTTTTGCTTCCAGGTTGTCGAGCGATTCCCCAACGATTTTATCCCCGATGCTTTCCGCATTGAGCACATCGCTCAGGGATTGTTTTGCATCCTTGAACTGGGAGATTTTATCCTGGAGCTTTTTGATCCCTTCATCATAGGGCTTTGTTGCTTCGGTGCGGTTCTCCTGGGCATCAATGGCATTGTCAGCCACAGCCATAGCAGCGCCACCGGGACTGGCACCACCTTTTACCGTATTCCAAACCCTTTGCAGGATCGTGGGTTTTGCTGCTGCTTCGCCAATAGACTTCTGTTTTGCCTGCATCAACAATAGCTCTGCTTCTGCCTGTTTGATGGTCAGGTCGATCTTTTCCTGAAGATCCTTTTTCTCCTGGACGGAAAGCAGGTTCAGGTTTCTGACGTTGCCTGCTACTTTTTCGTAGGCATCTTCCAATTTTTTATTGGCCTCGGCCAGCAAAACAGTGGTTGAAGCCTTCAATTTCTCCAGTGCAATAGCCTGGCTATTATATGTTTCATAGGTCTTAATCCCGGCCACCAAAGCAGTAATAGCGGCAATGACCAGTCCTATCGGGTTCGCTGCCATGGCAGCATTCCAGAGCCACTGGGCAGTGGTCGCCAGTTTGGTAGCAATTGTGCCGTTTCCTTTCCAAATAGCAAGCAACAGCTCTTTGACGATCAGGTAATCTAGAACCACGGCATCTTTCATTTTTAGCAGGATGCCTTCCTTTAAAGTCAGGTTGTTCAAAATTGCAACCTGGATTGATCTTGTCTGTGCTGCAATGTAAACCCCGATGGCACCGGTAAGCGCGATAAGAGCGATCCGGTATTTGTCGATCCATTCTGGAAGTGCCTTGAGCCATGCCACCAGGTTCACCACTGCGCCGACCATTGATTTGAGAAACTCTGTGACTCCCGGCATGGTAATCAGCCGATAAAATTCTTTCCCAAGTTTATCCAAGGTAGCTCCCAGGGTGGTGTTCTTGTCATTGAACTGCCTGAGAATTTCATCGGTGCCTTGTAATGATTTTCCCGCCAGGAGAACTTTCTGCTGGAGCATGTCGGTATTGTTGCCCAGTTTGGCAAATACTTCAGAGGCACCTGCACCGGAAATTTCCAGTTCCCGGATCAGTTTTCCTAATATTGTGGCACCCTCTCCACCTCTCTTGGATCCTTCTACAACTTTTACGAAGGCGCCATAGAGGTCGGTATTTACCAGTGTGGTAAAGTCTTTCAACGGAATTCCGGCCACCTTGGCGAAATCGGCGGTGTTGTATGTCATCTTCATCAGGATCTTCGTCATTGCCGTTCCGCCCCTTTCGGTGGAAACTGCAAGCTCCTGGAGTGTGGCAGAAATGCCCATCACTTCAGCAGAAGATAATCCAAGCGACATACCTACCCCGCCGATCCTGTTTGAAAGATCGACCAGAACAGGTGCCGTGGCGAATCCGTCTGCTCCCAGCACATTGATGGCATTACCCAAACGAAGCATGTCATCGGAAACCGCGGAAGTCTTCATGTCTGTCAGGACATTTCTGAGGGTTCCCATCTGGGTTGCGACCTCACTGGCACCTCCCTGAATTTCAGCCCCGAGGGCGACATTGAGTTTGTCAATGGAATCTACAAACGGAAGTATATCCTTCTGAGCGATCCCAAGCTGCCCGGCAACCACGGCCATTTCTCGAAGGTCGCTGCGGGAAGTCCGGGTGTCGATCTTGCCCAGTTCTGTATTGAGTTTCTTTACTTCATCAATGGTCAGTTTGGTAGTTTTGCGGATATCAGCCAGCGAATCTTCCAGTTTCGCATTCCCTTTGATGATACCAACCATAGCAGCGCCGAACCCGATAACTCCCACGGTGATCATCTGAAGAACCTGTTGGTACTTGTTGGCCTGGTCGGCAAGTTTTGAAAAAGCACCGCCGGTCTGGTTTATCTCTCCCCGGAGGTCTTTAAGCCTGCCATTTACTTTTTGAAACTCACGCTCTTTTTCGCCAAATTCTTTTGAGTTTACATTCAACTGGCGCAGTTCCGCATTCAGTTTCCTGGCTTCGGCTTCCAACTGTTTGAGGGTGGCATTGGCTTTTTCACCGTTAAAGATGACGGTGGCCGTGGACGTTTCGTTTTTAGCCATTGCTTATTGATTTATCGGATACATTCTCGGTGATAGCGATTACACCTCTATGGCCATACTCTTTGGCAAAGATTTCGCTCAGTTTCATGACTTCTGCGTGAAAGGTTTTAGAGTACCATTTCTTCGGTCTCCTTCGGTTCCCGAGCATTTTCCCGGAAAGTCGACGGGATGTGGCAGATTCTTTTACATCCCCGATCTTGACACCTCTGCCGACTCCCATATCGACAAAGCGACCGTAATACTCGAAAAGCAGGGTGATCTTCAGCACGTTTCCCTGTGCTGAGGCCAGAACATTGTATTTGAAACTTTTAAGGAGATTACCGGTATCACCGATTTTATTGGAAGTCAGTTTCTTCTTCCATTTGATAATGGTGATCTTAGCCCAGGCCTGGGCTATTTCACGTTCGGAAAGTTTGGGTTGGGTGCTTTGCATTGAGCAAAGGAATGGTCAATGCGAAGAAAATTAAAGGACAAGAAAAATACTAAATGGTCAATCAATTAAAGATAATTGAGGATTGGCACGTTTTGAGCGTTGTGACATATAATTCCAAATACTGTAATCCATAGATGACCGTGAAACATCTAAAAAATCTGCTGCGAATTCAACAACCATTTTTGTTTCTTGGTAATCTTTGTTTGGAATACCTGCCATACCGACAAATGAATAGATGTGACGATCAACGGCAACAATTTCAAAATTCAAGATTTTAAGACAATAATCTAATGTTTTAGGCCCAAAACCATTTAATCTAAGAAATTTATTTCGGTTTTCAGATTCGGAAAAAAAGCTTCTAAGATCATTGCAATCATCAATCTTATTTGAAATTGAAAAATCAAGCAATGTGAGAAGTCTTTTCAATTTGATTGGATGGTTCCAGTTTATAACATGCTGAAGACCTTTATCCTCTATCAGAACTGAAAATGCTTGTACGGTATAAGCTTCTGGGAAAAGTTTCAGGACTCGTTGTACCCTAGGTAATACAACACTTCGGTAGTTCAAACCTGATTGTAATACAATATCAGTATATAATCCGCCAATATGATTGAACTCAACTTTATCTTTTGATTGAATAATTTGAAAGGAGTTCAATTTCAATATGAAATCGGCTAATCTTCGGGATTCTTGGACTATATTCATCTTGTTATTTTCTATAATCATTTTGAAGCTTTTCTAAGGCTTCCAATCTGTCAACGCAATTTGGACATGCTCCGCAAGGAATAATCGCTGAAGCTTGACAAGAAAATGTTAATCCAATTGGTGCTTTTACTTCGATACCAATTTTTGCTACTTCATATTTTGATAGGAATCTAAATGGCATCTGATTTTTAACTGCGCCAACTGTACCAAGGATTGACTCCATTTTTTCAAAAAAATCATTTGTACAATCAATCTCTTTCGCATGATTACTATTTATAAATGCTGAATATAGATTAAAAACACCAATTGTTTGTGCATAAGATGCTCCGATGGTGAGAATTAGCATATTCCTATATGGGATATATAAATCATCAGCATTAATTGGATCAGTCCATAGATTTGCAGCCTTAATGAACCTTGATTCTGATTTTAAGTAAAGTGATTGAATATTAATAATGTCCAGTTTTTCAATTACATTTTTTGGGAGAACCTTTTTCAATGAATCTAATTCGGTTTTTGCACAATGTTGACCGTAATCAATGAATAAAGGCACGAAATCTATTCCTTCTTTAATTAACCAGTAAGCTAAAGTAGTAGAGTCGAGACCTCCAGAGGCTAAAAGTACTCCCGATTTATCATTCATGCGTAAACAATTTTGCACTTTGGATAAACACTTCTGATATTACTTCGTCCAGGTCACTTGATAATAAAGTTGGGAGTTGAGTAAGCATACAATTATTAGCATGTTTATATGGATCATATACAATTGTCGGCATTCCCTTTGCAGAGGCAAAACCAATCTCAACCAAAGTACCTGGATCATCATTTAACAATACTGCTACTAATAATTGGCATTCCCCTAAGAGTTTTATATCTTTCGTAAAGAGGTCCTGTCTCCTTGCAATATTTGCATCCGCCTCCATTTGACCATTCTCGATTATTGGTCTTCTAGGTTTGAAATTATGATATTCTAAACACTTGACCATTTGTTCAATGTGAGCCCTATTCATAAAATCAAAATCAGGTGCAGCTATATAAATATTTATTTTATCTCTCGATTCCCAAGGCAAGTATACCCCCTTTAACTGTATTAACTCATCAATTTTTGATTTTTGGATTCTTCGAATTGCCTTATTGAAATCATCTGGGTATGTGGTTAATGCATATTCTGAAGCTACCCAAGATGAAAGAATCATTGATTCTTGACAATTATGCTGATTAATTAATGAAATAAAAGTCGAATCATATACATCACCAACTCCAACTGAATGAACGATTGGTTGTGTTTGAGACCATGCAAAGGACCTTTCATTCGTATTAAAATCAACCCCTCTGCTACCCCCGCGATTTTCCTTCAGAATCAACCTATGGGTAAATGGTTTGAATTGTTGAGAAAATGAGTCAAAATCCCCTGAAAAATTATTAAAGAACAGAGAGGAAGATGTTGATAAAAAAAGAGTTGAAAATTTGGCCTTAAAATTCTCAAAAAAACTTAAATTTTCAACATTGTTAGCAATATCTAAATGGAGATTCGATTCACAAAATGTTTTTGCAAATAGATCAGAAAGAGAATAATTTCCTGATATAAAAAACAAATCACTAAAATTCTTTTTTTGTAAGGTATCCCATGAATCGCTATAATATTCAATAGCTAACGCCTCTCTTAGAAGAAATTCGTATCCTTGATTTCCTGCTTCCTTTACTTCTTCTATTAAAAAAACATATGGAGAACCTGTAATATTTCCTAACTTTATAATTTCAGAACAGCCATGCTTAGTAAGATATCTATTAATTTCATGATCCAGATATTCAGGAGCAAAATAACCAACAGAATAATTAACTCCCAATGCCCACAAACCTCTTGCTGCATGTACTATTCCCCCCAATCTCAATTTATAGGGACTTGCAATATTCTTTAGTGTAACATCTACAAGAATATCACCGACGAGACAAATACGTTGTTCGCCACTCATATTGGTATGACATCAATTCTAACGGAAGGAATTGGGTCAATAGAAGAAGAACTAACATGGCCAGAATATCTGGTTCCATTATCCATGCAAACTTTTAAATAATTATATTTTGTTGGCAGGTACCCAATCTCTTCACCAATTTTTGAAACGGCAACTATCCTGGTATTAAAAACCACTTGAATTTCCTCTCCTTCAGCCGGGACAGTTCCATGCGTTATAAAAAACTGGCATCTGGCAACATCCTCCAAGATAGTCGAAAATGCCAATAAACATTTATCCTCACCGCTTGCACCACCAGTTTTTTCGCCCTTGCTACTTGGCGCACTGCCAGAATAGTCAGAAAAATTTCCTGTCCCTGAACTTCCCATAAAATTTGTTTTTGATTGTTAATACTTACTACGAACATTAAGTTGTACTGGAAAATGTAAAAATGGTTACTCCACAAATATAACAATATATTTATAGGGGAAATATAAACAAATGTTAAAAATGGTCTGATTTTGGAGGTCTCTGACTTTATCCGAAAACATTTGAATTATACTCAAAATCAATTGATTCTTGAATGTTGTATGAAAATACAATTCCAAAATCATTATCAAACACCGGTCCCAGCATCTCATAGCTCACGGAATTGATATTGAACCCCGGAATGGCTTTCAGGGTAAGTAGTTCACATTTTTGGTGATCATGTAGCATTCTGGCAATGACATCAGTCCCTATCTGCTTCATTTTTGCGAGAAGCAATAACTCACCGGAAAAATCATCGATCTGATCAAGGTGCCCGATGATCAGGAACCCACCATTGATCGAATCCAGGATATTATCCAGGTTTGAAGCTTCAAAATTTCCGGAAAGGCTTGTCAGGATGAGTGCAGGGTATTTGATATTTGACCCCAGGGCAGCAAGCGGCTCATTAATATCCATCATGTAGAAATCATTGATTTCCTTGTGCTCAGTGGCAATTGTGCGAAAATATTCAACGTAAATGTTAATGTCGGTCATAGGATTCGATTTTGCTCATGTACTCGTGATACTCTTTACCCTTCTTATTTAACCCAATGAAGACGTTGTAAAGGTTTGAATTCATTATAGTTTCAAGGCTTTTATCATCGGTCTTGCCATCGGCAAGAGAGATGATCAGAGATGCCCAGCCATTATCTTCGCTGCCAGCATCTCCTTTTTGCTCATAAACATATGGATATAACATCGGCAATGAATTCAGAACACCGGAAAAGAAAAGGAAAACGGAATACTTGATATCGTAATCAAGTACTGCTATCCTACTGCATCGTTTCTTCAGCGACCGGTTGACAAACTTCTTCCGGGGATCCTGGTTATCGGTAAAAGCCTTCCGGATGAACCAGAACCATTTCTTTGGCCGGTAGAGAACTGCTACCATTTCATCGAGATACTTTTGTTCCCTAGTCTTTGAATAGGAATCGAGAAGGGAATTTGCCATTGTGAATTCCCCAAATGTGCAGTTCATCATTGCATCCGAGGGACCTATATACTCTCTCCAACCGGTTTTTATTAAAGGCAGAAGGTTCCTGGTCAGGGAGACCTCTTTAAAAAGGAAATCAAGGCTTTCGCAAAGGAAATATGCATCTTCTGGGTGGATGCGCTTGATGGCTTTCGGTTTGATCGAAAGGAACTTTAAAAGCACTCTGAGTTTAAAATCCACCATGGTGAGTTGTCCCTGAAACATGCGGCTGACAAACAAAACCTGTTTTTTTGTCAATTCATTCCAATCGGAAGGCATGAAATATGTTTTACCATCTATTTCAACCTGGTTCATGGCAGCAAATTCCTTTTGAGATAGAAACGGATCAGTTTTATTGCAACCAGAACGACACTGATCGCCCAGGCAAGCCCTCCTGACCAGATCAGGAAGTTCTGTAATCCGGTGACTTTATACACCGGCTTTTCGATTGTGGTGGACTCAATCCGGGATTCCCGAATGTGCGTTTCTTTCCAGGCAAAGTAGATTGAACTGCTGTCAATCATGGCACCAGTGGTCAGAACATTATTCTGAACCGAAAAGAACGGAATAACCCGCTTTCCCGGTTTTATGGATAGAATCTCTTTCACAACCACTTTCCCGTCCTGGCATTCCAATAGCGCTTTAATCAAGCCACTGTCTGCCGGCATTGGGATCAAGGAATCTTTAACAGAAGTTACAGTATCGTGCTGAACGAAGACCGTTGCTCGCTCTGCAACAGGATATCTTTCAGCGCATCTTTTTTGAGAAATACAGCCGGACATCAAGGCGGCCAGGAGCAGGATCAGTAAACCCGGTTTCATCATGCTATGAATTTAAAATTGTTCAATCGGTTCATCCATCCATTGAAGAATTTGATCTGGTCCGGATGGTTTCTTACCAGTTCTTCAATAAAGACCTTCCTTGCCTGGAAAATGGCAGCATGAAGGCCGCGTTGGTTGACGTTGTTGACGGCAAACAATGTTGCTGTTCCGACGATTCCATCATCAGGAACCTTCAGCAACCGCTGCGGAATGACAATACCCCATTTGCCGCTACCCCAAACCCAATCAACCAGGATTTCGGCAATACTCTGGTTGGAAATCTGATCTGCTTTCCAACGGTTCCAGTAATTCAATCTCAGAACTTGCACCGCATCTGCTTTGGAAAGGAGCTTGATATCTTCCGCGTCAATGTCGCCATCACCGTCTTTATCATAACCGACCATTCGCCATGTTGCAAGGGTCACTCCCATATTGGTGGCTCCTCCCTTGTCTTTGGGATCAT
>JAUXWT010000060.1 GCA_030681475.1 Bacteroidales bacterium | reverse complement strand
AAAGGCAACCAATTGCTAAAACCAGGGAAAGGAACATGATCTTTTTCATAACAATTTCGTTTATGGGATACCCTGCAAATATTAATATAAATAAAAGAATTGTCAAGGACTTAGTTCCGCTGAAATGTGCCTGATTTCAGGTAAAAAAGAGTGAGAAAAAATATTCATGTAACTGTTGGTCAGACGCTAAGGAAATTGGATTGGTGACGGGATTGGCGCCAATCCCGTCACCAGCATAGTCATGAAAGTGCGAAAACCGTGCCTGCATGATTTTCGGGAACGGTTTGCAACGTGACTTCCTCCCATCCAGTAAATGTAACATTTTCAGGCTGTCGGTCACATTTCTTCCGGCAGTATCCTCCTGGTAAACCCGGATGAGCGATTTCAATGCATCAGAAAACGATTGACGAATGAACAAGATTTACGAATAACGAATGAAATGACGATTTTGGAATGTTGATTTACGAATAAAGTGCGCCGGTGTAATCCAAAAACAAATGCTCTGAAAGGGACCCGGAGAGGTTGTCTGCCGACCCTATTTAACAACCAATTTCTCCGTTGCCACCACCGTATCCAGATAAACCAGCCGAAGCAAGTACATACCCCGGGTCCATGACGCCAAATTCAGCGTGAACTCCTTTTCATCAGGTTTCACAGGCCGTTGCAGGACAAGGCGGCCGAAATTATCGTACACGGCAAACTGCAAATCCTTGTTCCACCGGTGGAAGATGGTGGTGATTGTTAAATGGGCCGTGGAGGTTTCGCGCTGAATGCATTGCGGCATCTGCACCTGCACCGTTTCCCGGGCAGGATTCGGATACACTTTCATTTTCACCTTTTCTGCATTCTTAGCCGGCTCCTGCATCCCGGTGATTAAATCGCACTGGAAAAAAAGCGTGTCGGAAACAATGGCATGCGGGCAAAGGCTGTCGTAAGTTAAAGGTTGAGTGTAGATGCTGTCGTAATCGAGGTTGGAGTTGAGTTTCCAGAGTTTGATGACGTATTTACCCGCGATTTTATCGGCAGCGGTCACTAAATATTTACCATCATCAGTAAAAATTGCATCCGCTGGCAGGTATTCCGAGTGGTTAAGCACTTTCTCCTGAAGTACATTCCCAAATGTATCTGTTTTAAAAACTGAAAGGTAGCCCGTTCCATTAAGTTGATAGCCTGCACCAACAAAAAAAACAGAATCGGAATTGCATGTAAGGGACGAAGCTTTTCCAAATTCCGTGCTGTCTTTAAGATTCTTGAAACGAATAGGGACGCCGCTACTTGAAGTCCATGACAATGCCGGGTTGTATCCTCCAGATGGGTTCCTACTATAGTTTGAAATACTTGTTACAATGGCACCCCCTACAGTAGTTATAGACTGGAATCCCTCTCCACAAAAATTGCGTGCATAGCCCCATGGAAGTTCCCAGACTGCTTCACCGGTGGAGTCAGCCAAGATCAGCATAGGTTGTGGCCACCATGGTGTTACTGATGCCGAATCTGGATAATCACATGTGCCGGTAATCAGATACTTGCCATCTTGTGTTATTTCTAAAAATTTTGGGTTTTCACTCCTCATCAGCGGGTCGTAAGCGAAATACTCCTGCTCCCAGATAATATCGCCTGTATGGCTCAAATGCATGAGCCATACAGATGTTTCAGGGAATGTGCCTCCCCAATTATTCAATAAATATATATATGAGTTATCCTGTAATGTTTTAATATTAATCCCACTGTTTAGAGTATTATTAGAATGAAACACTCTACACCATTCGACCTCGCCGCAGGCGTTAAGTTTGGTAACCCATGGGTCATACCATGAATAATCGAGAGTATCGGCACCACCTGTTAAAATTAATCCTCCATCGGATGTTTCATCTATCCCCTGAATTTCCCACATCCTTTCTCCGTTACCCAATTTTTTATCCCATAAAACATTGCCGTTGACATCAAGTTTGATGATCCATCCTATTTTCAATAGTCCGCTGTAGCCAATAGTCATATCAGCTCCAAGAATATATCCATGATCATATGATTCAATAATCTGAGGTGCAAAGACACTTTTGTTGTTCATGGAAAAGGTTCTGACCCATTCCTGTGAAGATGCCCAAAAGGGGAAGATAAGGAAAATTCCAAGAACTATTGTGCGCAATGATTTTTGGTTTTTCATCTTCGTAAGAATGGGTTTTAACCTTAATTATTTAATAACTGACTAACATTTCTCACTTCATAAACAAAGTTATAAACATCTGAATGTTAATAAAATAGCTTCCATAATTGCATAAATAGGTGTAATTTTAATTTGCCAACAAAAAACACCAGCAAAAATGGAAGCTAAGATTTTTTCACCAATTAAAAGTGATGTTCATATTTATATTGAAAAAGAACATTCGATGTTTGATTCAACAATTTCCTCGGCATTCAATGAACTTAAAATAAAGCAATTGTTGAGCAAGGCAAATATAACAAAACGTTGCGGAATAAATACCACAAATGTTGTATATGATTTGTTCACAGTGCCTTTTTTAATGATTAGTACGGTATGTTTATTTGTAAGGAACCAGTTTGAAGAAGCCGCAAGCAAAGACGTGTACTATCGCTTTCTTGATAATGCCAATTATAACTGGCATAAATTTATCATTGGACTTTCCGGAGTAATTGAGGGTAAGTTGATAGCACAAACGAAAACAACCGAGAAGGAAGAGAAGTCTGATAAATTTTTCGTAATCGATGATACTATCACCGAGATTTCGGGAAAGTTGGTAGAAAAAGCATCCTATGTGTACGATCATACGAAAGGGAAGTCTGTACTTGGTTTTCAGAAACTTGTTTTGGGATTATTCAGCGCAGACAGATTTATTCCGGTAATTTCAAAAATTTGCATTAGTTCTAAACGTCCGAATAAAAAGTCAAAGGCAACCAAGTATATAAAAAGGTCAAAAGAAGCAAGAATACGTCCGGATAGTCCAGGGGCAATTGAGCGGGCAGACCTTGATAAAAACAAACTGGAAAAAACGTTATCTATGCTCAAAGAAGCAAAGAAAAAATTCAAAGATGTTGGCTATGTCTTATTTGATTCCTGGTTCGCGTTCAATTGCTTTATTGTCCTGATCAAATCAATTGGAATTGATGTAATCTGTCAATTGAAAAATATGCCCAAGGCCAATAGTTACATTTACAATGGGAATAAATATTCCTTAAATGGTTTGTATGCCCGGGTAAAAAACAACATGCGTACAGTGAAAAAATACGGATATAAACAAACCTCAATTTTTGTTGGGATACCCAATACCGAATTGCAAATGAAAATTGTTTTTATTCATAATGACGGAGAATTAGGATGGCATGCTTTTGCCTCAACCGATATTAGTTTTTCAGCAAAAAAAATATTGGAATATTATTCAAAAAGATGGAGTATCGAAGTGTTTTATTATGCAAAGCAAAAGATTATGCAAAGTTGCAATAAAATATGTTCAGATAATCAACTCGTTAATCCATTTACTTTACAGTATCACTTTGCATAAATACTTTGCTTTCTTTCTAGGCTTTTCAACCATATCAGCAAATTATTATCCATTTCCCAGGATTTTGTTTTAGATGCTTTGGGATTTAGATCAATATATGCTTTTTCAAAAGCCTCCCTTTTCTGCTTTGAGTCTGCACGGGCATATACATCGGTAGTCTGGATCGATACATGTCCTAAAATGTCCCGGATATATACCAGATTTACACCGGCTTGCAAAAGATGCATGGCCTTTGAATGCCTCATATGGAGAGCTCCCCATATGCGTCAATATGTAGAGTGCTACAATATGGGGAGCGTTCATTAAAAAAGCACCCTTAGAACCCTTTTATCTTCAAATTACTCCCCATATTTATAATAAACTTTAAACAAAAAAGCTTATTATGAAAGAGACATTGAATATCCATGAACTCATGGATAGGGTTCTTGCAGACCTAAAACAGGAAAATTATGCTGATTATACTATCGGCAGCTACCGCCATTGCTACAATGGTCTGGTAAAATTCATTGAGGGGCAAAATGTATTGTGCTATTCTAATGCGCTCGCAATTGATTACATGCTACATAAATTTGGCATTACTATAGATGGATTGTATGATCAATGCCCTTCAAACACACTTTCTTCAATCAGGGCACTGAAGCTTCTTTCGGATTATACCATGCACGGTGTGCAGATAAAAAAGAGAAAGTTTGGGGGCAAACCGTTTGAATGCCCGGATGTGTTTAGCTCAGATTATGAATCATTTAAACTTGCTTGTAAATCAAGAAATTATGCTCCAATGGGAGAGGCGTCATTATTCTGGTCGCTGCATCGGTTTCTGAAATTTATGAAAGAAGAGGGGCTTGCTTCTTCCTCTGAAATGACCAGCATCCATATTCTGAAATTTTTGTCATCCCAAAAGGATTATAGTTCCCGGCATATTGCCACTACGATTTCCAGACTTCGAAATTATCTCCAGTTCCTTTATCAAGAAGGTTTGATTGAACATGATTTGTGTAAATGCCTTCCGCATATGAAAATCACACGCGATCCCTTTATACCTTCTGTCTGGGAGCAGACTGATGTAAAAATATTGCTCGAATCAATTGACCTCCAAAATCCGAAGGGGAAACGTGATTATGCAATTCTTTTACTGGTAGTGCGGCTCGGCTTACGTGTAGGTGATATCCGCGCATTAAAACTATCAGACCTTAACTGGGACCGTAAGCTAATATCCATTATCATGCAAAAGACAAAACAGCCTCTGGAATTGCCTCTGCTTGATGACATTGGCTGGGCAATCATTGACTATTTGAAAAATGGACGCCCCCAAACTGATTCTGACGTTGTATTTATTCGTCACAAAGCCCCATATAATGGATTTTCAGACCATAATTGCCTGCATAAGATGTTGATTAGACATATGGTTAAGGCCAAAATCGAAGGGATGACCGATCAAAAACATGGTCTTCATTCTTTGAGAAGTACGCTGGCACTTGTTTTACTTGAAAATGGAACCCCGCTTCCGGTTATCTCAGAGGCACTCGGCCATCAAAATATTCAGACCACCAGGTTCTATTTGAAAATAGACATGAATGGTTTACGCAACTGTGTTATTGATCCAGAGGAGGTATGCCATGAATAACTGTATATGGAAAAGCAACCTCGCGGATCACATGCAGGAATACCTGGTACTGAAACGCATGTCGGGTTTCAAATATAATAGCGAAGGAAGACTGATGGAAATGTTCGACCAATATTGTTTCGATATTGGTTTTAACAGTGATGGATTAAATGCTGAGCTGGTCAATGGCTTTTGTTACGGGATACATTATGAAAAGGCCTCTGCGAGATACCGGAAAGAAAAGCTGCTAAGCGGACTGGCTGAATATTTATGTACCATCGGATATCCATCCTATATCTGTCCGAAGAAATCGACACCTAAAAAATGCACATATACCCCTTATATTTTTTCAGAAGAAGAACTCGGGAACTTATTCATAGCAGCAGACACCTATCCACCGCATCGATTAAGCAACCGTCATCTTGTGGACAGCCTCCTGTTCCGGCTGATCTATGGGTGCGGTCTGCGATTGTCTGAAGCACTCAATCTTAAACTCAAAGATGTCGATGTCATCGCCGGAACGCTGACCATATTGCAATCTAAAAACAATAAGGACCGGAAAATCCCAATGGCAGCAAGCCTGATAAATAGGTGTAAAAAATATAATAGAGAAATGCACATGTTCAGTGATGGGCATACTTATTACTTTAAAAGCCCATTTGACAGGCGTCTCGATAACAGCGCTGCATACAGAAGATTTCGCGAGTACCTATGGCATTCAGGTATTCCTCATTCAGGTCACGGGCCAAGGATCCATGATCTTCGCCATACGTACTGCGTTCATTGCCTGAAGCGTTGGGTTTTAACGGGGAAAGACCTCACTAACCTTTTCCCTTACCTCAGTGCCTATCTGGGTCATGCTGACTTTAGGGGAACGCAATATTATCTTCGTTTGACAACAGATCTTTATCCAGATATAATAAGCAAGACGGAAGCCGCACTGGGATATGTTATTCCTGAAGGGAGGTATCCATGAGAAATGTAAATGACTTTGCATGGTACCTATCTCGTTTTCTGACGACATACTTGTCCGGTGAGAAAAACCTGAGCACCAATACTATTGCTGTTTATCGGGACACTTTCCGGCTATTTCTTTTTTTCTGTGAACAAAAGTTGAAGGTGGCACCTGACCGGATAACGATCTCATTGCTCACTAAAGAGCTTATCATTGATTACCTGGATTGGCTGGAGGCGGAACGCAAATGTACTATTACGACCAGGAACCAGCGCTTATCATCCATGCTCGGTTTCTTAAAATATGTCCAAAAGGAGATGCCGGAAAACCTGCTTGAACTGCAAAGGATATTGGGAATTTCATCCAAAAGAGTAACAAAGACTATCGTGCCATACCTGACAGAAGATGAACTAAAAATCCTGTTTCAACAGCCCGACATTGGAACAAAGCAAGGAAAACGGGATCTTGTACTCCTTGCGTTAATGTACGACAGTGCAGCGCGGGTGCAGGAACTTGCCGATCTGAGGGTCAAAAATATCAGATTAAATTCACCGGCAGTGATAACGCTACATGGTAAAGGCAATAAAATCAGGCATGTGCCTATCTTAGGAAGAATAAAAGAGCTGCTGTCCGGATATCTGGAAGATCACAAAAAATATGCGTGGGGCATCTCAATCTCAGATACACCAGTGTTTTTTAACCAGAAGCATCAGCAGTTAACGCGATGGGGAATTTCATACATTCTATACTAAAAACGGGATAAAAAGGTACATTTCATAAACACTAAAAATCATAAAGGCATTAACAATGTGCTGTTAACAAATAAATTGCAATAGTATTGTAAATAAAAATGAAGCATATCAAATTAGGATTGTCTAAAGCCT
>JAUXWT010000059.1 GCA_030681475.1 Bacteroidales bacterium | reverse complement strand
AGGCTTTAGACAATCCTAATTTGATATGCTTCATTTTTATTTACAATACTATTGCAATTTATTTGTTAACAGCACATTGTTAATGCCTTTATGATTTTTAGTGTTTATGAAATGTACCTTTTTATCCCGTTTTTAGTATAGCATCCAGAAAGTAATTGAAATCGTAAAACAGGCAATTCTGAAGGAACAGACAATAGTTGTGGTTTCGGCCCTGGGTGGTATAACCGACATGTTGATCGAGGCTGGGAATCAGGCCGCAGCTCATAATCCGGCATATAGGGAAAGACTGAAAGAATTCCAGGAGCGGCATATGAGAATAATACGGGAACTTTTTCCAATTGCCAGTCAGCGTTCAATTGAGGAAAAGGTTGAAGTACAGTGCAATGAACTTAACAACAGTTGCGAAGCGGTGTTTTTACTCAGGGAACTCTCGCCCCGTACCCAGGATCGTATTGTTGGCCATGGCGAATTGCTTTCTTCCCAGATCTTGTCCGGAGTTTTGGATTCGGAACAAATTGAGAACCAATGGCTCGATGCGCGTGAAATAATCCGTACCGATTCAGCGTTCGGTTTCGCGGTACCTGACTACGATTATATTCAAAAAACGCTAAACCACCACATGATTCAGAGTCCTGCACATCTTTATATCTTGCCTGGTTTTATTGCATCCGACGGCAATGGCGTTACCACAACGTTGGACCGGGGTGGCTCGGATTATACTGCGGCGATCGTCGCGGCAGCAACAGATGCAACAATTCTTGAAATCTGGACTGATGTGAGTGGAATGATGACAGCCGATCCCCGCCTGGTTACCAATGCAAAGGTAATTCCGCATATTTCCTACAAGGAAGCCATGGAACTTTCACATTTCGGCGCCAGGGTCATATACCCGCCAACAATCCATCCGGTAATGAAAAAGGAGATTCCCGTTCGGATTAAAAATACTTTTTCGCCAAACGATGATGGTACACTGATTGAGCGAAGCGTCTCCGGGAATAAAAATATGGCACGTGGAATATCTTCCATGGGAAAAATAGCATTTTTGAGCCTTGAAGGAAGCGGAATGGTTGGAATCCCAGGCTTTTCCAGGCGATTGTTCAGCGCGTTGGCAGAAAATAAAATCAATGTCATCCTCATCACCCAGAGTTCCTCGGAACATTCCATATGTGCCGCCATCGACGAAGTCAATGCCGACAAGGCCAGGAAGGCAGTAGATGCAGAGTTTGCCAATGAGATACTTGCAGGAAAAGTCGAACCATTGCATATGGAAACGGGCTTGTCGATTATTGCCCTGATCGGTGATAATATGAAGAATCACACCGGTATCAGTGGTAAAATGTTCGGGGCTTTGGGGCACAACAGTGTTAATATAAGAGCCATCGCCCAGGGATCGTCTGAAAAAAATATATCTGCTGTTATCAGTACCACTGATGTAACGAAGGCCATAAATGTTTTGCACGAGGAATTTTTCGAAACAGCTTTCAAACAGGTGAATTTGTTTGTGATCGGTGTTGGGAATGTTGGCAGCAAGTTAATGGCGCAACTGTATGCACAGCAAAAGTACCTTCTCGATCATCTGCGCCTTCAGCTCAGGGTGATTGGTATATGCAACAGTAAAAAGATGGTGTTGGATGAAGAGGGAATTAATCTGGAGAAATGGCAGGATCATTTGTCAAACGGAGTACCCATGAATATTTCAGAATTTGTTGATTTCATTGAACTGAAAAATCTCAGGAATTCCGTATTTGTGGATATTACTTCAAGTGCAAAGATAACCAGTGCCTATGAATCATTGTTGAGAAAAAGTGTGGCTGTGGTAGCGTGTAATAAAATAGCCAGTTCATCTTCCTGCGTTAACTTTGATCTTTTAAAACATCTCGCCCGTGAGTTCAATACATCGTACCTTTTTGAAACCAATGTTGGCGCAGGATTACCAATCATTGGAACACTGAATGACCTTATGCGCAGCGGTGATCAGGTAAACAGGATTGAAGCCGTTCTGTCCGGCACCCTCAATTTCGTATTCAACAACTATGATGGCACAGTTCCTTTTGCCGAAATTGTTCAAAGAGCCCAGGATGAGGGATATGCAGAGCCGGACCCACGTATCGACCTGAGTGGCGCCGACGTGATGCGTAAAATTCTGATCCTGGCACGCGAAGCAGGATACAGGATGGAAATGGAAGAGATTACAAGCCAATCATTCCTGCCTGAATCATGCATGGAAGGCGATGTGGCAAATTTCTACCTGGAAATGAAAAAGAATGAAGAACATTTCAGATCACTGTATCAGAATGCGATGGACAAGGACTGCAAATTGAAGTACGTTGCCAGGTTGGAAAACGGAATTGCCTCCGTCGGTCTTCAGCATTTAGATAAGGATCATGACCTGTTCCATCTTTATGGAAAAGACAACGTGGTGCTTTTTTACACGAACAGGTACGTGCAGCAGCCCCTGGTCATCAAGGGTGCAGGCGCAGGCGCTGATGTAACCGCGTCGGGGATCTTTGCTGATATAATTCGGGCGGCAAGAGTGTAAGAAGAAAATTCAAATAGCAAAATTCAAATAGCAAAATTCAAAGGCTGACATTCATAAAGATCTTTATTTAATGCCGGAAAAAATCAGTGATCGGACCATATTTTCACTCTCTGAAGTAGCAGGAAGCATTCAGAAGACATTGAGCGAAAGGTACACGACTTCATTCTGGATCAAGGCAGAAATGAACAAGCTGAACCACTATCCGCAATCAGGACATTGTTATCCCGACCTGGTTGAAAAAACTGCTGGAAAAATTGTGGCTGAGATGAGGTCAACGATATGGAAGGATGATTTTCAGCGAATCAATGACCACTTCGTAAATGTATTGCATGAACCCCTTAAGAATGGTATTAAAATCCTTTTCAGTGCAAAAATTTCCTACCATCCGGTGTTCGGACTGAGCTTGAGGATACTTGATATTGACCCCGCCTGGTCGCTCGGGGAACTTGAAAAAGAAAAACTGCAAACCATTGAGAAAATCAGAAAAGAAGGCCTTTTTAACGCGAACAGATCCTTGATGTTGCCATTACTTCCCCAAAGGATAGCAGTTATATCCGTTGAGACCAGTAAAGGTTATGCGGATTTTCGAAAGATCATTGATGATAATGAGTGGGGATACTCCATTTTTCACATGTTGTTTCCGGCATTGCTTCAGGGTGAAAAGGCAGTTCCTTCGATCGTTGGCCAGATGGAGCGCATCATGCAGGTGAAACATCACTTTGATGCAGTTGCCATCATACGCGGGGGTGGGGGAGATATAGGGCTGGCATGTTATAACAATTATGAACTTGCAAAAGCAATCGCCCTTTTTCCAATACCGGTGATTACCGGAATCGGACATTCGACCAATGAAACAGTCGCTGAAATGGTTGCCTTCAGGAATGCAATTACGCCTACAGAAATGGCGGACTTTCTTATTCAGAAGTTTCATAATTTCTCAGTCCCTCTTAAAAAAATGCAGGAAACCATCATCAACAAACTTACCAGGTTGCTGCGCGATGAAAAATCAGGAATTCTGAATACCACCAGATACTTTAAATCAGTTACCCTGTCGAGGCTGGCGCAAAGACGAAACATGATTCAACAGGAAGTAAAAGCTGTTAACCTGCAATCAACCTGGTTCCTTAACCGGAAACAGGAAATGATTTTAAACGCAAAGATTGATCTTTTTGATAAATCCGTCAGGTTCATGCAATATCAGTTGAAAGAAATTTGCAGTATGCAGAAAAACATTGAATTAATGGATCCCGTGAATGTTCTTAACCGGGGATACAGCATTACATTGGTCAATGACAAAGCGGTGAGATCGGTCTGTGAAGTCGGGACCGGAACCATGCTGAAAACCATCCTCGCAGATGGAAATATTTTAAGTACAACACTTTCGGTATATAATAATGAAACAGATGACTAAGGAGCCAAATTACACCGAAGCTTTCGACGAACTACAGAAGATAGTATCTGAGATCGAGGGGGGCGAAATAACCGTTGATGAATTATCCGGGAAGGTCAAGAGAGCTGCGATGCTGATCAAAATATGCAAACATAAGCTTACCTCAACTGAAGAGGATGTAAACCAGATATTAAAGGAACTAGAGTCCAATGAAGGGCTTTAAAACCAATGAGACTGTAGCACACTGATCACATGCAACGCTTTTTTGGTCAGGTAGACCCGGCTGGATGATACCCTTCTGTTATAAAAAAAGTTAAATTTTACTTACGGTTAATATATTTGGGTATTTATATGCTATATTTGTGGTTGGTTTAATAAGTCCTGACTAAAAAGACTGACAATAACAAATAATCATGGCTGACTTCTAAATGACTTATTTAGAACCTTGAGTTAACATTTGATTCAACCGGATTATAAAAAAGTTACCATGAAAAAAATTCAGTTATTTACTCTTCTTTTTTTGATGGTTGTACAGCCTTATCATGGGTACGCGGCCATCCTGCATGTTCCTGCAACCTATGTTTCTATACAGGCGGGGATCGATGCCTCTTCCAATGGTGATACCGTTCTGGTTGATCCTGGAATTTACCTGGAACATTTAAACCTCAATGGTAAGAATATTGTTCTCTGTTCATGGTACATCACAACAGGGAATTCTGCTTACATCGCAAGCACTGTTATTGACGGGGGCAATACCGGTCGCGTTGTTACCATTGACCAGTGGGAAACCTCATCTTGCCGGATCGTTGGATTTACAATCCAGCATGGAAATTCCTCTTCAGAACCTCCCCCTTCATATGGTGGTGGGGTTTCAATCCTGAATGCATCCCCCCAGGTACTTAATTGCATCATTCGGAATAATTATGCTCCGGGTTATGGCGGGGGACTTTCTGTTTATGGCCCGGATTCATATGCGAAAGTAATGAATTGTTCAATTCTGGATAATACTTCCGATAGTTTTGGTGGTGGAGTGTTTATGGGTGATTGCAATCCGGAGGCGGAAATTATCAGTTGCGTTATTTCCGGTAATACGATTACTTGCGCTTGCAGCTGGAACGGTGGAGGAGGGGGCGTAAATCTTTATCACACCGGGAAGCTGGTGAATTGCCTTATTACGAATAACAGCGCTCCAAATTCCCCGGCAGGCGGGGGAGGAATCCATTGCGACTGGGGTGATTATTATGGAAGCCAGGGAATTTTCGTTACCGGATGCACCATTACCAATAACACTGCCCTGGATAACGGTGGAGTGAGTTTTGTAATATCCGGCGGTGAGTTCAGGAACTGCATCATCTGGGGGAATACAAACAGTTATGGTTCAACTTCCAATTACGATGGGAGCTCTTTCATTAATTGCTGCTCAGATCCGTTGCCCCCGGGGACGGGGAATATCTCCTCAGATCCGGATTTTATAAATCCGGCTTCGGTTAATTTCAGGTTGTCAGGTGGAAGTCCTTGTATTGATGCCGGAAACAATACATTTAACAGCCAGCCGCATGACCTTGATGGCAATCCAAGGATTGTAGATGTAATAGATATGGGAGCCTATGAAAAGAGTTCGGAAAGCGGCACGACAATTCAGATCGGGTCCGGCACTGAAATTTCAGAAATATTTCCGATATTCTCATGTTTTGGATACAACTACAGCCAGCAGATCTATCTCGGAAGCGAAATAATATCAGGTGGAGGTGCCGCAGGTTTCATTTCAAAGATCAGGTTTTTCTTTTCGGGGGGGGCTTCGGCATATTCTTTATGGAATAATTGGACTGTTTACCTGGGAAACACAACCAAAAGCTCTTTTGACAATATCACAGACTGGATTCCTGTCTCTTCCATGACACAGGTCTTCTCGGGAATAATTCCTGATCCGGTCGACAGCGCCTGGGTTGAAATAACATTACCCGCTCCTTTTTACTATTCAGGAGACAATATTGTGGTTGCAGTGGATGAGAATTCCGATAATTGGGAATGTACCGCCCAATGGGGATCATTTGATGCCGGCTCACCCCGTGGATTGCTTTTTTTTGACGACGGTTTCAATCCTGATCCTGCATCCCCGCCCGAAGCCAATGTAGTCCCGGAAAATTCAATTGCCAAGGTACAATTTGTGCTGATGAACAGTTTCGGTTTCCTTGAGGGCGTTGTGACCGAAATGCCCTTGTGCACTGATCCGGTTGAAGGAGCGACCATTACTTCCGGGACATATTCCACTACTGCAAATGCCTCGGGATTTTACCAGCTGACACTTCCGATCGGAACCTATTTTGATGTTACCGCACACCATGGAACTGTAAGTCAAACGATATCGCCGGTTTTTATCACCGCCGGCAATACCACCACCCAGGATTTCTGTCTTGCACCTTATTATGCGCCTCCGGTTGGTTTACAGGCCAGTACTTATGGACCTGTGCTTAACAATGTTCATTTATCCTGGTTGGAACCTGGATCTGTGCCAGATCAATGGATCCATTGGGATAACGGAACCTATTGGGGCGCACTCGGATATGATGCACCTGCCGTGTTTAACGTTGCATCCAGATGGCCGGTTCCAGATATTGCTCCATATGCGGGAGGTTACTTGAAAAAGATCCGTTTCATGACCGGCGGGGCAGTGTGTACGTACACAATAAAGGTCTGGAAAGGCGCCAATGCAGCCACATTGTTGCATTCACAGGTGGTTTCAAATATAGTCCCGCAAGTGTGGAATGAAATAACGCTTAGCATACCCGTAGCAATTGACGGCACGGACGAATTCTGGTTTGGGTATGAAGCAAATCAAACCGCCGGGTATCCGGCAGGGTTGGACCCCGGACCGGCTGTCGCCGGAAAGGGTGATATGATTGATGCTGGTTATGGTTGGTTCTCCATGAAAAATGCATGGAACTTTGACTTTAACTGGAGCCTCCAGGGATTTATTTCAGGGAACCCTTCGGCTCCACAGCAATTGATCCCGTTGACCCGGTCCAACACACAAAAATCAATTGTGAACAATCCGGTTCCATTTCCGGGGAAACCAAAGGTGCTTCAACGGGATCAATTTATGGCCGAAAAATTTCCTGCCGGTTGTATTGTTCCTTCCGTGACCACAGATACCGACGAAATTGGTTCCAGACCTGCGAGGATGTTTCAAAAGTCACTTGCAACCCTGACCGGGTACAATGTTTACCGCGATAATGTCAAGATCGGCGATAATATTACAGACCTCTTTTATGATGATCTGCTTCTTCCCAAAGCAGGATATGACTTCGAAGTCTCTGCCCAGTATGATCTTGGGGAATCAGAAAGAATAGGGCCGGTTCACATAGATATTTATACCTGCTTCCCTCCAACCAATTTAACGGTTTCCAATACTACGCTTACGACGGAGACTGCAGACCTGTCATGGACACCATCAACAATTTCGACCAATCTTCAATGGATCCTTGAATGGGGCCCTTCAGGTTTTTTACACGGGTATGGTACTATCGTCTTACCCAGTGGTACACCCGGTCATTCCATTTGGGGACTTTCCCCCGGCACAGAATATGATTTTTATGTACGGACTTACTGTACCCAGGGAGACACCAGCATCTGGGTAAAGAAAACATTCCGCACGCACTATTTCGGCTGCCCGGTTAATGCAATTGCGGAAGCTGAATTATGCGGTGATACCACCAACAACGGATGCAACTTAAGCATACCTGCCTTTGAGAACATGGTTTGCGGCGATACGATTTGTGGTTCATTGTGGTTTAACGGTTCGCATGTAGATTCCGACTGGTATTCGTTCACCCTTACAGAGATCAATGAAGTAACCTTAACGGGAAATGCTGAGTTCGACTATATTTTAGGCATAGCATACTCTCCATGCCCCTCATCCGGGTTTATTACCTCCTATTATATAACAGCGGGGTATAGTTATCCGATTATTGTACCTCTTGACCCGGGAACTTATTATGCGTATATTGCTCCTTTATATAACCAAATGGTGGTATGTGATTCGCTGAGCCGATATTGGGCTACGCTGATCTGCAGTACATGCATCACGCCGGTGGATCTCAATGTTTCAAACATCACGGTAAATTCTGCCAATCTATTTTGGACATCCAGTGCGGAGTTATGGAATATAGAATACGGACCTGTAGGATTTGTCCAGGGTACCGGGACCATGATCACCGGAACAGATCAGAATCCATATCCCTTAACAGGATTGACTTCCGGATATGCTTATAGTTATTATGTGCAGAGCGATTGTGGAGGTGATTACAGCTATTGGGCCGGTCCGTATACTTTTTACATACCTTGTCCCTCATCTTCACTGCCATATTCCGAAGATTTTACAAGCCAGATAACAGGAACTTCACCACAATGCTGGCAGGTGCGCGGGGATGGAGCCCACGGAAACTGGATAGTGGATATATCCAATAATGCCGGTGGAGTCTATCCTGAACTCGCGTTTGTACCTTACAATGTATATTTTTACGGCAGCTCTTACCTGACTTCGCCTGTCATTAATACAACAGGACATTCCGAGTTGAACCTCTCGTTAAAACAATTGATTTTCTCAAATAGTGAAGGTGTTTCCTGTGAAATCTGGACAACAAGCGATGGCGGGCTTAACTGGAACACGGTATGGTCATTTGCTCAAATCGGCATCTTAGGACCCGAAACAACTGAACTAACTATTTCAACACCCGATGTCGGTTCAGCCACTTTACAGTTTGCCTTCGCCGTGAACGGCTATTCCTGGGACATCGGCAACTGGCAGATCGATGATATCGAGCTGACAGCGACCGGGCCACCTTTAACCACGACTGTTCAGAATGTTACGGTCCTCAATGGACAAACAACATGCTTCAATGCAACCCAAACGATAACGGTGGCCGGGGGTGGAACAACTTTTACGGTCGAAAACGGCGGCATAGTCACGATGATTGCCGGAATAAATATTCTTTATCTCCCGGGCGCCTGGGTCAAGCCGGGTGGATATATGCTTGGTAAAATCGCTCCCGGTGGCCCGTACTGCGGGGCAAAATCATCTTCATTGGTCTCTGCTGATGCCGGAGGTGAAGAAGGTAAACCGGTGATTGTCGATAAACCGAACCTTAAAATTTATCCCAATCCCACAAACGGAAATTTCAGAATGGAATTTTCAGGTTTACAACAGGGTGAAGCGATCCGGGTTGATATTTATGGTATGCGTGGAGAAACGGTCATGTCGGAAATGGTTAAAGGAGAAACAGCACATGAATTTTCACTATCTGACAAACCCGCAGGTATATATTTCATTAAAGTAATTGCAGGAGAAAAGTTCATGACATCCAAACTTGTAAAAGCAAAGTAACCATCTTTCAAATATCCTGAGTCACGTGTCACCTGTCACCCGTCACGGAAATAGCTTCCCGTACATCTCTTCAATCTTCCCAACCGGGATGATTTGAATAGTAAACCTCTTTGATTCCAGACCTTTGGTATTGTACCTGGAAATGAAAATACGTTCGAAGCCGAGTTTATTGGCTTCTGAGATACGCTGTTCCACCCGGTTTATTGGACGGATTTCGCCACTCAGGCCAACTTCGGCTGCAAAACATGTATTGGAATCAATAGCGATGTCCTGGTTCGACGACAGCACGGCGGCCACTACGGCCAGGTCAATGGCGGGATCATCAACTTTGATGCCACCCGCAATGTTAAGGAATACATCTTTATGACCCAGCCTGAATCCGCTGCGTTTCTCGAGCACGGCAAGCAGCATGTTGAGCCGTCGCGCATCAAACCCGGTGGTTGATCGCTGTGGCGTACCATACACTGCAGAGCTGACAAGCGCCTGTGTTTCGATGAGCATGGGTCGCTGACCTTCGATCATGGCAGAGATGGCAATTCCGCTCACCGCTTCATCACGCTGACTAAGCAAGATCTCCGAAGGGTTGGATACTTCGCGCAAGCCCGCATCGTTCATATCGTATATGCCAAGCTCGGAGGTTGAGCCAAAACGGTTTTTCAGTGAGCGGAGCAGGCGATAACCGTAATTCCGGTCGCCTTCAAACTGAAGTACGGTATCGACCATATGTTCAAGGATTTTCGGGCCGGCCAGACTGCCGTCTTTGGTTATATGTCCGATCAGAAAAACCGGGGTATTGGTGAGCTTTGAATACTTCTGCATCTCAGCCGCACACTCCTTGATCTGGGATACGCTGCCTGCAGATGAGTCGATTAAATCAGTTTGAAGGGTTTGAATCGAATCAACAATGACAATCCCAGGAGCAAGTGATTCTAAATGACGGAATATGGATTGGGTGTTGGTTTCGGTGAGAATAAAGCAATTTTCATGGGTAAATCCAAGTCGTTCTGCCCGCATACGGATTTGTTGATCACTCTCTTCGCCTGTGATGTAAAGAATTTTCTGATCCGAACACTTTAGCGCTACCTGAAGCATCAGGGTTGATTTACCAATTCCGGGTTCACCTCCGATCAATGTCAGTGAACCGGGGACAAGACCACCGCCAAGAACCCGGTTAAGCTCCTGATCATGTGTGTTGATTCTGGTTTCGAGCCTGAAAGTAACCTCCGAAATCCTGGTAGGTATGACAGTTCTCGGATCCCTTGTCGGGGATCCCGGTTGTCCCTTCACTTCACGCTGTATCACCTCCTCAATGAATGTGTTCCACTCCCCGCATGCATTGCATTTTCCCATCCATTTGGGAGCCTGTGTGCCACAGTTCTGACAAAAAAATGCAGTCTTAATCTTCGACATTCGCTATTCGTTATTCATAATTCGTCACTCCTACAGGTGTACTTTCTGAGCCAGTTCAATCGTATGTGTCGTGGAATATCCATCTGTCAGTTCAATGGTGATCACCTCGCCCCCCCTTGCTTTGACAACATCACTGCCTACAATCTCTTTACCCTCATAATCTTTCCCTTTAACGAGGATATCCGGTTGTATGAGTTCGATAAGTTCATGCGGTGTATCCTCCCCAAAAAGGATGACTCCATCAACGAAGGATAATGCTGCAAGGGTGATGGCACGTGCATCTTCATTATTCACCGGCCTGTTGGCGCCTTTAATCCGGTGCACCGATTCATCGGAGTTAAGCCCAACGATCAATACATCGCCCAGGTCGCGGGCTTTGGCTAAAAACTCAACATGTCCAAGGTGCAGCACATCGAAACAACCATTTGAAAACACGATTCTGTGGTCTTTGAACCGCCAGATCGAAATCTGTTTGCGCAGATGGTCCCATGTATAGATTTTGGACTTGATTATACTAAGTCGTTCCATTTTTATGTTTGTTGAATGAGAGTAAAATAAGTGAAATACCACCTGTCATCAAGATCATGCCTGTTTGGGCAGTCCACGAAATCCATCCCAGCGCCAGCCCGGTGGTTCGTGTAATTCCATACAGTATCATGGTTTCCTGGATTATTGCAGGGTATAAACCAATCCCACCGGGGGTGACAAGAATTCCGACACTTCCAAGTACGAGCGCCGACAGACCCGCTCCGGGACCTAAAAAACTCGTATCGGTGAAACAGAAAAAACAGACATAGATCATGAAAAAATACAATGTCCATATTGAGATCGAATAGAAAATAAAGAGACCCGGCCTGGTGATCTGGCTGAGTGACTTAAGACCATCCCAGAAACCAAGGATCAGGTTATTGATCTTATGAAACAGGGAAGAAGCAGCAATCCTCCTTCGTAAAAGATAAATTATACCGCCAATGATGATGCAAAAGCCAATGATTGAAAGCACAAATACCCTGCTGAATAAAGGGTTTTGGAACTTTTCTGCAAATTTTGGATATACGTTGGTGGAAAGAAAATGACCGATGGTACCGGCCTGGGTCACAATCATCAGAAAGAAAAGAAAGACAAAGGTGAACATATCAATGGCTCTTTCGGTTATTACGGTGCCAAATGACTTATTAAACGGGATTTTTTCATAGCGGGTAAGAATTCCACACCGGGTTACTTCACCCAGCCTTGGAAACGCCATATTTGCAAAATATCCGACCATCACCGCAAAAAATGTGTTCTTCAGTGAGGGATGATAACCGAGGGGTTCAAAAAACAACATCCAGCGCAAGGCACGTAACAAATGGCTGATAATACCCAACGCAATGGTGAGAATGACCCAATTGTAATTTGCAATCCGGAAGGAGTGCAAAATCTCGATTCGTTCTTCAGGAGTTAACCCCCTGAGGGATAACCAAATGATAAAGAAACCTAATCCTAAGAAAATCGTGAATTTGATAAAAGTAGCAACCCGTTTGCTCCGGGGCGGTTCTTCGATGCTGAATTCGGTCATCACCGTGCATTTTTACCCTTGACCAATCTGTTGTTTGAATCAACGAAAGCGATAGCCGGACTGAACTTTTTTGCTTCTTCAAAATCCATCAAAGCATATGAGACTATGATCACAAGGTCGTTGGGTAAAAATTTTCGGGCAGCAGCTCCGTTTAAGCAAATTGTGCCGTCTCCCCGCTTCCCTTTAATTACATATGTTTCGATCCGTTCGCCATTGTTGATGTTCAGTACCTGCACTTTCTCAAATTCAATGAGATTTGAGGCGTTCATCAAGGCTTCATCAATCGTAATGCTACCTACATAGTTAATGTCGGCAGCGGTGACCGTGGCACGATGGATCTTTGATTTTAATACCTGAATCTGCATCATGCGGCAAAATTACGAAAAAAGTTCAATATTGTCTATCAGCCTCACATCGCCCAGAAAAACAGCGATGAAAGCGACTGCCCTTTCCCTGGAATGCCAGCTATCAATCGGCGCCAGCGTGTCTTTGTCACCGATTTCCAAATATTCAACCTGAAATTCACTGTTTTCATGTATTTTTTTTATCGCCCACGTTTTTAACTCACGGACAGCCATTTTTCCTGCTTTATTTTTGACTTGTTGAAGCGTTTCGTATATTTTTGGCGCCAGGTTACGCTCTGCAATGGTAAGCCTGATATTCCGTGAGCTCATGGCCAGTCCATCAGACTCCCTGACTGTTTCACAAGGGATAATTTCTACGGGAAGTTTCAGCAGATCCACCAGGTATTTGATAATGGCAAGCTGCTGAAAATCTTTTTTGCCAAAATAAGCCCGGGTCGGCTGTACGATATCAAATAATTTTTTAACCACGATGGCAACTCCTTTGAAATGACCCGGACGAAATTTTCCCTCCATGACCTTGTCAAGCATGCCGAATTCCTGGTCCAGACCGATCTTTTCATCCTCAGGATAGATCTCGGCTGAAGATGGTGCGAAAACAATATCGCAACCAGACATTTCCAGTAATTTTGAATCACGGGCAAGGGTTCTTGGATATTTTTCCAGGTCTGCTTTATTGTTGAATTGTATCGGATTAACAAATATGCTGCAAATTGTAAGATCGTTTTCCTGTTTCGAACGGCTGATCAGGTGGAGATGGCCGTCATGCAAAGCGCCCATCGTTGGCACAAATCCGATCTTCAGCCCTTTTTCCCGTTTTATTTTCAGGTAATCTTTTATCTCAGAAATGGTCGTAAACTGCTTCATCTTCATTTACTCAATGAAATTGCTTTTCCTTCCATCAATTGCAGTTGGCTTTAGCCAACTGTTTATCAGGCAAAGGTATAATGAATCTTGGAAGATTATGAGAATTCACAGAATTAATATTTCTGTATTTCCTATTTATGTTAATTTTGCATTGATTTTTACAATCCATCAATGATTGTAGATTTTTGACGTTTTGTTTATTTAAATGACTTATACCCAATCAATAACGTGTACCGTATTCTACAGGTAGAAGATCTGCCCTCTGATGCTTACCTTGTTAGAAGAGAGGTAATTAAAGTACTTGGACCCTGTGAATTTCAAATTACAGAGGATGGGGATAACTTCGTTCAGTCCCTGGTAGATTTCATGCCTGATCTGATCATCTCGGATTTTAATGTTCCCGGGTTTGATGTATTCACAGCGCTCAACCTCACAAAGAAAAATGCCCCCGGAACACCGTTTATTGTCGTTACCGGTTCAACCAGTGAAGAATTAAGGACAGAATGCCTGAAAGCTGGGGCAATAGATCTTATTTGTAAAAGTGAGATCGAAAAATTGGGGCCAATGATAATAAATGCTCTGAAGTAACTATATTTCCACGATCTTGTTCCTGATCGCATATTTTATAAGTTCAACTGTCGATTTCAGTTCGAGCTTTTTCATGATATGGTTTTTATGGGTCTCCACGGTGCGTATGCTGATTTCGAGCTGATCGCTGATCTCCTTGTTGATAAATCCTTCCGCAAAAAGTTTCAATATCTCAATTTCACGGCTGGTAAGCGGGATCGGCCCGCGAGTTAAAGCGCCTTCATCTTCCTTTGCTTTGCGCACGTAACTCTTTAGCATAATACGTGAAATAGCATCGGCAAAGAATTCATCTCCGCTATAAATGGCATGAATGGCGTTCAGGAGTTCTTCCCGTGAGGTGTTTTTAGGCAGGTATCCACGGGCTCCGGCTTTGACCGCGTTGAAAATAAAGTCTTCATCAGTGTACATGGAAAGTATGAGTACCTGTGTGGCAGGGTATTCGGCCGAAATGCGTTTAGTGACCTCGATACCGTTGGTGTCGGGCAACGAAATATCAAGGATAAGAATATCCGGTGGATCTGCGGAGATCTTTTCAAAACATTCTCTGCCGGATGATGCTTCTCCTAGGATCTCAAGGTCTTCAGCGCTCATCAGCAAAGCTTTGATCCCATCCCGCACGAGTTGGTGATCATCCACGAGGAAAATCCTGATCTTTGACATAAGTATCAATTATTGGTACGTTTAACCTAATTGTTGTGCCTTTAAATGGAGATGATATGATTTCGATCTGACCATTCAGTAAACTCGCCCGCTCACGCATGTTGTGGATCCCGTTTCCGCTTTCCTTTTCCAGGGTTTCAGGTAAAAAACCCTTTCCATCATCATGTATGATCAACTTCAGCTCGTTTGTATCGCGTAGCAGGTTAACCCTTACTTCATGAGCTTCGGCATGCTTGACAATATTATTCAATGCTTCCTGTGTCAGACGATAAATGTATGTTTTGATCTTTTTATCAAGGTCATCAAAATTTCCGGTCGCTTCAAAATAGATTCGTAAACCACTATGTTCCTCTGTTTCAGAAAACAGATTTCGGAAAGCAATCGGAATGCTGAATACTTCGAGGACAGATGGCATGAGATTGTTTGAAATACGGCGAATCTCATCAATGATCTGATCAAAATAGTTCTTCAACTCATGAATGGAATTATGGATCTCCTTTCCATCTTGGTACAAGAGGTTCTCAAGACGGAGTTTTATAGCAATAAGCGACTGCCCGATACCATCATGTAACTCACGTGAAAGGCGTTGCCGCTCCATCTCCTCCCCATCAAAAACCGACCGCATCCGTCCGAACCGTTCCATCTGAAGTTCGGTTGTTTTCTCCTTGATCTGCCGGGCCATAGTGTTGAACGATTCGGTAAGCAGTCCGATCTCGTCGTGTGCATCCACTGGAAGATCTGGATCAAAACGCCCTTCACCAAGATTTATCATCGAATTTTTCAATACATCCAATGACTTAACCATTTTTTTTGACTTAATATAAAGGCCGAAGAACATGATGAGGGTTCGGTTCTTGCGCAGGGAAAATTTTTTCATTGGTTTTTACTACTTTTGACCGATGGCAAACATACTAAAATTAAGTGCTATGAAGATGGATATTGTGAGTGAAAGAGGTTTTAGATTTTCATTTTTCCTGATCTTCTTGTTAATTCTCATTGGTATAAACCATTTGACCGCCCAGGAAAAAACCATTACATTTTACGTCGATCCGGCTGCGATACCACCTGATCTGCCAATTACCATCAAGCATCTCACAGCACATATCCAATTTCAACCTGAGAAAAACCTTGTCAAAGGAAATGCAGAATTTACATTCCTTCCAAACCGGCATCCGATCGATACTATCGTTTTTTTCGCACCCGGTTTTAAAGTTTCTTCTGTCAAACTAAATGGTCGGGAGATAAAATATCACCATTCCGGAAGCAATCTTGTCATAGATCCGGGCACATTCGACATGGGTCCGTCACGCGTCACGCGTCACACGTCACGCGAATCTTTGATTCAAATAGACTACAGCGCATCCCCGCACTCCGGCGCCATCTATTTTATCGGCTGGCAACCTGAAGAAGCCGGCAAGCGAAAACAGATATGGGCACACCGCCCGCATGGGTGGATACCATATATGGATGGACGCATAACTGTTGACATGTTCATCACATTTGACAATAAATTCAAGGTTTTCTCCAACGGCGAACGCAAGGAGGTGATTGAAAATGTTGATGGTACCAAAACCTGGCATTATGTCATGAAAAAAGACCATCCCTTCTTTTCAACTGCGCTGGTTATTGGGGACTACAATTATAAAAGTGCGAAAACCTCCCGTGGCGTACCTCTTGAATTCTGGTATTACTCTGATATGCCCGACCGTGTGGGAACTACCTATATGTATTCAGAGCAGATGTTTGATTTCCTGGAAGAAGAACTGGGATTCAACTACCCATATCCGCTGTACAGGCAGGCTCCCGTGATAGATTACATGTATGGCGCCATGGAAACAACGACAAGCACAATATTTGGCGACTATATGCAGATCACTCCCCGGGCTTGGTGGCAGCGGAATTATGTGAACGTGAACGCCCATGAACTGGCCCATCAGTGGTTCGGAAATTGTATTGTCCATTTCGTGAACCGGGATGTTTGGCTTACAGAGAGTTTTGCGACTTACTACGCAAAGATGTTTGAAAAGAGTATATATGGAGAGGATTACTATCAGAACATCAGAAACGATGAAATGCATCTGGCATTCGAAGCCGCGAATAAAAATGATTTTCCGGTCGGCGGAAGCAGGGGCGGTGTTCAACGGATATACCAGAAAGGTTCCCTTGTGCTTGGAATGCTCCGGGATATCATGGGTGATCGTGGGTTTCAGGATGCCATGCATCATTACCTGGAAAAATACGCTTTCGGTTATGCCGAAACAAATGACTTTATCCGCTGTGTATATGAGGCTACAGGGAAACCTTACAACTGGTTTTTTGACCAGTGGATTTTGAGGGGCGGCGAACCTGAATTTATTATTAAAGATTCCGTATCCAATGATTCATTGGGGCACAGGTCAACACTGTTCAAGGTCTGGCAGGTTCAGAATGTCAGCGATTTGAGTGGTCTGTTTAAAGTACCGGTCGAATTTGAGGTACATTACAAAGATGGCAGCAGCGATCGGTTGAAAACATGGATTGAAGACCAGTACACCTTGGTGGCGGTGCCAAATCCCCATAAGAAACCCGTTGAATTTATGCTGTTTGACCCTAACCGGAAGATACTGAAGAAGGTAAAATTCACACGACCTTTTGAGCAATTGATGGCCCAGGCACAAAAGCCGGACAATATGATCGACAGGTACGATGCATGGGTTGCCCTGCGACCGGAACCGATCTTGAAAAAATCGAAAACACTGATCACAGCCTTTCATAAGGAGACTTTCTGGTTGATCCGTTCTGAGATACTGCAACAACTTGCATCCGACAATTCTCCTGAATCTGTTGAGTGCTTCCGGCAAGCGTTGCTCGATAAGGATGCCCATGTGCGAAAAGCAGCTCTTTTGGCGTTAAATCCGGTCCCCGATCTGCTTCAAAGCACGGTGGAAGGATTATTATTCGACTCCAGCTACCTGAATGTGGAATATGCCATGGAGGCCTTATGTGTCTCCTTTCCTGGGCATATTGATTACTATCTTGATCTCACTCAGGATATGATCGGTTGGCGCGGGAAGAATATCAGGATGATGTGGCTTGCAGTGGCCCTTAACAGCGGTAAAAAGGAGTTTTTAGCCGAACTCATCAGCTATTGCAGTCCTAAGTATGAGTTTGAAACACGCATGAATGCATTCAACCTGTTGAAAAAAATTAATTACGTTGACGCTGAATCACTCAGATATGCAGAAATCGCCGGCAAACACTGGAATAATAAGCTGAGCAGCGTGGCGAAGGAATATTTAAAAATAGTGAAATAGCGAAATGGCGAAATTAATTAAACGGAAAATAATTACCCGCACAGTCCTGCTTGTTTCAATGGTCAGTTTGTTTACTGACATTGCCAGCGAAATGCTCTATCCCATCTTGCCGGTTTACCTTAAATCAATTGGGTTCTCGGTTCTTTTAATTGGCGTTCTCGAAGGGGTGGCCGAGGCAACAGCCGGGTTAAGCAAGGGCTATTTCGGGCATCTCTCTGATATTCATAACCGGCGGGTCCCCTTTATCAGGGCAGGGTACGCCCTCAGTGCAATTTCGAAGCCCATGATGGCCATCCTGACGGCTCCAATTTGGATTTTCTTTTCACGTACGTTTGACCGGTTTGGCAAAGGTATACGCACCAGCGCCCGCGATGCCATGTTGAGCGATGAAACCACTCCGGAACACAAGGGAAAAGTGTTCGGGTTCCACCGTTCGATGGATACGCTGGGAGCCGCCATCGGACCGATCCTCGCCCTGATCTACCTTTGGTTCTACCCGGGACAGTATAAATGGATGTTCTTCATCGCCTTCTTTCCCGGGCTCATTGCTGTTTTCCTGACTTTTTTGCTAAAAGATAAAGTCAAGGGACCACAGCCTGATTCTAGGCAATTTTCACCATCTAAAATTGGTTTCTTCTCTTATCTCAAATATTGGAGAAAGGCCTCACCCGGGTACCGGTTTGTTGTTGCGGGACTCCTGGTTTTTACGCTTTTCAACAGTTCCGATGCTTTCCTGTTGCTTGCACTCAAGGAACAGAACCTGTCGGATACCATGATGATCGGGGTATATATTTTTTATAATCTCGTTTACGCCGCATTTTCCTATCCGATAGGTGTCCTGGCCGACCGCATCGGACTCAAAACCATGCTGGTCATCGGTCTGTTCCTGTTTGCTGTTGTCTATATCGCCATGGGATTTGCAACTACACTTACGATATTTGGATTGCTATTCTTCTTTTATGGTATTTATGCCGCCTGTACCGAAGGTATTTCGAAGGCGCTCATCTCGAACATGGCCCGGAAAGAAGATACTGCGACAGCCATCGGATTTTTCAACAGCTTCGGAAGCATATTTACTCTTTTAGCCAGTTCTATTGCAGGGTTACTCTGGTATTCTATCGGGCCAGCCGCAATGTTTTGTATTTCCGGTATCGGCGTGTTTCTGGTCGTATGTTATCTTGTGATTATTTTTTATTCCGGCAGGGTTAATCTGAAATAACCCCGATATCCCCCATGATCAATTGCCAGGATTTCCTTTTTTAATAATATATCCTGGCCGATTCTTTACCTCCTCATAAATCCGCCAGATGTATTCGGCAATAATCCCAAGTGAAAATAGGATCAAACCCGAAAAAAAAGATAGAATAATGACGGTGGAAGTCCAGCCAGGCAACCTTTCTCCCCAGAAATGAGGGTTGCCAAATATCGCAAGGTAACCATAGAATACGATTAGCCCGAACGCAACAACCGCAAATACCAGTCCCAATCTCGTGATCATTTTAATTGGCCATGTGGAACAGGAAAAAAAAGTATCCTTGAACAACCGTATTTTCTTTTTCAGTGTCCAGCGTGACTTTGTATTTAAACTTTTGGCACGCTCAAAAGGATAGTAAAAAGGCGAAAACCCCAGCCTCAGTATCTCTGTCATCAGCGATGTATTGATCGGATGGATCCTGTTATTTATGATGTCTATCACTTCCCGGTCAATAAACATTGAATCTGCCCCGCCCGGAGGAAATTTGACCTCAGAGAGTGCATTGATGATTTTGTAATAGGAATTGGCAAACAGGTTATTAAAAAAACCGTCGTTTCGTGTCAACCGGTATGGAATAATGACCTTATGACCAGCCATCCATAATTTGTAAAGATCAATAATGATCTCATAGGGCTGTTGTTCATCATCAGGAACGCCCATGGCACAATCTCCCTTACAAACAGACAATCCGGCAAACGTGCCATAATGAGAAGTGTAATTTTTGCTGAGTTGAAATGCTCTGACATTCGGATTTTCTGAAGCAAGCTTCTCTGCCAGTTCAAAAGAGTTGTCCGTTGAACCGTCATCAATTACAATAAACTCAAAAGGAATATCATGCTCAATTAATAATTTTGACAGGTTATGAAATACGACAGAAATTCGTTCGCCGCTGAAATAGGATAGACAAATTATGCTTATCATGATTTCTTGGGGTTTAAAAAGTAATAAGATAACGTGAAGTTCGAAAGCAGGGTAAACGGAATCACCAGATATACAAGCACCCAGTTTTCGAATGGAAGTATTAAGCTGAAAATCCAAACGATGATTGTTCCTAATACCAGACCTACGCCATATACTAAAAAATAGACGATCAGGTTGCGAACATTCGATCCGGTTTTGAATACCAGTTTTGAATTTAGGAAGAAAGAGATGATAATTGTTCCTCCATAAACCAAAACGTAAGTAATTAGCAGTGGTGTTGCCAAAATTTTCAATAGCACGTAACTGAGTACCAGCGAAAGTATGGTCACAACAAAGCCAACAATGCTGAATCCGGCGAATTTCCTGATAATAATATTTGTCTTACTTAAATGCATTAACAGTTTCCGTTATTTTGTAAAGTTCATCTTTAGTCAGAATCGGGGAAATGGGCAAAGAAATTACCTCACTATGGATTTTTTCCGTTATTGGCAACGATATGGCGTTCCAATCTGAATAGGCCAATTGTTTGTGTGGAGGGATCGGATAATGAATTAAGGTTTGTACGCCATGTTCAGTCAGGCGCTTTTGCAACTTGTCTCTTTCCCGGGAGCGAACGACGAAGAGATGCCAGATGTGGGAGGAAGAGGAACGAATTGCAGATGGCGGTTGGTGAATTGGGAGAATGATTTTTTCGTTTTTTATATGATCACAGTAGAATTCAGCGATTTCGCGGCGACGCTGGTTATCTTCATCAAGACGTTTGAGCTTTACCTTCAAAACTGCTGCATGCATTTCATCCAGCCGTGAGTTCAATCCCTGATATTCGTTAACATATTTTTTGCGGGACCCATAGTTGCCCAAGGCGCGGATCAATTCTGCCAACTGATCATTGTCAGTTGTAACTGCGCCGGCATCACCCAAGGCCCCAAGATTTTTCCCGGGGTAAAAGCTATGACCTGCAGCGTGACCAATCGAACCTGTTCTTTTCTTGCCAAAATAACATCCTTGCGCCTGAGCGTTGTCCTCAACCAGTTTCAGGTCATATTTTTCAACAAGATGTTGAATTTCAGGATGCATGGCATTTTGTCCGTACAGGTGAACGATCATTATTCCCCTTGTTCGTTCAGTGATCTTTTCAGCAATAAGCTTAGGGTCAATATTGTATGTGTTGATATCCGGTTCAACCAGGACAGGTTTCAGCCTGTTGTCGGTGATGGCAAGCATGGAAGCAATATAGGTGTTGGCTGGTACAATGATCTCATCGCCCTCTTTCATAAAACCAAGTTCGATGTAGGCTTTAAAGATCAATCGCAACGCATCCAGACCGTTTGCAACGCCAATACAGTGCCTGTTCCCGATAAAATCGCCATAAGCTTTTTCGAAAGTTTTTACTTCATCGCCAAGGAGATACCATCCCGACTTAAATACCCGGAGCAGCGCTTGCGTGATCTCAGGCTCAAATGAGTTGTTGATACCCTGTATGTCGAGAAATTTAATCATTACTGCAATTCATGAAAATAAAACGGTTCGCCATGTCCGGGGAATACCTGTATGTTTTTATCCTGGTACAACAACTTCATGGATGAAAAACTGCTGTGTAAAATTGCAGCATCACCTCCCGGGAATTTTGTATTTGTCTTTGCTCCTTTGATCATAAAATCGCCGGTAAATAAATTATTTTCAATCTCAACGCAAATACAACCGCCGGTATGCCCCGGTGTGGATATGAATTTTATCAGGTGATCATCCCATTTCAGCGTATAATTGATCTCCTCCACCAGTATATCAGCGGGAAATGCTGAAAATCCAACCTGATCATAAAATACGGATAAATTCCCTTTTGACGAAATTATTTTTTCAGAACAATATTGTGAACAAATCAGGTTTACTTTAAAAATTCCCTTCAATTTATTGATCGCCCAGATATGATCAAAGTGTTCATGCGTTACAATGATGAACACCGGAATAAATCCACCCCCGTTGAGGTAGCCAATAAGCTGTTCTCCCTCTTTATCGCCGGGATCAATGATGATACAATTTTTATCTTCGTCCCGGGATATTACATAACAGTTGGAGTCAACCGGTTTGTTCTTGATCAATTTAATATGGATGCTCATCACTTGCACGGGTTATAATGCAACCATATTCTTCACATGGAACGTTGTTGTTTTGGATTTGTCATCAAACGGTTCGCTGATGTAAAAGCTGGGTGATAATTTCAGCAGATCCAGGTAGCAGTCGTAGGCAGGTTCTTCTTCAAGAATCGTGATCGCGCTATCCCCGATTTTTTTCTTTTTGGCAATTCCTCTTTCCAGCAGAATATTTTCATAGACATAGGATCCCTGCCCTGGAAATACATTGCCGTATCGCACGAAAAGTTCAAAACGGTCTTCGTAAAATCTTGAACCATCGGTTATTTCACCAGTGAACATCCGCCGGTAACGATAAGGAACATTCTCCCGCTCTTCGATAAAATGCATGTAAGTGAAACAATCTCCGATTTTTGGACCAAAGAATAGAAACTTCACCTTTAATTCCGTGTTGTGTAAAAGATCAAAGGTGGAATTCTTACCGACCGAACATTTGCCTGTTTTCGTTACAAAGTCAGTGTGTTTTCCAACGAGTACATTCGACATAAGTGGGTCAACCGATCGGATGGCTTCATCTTTCTGCCTTACAAAGTCGTTTAGCAATCCCATCTGGGTTTTAGTGTGTTGAACATCAAATCCAACTCCATTGCAGAAACTGAAGGTATAGGCTGGAAAAATTATCGTTTCAACACCGAGTTCCCGCAATGTATCATAGATGGAATCCAGTAACTCTTTCTTTCTCAGATTGCCGGGTACGCCAAAATTCAGGGCTGTATGGATGTACAATACATCTGCCTCGTTGGCATTGATACTGCATAGCGCATCGAAAAAATCCAGGTTGGTTACCCTGCCGTTTTTGCTGTTGAACAGTACTGTTTCTTTCATAATGTGTGTATTAATGACACGAGGCTCCTCCATCTACGGTTAAATGCTGACCGGTGATCCATTTTGCATCCTCCGAAAGCAGGAATGAAACCATGGCGGCAACATCATCGCATTCTCCTTCTCCCAGAAGATATTTTTCCCTGAAAGCCTTCAGGTAATCCTCAGAATCAAATAAATGTGCAGTCATGGCGGTTCTGAGTCCCCCGGGGAGCACCGAATTAACTCTTACACCCGGCGCCAGTTCGACAGCCATTGATTTGACAAACGAATCAATGGCTCCTTTGCTCGCCGCATACATTGAGTTACCCTTACTCCCAAATTTACTGAAAAGCGCTGAAATCATCACGACCGAGTTTAACTCCTGTTTGTTTACCTTGAGTAACAGGGTCTTAACAATCTCAGCAGCGCTGAAAAAGTTGACATCAAATATCTCCCGGGAATATTCCAACCGGAAATTTTTCAAAGGCAGAATGCGCAGCGTTGCTGCACAATGCACGAACCCTGAAATGGTTATATCATTTTCCACAAGCAGTTTTTTCAGGCTCTCCTGGATCCCTTCAACATTTTTCAGATCGTAACACCATAACGTTATTTTATGGCCGGTTTCAATCCTGGCCATCAGAGAGGTTAATTTTTCAGGATCACGTCCATGCAAAACCACATTATTTGTTGATGCAATACGCCTGACAATGGCGAAGCCAATATCTGAAGTGGCGGCAGAGACCAGTATATAACTATTTTCTGTTTTTGATAACATAATCGCAAAAGTCCTGTATGGTTTCAAAGGTTAAAAGATCGGCATTGCTCATCGACATGTTGTAATCGGAGTCTAACATGGCCAGAATAGATAAACTTGATAACGAATCCCACTCCTCCAGATCTGTAAATTTCAGGGTTGGCTCTATCTCATCCAATTCAAAAATCACACTAAGTTTCTCCTTTAATTGCTCCATAATAAGAATCGTTTAAAAATTGATTATTTCATTAAAATCCAGTTTGTTCAAACGCATCAAGACCGAAGCCCAGGTAAGGCCTACGCCAAAACCTGCAAAGCATATCAAAAAAGATTCCCGGGTTAATGTTGCGCCTAAATTATAGCTTACTGCAGTTGGTATTGAAACACCACTGGCATTCCCAAAGTTCTCAACAATGTTGTTGGGCATCTTTTCACGGGGTACACCAAGTTTGTCTGCCAATTTACTCAGCATGAATTTATTCGGCTGGTGAAACATGTAATAATCAACATCTTCCTTGGTACAGCCCGCTGTAGTCAGCAATTGTTCAATCATCGGAGGGACTTCCCGTTGAACAAAATTAAACACGTCATCCCCCTTCATCACCAGGTGGTCAAGCGCCCGGAAATTTCCCGAGGCATCTTCATGCAGTTGTGATGTTTCCAGAGATGACGGCAACTTTGAACCTCCGGCCGGTATGATCAAGGCATCAAAGGCGGTTCCATCCATTTTAATGTTGCCGAAAATCGTACAGGGTGTGTCCGACTTCTCCACGATGGTTACAGCGGCTGCGTCGCCGATGAGCGGGTTGCTGTTCCTGTCTCTCATGGATACTTTGGGACTGAGAACATCAGCATTCAGTAAAACTACTTTGTTGATCTCATCCTGCTCTAAAAGCATGAATGCCTCGAAAAGACCAATGATATATCCGGCGCAACCCTGGTTAATATCCATGCAGATCATATCCTGTTTCAGCGCAAAATGTCCCTGAATGACATTGCTTGTCGGAGGCATGAAATAATCAGGGGACTGAGTTACGAGGATAAGTGCATCAATTTCCTCTTTTTTTAATAATCCTTTTTCAAAAAGGTAATCCAATCCATAAATACAAAGATCTGAGGAGCAAACGCCTTCTCCGGCAATCCGGTGTGTGTTGTACCCCATGGCCATTTTTAGTTTCAATGATTTGGCATGGGAAAAGTTATAATTGTCCATTTCATCCTCAAACTTAACCTCGTTTTTTGGTAAAATGGTAAGGATCCCGGTGATTTTTTTATTTGCAAATTTCAGGTTCATGACTTCCCTCCGTTTTTCTGAACAAGGTTTTTGATTGTCTCAATACTGGCAAAGTTCTCTGGAAGAATATCTGTGCCGTCAATGGAAATTCCGAATTGTTTGTCCAATTCTGTCACCAGATTTATGACATCAAAGGAATCCAGGAGACCTTGTTCGACAAAATTCGTTTCGGCTGCAAAATCAAATTCCGGGCGTAAATTTGTAAGTATCTCAGCTATTATTTTCTCCATATCGGATGTTTGTGTTGGTGTAAATGTTGTCAACCAGATTTTCTGGTAAAAACCCATAATGATGATAGCGTTTTATTGCATTTTCATTGGATTGGATCACCCAAAACAATTGCCTTTTGGTTCCGGAGCTTCTTGCAAAAAACTCTTGTATCAGCGCTGATCCGATCTTTTTTTCCCGGTGCGCCGGATGTACAAACCAATATCGCAGATAAGAAGTAACGCCGGTGATCTCATAGATCAGAAATCCCTGAATTGTATTTGCTTCTTTGAAAACAAGCACCTGTCCGGAATTGATCCATGAATCAATCTCGGACAACAAAGGGAGGTTTTCTGCAAGTGGATCAAAAAATTGATGCAGTAAACCACTGATTTCATCGGAATCGTTGCTCACTGCTTCAGTAAGATACGGATTATCTGTTAAACGTGACTTATCCGAATCCAGGGTCACTCTGCTCATCCTGATAAGGCTTGTATATGGGAAAAACCCGGCCGACCCAATCCTGCCACCAATTTCAGCAGCATCTGTTTTATTGCCAAGGAGATCAATAGTATATAATATTTTCTCCGGCCTATTTAACAGTGATGTCAATCCGGCAGATAAATCATTGGTGGAGCTGGAGCAATAGTATAAATGAAAAAAGTTGGTGTCCTTTCTTAATATAAAATTAGTTTGATGAAAATGTTCCGCATACAGTAAATCGTTATCCACCCACAAACCTGTTTTTATCGGATCAGGATAGTAATTTGTCAGAAAATCCTGTCTGAGATCCCGTATATCTTTGATTAACAGATGAATTTCGTGGATATTTTCAATTTTATACATCTTGATTTGCCAAAGTGTTCAACGTTAACCGGTCAATCTTACCGTTTGTATTCCTCGGTAATTCCTTCATTCTGATATAATTATTTGGTATCATATATTTAGGAAACGCTGTAGAGATCGCTTTTCTTATCTCCGCAACAGGAATTTCATTTTGTGCCTCATAATACAGAATGATCTCTTTTTTACTGAAATTATATACGACACAACCATTTTCAACCAATTTCAAGGTGTTAATAATTACATGTTCGATCTCACCTAATTCAATCCGGTAACCCAGGTGTTTGATCAGGGTATCTTTTCGACCTTTAAAAATAATTTCACTTCGATCGTTTCTGTACACCAGGTCACCTGTCCGGTAAATGATTTCCGGATACGCTCTGTTTAATGGATTCTGAACAAATGCAGCCGCCGTCTTATCGGGATTGTTATAATATCCCATGGCCAGCGATGTACCACGCACGCATAATTCTCCTTCTTCGTTGGCCACCGCTGGTTCATTGTGATCATTTAGTATTAAAATATCTGTATTTCTGCAAGGAAACCCAATGGGGATCGGCTCTTCGTCCTTCAGTTCCCGGTCAACAATAAAATAGGTGCAATCTAAAGTAATCTCAATTGGTCCGTAAAGATTTACAAACATGGCAGATTGCAGATGCCTTTTCCAATAGTTAAATTGCTTTGTCGGAAAAACTTCTCCGGCAAACCAAACTGTTTTGAGATCGAGAAGGGAAAATTTGCTTAGCAAATCCATGTTTGCCACATTGACCATGATCGTGGGAACCCAGAATATAAAGGAGACCTGTCGCTCTTGCATTAATTTCAAAATCGCTGCTGGAAATGCAGATAATGTATCCTGTATTAATACGATTGTACTGCCCTTTGACATGAGCATGCACAGCTCGAAACTAAAAATGTCAAACACCAATGGCGACAGCGACCCGATAACTTCCTCATCACCGATCTTCAGCGTCTCAATTGCCCATTCAGTAAAATCAATGAAACTCTTATGATTGAGCACGACTCCTTTAGGTGTTCCTGTGGACCCCGAGGTGTTAATAATACACAAGGGATCGGTATCTGTTAATCGTTCAATCCTGTCGAAAAGATACTCTTCGTTAAGGGAGGATCTGTTATAATGATCATCAACGTTAAGGATCGGACAATCTTTATAAATAACAGAAAGTTTAGCAAGGTGATCTGTATTCGTTATAAGTAAAGCCGGCTTAACCAATTCCAATACATTTCTGATTCGGGAGTCGGGCGACTTTATATCCAGATTCATATAAATATTTGCGCTGTATGTGATCGCAAGATCGACAACAACACTTTCTATGCTCTTCGGAAGGAATACACCAACAGGCCTGTTGCATTCCGATTTAATTGATTCTGTCAGACTGATTGCCAATAATTTAACACGGGAATTTAATTGATGAAACGTAACTTGCTGTTCCCCGTCAATAACGGCAATACGGTGAGGATATAATTGTACGGTTCTCTCAAAATATTCAGTTAAATTTTTCAGCATAGTTCTGATTATCTGGAGGTCAACAAGGCTAGAAGCTTTGTCGATGTCTTTTCAAAATTAACCCGGGTAAATTTATAATAGTAATTAAGATCATCAAAGCCGGTCAATTCAGGATGATACGACAAATTATACCGGTTCACTTTTTTATTGTCCTTTCTGTTTTCACCATAAAAATAGTCTGCATCAGTTTTTTCAAAAGCAAATTCTTTGGCCAGGATTTCAGTTTTTATGGCATAGTCCTTGGGTGCAGATTCATCAAACACCCAACTTCCGCAAACAAAACTGTCACGTTGGATGTTGTAGATCCGATAGGTGCCAAAACGGTTACCGTTTCTGTCAACACAAAGGAAATAATACTCTCTTCCTTCTTTTTCACGTACCAGGTATTCCCTGATCCAGTCCTTTTGTTTCTCGATATCTGAAGATGTCATTGAAATATACCGCCCAAGTCGTTCGCTTGTGCGCAACCTTACAATGAATTCTGCATCATCCTCCTCAACGGTCCTGAGAATAATGCCATATTTTTCAATTACAAGACTTGACATATGTTAGATATTCCGCGTAATCCCTGATATAATCATCCTCCTGGTATTTTTCTGATGTAAGAACCAGACAGACTGTACCGGAAGAGAAACCTTTTTCTGCCGCCCAGATGCCTGGTGGAATATGAAGTCCGTGATACGGCCTGTTTAACATCACAGTGCGGCTGACGATACCATCGTTCAGTTCAATTTCAAAGCTGCCGCTGGCCGCGATAAGGAATTGATGGCATTGCTTGTGTGCATGTGCGCCACGATCCTCACCCCCGGGGATGTCATAAATGTAAAAAACTCTCCTGACCGCAAAGGGGATTTCTATGTCGTTAGTTATGGGCGTTATGTTTCCTGCCCGGTTTTTAATGCTTGCCAGCGTAATAATATTGCAATCGTAAACTGATGGCTTTTTCATGATTTTCCGAAATTTAAAAATTCCTGATAATCACGGATGTAGTCTGTTTCATCAAAAGAAGTTGAGCACAACACCAATGCAAGGGAATTGGTGGAGAAATTCTGCATTCTTCGCCATAATCCGGGTACCAGGTACAATGCATAATATGACCTGTTCAGTGAAAAAATCTGCTTCTCAGAACCATCGTCAACCTCAACATCAAAACTGCCCGACAATGCAATGATCAATTCCTTCTGGATTTTGAATGCATGACCTCCGCGTACCTGTCCACCCGGAACGTCATAAATCCAGTAAACCCGCTCAATCATGAATGGAACATGGTTTTCCTCTTCAAGAAAGGAGAGATTTCCTCTTGGATCTTCAAATTTTGGCAACTGTACAATATATGCTTGCATTTTATCAGTTTAATCCTGCAGTGGCAAAGGTAATTCATTTTTCACCTGCCTTTTCGACAATTTGATGCGGCGTAGCCCCAGTAATCCAAGGTATATAGCGATGCCTCCAAATGTCAACCAAAGACTCAGGTAGAAATAGGGGGGTGAATAGTACAGTTCAACTTCATGCTTGCCCGGCTCCAGAAACAATCCGATAAACCCGATATTGCAAACTGTAGGATGAACATCTTTGCCATTAATTTTTACATGCCATCCCTTATCGTATGGAATACTCAGGAATAACATTTTAGCAGAATCCAGATCAATCGTCCCATTTATATGATTTTGACTGAATCTGGTGATTGCAAGCGTGTCTTTTTTCAGATTTAAAATATCCTTAAAATATGAATCATACGTGTATGTTACAGCAGTGTCATTCAATGGATATTGCTTAAATATGGCAAAACGTTTATCCACAGGCGTATCGGCAATAAATGCCTGTTGCAAAATAAAGTCTTTCTTGTTGGATGACACTATTGAAAAACTATCCAATGGTATGTATTTATCATAGGTAAATCCCAACGGAAGAAAGAACCTGTTTTTAAGTACCTTGACGTCGCCAAATAGTGACACTGAATCATATTGAAACATCCTGAATCGTGATGCAGGCCCTTTTGTCAGGGTATATTTTGTACTGGCCAGGTTTTGAAGAAAGGGTCTGTTCGCAAAACCGATGGCCCACCGGCTCTGAGTCTCCTTTCCTTTGGTAATTATGCCCATCTCCTCAAGAAACATAATATAATACTTCTGATTGAATGAATCATACACCATGGTGCTGTTGTATCCCTGTGCCTTTGCATCATTGAAACTGGTATGGATAGCGGGACTTGCCGTATAATCTTTGTTGACCCGGAAAAACTGTTTGTCTGTTGAATTAAGATAATCAACTGACTCCAGGGTGTAATCATTATAACCGATCTTTTGTCTCGATTCCTGCTTTGTCAGAACCGAACGCTTGCTAAGGCTGGTATAGTTCCCTGATCCCAGCTCAATGAAAACAATGAGCAAAAGTATGATGTTCAGATATGATTTATAGCTTTGAAAGTAATAAATCACTAAAATCAGCGAATAAATTACCAGGTAATTACGTACGTTCGACTGTATGCTTTTGTCAATGATTTGTTCAGAGTTAGTATAAGGATAATAAAGTAAGATCATCAGTAAAATAAAGGTTCCTGACAGTACGAATAAATTTATCTTCCTGGTTCCAATAATTTCATTTACGGCAAATAAGTTCAGAAACAGGAACGCTAACCCAACGAATAATGAAAATCCCCGGTAATAATCTCCGGAAAAGAGCCATAAACTGTATCGGAAATATGGAAAAACAACCGGAAAAATCAAAATAAAGAAGAAAAGGCCGTAAAAAAGCGCTTTCCTTTTACTTGTCAGGATAAATACCTGAGGCATCAGTAACAAAGGAAGCAACCCAATATATACAAGGGGAGCTTCAAGATAATTATACCATCCCCGGTAATTTGATCCATTGCCCAGAAAATCATTCGAAAAGAATCGTAAAATGGCAGCCATGTTATGACTCTGGTCGCCAAGTGAAAATACCGGGGCGGCCATCAACTTATCAAATAATCCGGAATGGCCACTGACTCTTGGACTGTCAAGAAGCATCTGCATGCTCGACCAAAAAAAGAAACTGCTGATCAACAACCCAAGTAAACTGCAACCGGCCATTTGCAATACTAGTGTGTAAAATTTCTTCCAGGATGGTGTCGCTGAAGTAAAATGCCTCATTAAAAAATAGAGGATGAAAAACACTCCGTACAAAAAAAGGTTGAAAGGCTGAACTGCTGCGATCAGCGCTATTGAAATCGGAAAAAGATACCAGGAGTTATTTACGTATAGTCTTTCAAAAGACCAAAGCAGGAGCGCCAGGTAACAAGCTTCTGTTGAAAAAATATACCATCCGCCACCAACAATGATCATGCCGCTAAAACAGTATAAAAGTGTGCCGATCGTAATTACAACAGGTTTTAAACCTAATAATTTCAGAAAATTATAGATAAAATATCCCGTCAGAATAATTTTCGCCACCTCCATCCAAATGATCCTGTAAGCAATAGAATCGGCGCCCCCCAAATAAACAATCCAGTAAAACGGATTATTCATGCTTCCTGCCTGAATATTTTGTCCCATCCCCTGGGCAAATGCCCACAATGGAAACCCTTCCGTTCTAAGATAATCATGGATGTATATAAAATGAGGGTAGAAAGTATTGATGGTATCACTCCCTATGTCCTTAAACAGATAATACTTATTGCCGATAATGAAATCAAAGAAAATGATCAGAATTAAAAGTGAAACCAGCCCCAGGGTTATCCACAGGCCATATTTTTCCCAATAAGGATCAAGAAAAGAGGTTCCGGCGGAGGCCTTTTTAACCTCCTTTTTAGCCGGTTGTTTAATCTCTGGATTTTTTTGCAGCTTTTGTTTCGACTTTTGTTTCATGTCACTTCTCTCAAATTTTCATCATTTCACCATCTAATTCCCCTGGCATTCCTTCTGATAGATGGCATACGCCGGCGTATGTCCTAATTTTACTGCCTTTTGCAGATCGGCACAAGCCAGGTCCCGTTTTCCGGAATTGAGGTAAACTAAACCCCGGTTGAGGTAAGCGATCGCATATTCCGGATCTCCCTTGATCGCGGCGCTGAGGTCAATGATCGCCTGATCAGTTTTTCCCATACTGGCATAAGCGATTCCCCGGCTCGATAATGCTTGTGCATAGTTGCTTTTGTATTTTATCGCATTGTTCAGGCAATTCATGGCTTCATTGAACTGCCGGATCTTGCCATATACATTTCCCAGGTTATACCATGCTTCAGGAAAGTCAGGCTTCATATCAAGCGCTTTTTTATAGAGTACGATGGCTTCCTGCAGCTGACCCGACGATTCCAGTAACAACGCCTGATTATTTAACTGTTCGGGCTGAAGCCCTGGCAATTCCTTGTTGGAAATGCCGATATTTTTCATGTATCCTTCTGAAGCATATTTTGGATCAAGTTCAGTAGCTTGCTGGTAATCGGCTTTGGAACCGATGTGATCATCCATCGCCTTTTTAACCATCGATCGGGTATAAAACAGGTCGCCCGATTTCGGGTTCAGCCTGATTCCTTCATTAAGATCCGACAAGGCTTCGGCATATTGTTTTCGGGAAAACTGAACCGCACCGCGGTTTTTATATCCCAGAAAATCCTCAGGGTTCAGGCTGATACTGTAAGAATAATCGTCAATGGCTCCCTGAAGATCACCAAGTTGAAACTTCAGATTCCCACGATTGTTATAAAACTCACTGTTCTTTGGTTCTATTTCAATGGCTGTGTTATAATCTGCCAGTGCGTTGGTCAGATTGTTTTGCGCCTTGTACACGGCAGCGCGGTTTGTGTAAGCCAGCGCATATTTTGGGCTCATTTGAATGGCCTGCTCCAAATCGCTTAGGGAGCCATCATAGTCTTTCATCTCCATTTTCAGATTAGCCCTGCTCGTGTATAGTTCCAATTGATCCGGCTTCTTTCTGACGGCAATATTATAATCCTTGAGCGCGTTATCATAATCCCCTAACATCTTGCGCGACATAGCCCGGTTTATATAGGCATTGGTCACAGTTGAATCGAATCGAAGCGTTGCATCAAAATCTTCAATGGAACCGATGTAATCTTTCTCAATACTTCTTGCATGTCCTCTGTTAATATATGCCCGCCAAAAAGTACCGTCAAGATTTATACATTCTGTATAATCTGCAATCGCACGTTTATAATCCATCGAATCCATCCGGGTGTTCCCACGGTTGTACCAGGCAACAGGAACCCTGGGATTCTTTACAATGGCGTCGCTCCATAAAGTTTCGGAATTAAGCCATACCTTACTCTGTTGAAAGGTCAGAAACATTAAAAGTAAAGTGTAGATACCAACAATAATCCACACAACCTTCTCCGATTTGATGTATTTTTTATCTGTCAGATAAAATCCGACCAGGAAAAAATAACCGATGGAAGGGATATATGCATAACGATCGGCCATTATTGCACGGCCAACCGGTAATAATTGCAACAGAAGGATAATATTTAAAAGGAAGAAACCGATCCCGAAAAAAAGAGGTTTTGATCGCTTCCATGAAAGAAAAAGCAGTATGATGAATGCAATGGCCGGAATAATGCACAACCAATAGATAAAAGGAACATCGCCAACATTGCCAAGGATAGGGTAGGGATAATAGGCCGACAATGCGAAGGGATAAACAAGTTTAAGAATGTACATGACCAATCCATAAGATGCAAATGCGACCCTTTGCTGGATCGGGAAATTTGCCATAATGGTGGCATCGGCGCCTGACTGCGCGCGAAAGGCAACAATTCCGAATATCAGCGCAAGAATGAGAAAAGGAACCTTCTCAATCAGGATTTTCAACTCAGTCCATTTCCTGCCCATAAAAACATCAACCAGAAAAAGGGTAACTGCCAGCGTTACCGCTTGCCCTTTCGATAAACACGAAAGAAGGAAAAACAACAGACTTAACCCGAACCATTTTTTATCTTTTTTCGGGATATAACGAATATAACTATACAGTGATAAAAGATAAAAACAGGTGTAAAGCACATCTTTCCGTTCCGAAATCCAGGCAACCGACTCAACATGCAGTGCGTGAACACCAAACAGGAGAGCGGCAATTACGGCAAGTTCCAGTTTCCGGGTAAGCTGTTTAAGCGCTAAGAGAACAAGAATGGAATTGATGATATGGATGAGAATATTTGTAAGGTGGAATACAAAAGGATCGAACTTGTTTATTTGATAATCAAATGAAAGTGACAACATTGTCAATGGGTGGTAATTCCCCATATAATTCTCAGAAAAGATGGCAACTAGATTCTTTATTGAGAATGTCTGAATGTATGGGTTCCCTTCGACATAAACCATGTCGTCCCAATTTGTAAAGGTTCCGTTTAATGCAGGTAAGTAGGCAATAAAGGTGGCAATGGCAATTAGTGCCATCCAAAAAGCTGGAAGAGAAAAAATCGTAAAATTCCGGTTATTCGTTTTCATGGTCATTAGAAGTAGCGAATTTACAAATTTTGTCCCGACTGATAAATATTTCTATCTTTATCTGCCATTTAACCTAATTACCTTGAAGAAAAAACTGCTTACGGGAGAGTTGAAAATATACAGGTATTCAGCCCTGCTCGTCGTTGTTATACCGTTGGTATTATATCTTTCAGCCCTCCGTCTTGGTTTCGTTTATTTTGATGATGATATCCTTATCCTTGACAATTATGAGAAAATCAGCGATCTTTCAAATATTGGCCGTGCTTTCCGCACCGATGCTTTCTTTGCCAACCTGAGTCCTTACTATCGCCCCCTCATGAACGTATCTTTCATGGCAGATGCGGCAATAGGAGGGAAGTTCCCAATGATGTATCATCTGAGTAACCTGATCTATCATCTGCTTACCTGTCTCAGCCTTTTTTGGTTGTTGTCGCTGATGGAATTCAGCAAACCCAAAGCCTTAACCGGGACACTGATCTTTTCAGTTCACCCCATGATCGGACATGCGATACTATGGATTCCTGCCCGTGGCGACCTTTTGGTCACACTATTTGTAATAATGACTTTTGCCTTATTTATCAAATATTTAAATGAAAACAAGGTCAAATACCATGTTCTTCATGTATTGTGTTTTGCCGGCGCTATTTTCTCGAAGGAGTCAGCTGTCTTTATCCCGGTCCTGTTATTTTTTTGGCTTCTTATAAAGAAAGAAAAATTGGTCAACCGCAAAATGTTAACCTTGTATGGATCATGGTTATTGGTCCTGTTTTTATGGTATTACCTCCGCTCGATCACGATCGGTCAACATGATGATAGTCAGCAAGGGGTAGTTGCCGTGGGTCGTAACTTCTCATTTCTCCCTGAGGCGGTATCCCGGTTCTTTTTCCCATTTATGTTGCCCGTCACACCTGTATTTTCGATAGGGTACACTTTTTCAGGTGTATTGATCATGGGCATAATAACTTACTTTATAATCCGAATGAAACCAAGGAAAATGTTACCTGTCATCCTGTTTGGAACTGCTTGGTTTGTTGGTTTTTGTATGCCCAATATGTTTGTAAGGCTTGTATCTGCCAATGATAGCTTTGAATATCTCCTTCACCGCACCTACCTGCCATATGTTGGATTCCTGATCATGCTGCTTTCAGTATGTCCTGAACGTTGGGTTGATCTGAAAGTTAAATCCAATAGCATCTTCCTTGGGATTTTGTTCTTGATTTTGTGTTTTACTTCTGTTGTTCAGCAGAAAAAATACAGGAATGCAGTGAGTTACTGGGGTTCCGCCATACAGTATGCTCCAGATAAAGCATGGTTCCATTATTATATGGGCAGGTATTATTTCAAGCAGAAGGACTATGCCCGTTTCGAGAAATATCTGTTAACAGCCGACAGTCTTAAATCATATCCGGAGTTTAAGTACCACCTTGGGATGGTTGCCTTTCTTGAGAAAAAGAACCTGGAACGCGCATATGAATATTTTACTGAAGCATTCAAACAAGGCTATGGAAGTACAGAAGCCAGGGCTAATTTCATTGCGCTTTGTATTGAGTCAAGCAGTGATTTTTTCCAGAAAGGATCGTATTCAAAGGCGATTACGCGAGTTGAGGAGGCCTTGATCAACGATCCCTCTAATGGAGTTGCTGCTTATAATCTGGGTATTTACCTGGTAAATAATGGGGAAAAGCAACGCGCAGCATCCATGTGGCATCGTGCCATCCGGTTAAAACCTGACCTGACCGAAGCCTATCGAAGTCTGTTTTACTATTACCATTTCGACGCAAAAAAGGCTGATTCAGCGGCCTGGTTTGCCCGTGAATATACAAAACACGGGGGCGCCGGGAACCTGATCAGCCCTGAGCAATGAAAAACCTAGGTCTTTAGTTTGTATCTGCTATTGTATTGCCATCACTGTTAAAAGTAAAGTTGGTGCTTATCTTGGCAACGGTTTTATAGGTTACTTTCTCCTTCCCATCAGTGATCTGCATAACGCTGACAACCTGATAGTTCGGATCAAGCGCTTTCAATTTGTCCTTTGCCTTTTTTGGTAAATAGGTCTCATGTATTTTCCGTTCGATCCTGACAGTACGTCCAAGTGAATCAAGGACCATAAATGCAGGTGAATCCATGATGGTAATGCTGGCCTTGTAATTCCCCTTTTCCTTTGACCAGGCTACGGGGATTTCAATTGTTTGCGGAAACTTGGCCTGCAGCCTGTCTTTTATATTTTGAGGTACCTGATTAGGCTGCAATTCCTGCGAAAAACCAAAACTTCCAATAAGGCTAAAAGCAAAAATAAAAATGAAATTTCTCATAATTGTTGTTGATTAAAGATTAGTAATGTAATACATCTCACCGGCCTTACACATATTGACCCTATTGTATCAAATACAATAAGGTCAATATGTGTGAAAAAAAAGCTAATTAATTACCATCAGGTATTAAAAGCATGTTTCAGTATTTGCTGCGGAGATGGTTTAATTTTCAGGCTCAGCAATAGATACATGCTTCGCTTTATGTGCATTGTACAGTTTTTTTCCGCCATATCCCAGGCCAAGCGCCAGCAGGATACCCAAACCGCCATCAATGGGGGCGCCAACAGGTGTTTGTCCGCCTCCTTGTTCACTGCCTGCAGTACCGCTACCCGGAGGGCCAGGAGGATCGGATAAAGAAATCAGTGGTACAGCGCAGATGGCAAGTAGAATAAGAACCAATTTGATCTTTTTCATATATGTTGTTTTTTAATTTTCAAATGTTTTAACTAACCCGAACTTATCGGAAAATTACTTGATAAATACCTTCCCTGTTGATGTGTTGGAATCTCCGTCAACTTTAACAAGATAAAAGCCCGTGGGTACATCCAAATTGATTTTATTCATGGAGAGGGATTGAATATCTTTTCTGGCAATTTCAATACCAAGCAAGTTGTAAACTACAATCGAGCCTTTCATCTCTGATTGTATATTTACATAAATCGTCTTCCCGGAAGAATAGATTTTGATACCGGTAGCTGCTTTAGCATCCTGGATTCCAACTGGTGAAAAATGCATGTTGAAACGATGTTTGTCCTGGCCAGGAGCCGCTGAAAAAGTATAAACCGGATTTACTTTCAGGTTCTGGATCTTGTTGGCAATCAAGTCTTCAAGATAGAATTCAGTACTGGGTGTAAATGATTCAATGCCAGATGCTGTGATCGTGAAGTTGTTCACTGAACCTGGTTGAAAACCAAATTGGATCACCGAAGACCCGTTCAACTCCGAAAGTGTATTAATTGATAACTGATGATCAGGGATCATTGAATAGATTTGAGGTGCATCTGTGCTTCCGATAAGTTTTGCGGCATCAAATTCAGCTTCATATCCTGCAGAAGCCAACGAATTGATGTGAACCTGGGTTTGATCCCAGTAATTGTTTCCTTCAACCTTAAGGGTAAGCAGGTCGCTGACGGTTGATTTGTAGAAAACAGGATTGTGTGCGCGCACAGCATTGGTGAAGGTAATTGTGCCTGCACCGGTTGCCTGGACAAAGAATCCCTGCTCTGCCCCTATAGCACCCGGGCTTGAGGTCTTATGGATGGCAATGTATGAACCGGCATCATTCCAAACCCATGCGGTTGGATTAAGTGTTCCGGGCGTTGTGAAATTCGCATCCCAGTTAATCGCGCTTGGATAAGGGTTGCCGATAAGATTATATCCCGTAAACGTGCCAGCGCCTGTATTTGTGAAATTAACAGATTTATTGCCTGTGTTTACAACTCCGCTGAAAGTAGCCGTTATCCCCGGGTTTAACGGTGACACGGCATAGCCGACACCAACACCCATGGTAATATATGGAAGACTCAAAGGATTCCAGTTTTGCGTAGGTTCATCCCACCGGTTCATCAGCGAGCCATCGAAAATATTATTGGATTGACCGGCAACCGGCGATGAGATCAAATGCGATTTATACAAGGTGTTGCCAGGAATCCAGTTACCATCCATTACACGCTGAATAGTCGTTGTTCCAGCTACTGTTGTGGGTCCGAAATCAATAAATGATCCGGTACTCCCAGCATTTCCCTGGATGATCAAATTACCTCCGATGGCCAATTCGCCGTCAATTAAGTTCGGAAGATCCTCGTTCACGGTTAATTTTCCTCCCGGATTGATGGTCACGTTGTTGCATTTGGCTGTTCCGATGGCAGTTCCGTTCACCTGAACTTCATCGCCCTGAATCACAACATTAAAGCAAGCCGCCGGGGTGAGAACATCTCCCGGAGGGCCTGCCGGCGTGGTGGACCAGCTGTCAGGATAATCCCAGTCGATCGTACCAGCTGAAGGAAGGGAATAAAGCACGGTAGAAGAAATACCTGTCGAGCCACTGATTGAAATATCAGAGGAGTAAGTGGCGATGGTTATTTCAGTACCAACAACATTCCAGAAACCACAAACCGGAAACGGATCAGGTGATTTTCTTAAGTGAATGGTCGTTGTCCCTGAGGTGCCTCCGGTGTAAATAAAGCAGAAATATCCAAAGAGGCGGTTCGTCATTGGAGGAATTGCCGAACCATTACCAGTGAAAAAGGCATAATAATAAATATTGGTCCCATAATAAGGGTTATAATCACTGAATATGCCCCCAACTCCTGATGGGAAATATGCTTGACTATATACATTAGCCTGAGGAGATAAAACGGATTGATCATAATTAAAGAAGACTGCCGCACTTGCAACTCCAGTTCCAGTTAATCTGAGCGGTACCATTATAGTATCTCCTGGGTTAAGCCCCGTCCGTGTAACCCCCAGATTGATGCCTTGAGACTGTACATCAATGCCGGCAAAAATCATGGCCAGTAAGAGCAAGCCGGATAAAATTAATTTCGCTTTTTTCATATTATTGTTTTTTAGATTTTTCTTTTATAAAGTCTTAAAATGGATATGTTCCGTTAACGTCGCCTGAGCAGGTACCAAGAAAATCGGTTCCGGGCAGGTTTGCGCCATTAACTAAGATATCCGGGTTCTGGAATATCCAATCCGGCGCCAGGTAATTTGGATTCGGCAGCAGGTTGGCAATACGGCGCCGCAGTGGGATCACATCTCCATTATCCACCAAACCATTGCGGTTGATATCGCCGGCAAGGATTCTGAGCGGATTACCTTCCATGGTATTGGGTGATAAGTTTGCGATATATCTGTTCAAATTGATTACATCAGCCTGGTTTACGCCACCCCATGCTGCTGTGCTTGAGGCATAAAGATAATAGCTCCCGTTGGGAACAGTGACCGAATAAAAACCATCGGCAGCAACAGGTGCGGAAGCAATGACATTCGGAACAGGGCCGACAGCCGGAGGGATTGGTTCCGGTCCGTCTTTCACATATACTGTTGCATTGGGAACTGGAATGTTTGTGAGTGGTGAATTATCATATTTCAGATAACCACTTATCGTGAAATTCACTTGCATATTAACTCCGCCCGGATTCCAGTTGGCAGGAACAATTGTGCCTGTCATATTGGCCAACTGGCAACCATCTTTGAATATGATCTGAGTTGCAGCATTTCCTGAAGCTGCATAGTTAAAGTTCAATGTAATAAAAGTTGCACCGTTGACAATGACGGGTGTGGTGCTGCTCCAGGCGATCTGAACCACATTTCCGACCAACTGGATCGTTGCATTGTTTGGGTTCAGGGCATTCACATAGGTAAGTTTTGATGCATCAAATCCTATTTTCATGGTCACGGCCCCAATATTTGTACCTCCCGGTATATCGGTAAAGGTAACTGGTATTGCCACTGACGAAGGACTGACAGCGCTCACCGATCCGATATTGGCATTAACAACTGCAGGAGCTGGTGAAACTGATCCATTCGAGTAGCCTACACCAACCTGAGTCGCGCCCATCGAGAACTGGCATCCGGCTACAAAATTTACATTTGCAGTACCAATACCATTATACATAAACCGGAGGACAAGAAACTGACCGTTTACAGCAGGAGCGGATAGATTTGTATAACTGATATTTATATTACTTCCGTTCGCGTTGGAAACAACGGGATACATTGCGTTGAATACACCAATGAAGGACATCCTGGGATTGTCATAAGTCAGGTGGAGATCAAAATTATCGGTGCCGACCGGCATGCCTGAAAGGGTAAGGGGCATATCGACCATTTGTCCCTGTACTGCTGTGGTGATCACAGGGAAGGAGGCAAATGCGGTGATGGGTCCGCCAGGAGCAACGCTGCCGTTATTATAGGTAACGGCGATATTTGTAACTGGTGCGGCGGTGGTTATCACACATCCTGTGCTGAAACTCACATTGGTGGTTGCAAGCGTTGTGTAACTGAAGTTTAAATTCAACTGGCTAGTATTGATGTTCGCTCCGATCGGGTTTGTCCAGACAATGGTGATGATCCCTGCAGCAACATTGGAGATCAGTCCACTTGTCAGACTTCCGGTTCCGGTAGCGCTGATGAAGGTGAGTTTTGCAGGATCGTAAGAAATCTTCTGGGTAAGGGAACCAACATTTGTTGGGAATCCTGTATAGTTAACAGGCACAGAAACAGTTCCAAGAGGGGCTGAAACGTTACCAATCGTAGCCTGGGCAGCATTTCCCATAAATGGACTAACTGCCCCGTCAGTAAAGGTTCCTGAGAGTATGATCGGGTTAACGCCTTGCAGTTTAACAACTTCGCAATTGGAAGGTTGAAAAGCAATCGGACAGGATAAGCCGTTATATTTGAAGTTGAGGGTCAACAAAGTCCCATTCGCCCAGGTATAAGGTGTAGTATTTGTCCATAAAACCGTAATTACATTTCCTCCGGCAGAACCAACAGAGAGGCCGGGTTGTGAAAAATTGGTCACATTCTGAAATGTTAAAACGGCCGGGTCAACCTGAATGAAGAATTGAAACGAGCCAATACTGGTAAAACCTGTGACGGAAAGATTAACCGACACATTCTCATTTGGACTTGCTGTAACTGTTTGCAGCATTGCGGTGTATTGTCCGAAAGATAAAGATCCGAAAACCAACACCATCAGCAGTGTAATAGTAAATTTTCTCATCATGGTATTTATTTTTATTGTTATTAATTTTTATAGGTTCTATGGGGTTTATATGTGATTGTTATTTTAGTTTATTTTGATCAGTTTACGATAGGTTTCATATACTCTGGCCGTACTTTTAAACACATATTGACAAAAATAAATACCGGCCGGCAAATATACGAAATTATTCTCCAGTTGGTAGGACCCTGGTAAATGAGGGCTTTCAACAGGAATGTTCATGATCTGGCCTGTCATGGAATACATTTTTATAGTCACAAATCCATTTTCCGGTACGGTATAGCTTATGGTAGTCTTGAGGGAAAATGGATTTGGACTATTGGTCAGATTTAATATTGCCCTTATAGGTTGTCCTGTGATCCCGGTAAGTGAATCGACTGTCAATAGTGCATTCGCCGAAAGAGTGGGACAATTCGTTGGGTTAAGGATACAGCGGTATTTGAATTGATTATAGTTCACAGGAACTTTACGAATGATCAGCGAGTTGGTTTGTGTGCCCGAATAAGTATTTGTTTCAGACAGGGTTGACCAAACGGCGCCATCGTTTCTGTTCTCCTGCCAGGAAAACCCTGATGCATTTGGTGAAACGATTTGAAATACCACATTGGACTGGGATGTTATCGTTTTACTTTCAGGTTCCAAAGTTATTGTCGGTGTAGCCTCATATATCGAGCCATCGGTGTAGGTAACATCTATGATTTCAGGAGGTAAAGCGACATTGGCGATTTCGCAATAATCGGTTATAAAGTCCAGATTCCCAAACGGTTTTATTACATCAAATTTTATATCAAGTAAAGTCGTATTATTAAAATTTGCTCCTGAAGTTTTACTCCATACAATTGCAACCCGCGAAGGGTTGGACAAGGTGTTGGATATGATACTATTCAATTGAGGATCAATATTTTGAATTGAATTGAATGCCAGACATGAATCATTATAACTGATAAAAAGGGTAATGGCCCCGATATTGTATAAATTGGCTCCTGTGAGTGGTACCAGAATGGTTGTGTTATTTTTGCAAACACCCACTGTTCCAAGTGACAGGCTTGGAGCCTGTGCGAACAAAACCAGGTTACATAACAGAAAGACCGTCAAAAGGGTAGCTTCCCTGATGCCGTAGATTCTTGTTATATAATCAGTTTTTGATGGATTCATGAGCAGTATATAATTTTTTTTATTGTTAATTCTTGATTGATTTTATAACCTTAAATGATTTTTGATTTGAATACGTCATTATTAATTTAACAAAATAGATTCCCGGGCGCCAGTCCGAAGTGTTCAGCAATATATGATGATGCCCTTTAGGGTAAGCGGGCAGGTCAATTTCAGAAACAATTTGTCCCACACAACTGAGTGCCAGAATCCGGGCGTTGCCATCCGAAGGCATCGTAAATTCAATGGTAGCATGATCGTTAAATGGAACAGGTGAAATGAAAAGATCTTTGATATCAGGATTATTCAGGGTTTCGGCTGAAGTTAGTGCATCAACTGATAACATTACCGGAATAGAGGTAATCTGGCAATTTTCTCTGATTAATACGCATTGATATTGGTTCCTGTCAAATGACAAAGGAACCGGGTAAATGGAGAGTTTATCTGTGTGAGTGCCGGTATAAGTACCGTCATCTTCTAATGTAAGCCAACTTGTTCCATGATCCTGGCTCTCCATCCAGAAATATGAAAGTGCATTCGGTGAACCAACTGTGAAGATGGCATGTCCGCCTTCGATGATCGTAGTATCTGTTGGTTGAATAACAATGGTCGGCAGGTTGGAAGTCACAGCACCTGCTGAATAAATCACCGGGATTACCCCGCCAACCGGGTTGGCAAATTCGCAACCGGAGTTAAAGTAAACCGGTGCAGATTGACCGCTGGATATGAATTTAAGATCAAACAGTTTATCACTTGGGAAATTAATCGGGGTAGTACTGCTCCAGGCAAATGCTAATTGTGACGGTGAAGTCATCATATTCATACTCATACCTGTAAGCTGGGGGTCAATATTTTCAATTGAAAGGTATGTGAGGTTTGTAGTGTCAAATCCGATAAACAATGTAATGGCCCCAACATTTAACAGGGAGGCGCCGGTAACAGGTAACAACACTTCCTGACCTGCGCAGACATCAACCTGATTTATGTTGATTGTCTGCGCAGACAAGAATGAGCACTGAATAAATAAAAGAAAAAAAACAGATTTTATTTTCATTTTAATATCAGGCTGGAAGTGTTTGATTCATTTTTTAAAGTTTAAAAAAGCAAGAGGGCAACAGAAGAACCTGTTGCCTTCTTGCTTCAAGGTATTACTACCGTGCGAAGATCATTTTATTAACCTTCACATAGGTATCCGTCACACCAGTGGCTTCAATCCGATACAGGTAAACACCTGAGGACAGATTAAGGTCAGCAGCAACAACAGGGATCGAGTAAGTACCAGCTACCTGGAAGTCATCAACAAGCGTGCGCACTGTCTTACCGAACATATCAGTAATAACAAGCGTTACATTGCCGGATTCCGGAAGTGTGTAAACGATCTTTGTGCTGTTAGCGAATGGGTTAGGATAATTGAACATAGCGAACTCCTTCGAACCGCCCATGGTGATAACCTTGGACATCTTAAGATCGAAGTTGTCGTACCTGATACCAGTCGGGCTGGCAAATTCACTACCAGTCCTTACATCAAATATCTGAGTTGCTTCGGCTACAGGAGCTTTAGCTTTCACAGTCAGTGTAAAGATCTGATCGCTATTTCTTACCGACATTGGTCTGGTGTCAGCCCAGGCAATCGCAACGTTTCCATCTTCAATTACATACTTCATTTCATCATTATTGGATGAAGCAGTAACGTCAATGACTTCGAAGAGATCATTGTTATAACCCATGAAGAGGGTCATAGCGCCAAGTTGAGCAACCATGTTACTTCTGATTTCGTAAGTAAAGGTTTCTTCGACAGGGATTGTTTGGGTTTCATCATCAACAACTGACAGGAAGGAAACAGCCTTCAAGCCGGTTGGGATATAGGAACCGTTCACATCGCCTACACAAAGTCCAGCGAAATCAACAACAGCAGGTAGCGTTGATATAGTCGGTTGTTCAAACTTCCAGTCCCCTGCAGGGTAGGAGTTGATAGAACCAACAGTACGCAGTTTCACATAGAGTGCATCCAACGCAGTAACTGTGAGGCTAGCATTAACATCAGCAACAATCCTGAACAATCCGCTAAGATAAGTTCCTGGTATTGAACCAGCTTCTAATTGGATCAGAAGAGCATCAGTTGCATTATTACCACCCCAGGTTCCGTTGAAGGAAGACTCGAGTCTGTAATTGCCAGAAGGTACATTGGTAAATGCATAGTATCCTGGGTCACCAGTATATAAAGGAGGATTCATATTCGGACCACTTACTGTTGTAGCAATAATAAGTCCTGAAGTGAGATCCCTCAGTTTAATGGTAACACCATTCAACGGGGTATTTGGTAATCCGTTCTTGTAAGATACGGTACCGGATAAGCTGATTCCGAGCGGATCAGGCAGCATGGTAACATAAAGTGTATCGCAACCAGTGCAACCGGTGATAGGATCGGTTTCGCAAACAATAACCATTGCGCATCCACATGCCGGGTAAGAATTCCAGGTCACGGTGATGCAGTTGGTACCAGGTATTGTAGTATAGCTACCGTTGATAACAGTCCAGGAGTAGAGATGTCCCGGGATCTCCGGCAGTGCGCAATACGTATCGGTACCGTTAGAGTAAACTGTTGCCGGGCCGGTAATTACCGGAGCAGGTGGCAGGCTTACTGCAACGTTCAATGTAGTTGAAAGGAAGCATCCGTCGCACTTGGTGGCTGTTACAGTAACAGTACCGATTGTGCAGCATTCCCAATCCACAGTGATATGTGAAGTGTTCCAGCCGGAGGTGATCGTACCACCAACAACAACCCATTCATAGGTAATATCAGCTGGTGTACAAGGAATCATTGTTCCGGGTACATAACCGAGGAATCCGCCAACGTTTGCATAATAATCGTCAACACCAGGTTCGTTACAGCATGCGGCTGTAGGACCAGTGATGCCAACTGACCACATTGGTGGTTCGCTGACCATCCAGCTTGAAGTAGCTACGCATAAGTTTGCATCGGTAACAGTAACAGTATAGGTACCTGCAGTCAGACCGCTGATATCTTCTGTTATAGCTCCGTTGCTCCATGCATAACCATAAGGTGGTGTTCCACCCATCACTGTGAGGTCAATAGCACCGGTACTTCCTGTGTAGCAGGTAACACTGGTGACTGTAGCTTCAAGTGACAAGGCTGAAGGTTCGGTGATCGTCCAGCTTCCGGTTGCCATACATTCATTGTCGTCATAAACAATGACAGTATATGTTCCGGCAATCAATCCACTGAGGTCTTCCGACGTAGCGCCATTGCTCCAGAAATATGCGTAAGGCATGGTGCCGCCAGAAACCGTGATGTCGATCATACCAGAACTGCCTCCGTTACACAACACGGGGTAAGCTATGCCGGTAACTGTAAGCTCTGTAGGTTGAGTAACTGTCCATGAATTGGTGATCGGACAACCATTGGCATCCGTTACAGTCACGGTATAAGTACCCGCGGTTAAACCGGAGACATCTTCATCAGTGACTCCGTTACTCCATAAGTAAGTATAATCCGGAGTACCGCCGGTTACAGTGATGTCAATTGCACCACCGGATCCGCCGTAACATAATACTGGCGATGGTGTGCCGGTAAGCGTAAGGGCTGATGGTTCAGTGATGCACCAGGTGCCGGTAGTCATGCAATTATTGGCATCGGTGACTGTCACCGTATAACATCCTGCCGGTACACAACACAGACTGTTATTGGTAGTGCCATCACTCCAGATAAATGAATATGGTGGAGTACCACCGGAAACACCTATTGGCAATGGTTGACCAATAATATCATAACCGCCATTGATGGCTCCATTGCTGGCACCATTGCAGGTTACGTGGGTAACAACCGCTGTAGTTATAACAAGTGGGTCAGGTTCAGTAATACACCAGGTGTCGGTAATCATACAACTGTTTGCATCCATTACCGTAACCGTGTAACATCCGGCAGTTAATCCGCCGATGTCCTCTGAAGTTTCACCATTGCTCCATGTATAGCCATAAGGCATTGTACCTCCAGCGACCATGATGTCGATGGAACCAGAACTGCCTCCATTACATAACACGGGAGATCCCATGCCGGTAAGTGTAAGAGCGGGTGGTTCAGTGATGCACCAGGTGCCGGTGATTGTACATTGGTTAGCATCGGTTACAGTCACAGTGTAGCATCCTGCGGTCAATCCGCCGATGTCTTCTGTTCCTGCTCCGGTAGTCCAGGCGTAAGTGTAATCTGGTGTGCCGCCTGTTACGGTGATGTCGATTGAACCAGTGCTTCCACCGTTACACAACACATGTGTTGGTGTGCCGGTAATTGAGAGCGCTGATGGTTCGGTAACCGTCCAATTGTCAGATTTCTGACAACCGTTTGCATCAGTAACAGTGACCGTATAAGTACCTGCAGATAATCCGCCGATATCTTCTGATGATTCACCGTTGCTCCACATGTAACCGTAAGGCATGGTGCCGCCGGTAACCGTGAGGTCAATAGAACCAGTACTGCCTTGATTACATAACACAGGTGTTGGTGTGCCGGTAAGTGTAAGCGCAGGGGCTTCCTCAACATTCCATTCGCCAAATGTCTGGCAACCGTGTGCATCAGTAACAGTTACATTGTAGATACCTGCAATTAACCCGCTGATATCTTCTGTTGTGGCACTATTGCTCCACATATAACCGTAAGGCATTGTACCTCCGGTTACGGTGATATCAATTGCTCCGTTGCTGCCACCAAAACATGAAACATTCGAAATGACTGTTCCTTGTGAGATGAGAAGTTCATCTGGTTGGCCTACAACTCTGGATGTGAATGTATAGCAACCATGAGCATCTGTAGGAGTTACTGTATAAGTTCCTGCAGTCAGGTTGTAGATATTCTCAGTAGTTTCACCATTGCTCCATAAGTAAGTATAAGGAGGAGTACCACCAGAGGTAGAACCCTCAATATAACCATCGCTGCCACCGTAACAACTTACGTTGGTTACGCTGCCGTACCAAGAGATATCGGAAGGTTCAGAAACCATCCAGCTATTTATTGAAATACATGCATTAGCATCAGTTACAGTTACAGTATAAGTTCCTGGGAACAAGCCGGTGAGGTCTTCTGTGCTTTCTCCATTGCTCCATACATAACCATAGGCAGGAGTCCCGCCGGTAACAGTCAGGTCTATTGCGCCATTATGATTGCCATTGCAATCAATATTGGACACAACGGCAGTCAGATCAAGCGCTGTTGGTTCTGATACCATGAAACTCATTGAGGTCATACAAGCATTTGCATCAGTTACAGTAACCGTGTAGGTGCCTGCTGTTAATCCACTGATGTCTTCCGATGATTCACCATTGCTCCACATGTAACCATAAGGCATTGTACCGCCGGCAACTGTGATGTCAATGGAACCGGCGCTGCCTCCGTTACATAATGCGGGGGTTGAAATACCGGTAAGTGAAAGTGCAGAAGGTTCAGTAATACACCAGGTGTCGGTAATCATACAACTGTTTGCATCCATTACCGTAACCGTGTAGCATCCGGCAGTTAATCCGCCGATGTCCTCTGAAGTTTCACCATTGCTCCATGCATAACCGTATGGCATTGTACCGCCAGCGACCATGATGTCGATTGAACCGGAACTGCCTCCATTACATAACACGGGAGATCCCATGCCGGTAAGGGTAAGAGCGGGTGGTTCTGTGATACACCAGGTACCGGTGATTGTACATTGGTTAGCATCGGTTACAGTCACAGTGTAGCATCCAGCGGTCAATCCGCCGATGTCTTCTGTTCCTGCTCCGGTAGTCCAGGCGTAAGTGTAATCTGGTGTGCCGCCTGTTACGGTGATGTCGATTGAACCAGTGCTTCCACCGTTACACAACAC
>JAUXWT010000057.1 GCA_030681475.1 Bacteroidales bacterium | reverse complement strand
TTCATTTCTAAATGCCTGATCTAAAGGAGCTTCAAATATACTCCAGTCAATATACTCACTCAATTTTAGCAAAGGATCCCCAAGTTTACTGAGAGTTTCCAATAAAAAATGATCGTCAAAAAGTCCGAGAGGGTTTATGTTTTTCATGGCTTGCTTTTTTATACAGAAAATATAAAAAATCCAACGACATAAACAGGGTTAAGTTATTAACAATCAGACGTATATATTAACAATTGGTTTTTAGAGGTGCCCTAATACAAATATATGCCAGAATTTTACAATTGATTCTATGTGAAAAATATAACAATAATTATTTTTTAGCTTTAAAAATTTCAGAAAATGAAATATTCATGCAAATAGATGATAAATGAACCTCCCCGCCGCAGAGCAGCGGGGTATCATCGGGAATTATTTTCATTCGCCGCAAGCGGCGGGGAACTAACCCCGAAAGAGATTAGAAGAATACGTGTGTAATGGAAAAATGTATTTTGTTCGGAATTTTCATGACGTGAAAAATATAACAAATAAAAATTGTTGTCCTTAGTGAGTTTCGGGTTGGTCAGGGTGTCAGAGCCGGGCGCTGATCATAAAAAAAAGCCCTTGCAGAAAGTACTGCAAGGGCTTTTGAAAAATGATATTGCTGAGTTACTGGACTGTGCCGGTAGTAAGGTTGATATAATACTGCTTTCCGACGATTGTAAGGGTTCCTGTATAATTGCCTGTATATACAAGATTTCCTGTGAATGCGAAATTCCGGCCTGCTGCTGTACTACCATTCACAACAATGGTAGCGGTTCCACTCCCAACCACTCCCGTGGCTTTACTGACCTTTAAATTAATCAGATTTGTAGTCACAGTGGCTGATACAGAATTCTGGTTCCCGCCCTTCAAGGTGAAGGTGCCTTCGCGGCTCGCCTGACCATTTACTATATAATCATTCCCGCTGAGGATGCCTGTGACGTTAAGAGATCCATTTGTGGTAATGGAGGCGTAAACCATCGGGGCATTGTAGTTCCCGGTTGCATTATAGGTAAGTTGAAAATTGTTGGAATTAAGAAAACTATATGAGTAATTCATCTGGTATTGATAGGTAATCACAGCGCCAGGTGTGTTTGTGATGGTGAATGAGGAGTCGTAAAGCGACGACTTCAGAATTGTTGTTTTGGACAGGGTAACTGCATCATCGACCTGGGTCATCGTACCGGCATTTCCGGTGCATAATGAGGTTGCCATGATCGTAACCGCCTCCTCAGCGGTAGTCTCAACGACAGGGGTTTCTTCTTTCTTTTTACAACCGGCAACCATGAGGATGGCCAGGAGTGTGATCATTGCAATACGTAACTTTTTCATTTTTTTGGTTTTTTAAGGGGTTAACATTTATTTTCCAATCAGTTCGTCACTTATGAATCGCTGCTCCGGATCCCAGAGCAGAAAGGCCACGGGGCTGTAATATTTAACAATCTCACGGTTTTCGAACCGCTTGATAAATTGTTTTTTGCCGATGAAAAGGAACTTATCATCAAGATAATCTGTTACGATGGCAGAGATTCCTCTTTCCCAGGTCCCGAAAAAAGATGATTTTTCATTCAGCAACTGTTCGATTTCCTTTTCATGGTTGTCAAAGATGAACCATGCACTCGACATAATCCGCCGCATTTCATCCCGGCTCTCTTTCTGACCGGCTTTCTGTTTAGCTGTATATGCAGGTACCACATTAAAGGAGAATTCCCGTGAGGTGATGAACCCGATATCCATAGCATTCCGTTTCAGGATTAGCTGGCGAAGCTGACTATTTAACCGGGCTAACTCTTTTTTTTCCTGAAGACTGAGAATCTGGTCTAGCTTTACCCGTTGCGGCTTCATGACGGGCTTTACATTTTTATCAAGGTAGGAGCGGATCTCCATTACCAGTTTTGTTTTGTCATTTTCCGTAGTTGCCTTGAATGCCGTGAATAAAAGGAACCCGAACATTGACAGGATGATCATCCCGACCGATCCTGTGAGCAATCTTGTTTTTGTTTTCATGTGTTTAAGGAGTTAAAAGTAAATATTAATTTGATAACGGGGCAAAATTAACATGCCCCGACAGGCTGGAAAGAATAAATTCAACTAACGACATATCGGGTATAACGACCGGTAAAATGACCTTGAACGTCGTTCATAGGCGCCGATGGGACGTTTATAGAGAGAAAGGCGCTGATAATATAATAAATGAAGGGCAGATTTCACAATTATTGTATCATTGCATCACATTTAATGCGATTATCCCCATGCGGTCAGAATTGTCTTCAATGATAACACGAAAGAATTACAACAGAGTACTGCACGTTGGATTCTGGATTATTTTCATGACCCTGAGCACTTTTCTCTTTTCCAACTTTTGGCCGCTGAAAACAGCCGTTCTGCGTGCACTACTGAACGGATCCTTGTTCATCCTCGTGTTTTACATCAACCTACTTTTCCTGATCCCTCACTTTTTCTCTAAGAAACGGTACATCTTATATGGTGTTTCCAGTGTGGGTCTTATCGTTTTCTTCTTTACAATGCGTATCCTCTTCCGCGATTATCTCTTCGGTGTTCCGGCGGGAATTGGATTTTCGTCAAGACCTTACCAGGGCGAATTCCTGATCATTACCAGTTTTATCTTTATCTTCGGACTAAGCATATTTTATGAACTGGCAAGAAATCACTTTGATGCCGCACAACGCAATATGGAGATTCTCAGGCAACGCAATGAAGCAGAATTCCGGATGCTGAAAGCCCAGGTGAATCCGCACTTTCTGTTTAATACGCTCAATAACCTTTATTCGCTGGCGTATGAGCGTTCTGAAAAAACTGCCGGAGCTATCATGTCACTCGCGGAGATCATGCGTTATCTTGTTTATGAAGCAGGAGCATCGGAAGTGCCGGTAGAAAAGGAGATCCGGTTCCTGACAAACTACGTTGAACTTGAAAAACTGAGGATTGAAGATCCCTCCAAGGTAACCATGGTGATCGAGAAACCATCCGGTCACCTGATGGTTTTTCCGCTGATTTTCATTGCCTACGTTGAAAATGCTTTTAAACATAGTTGCATTGATACCGATCCCGAAGGATTCATTCAGATTTTTCTTTCATTTCGTGACGGCGGAATTTTTTTTACCTGTGAAAACAGCATCCCTGCAACGAGGGTGAGGGAAAAAGACGGAGGTTTGGGTCTGGTCAATGCCAGGGCCAGGCTCGACCTGATGTGTCCGGGCAAATCAGAACTGACAATCAATTCTACCAGCATGGTATACCATGTAAATTTAACCATCAGAATATGAAAATCCGATGCCTGATTGCGGAGGATGAACCGCTTGCACTTAAACTGACTAAAGATTATGTAGCCCGGATCCCTCATCTGGAACTGATTGGAAGTTGCAAACAGGCAACCGATGTTCCCGGGTTAATAAGCAGGGTCGACCTGCTGTTCCTGGATATCAGGATGCCCGGTATCACAGGGCTGGAACTGCTCAGATCATTGCCTGTAAAACCGTTGGTGATCCTGATAACAGCGTATTCCGAACATGCAGTCGAAGGTTTTGAACTTAATGTGGTAGATTACCTGGTTAAACCGGTCACATTTGAGCGGTTTCTGCAAGCGGTGAACAAGGCAACCAGGCAGTTTGACCTGCAACAATCCAGTACCGCCCCATCGTTTGCTGCAAGTGAGGCTGAGGTTATCAGGGAGCCTGACAATAAGGACTATTTTTTTGTGAAAAGCGGTTTTAAATCAGTCAGAATCAATTTTGAGGATATCCTATATGTGGAAGGACTCAAGGAATATGTAAGCATCTATACTTCCGGTGACAAGAAATTTGTTAAGCTTGCCGCGTTGAAGGAGCTCGAGCGGATCCTTCCGCGAGGGAAGTTTCTCCGAATCCATAAATCTTATATCGTGGCGGTGAACAAGGTTACAGCCGCCTATGGCAACACGGTCGAACTGAAACAGGTAAGCCTGCCAATCGGCAGGATTTATAAAGAAGAAGTGATGAAGATTTTATCATGATTGCTAACCTTAAATTTAAAATCCATGAATAAGAAAATTCTTATCTTTTTACCATTAGCGATGCTTTTCCTTTCATTGGTGAAAGGCCCTGTGGTTGTGGCTCCCTGGAATGAAGAAAAAACAGACAGTCTTGGTCCGGTTGTAACGGCCTTTTCTTTGGGTGGAGTACATAGTACTTTTCACTATGACCTTACAAAGCTTTTAGCTATTAAAATGGGACTTTCACCGGATACTGCTGAAATTTTAGCCAGATATTGTGCCCTCGTAGACCAGATCAACCCAAAGTCAGGGTATCCTTACGTTAATTCACTGAACAGTGTCAGCATCCCTGATACGTTTCCCGATTGGAATGAAAGTATTGCGGGAACAGAACGGGGAAGCTTTTATCCCACAAATGCACAAAAAGAACTTACCGCGCAATACTGGCATTTTCCTTTTCGTGATCCGGCTGATACGCTCACGGGTAAAATGGTTTATGGAACCTACCCTGCACCGACCAACTATTCAACGTTTACAGGTCCACCGTATTTTTGGCGGGTACCCATTACCTACAACCTGAAAAATGTTAAGAATTGGGCGTTATACAATGGTGGCAACCCGGGATTGCCGGATTTACTGACTCCTGTGGAGGTGATGTATGCCGATGCCAATAGTTCGGGGTATCAGATTATACAGCCCAATTCGATCCAGGCCTTTGCACTTTTTATACATTCCCTGGGCGATGCCTATTCGCATGAAGAATGCATGGTATCGGATACCATTCGCGGACATCCTTCAAGCAATGCTTATTGCGGGTTGACTTATCATTCCGAACATGAATTTGCATACGATGTCAGTATCCGGGCAAAGCCTCATGCAGATTCCTGCATGCGCGCAATATGGAGGGCGATCCGCGAATATAAGCGGATTAATAACATATCCACTCCGGCTTTGTGGATGACCGACAATAATGGATTTCAGGACGGTGATGGTATTCCTGACCAGCTGGAAGATGATGGTGATACAGATTATACCGAATCATTTTTGGAACGCTGGAAAAATCCTGCAGTATCTGATCTGAACGGCGACGGAGTGATCAATCATAGTGATCACACAACCTGGAGAATCCAGGTATGCAACGTCGAAATAGGTCTCCCCTCACAACCAGGCACTATTTCCGGCCCATCAACGGTGTGTGTGAATGAATCCGCTACCTATAGTATTTCAGCAGTAACCGGGGCAACGTCTTATTCCTGGACTTTGCCTCAAGGTTGGAGCGGTAGTTCTGGAACAACATCAATCATCGTAATGGCAGGCGTAAATGGCGGGAATATAAAAGTGACTGCAAATAATTTCTATGGTCCTGGCCCTGTTCAATCCAAAAGCATTGCTGTCGCCGATGTACTTTCACAACCCGGCTCAATTTCGGGTCCGGCAACTGTTTGTCAGAATGCAACCATTACCTACAGCATATCGGCGGTGCCAGACGCAACTTCTTATACCTGGACTTTGCCTGCGGGCTGGAGTGGTAGTTCTTCGTCAACATCCATCACTGCAACAGCAGGTGCAAACAGTGGGGATATAATGGTGACAGCCAATAATTCATGTGGACCGAGCCTTGCCCAGACTTTGGGACTTTCAGTAATTAGTGTCCCGAATCAGAATTCACTTTCAGGTATTGTCCTTTCTGGTCAGACGAAATGTTATAATGCAACACAGACGATCACAGTCGCTGGTAACAGTACAAATTTTTGGGTACGAACTGACGGGAGTGCAACAATGGTTGCCGGACAGAATATAATTTATTTGCCCGGTACAAGAGTTTTCTCAGGTGGCTATATGTATGGTTACATAACCACCTCCGGTGTGTGTTGTGGCGTTGCTGCATCTGCGCCAGGCAGTTTTGCCAGTAAGTCAGAGCTCATTGACACTGAAAAACTGTCGATATCTTCACCCGAAACCACTTTATTCAAAGTTTATCCCAATCCCACTTCAGGAAAATTTGTAGTTGAATTAAATGGAGATATTGAATCCCCGGCCATCAATATAGAGGTTTTTGGAATTCAGGGAGATAAAGTATTGTCTGGCGTATTAACCGGTGAACGAATGGGTGAGTTTTCCTTGTCAGGTAATCCTTCTGGAATCTATTTTGTCAGGATTATGGCCAGCGGAAAGACAGGAACCATTAAACTGTTAAAACTGGATTAATCTAAACCACCACTTCAGGGGCCATGACCCTGGCGGTGTTGTCGGAACCGTCAATCTTTACCAGCGAATTAAACAATGGCTGGTCCCTGGTAAGTTTCTCGGCATTGCCGAAAACACATAACGCCTTCTGATTCAGTACATCCATAACCATTTGCGAGAAACCCCGTATGTCCTCCGGGGTGGCCGAAAGCACTGCATCGCGGTCATGTTGCACTTCTTCGACAGTTCGCCGGGAGAAAAACAGACTGACGGCCTGCTCTCCCTTTTGCGAAGGAGTAAGTGGCGAGTCCATCTCTGAGATCGTCCCGATAATATACCTGGTCATGCTTTGCCGGTCAGCGTCAAAAGAAGAGAGGTAGCTAGGGGTGTTGCTGAAATTTTCGATGGTGCTGCCCAGGTTGGGGTCGCGATAGGAGTTGAAGGTGAAGTTGCCACCGGGCGAAATGCTGCTGAATCCCCCGTACGCTCCTCCAATGACCCGGATGCGGGTTTGAAGCCAGTCGGTCGATAAAATCTGGTTGAGTACACGCATCCTGGCATCCCAGGCATAACCCAGTCTCTTGTAATTATATCCGTTTACAACATATTGCACATTGGATGCCGCCATCAAACCTTCATTCTGTTTATCGAGACTGAAATTCCATTCATGCCTCTGCTGGCTTTCGACCGGGAGTTTACCGGCAAGTAAATTCAACCCGTTTCCAAAAACCGCCTGGTCTTTCTTCTCCCCGATCACGGAAACAACCATGTTGTTCCGGGTAAAAAGCAAAGAGGCGACTTTTTCAAGATTTGCAATGATACCGGTTGAATCCGTGTCGAAATTCTTCACGAGATCGGTTAAAAACCAATAGTAGGCGAGTCCTCCGGTTAACTCATTGAACATCCCCTGGTTGCTGATATAGGAAGAGAGCCGGTGGCTTGCCACATGATATCCGTTCCCCTTTATCTGAGCTTCGACTTGTGACTGGTGACGGGAAATCACTGTTTTCAATCGTTCGGCATCATTGAAAATAGATTGATTAAGGATCTCCTCTGCCAGTTCAAAAAGCTTCCCAACCTTATGATTCATGGCTTTTGAAGTGACCACAAATTTAGACAGGAGCTGGTTGTCGTCTGATTTAACCAGGTAGGTTCGCAGTGATGTAAAAAACCCGCCGGTGTGAATATTCAAAGTTTTATTCAAATCACCGTAAGAATAATTGTTTGTGTTCATGGTTCCGATCACATGTGACAAAAGCGAAATATATGGGATCAACTCCTCGGGCACCGTGCAGAGATCGAAAAAGAGGTTCACATAAACCACGTCGTTGGTGAATTCTTCATAAGCCAGCACGGGAATGCCACTGTGAGTTTCCTCAGAAACCTTATAAAAAGGGGCCTTGGGGTCAATGTCGCTGATCTCAAGCATGGGAATGGAAGCAAGAGACTCAGGTGAGTCTTCGCGTTGCTGAAATGAGATAAGTTCCTGTGTTTCGCTTATCATTTCAGACGTGGCATTTTCGTCCATTGATAACCTGATAGCGAGGAGTTCTGCCTCCAGGATATCATTTCTTTCTTTTTCCAGCCCGGTGGATGGTTCCAGAGTCAGCAGCAAAGAATGAGGATTATCAAGGAAATATTTGCGGATGATCGTTTCCAGGTAGTCACTGGTCAACGCTTTTTTTACCTCTTTTAACGTGGTGTCATATTCAAGTCCGGTAATCGGATCGTTGGCAAAGAACCAGGTTGGCAGGGCCATGTTGAGGTAAGTGAGCCCTTTATGGGCATCATTGCCTTCACGCAGCCGGAATTCGATGCGGTTGATCACGCCCTCGATCTCCTCCTTGTTGAGCCCTTCGGAAGCGACTTTCCGCAATGTATCTGTCACGATCTCTAAAAATTTATACTTATCTCCCGGATTGGCATTAATGGCGGCGATCTGTACGGCATGCTGTTTAAAATTGGACGAGGATGCGGATACATCCTGTCCGATACCAGCCTCTGTCAAAGCCAGGCGAATTGGAGCAGATTCCTGGTTCACCAGTACCTGGCACAGGATATCCAGCGCCAGGGTTAGTGCCAGGTCGGTATTGTGACCGGCAACAAAATTATAGGTGAGAAAGGTTTGGTTCAGCATCTCTGATTGCACCATCACCGGGTAATAAGATGTGATCTCCTTCATTCCATGAAAAGGAGACTGGTCCTCTACAGTGATTAAATTTCCTGTTTTGGTAAAATTGGAAAGATAAGCTGAATCGATGAACTCAAGTTCCTTCTCAAGGTCTGCATTACCGTATAAAAAGATGTAACTGTTTTCGGGATGATAATTTTTCTGGTGAAACTCCAGAAACGCCTCATTTGTCAGTGCAGGTATGGCGGCCGGAGTCCCGCCCGACTCATACCCGTAAGCGTTGTCGGGAAAGAGATGCTTGAATACCTGGTAAAAAAGTTCCCGCTGCGGATTTGAAAACGAACCCTTCATTTCATTGTAAACGACACCGGAGTACTTGAGTGGTTCATCTTTTGCGGTTAGTTCAAAATGCCATCCCTCCTGCATGAGGATTCGCGAATCATCATAAATCATCGGGTTAAATACGGCATCGAGGTAAACATGCATGAGGTTGAAATAATCCTTGTCGTTCATACTGGCCACGGGATACATGGTATAATCCTTCGATGTAAATGCATTGAGGAAGGTGCTCAGGGAGCCCTTGAGCAATACATCGAACGGACTTTTAACGGGGAAATTCTTCGAACCGTTGAGTACCGAATGTTCCATGATGTGTGGTGCGCCGTTGTCAGATTCAGGAAAGGTTTTAAAACCGATGCTGAAGGTCTTGTTCGCGTCGTCTGAAACGATCTTCAGAAGACGTGCCCCGCTCCGGACATGGGAAAAATGAAAACAATCGGTATTCAACTCTTTTACAAAGCGCTTTTCATGAAGGATGAACCCATGGTATACGGTGCCGGGAATATATGTTTCGGTCATTGTCGGAAATTCAGGATTAAGTAAAGATGATCCGGGACTTAGAAATAATTCCCAAGCCACAAAGGTATAAAAATAAACCCATGGTCGCCTGAACGGTTGCTATGGATTGGACTTGGTCCTTTTCGTCGCAGCTTTTAATGTATCAGGCCACTGACTAATCTGGTGTGCAATTACCGATATCACCATTGTATCACCAAGAATTGTCCAGTCGACCGTTTGTTGTGTGGTAGTTTGGTCGGCCGAATAATGAAAAAACAACAATGCTTTAATAGCAGGGTATTTTACAGGGATTCCTGATAATGCATCTTTGAACCAATTGGCTTTGTTGCCTCCGACGGAAAGACATCCGAATTCTGTTATCATAATGGGTTTCCCGAATTTTGACAGTTCCGGGTAATAAGAACCGAACATCTCCTCGAAACTCCACCATTTGGACCAGATCGCCACTGTTCCGAAATTCAGGATGTTAACCCCAACCCAGTCAACATATTGAGGTCCGGGATTATATACATCAAACCATCCATAGGAGGGGTGGGGCGACCAGACCCAGAGGACATTATTAGCTCCGATGGCTGTAAATATCTTGTGAACATGTTTCCATGCTGCCACAAAATCTTTTGGAGGGTTGTTTTGTGGCCCCCAGGGATAACGGTAAGGATCGTTCATTTCATGACCGAAACGGATAAACAGGGTGTTGTTCATTTTTTTTGCCTCCGTTGCCCAAGCCGTTATGTACGCATCGTATTTTCCTTTGGCGATATCGGCCATTCCTCCCTTGTCGCGCAATTCCGGTTTTCTGAGGCCAGGGAATTTCTCTCCGTCGAAATCGGTAAGCCAGGGTTCCCAGGTGATTACAGGGACCGAGCCAAGTTCATAAATTGCACGGACCTGTTTATACGGAAATTTCTGTTCCGGTTTACTACCCCACGCGGTATAGAGATGGATCAATGGGAAAGTGGTGTTCAGTGACTTTTCGAGATTAAAAATATTTTCAAATGATTCGGATGACTGATTATCATAAACGCCCAGGAGAAGGGGTTTGGATCTGCTGAACGTATCAATATCCGAAAGGTAGGGCTGGAACCAGCCGAGCCTCTCCTTCCGCGGATCCGACCGTTGTTCGAGAATTATCCTGTTTTCAATGTTTGCCACCATATTCCCTGCATGATCAAGCAGATTGCCGAGCGGCCCCCGCGATTTTGTTCCCAGGTAAGTAAGCAGAAATACAACGATGATGCCTGCGACCAACGCCAGCAGGACAAATAGTAGCCGGTGAGTTTTCTTTACCATTTTATTTTATTTCATTTTGTGAATATCGATCGAATCCCATGGATCCTCATCTTTTAATCTTCTTGATTCCCATGCCGCGAAAAGACCTCCGGAGGCAACAAAGGCGGCCAGCGCTGCAAAACCGATCATTCCCCATGTTTTTTCAGCGGTCAGTACCAGGTCGCTTTCGGGGGTAAAGAACCGTCTTGTAATATAAACCGCAATAAAGGTTATCACAAAAAGGATTACCTGTATCAGGAGTGGGCGAATAAACGGTGTGGTATAATTTGTAACAGCCTTCTTCGCAGTAGCAATGTAAGGAATTTCAACATTAACCAGGGCAAGCAGGAATCCCAGCAGGTAGACAGGGTAACAAGCGTATTTCAAAAACATACCGCGCCATTGTAATCCGCGTTCCGTTTCGGGATGACACATCCAACGCTGTACATAGAGATAGATGATCATCGATATGACAGCTACATAGGACACATGGATAATAAAATCGACGAACGACATACTTACCGGCTGGATCCCTGTTGCGAAAAAGAAGAACGGGATTAATGTAAAAAAGAAAGAGGTCAGCCCGACAAGGTAGTAGGTGCCGATTGTCAGATAAGAGATTTTATGCCAGCCTGTTAGTGTGCGAAATACCTTTGGAATTTCCACGAAAGCAACTTCAAATACGCCACGCGACCACTTCAGTTGCTGCTTACAGAATGAACCGAAATCCTCGGGGACGAGACCCCGGCTAACAATGACCGGATTGTAAACCGATTTCCAGCCGGATGCGTGAAGCCTGACCGAGGTGAGCATGTCCTCCGCAAGTCCTGTTGCATGTCCACCGATGCTGTCTAACGCCTTACGTCGGAAAGTGCAGTTGGCTCCGATGGCCACGGCACTCCCTATACCATGCAGCCCCATCTGCGTGGGTCCGTAAAAGGTGTAGGTCTGTTCTGCCGCCCCCTTGGCCGTAAAGGATCTGTATTGATTATAATATGCTTGTGAAACCTGCACAAATCCGACTTGCTCATCCCTGAAATAGCCAAGAGTGTGGTCGAGGAATTCAGGAAAAGGTATATGATCGGGATCAAGGATCAAAATAAAATCCTCATCTGTCATGCCGAGTGCGCGGTTGATCTTTCCAGCTTTTGCATCGGGTGTATTGGTCAGTTGCAACAGTCGGACGTCATGACGTTCGGCAAGCTGCCAAACCTCGGGGTCTGACCTGTCGGTAAGCAGATAGGTGGTGTGTGGATATCGCACCAGCCTGCAGGCAGCAAGGGTCTTTTCGAACATCGACAGAGGCTCCCCGGCAGTACAGGTTGTAAAAATCGCCACACTAAGATTTTCCTCCGGCTCAGCAGGAGATGGTTTTTTAATGTTCATGTAATTTATCCAAATGAGTACAAGCCGGGATACTCCGTACCAGAAAACAAGGCTGAAAATTATGAAGAACCAAAGGTTGTCAATGTGCTCCCTTCTGAACCACCAATCCGCAAACCGCACGAGGCTTATTATACCCGCAAGGATGAATATAAGCAGTACAAACTTGTCGAACCTGTTTACTCCCGGGGCCTCCCGGAATTTCCAAAGATCTTGATTCATTCGCATTTAAAATCGTTTACGGATGGTAATACCCGTGGTATGCATGCTATAATAAATTGTCGAATTGTAGTTAAATTGTAACAACATTTCAAGTGTTTTGGATATATCCCAGTTCATACCGGCATTTACGGTGACAGGGAAAAAGGTTTTATATATAAAGCTACTCATGATCATGACCGAGTCGGATGCATCTTTATCAAGATAAAGGTAAGGATACCGGGTGGTGGCAAAAACTCCGCCGTTTACATTCACCGAGAATATAAGTGTCCTGGATACCCTGAAATTGATGGTCGTAAGAAGAGAATGAACCTGCTGGTCTTTAGGTGTAAAATAAGGGTTGTAGATCCCTGTCACAGGGACATTGAGATCCCAATTTACAAGGATATCGCTGAGCGTTTTCTCACTGGCAAAACGTGACTCCTTCGCAGTACTGTAGTTGTACCCGTATCCCAGGTGAAAATCGAATCGCCCGGTTTTCATTGCAGGAACAAAGATCCAGCCACAAATTGCGGTGATGTAATTTTTATCGGATGAAAAGGTGCTGCCTTCATAACTGAGGCGGCCATTCCAATGATCGGGGTCGTTGAGACTGGCAGCAAAGGTCAGGTGATTTTCGAATAGGGGAAGTTGCAGGCTGGTTAGGGTGGAAATGTACGGTTTTCGTTGAATCTCAGCCCAGACTGACAATTTCCGAAGGAGACCTTTCTCAATTTTCAGATCACCTGTCCATCCTGTAGAATTTTGAGAAGTATGTCTGAAAAGGCCGAGGTTCAGGTAAATGGTTACATTAGCACGGCTGAAATGGAATTTGTTCCCGATACTAAACCCAAGCGCACTGAAATTCCCACTGTCACGTAGAACAAGAGGTTTATTGAACTGGAAATCGAGCCCCATATGGTTGGACCGATACCATCCTCCTCTGAGTGCCGTGGTCAGAATTTTCATAGGCTGGTCATCGGAGGCATAGGAGAAATCGAGACTCAGCCACAGTGACAGATCCTTCTGAATCTGGTCCCTGAGCAGCTGTGCAGGAACATATTCCGGGATATTCAGCAACAGGTTCTCGAGCAGGGCAAGAGCGTTCTTGTGCTCTCCTTTCCAGTATTCGATCTTTGCAAGGTAATACCACGGTTCCGGATTGCTGATATCGATTGAAGTAAGCCTTTTCAACTCTGCATCCGCTTTCATGAAATTCCCCGTATTCACTAAGCATTTTGCGTAATCGAGTCGGAGCACATTATCATTTGGCGACAATGTTACCGCATGATTAAAAAGGTCGACCGAAAGCCGGAACCGGCGTGCCTGGTATGCCACCTGTGCATAAATCCAATTGGTATACAGGTCGTTTGGGTGGGTTTTATGGTATGCCTCAAGCAATTCCATCGACTTTTTGAGTTTCGTCTGATCTCGTAATGTTTTGGCTATGAAAAGCGTATCGGAATCCTGCGCAAAGGCAGTTCCTGCCGGCAGAACAATAAGCATGAATGCACAAATAGTTTTTATTTTCAAGACAAATTTCATTTTTCGAATAATGAATGAATACCCTTCAGGAAAGATTGAGGCTCAAACCCCGTAAGAATTTTTTTTAATTTTTCATTTGAACCCCTGATCTCCCAAATCTCGTTTTCGCGGTAGGGAAGGGAATGGTTTATCCGGAGCGTGTTCCCGGTTATTTCACGAACGGTATCCGCAATCTCCTTTATAGAGACAGAATTTCCACTGCACAGGTTAATTGTCTCACCGGAGGCTTCCTTCATTTTGGAAAGTGTGTCGATACAATACAAGAGATCCTCAAGAAGCAGATAATCCCGCTTCTGCCTGCCCCCGGTCATCCTGAATTCCTCATTTCTCACCATGGCCTCTTTAAGCTGTGCCAAAAAGGTGACTGGGGGCATCCCAGTTCCCATAAAAAGAAAGATACGGAATATCATGAATGGCTTTTTATGGATTCCTGACCAGGTCTTAATCAACTCTTCCGCCATCAATTTTGTAAGGGAATAAGGCGAAACCGGCACAGGGAGCTGCTCCTCGCTGAACGGAACAGGGGTCATGTTTCCGTAAACTTCACTGGAACCAGAGAAGCAGAAAGCCTCATATGCGACATCATCCAGTGCCTCAAGCAGGTTCAGTGTTCCTGTGACGTTAATCTCAGAAATCTCACCGAACCTTGAAAAATCCCTTGTCCTGTCAATGGATGCCGCGAAATGAAATACCCGGTGTGGGGAAATTGTCCTGCATGCGTTCTTTAGTCCCGCTAAATCGGTAATATCGGCACTGACAAGATGCACATGTCTGAATTTGGAAGAAAGATTCGTTGCAGTACTGTTAAAAATATTGTCGAGGAGAAAACAATGTATGCCTGAATGAGCAAGTCTTTCAGCCAGTTTTGAACCCAGGTAGCCTCCTCCGCCGGTAATCATCACTTTCTTGTCATTCAGTCCCGCTGAGGTGCCGTCCATATAATTGAATTTTCAGTTGCGTCATTAACAAAATCACAGAGATCGTTACCTGTTTTTATTCCAGAGTACAGGTAATAGTCCTTATACCATCCTATTGTTTTTCTTACAGTTGTCTTAAAGTCCCAGACCGTATCCCATAGCAGCTCCTTTTTGGCCAGTGAACTGTCAAGCATCAGGAATCCCGCCTCATGCAGGTTTGATTCCGGTCCGGTTTCGTAAACAACATCGGGCCATATGAGTGCGGCCTCCCTGACCAGTTCAAGTACTGGCAAGTTTGAGGAAAGAGGAGGACCAAAATTCCAGCTGCGGGCATAGGCGGTTTGTCCGAGGAACAATTTCCAGCCGATCATCAGATACCCGCTTAGTGGCTCGAGAACATGTTGCCACGGTCGGGTGGCACCCGGAAACCTCAACATGAGTTTGGTATTCGATGAAGTGGCTTTTACCAGGTCAGGTACAATACGGTCGAGTGCCCAGTCTCCCCCTCCGATCACGTTCCCGGCACGGGCTGAGGCGATTAGCGTATTGTGTAATGTTCCCAATGATTCGGGCTTAAAATAGGAATGTCGATAGGCTGCAGTAATAAGTTCTGCGCACCCTTTTGATGAGCTGTACGGATCCCTTCCTCCCATTGGTTCATTTTCACGGTACCCCCATATCCATTCCCTGTTGTCGTAACATTTATCGCTGGTTATAATCACCACTGCTTTGATCGAATCGATATGACGGGCAGCCTCCAGTACATGAACTGTTCCCATCACGTTGGTGAGGTATGTTTCATAGGGTTGTTCATACGATAGCCTTACCAACGGCTGTGCTGCGAGGTGAAAGATGATCTCCGGGCGTATCTCAGCAACGGCTTTTTCAAATGCATCCTTCCGGGTAATATCCAGGATAATAGAATGATAATCAATAGTAAGTGTCGAAATGTGGTTCGGTGTGGTTGGCGGTTCCAAGGCGATACCATAAATCTCGGCACCAAGCTCCGAGAGCCAATAGATGAGCCATGACCCTTTGAAACCAGTATGACCGGTTACCAGGACCCTTTTACCCTGGTATATGCCACCAAACAGATGGGCCATCACCAAACTTTCCATGGGGCCTCGTTTTTTAACCAAACCTCTTCCAGTTGAACCTTATCTCGCAGGGTATCCATGGGTTTCCAGAATCCGGTATGCTTAAACGCGAAAAGCTCATCATTCCGGGCAATCTCTTCCAGAGGCGAACGCTCCCATACAGACTGGTCTCCTTCGGTGATGAAATCGAAAATTCCCGGTTCGCACACGAAGAATCCACCATTAATCCAGGCACCGTCTCCTTTGGGTTTTTCCATAAAATTGGCAACACGGTCGCTGCCTTCTTCAAGATTGATGGCACCAAAGCGACCCTCGGGTTGCACGGCGGTCATGGTTACCTGTTTACCATGTCGGTTATGGAAATCAAGCAATTTGTGGATATTGATGTCGGCAACACCATCCCCGTATGTCAAAAAGAAGGGTGCGTAGCCCAGGATATTTTTGGCGCGCTTGATCCGTCCTGCTGTCATGGTATTCAGCCCGGTATCAAGAATGGTCACCTTCCAGGGTTCACTCTGTGAGTTGAGTATCTCCATAGAGTTTGTTGAAAGGTTGAAAACCACATCCGACTGGTGGAGGAAGTAGTTTGCAAAATATTCCTTGATTACATAGCTTTTATACCCTGCCAGGATTACGAAGTCGTTGAATCCATAATGGGAATAAATCTTCATGATATGCCACAGAATCGGTTTCCCTCCGATCTGTATCATCGGTTTTGGGATCGAATGGGTCTCTTCGCTCAGGCGGGTACCCAATCCGCCTGCCAGGATTGCTGCTTTCAACATTCAGGTAGGATTTATTAATGTCAGACACTTATTTTATCAACGATAACCCTTCCAGTGCGGAGGCATCATTTGACTTGTTCAGCAACGCCTTGTTGAACATCACCTGGGCTTCGCGTAATTTTCCGAGTTTAAAATTTGTCCAGGCATAGAGGATCATGGTGTCATAATCAAAAGGATAAAGGTTGATTACTTTTTCCAGGTATTTTTCTGCCTTTGCATAATCATTTCTTCCATAATAGATCGAACCCATACGATAATTAACGGTCGTATTCTGAGGATCGATCTTCAGTATCTCATTGTATTGGTATAAGACCTGCTCCCAATTGCCAAGAGCTGAAGCCGGATTGGCAAGTCCGAGTTTTGCTTCAATCGAATAGGGTTTCAGTTTGATGGCCTTTTGGTAAAAGGCCGTTGATTCAGTAAAAAGCCCGCCCAGGTACGTAACCCACCCAAGTCGCAGGTTGGTTTCATATGAATCTTCCTGATAAACGGATTTCAGGACGGCAATAGCGTCGGTGAAGTTCCCCTTTGACTCAGAAAGATAGCTTTTACTGAAGGCATCCTGCAGCGCGGTGTAGTTCGTTTGGCCGAAAAGTGTAAAGGAATAAAATAAAAGTAGCGAGGTAGCGAGGTAGCGAGGCAGCGAAAAAAATTGCATTTTGCATTTTGCATTTTGCATTTTGACTTTCATTAAAGTTTCCATGTGATTCCTCCGATTATTGTATTTGTATTATAGGGGTTGTTTTTGATCTGTTGAATTTCAATCTTCTCTTTGGTAACCTGGTCTTGGGTTTTAATGTAATAAAGTTGTTGGCTCTCCTTGCGTAAATACTGGTAAATGAGCGATAACCGGACATGATTCCCCACGATAAAAACCAGAGTGGCGCCTCCACGGTAATTGATGATGTCGCTGTTGTTGTAAACAATCGAACCATTAAAAATATTTGCATGCGAATAATTACCCGAATAAAAGTTCACTTCCCCCCACATCCATGGAGTAATTTTTGTTCCCAGTATCTGGCTGAACAACAGCCGTTTTTCTTTACCCTGAAAGAAAGCTGTAACCGTTGAGGTTCCGTAAAAATTAAGGTTGCCCAGGGGAAAGTACGTCAGCGAGAGGCCGATTTGCTTTTGCTTATTATTGTTCAGGTTTGACCAACTTCCATGAACGACGAAGTTGAACCTGCCCATGTCCTTGGAAACGTCCAAAGCCGCAAGGTAATTATTGAATGAGGTGTCATTTCCCTTCAGCAAACTATTACTGTTGCTGAAAACCGGATAACTGTCATAAAGAAGATGGAATGCTGGCATGATTTTAATCCCCCACGGAAGGAACACTTTGGCGCTGATATATGCTTCATGCTGGACAACATGATATTTGAAACTGGTATCATCGCTTTGAAGGTAATCCTCGCCCCGGCCATATTGAATGTATTTTGTTTTCCCGAAATTCAGATAATTGTAAGCTAATGATAAACCAACCCTGTTTGAAACACTCAGCTTCAACCCGAAATTGGTGTAAAAATAGTTTCCATAAAGGTCCTGTTCCCTGTAAATACTGTCATTCCCCACCTGTGGACCGAGCTTCTCCGGAGCCTTTTCACTGCTGATTGTATATCCGGTTTCAAAATGGACATGTTCCAGTAATCCGTGTGAAAGCAGGGTTGTATCCTGTTCCTCCGGCCGCATGTCAGACCTGAGGGTTCGTGCTTCTTCATTACGATTGGTATAAACAAAAGACCGGTAAAGGTAATCAGCTACGAACGCATCACCTGAATTGAACTGTCTGGCTTTTTTAAAGTGGGTGGCAGCCTGAAAATATTTTGCTTTTTCAAAATAGGCAATACCCATGCGAACTCTCAGGTAATAATAATCAATGTCATGGCTGAGTGCCTGTTTGCCGATCATGATAACGCTGTCCCATTTTTTCTCATTGTAATATTTGTAAGTAAGCCTGTCGACCGTTGCGAAATCGATTTTGTTTTCGGCCATCGATGGTACCCGGGCGAGTAGGATCAAGATAATAACCAGGAGGATCGGAGAACTTTTCATTGGCTTGTAACCAGTTTGGCTTCAGTTTCTTTCTCATTTTCACGGATGATAAATCGTTCAAGTCCATTGATTCCGACAAACATCTCACACGATAATTTCCTGATTTCATATCCGCCCAGCCTGGCCGAGACTTCAGAGCGCAAGTGAATATTTGTCTGCATCAGGGCATCGTCCATTCCCAGGTACCTCAGGCTGAATTCCGACCGGGTGAAAAAAAAGAATGGCGCGACAACATCCTGGATCAAACCCACAACAATATTGTTGAACGTATTTTCGGGATACCGGTCTTTCACCAGCAGGTTTCTGTAATAGCCCATCATTATTTTGTATGCTCCCAGAAAAAATTTGAACAACAATGATGATTTGTTTCCTTCGAAATGGGTAAAGTAATGAATGTCGCCATCATTGCGGAACCATGCCCTGGATTTTGTTTTCCTGCAATAAATACAGGTCTGGTTCACGGCATCGGCCTGCACTTCCCAGTCAACCGGATATTCGTCGCCGCCTGCAGTCGTAACCATGAATCTGAATTCCTGACCCGGGATGAAGTGAAATGCCTTCTCAAGGGATGTATTTCGGCTGATGTTCGAAACAACGACATCATTCCCGGGCAATTCATAAGATTTCAACTCAAAAACATCATCTTTATGACGGATGAAATGGCTTATGGGATAGTCAAGTGTCCGTGAACCGATAAAGGGAGTTCCCTGGATCTGAAAATGAATGTGTGGAACCGGCGAACGTCCTGAATTCCCGCAGGCTGCAACTACCTGTCCTTTTTTGACCGCATCCCCTTCAGCTACCTTGAAACTTCCGTTTTTCAGGTGTGATAATTTGGAATATAGATGGTCTGCGTGACGTAAAATGATGGTATTTCCCCAGTTATGTTCCAGGTCAACGTTCCCGATCTCATTCTCCTCAACGTTATCAACAATCTCCTCCACATAGCCATCAGCCGGCGCAATTACCGGCTTGTTATAAGCATGATAATCTTCGCGGCTGCTGCCATCGCCGGAATAACTGTGTCCATCTTCACCCATTATCTCGAAATCCCATGCATGGCGCCAGTTACCCTGATGGGTAAATTTGCCATCATGGCCCTGGGTTACTTTCCAATCACCCCAGAAAGGCAGGATAAACGGGAAATAGAGAGATTTTCCGAATCGCGCCGCGTAATTTGTATGGGAGTAAAGATTTTTCTCCGGAGAAAATTGTTGGTAAACCACCAATTCCGGCTTGTCAAAAAAGCGTTCACGGAAATTCAGTACGTAAAGAAATAACAGTACCACTACGTTGAATGGCAGCGAATAGACCGATATCTGGAAGATCGAAAATATCGCCTGAGTGCTGGTTAGGATGATCGAAATAAGCGGTGTAAGTAAGATCACCCAAAGGAAGGACCACTTTGACGGAATGATGAAAAAACCCCCGATCGCGATCGAAGTAAGAATGAAATTAAATCCGATATAGCTATAACTGAGTTCATGGATATTGGCCCCGATGAAATTGTAATAGGCATACGCTGAAAAGAAACCCACCAATGACAGTATGAAAGAAATGCGGGAACAGATCAGCAATCCAACGGCTATCAAAATTCCGGCAAACAGATGGTACTGAAAAAAAATGGCTCCCAGCGAGGTAAAATAGAGTCGTACCGATTCATGGATTCCCAGATTTGTAAGCCAGTTGTATGATTCTACCATTTGTTGTCCGCCCAGCATAAACATTTCGTTGGTCATGTAGATGCCTCGTTCGCTGACATGCAGCGTCGTAAACTGCCGTGAGGCAAGGCTGACCAGCCATGTTCCCATTAAAAATGAGAGGCTCAGAAAGGGTAATCCATACTTTCCTATGACCCCTTCAAGCAAAAGTGTAAGAAAAAGCGTGAGGAGTGCGGCAAATCCAAGGATAATAAAAAACTCTGTCCCTGGTTGATAATAGACTCCAAGACCCAGTCCTACGAGCAGGCTGTTAAATCCATAATACCCTTTTTTGATGTTGATCCGGTTAAATCCGATGAGATACGCAACGATGTTGGTGGTCATCACCGCGATAACTCCACTCACTCCTGCCCATAAGTCGAAAAACGACACTGCAATCAGGATGAGTGAAAATAACTTGCTGTTCGAAAAGAAGATCTGTGAATAGCTGTTCAGAACACTCGAAAGAAAAGAAGGAAAGGTGTATGCGAGGCCTTTTTTCAAATTTTCAAATCCTCAAATTAAATACTGAACTTCTCAAGATGTGCCGGAACTTTCTCCATGCTGTTCATGTTGTCAAGTGTCTCCCGGAGCCTGATCACATGCGTTTTTTCTTCCGGATCAATAAGCACTACATTGGGCCGCAGGGAAATGAACTGCATCCACTGGGTCATATTATATGCGCCCACACTGTGAATGACAACATGGTCGCCCCGGTTAAGCAGCGGTAAATTTGTGCTTTCGCGGATCACATCTATGTTCATGCATAATGGCCCATATACACAGGTGTCTTCCGAATATTGTGAGAACGACTGTGCAGGAGTTATTTTATGATCATACCAGAATGAAGTGAACAGGATATTAACGCCGACATCAAGGATGGTATTGCGGCGGCCTGTACTTGACCGTTTGTTGGAGATCACTGATCCTAGAAGGTATCCGGCATCGTCAATAAGGGCACGGCCTGTTTCCAGGATGAGCAGGGGCAGTTTGTCCTGTTTGAAATTACTGTTGAGCAGCGCTGTGGAGATGGCTTCGGCAAAATCATCGAAAGTCGGGTTGGTGTCGATTCCGGGAAGGTAAGCGCCCTTCAGGGTGTTCTTTGATGCAAACCCACCCCCAAGGTCAATGTACCTGATTTCATGCTTAAATTTCTGTTCCACGGCCAGTGCGAGTTCAGCCAGTTTTGATGCGGCGATACCATAGGCATAAGGCGACAGCATAAATGTACCGATGTGACAGTGAAGCCCTACCAGTTCCATTCTTTCAGAATGCATCACCTTGTTGATCGCATCCCACGCCTGACCATTTTCATAATTGAATCCGAACCGGTCCCACATCGGATATACGCCCGTGTCCATGTTAACCCTGATGGCAACTCGTGGATGGGATTTGTGTTTTTCTGCAAGTTCCGAAATGGTATAAAGCTCATCCAGGTGGTCAATATGGATCAGGGAGTCGTTTTTTATTGCCTTGGTAAGGTCTTCAACGCTCTTTTCCGGCCCGTTGAAAATGATTTTTTTTCCATCCACCCCCAGGCTGATGGCCTTGTCATATTCAAACCCGGAAACAACCTCTGCCCATGATCCCTCCTGATGAAAAATGCTGCAAACGGCATTCAGGTAATTGGTCTTGTAAGACCACGCAAACTGAACCTTCGGATAGCGCGTTTCAAATGCTTTTCTGGCCCTTTTGATGGTGCTTCGGATAATTCTTTCAGAAATGACAAACAGGGGCGATCCATATTGCTTCACCAGGTCATTCACGGCAACGCCGTCGATATGGGTCGTTGGTTCATATTCTGTTCTCATCCCGAATTTGTTCGGCAAGCCGGTTTCAAGTTTCTTGATCGCCGGTCGTTCATATCTCATCTTACTCATATGGTTTAGTTAATTTTGCACCCTTGAATTCGTTATTCGTTATTCAATATTCGTTATTCGATATTCGTTAGAGTTCTCCGTACATGCTGATCTGTTCAAACTCCTCTCTGTCAACGATCATATCCCAGGCATAGCGGATAAACATCTTGCCCACATCATAGGTAACAAATGGTGTTACCGTTTCTCCCATGGCCATGTTGACCAATGCTTCCGGGATATTCTGTCCCACACCTACGGAGAGATAGATCCATGCCGGCAGCCGGGGGTTGATTTCAAGCAGGTAAAGCTCGCCATCTTTATTTTTCATCAGTTCGAGTTCAAAACCGCCACGCCATTTTGTGTTTCTCAGAAATTTCCGGGTCATGTCCAGCATCTTCTCGTCGGAAATTGAAATGCCGCCCCATGCCTTGCCTTTGTCGGTAATGTATTGTTTGCGCATCGGAACCGCCGCGATGGTGTTGCCATTACCATCTCCCAGACCGGTCACATTGAATTCGGCACCGTGGATGAACTCCTGGATAATGATCGGAAGTCCCCACTTTGCGCTGATCTTGTTGAAAAAGGTCTTCACTTGTTCTATGCTGTACGCAATCGAGGCATCATAGAATTTCCCCTTTACGATCATTGGGAATGAAAATTCTGAAGGAAGACTGTGAACAGTATTCAGGTCATAGATCACCTTGCTTTTTGGAACACTGATGTTGTATTTCTTTCCAAAATCATTGAGGTTTACTTTTTGCCGCTCTTCAAACTGAGTCAATGTCGGAAGGAACATATGAATTCCCAGGGCCTTGAGTTTCGGTTCCAGTTTGATAAGTGGGTATAACTCAGCATCGAAGTTCGGGATGATCACATCGAGCTTTTCCTTTTCATGGATATATTCCAGGCGTGCCATCAGCAAATCTGCTCCTCCTGCGGGATAGGGGATTGAATAAGTCCGGTCAACCAGGTCGTGCATGTAGATGCCGGGTTCGAGGGATTCGTAAGAAAGTCCGATGATCCTGACATCAAAAGAAACGGCTTCGCGCAGCGCCCTGATCACCGAAACCCCGGGCCCCGGCGAGTCAATGGCATTCAACCCGGTGACGCCGATGTTAATCTTTCGTTTCTTCATGGATTTCAATGAGATGGTGATGATTCAGGATGTCAATGAAATCGGCGTAATCATTCTCAAGCGTAGCCTGGTCGGTACTATATTTTTCCAGAAGAACCTGCATGATCTGGTTCTGGTCCTTCTCCTCCCGGATAAGTTCGAGGATCTCCACGCCAATAGGGTTCACCGAAAAGGACTCACCGGTAACCGGGTTGAAAATCAGACCGACCTCACTTACAGCAACATTTTTTCGTAGTTTCATGTTTCAGTGTGTTGGAGCCGCACCGCAGTGCGGCTCTTTTATCATGCAATATTACATATATCTACATTCCCAGATGTTACAATATTCCAGAAACAATGTATGAAATTATATGATGATCATATCCGTATAATCATTCACCGTCAATTACCTTGTCCAGACCAGAGCGTCTGTTATCCGGTGTTACCTTAAACTCGGTCACAGAAAGTCCGGTTACCGATTTGAATTGCGTGGAAAGGTATTGGACGCTGCTGTAACCCATCATATAGGCGATCTCGCTGAGTGTGAGTTCGCCATATTCAATGAGTTCTTTAACTTTCTCAATTTTATGGAGGATGATAAACTTCTCCAGGGTGATGTTCTCTTTTTTTGAAAACAGCGAGGAAATATAAGGGTACGACATCCCGAACCGCTCCACGAGGTAATCGGAATTGCGTACCATCGCATTGAATGTGGAGTTATGAACCAGATCGATCACGGCTTGTTTGATCTGATCCACAAGCATCTTTTCCTTGTCACGGATAATCTCAAACCCATAACTTCCCAGGATACGCTCTATCTTTTTCCAGCTTGTTTTCTGCCGGTCAATGGAAAGAACAATCATCCCCATTTTTATCTCCTGGATATCAACCCCGTCTGTTGATAACTCTTTCCGCAACAAGTGAATGCAGCAACTGCATACCATGTTTTTTACATGTAAGGTTCGTGCCGGTGATAATGATTTCTCCTTCACGTCTGTGTTTCATACAAGATCATAACGGTATGAATCCTGGCGGATAAAGATAAAGAATAAAATGGTAAAGGCCCACAGCGATGAGCCGCCATAACTGATAAAAGGCAGTGGAATACCAATGACCGGAACCAGCCCGAGGGTCATCCCGGTGTTTATGGCAAAGTGGAAAAAAAGGATCGAGGCCAGGCCATAACCGTAAAAACGGCTGAAACGCGATCTTTGTCGTTCAGCCCTTAAAATGATTCGGGTAAAAAGCCCCAGGTATAATAACAACAATAAGGCCGAACCAACGAAACCCCACTCTTCACCGATGGTACAAAATATAAAATCGGTGCTCTGCTCAGGAACGAAGTTGTATTTCGTTTGAGTTCCTTGTAAAAATCCTTTTCCGAAAAATCTGCCCGATCCGATGGCGATAAGTGACTGGTTAACATTGTATCCTGCGCCCTTCAGGTCAATGTCTTGTCCCAGCAATACATGGATGCGGTTACGCTGGTGGGGCTGCAGGATATGGTTCACGCTGTAATCTACGGAAAACACAAATCCGACCGAACCAAGAAATACCAGGCTGATCAAAACGACAGAGTGAAATCTCTTGTTGCTGAAAAGATAAAAAATACCTGCTGCGACGAGCAAAACACCTGCCATCATGAGTTTGGGCAGCACGAGCGCAAGAACGCCAAGTATAGGAAACAAGATAAATGCCAGTGGAATGAATCCGGTCAATCCGGCACGGTACAGCACGATTACCAGGGTCAGGAATACGATGGCCGATCCTGTATCATGCTGCAAGAGAACAATCACTGCGGGAATAAGGATAATGGCAGAGGCAATCACCAGGCTGCGGAATCTGGCAATGCTGACATCCAGGGCGCTCAGGTACTTTGCAAGCGCCAATACCGTAGCCATCTTGGCAAATTCTGCAGGCTGAATGCCGAACCCGCCAATGGCAAACCATCCCCTTGATCCGGAAATTTCCCGTCCTGAAAAGATCACGAGTACCAGCAGGAATAAGAAAAAACCATAGATGAACCAGGCAAACTGTGAGAAAAACTTCGGATCGATGATCAATATCCCCAGGGCCAGGAACAAAGCAGCAATAATGAAGATCAGTTGCTTACCGTATTTTTGAGAAAGATCCAGAATGTGGTTGTGGGTTTCATTGTACACTGAGGCATAGATGTTCAGCCAGCCAATGAAGACCAGCGCCAGATAGAGCCCAACCAGTACCCAATCAATCCGGTAAAATATTCCCTTGTCGTCCCTCATTTTCAAGTTTTCCGTTTATCAGATTTCCGTTGATCATCCGCTCTTCAAGATCCTTGCGTTTGACTGAACGGTTCAGATACTTCTCAATTATCAGACTTGCAATAGGCGCAGCCCATGCAGACCCGTAACCCGAATTTTCAACCACGACCGAAACCGCGATCCTGGTGTTTTGTACAGGGGCAAAAGCAAGAAAGATCGAATGGTTTTTTCCGTGCGGATTCTGCGCAGTCCCTGTTTTTCCACCCACGGTGATTGAATCTATTCTGGCAATTACCCCGGTGCCTCCGGTGACGACATTTGCCATCCCTTCAATCACTACGTCGAAGTATCGCTCATCAACCAACGCTTTATGTTTTGTGCCGAAAGCTTTATTCAGACTGTCTGTTTTGCCGATAGCCCGGATCAGGTGCGGAGTATAAAACCAACCCCGGTTTGAGATCAGGGCCGACAGGTTGGCTAACTGTATTGGAGTGATCCCGATCTCCCCCTGGCCTATGGCCAGCGAAATAATCGTCATGGCGCGCCACCGGTTGACACCATGATACCTGTCGTAGTATGCCGGGGTAGGAATATTCCCGTTGAGTTCGCCGGGGATGTCGATGCCCAGTTTTTTCCCCAAACCGAAACTCATTACCTCTTTACGCCAGTTTTCATAGGCCTGGCGGGTATTTCCATACGTTTTTTTTTCGATGATCGTTTTGAATACCCTGCAGAAATAGGTGTTGCATGAAACCTGAATGGCGCCGTTCAGGTCAAGTGGGGATGGGTGGGGATGGCACCCGACCATTTTGCCATTGCCCAACGGAAATCCGCCGGGGCAACCATATCGTGTTTCAGGGAAAAGTACACCCTCCTGTTGACCCACCAGTGCATCAACTAATTTGAAAGTCGAACCCGGCGGATAAATGGCCATCAGCGCACGGTTGAACAACGGTACAAATACAGTGTCCTGTAGCAGTTTCGTGTAGTTCTTTTTCCGAATGTTGCCTGCAAGCAGATTAGGATCGTACGATGGACTGGTAACAACGCAGAGGATCTCTCCGGTCTGCGGTTCAATAGCCACAATACTGCCCTTCTTGTTGGTCATCAGGAGCTCGCCGTATTCCTGTAACTCCGCATCCAGCGAAGAATACAGGTCAGTCCCGGCTACGGAAGTGGTGTCATATTTTCCATCGCGAAAACTTCCTTTGTCACGGTTCAGCACATCGAATACGCGTATTTTCATACCCTTTTTCCCCCGCAGTATCTCTTCGTATGATTTCTCAATACCGTTAATCCCGATGTAATCACCCGCCCGGTAATAAGGATTCTTCTCAATCACATCCGGACCGGCTTCACCGATGTATCCGAAAGTGTGAGCCGCAACCGGATAGGTGTATTTTCGCAGTGTGCGGGGTTGTACATAAAATCCCTGGAAAAGAAATAGTTTTTCTTCGAGAAACCCGTAATTGTCACGGGTAATCTGGGCTTCAAAAATAGAAGGACGATATGGTGAATAGTTTCTGGCCTTCTGCAACCGGTTGACAAACTCCTTTTTTGAAATGCCAATCAAATTGCACAGCACCGATGTGTCAGGGTTTTTTACCTGCCGGGGGATGACCATCAGGTCATAGGCAGCCTCGTTATAAACAAGTAGTTTGCCGTAGCGGTCAAACACCAGTCCACGGGCAGGATATTGGGTAACGTAACGCAAAACATTGTTGTTGGCCGAAAGGATATATTTATCCACCAGGATCTGTACATAGAAAAGGCGGGCAAGGTAAAGCAGGCCAATCAGCAGGAAAAACCCGATGATGATGTATTTCCGGTCAGCGTAAATCCGTTTCATTTACCCTCAACGCCTCCGTAAAATGATCGGTGGGGTTGAATCCATATTACTTTTATTCAAGGCCCGGTCGTAAATGAAAAATTTAAATTTTACGGTATCATGCAAAGGCAATGGGTTTAAGATCAGGGTATCAACAATGATTCCTTTGATGGCCTTATTGGGGTCGTCGGGGGTGAGATAAGGAATCCGTGCATTGTAAGGCGGGGTTAAGTCAATTTTTACAAAATTGCCATTTTGCTTTTCGAAATAGTCAATGATAAAATTGTAGTAATAGATGCTTCCGGTATCAAAGGGGGGCGATTTTTGATCAGGACGAAGACCGATGTCTCCATTTCCGTCTTTAAACGAAATGGTGAGAAAACCACGTTTTGCATAAATGCCTGTATCAAACTCGAGGGTAAAATTCTGGAATGCGATTTCAGGAATATCCGGAAAGACCTCTTTCTTCATGCATGAGGAAAGCAGCATACCAGTGATCAGTGCAATGATCAGGCAATTTCGGAAGCCATTTATTTTCCTGTATAACATCCTGAAAGGGTCAACGTAAATTTATTACCTTAGCCGACCGTAAAAGTACAAAAAAAGTGGAATGGTGAACGTTGAAACAGGTGAAATTGATCGTTGGATAATTATATCAGATGGCTTTAGCAGAAAAAATATTTGAAATTTCTTCCGATCTGGAATTTTCAACATGTGCGCTGGAATTATTCAGGTATCAATACAGTCAGAATCCGGTTTACCAGGCATTCGTTGATGCCCTGAATATAACCCCTGAAGATGTTGGCAAGGTGGAAGACATTCCTTTCCTCCCCATCGAATTCTTTAAAACTCACAATGTGGTATGCGGCAATTTTCCTGCCCAGGCCATTTTTCTCAGCAGCGGTACTACGGGAATGACAAGAAGCCGCCACCTGGTAACCGACCTCACCATTTATCGCCGGTCGTTTATCAAGGGGTTTGAAAGGCATTATGGTGAAACGAAAGATATTCAGTTTTTAGCGCTGACACCAACACCGGAACAAGCCCCCGATTCATCGCTGGTATATATGATCGATAAGTTGATGGATCTCAGCAGTAGTCCGGAAAATGGGTTTTTCATGGCCAGCCATTCCGGATTAAGCGCCCGGTTGCGACAACAACGCGCAGCGAATAAAAAGGTAGTATTGATCGGCCTTACCTATGCACTCGTGGATTTTGCAAACAACTATCCCGGAGATTACAGGCCGCTCGTTGTGATCGAAACCGGCGGCATGAAAGGACATCGGACAGAAATCACCCGGGACGAATTGCATTCGTTGCTTTGTCCGGCCTTTGGTGTTGATAAGATCCATTCAGAATATGGCATGACCGAATTGTTGTCGCAGGCATGGTCGACAGGCGAAGGGCGTTTCACGACTCCTCCCTGGATGAAGGTAATGATAAGGGATACCAATGACCCGTTGTGTTATGTGGATTCAGGAGTTACCGGCGGCATCAATATTATCGATCTTGCCAACAAAAACTCATGCTGTTTCATCGCCACCCAGGATCTTGGCCGCATGCACGTTGACAGGCAATTTGAAGTCCTGGGCCGGTTTGATGCTTCTGAATCACGGGGATGTAGCATGTTAGTCTGAATTATGATTTACGAATTTTCATCTTGGCGGCGTCAACATCTTTTATCCTGATCTGAGATTTAACGCATCACCAGATCTAAAATTTCAGGAGTATCGTGCTTTACCGAATTTACCAGTTTTGAAACCGGCCTTGCTTCCATCATGTCAGGAGGATAGGGCTTAAGAAGATCAACCAATGATGGATCAGGTTGTTGGGCAATCCAACGCTGCTCATCATCCCGGTGGAGGATCACCGGCATCCGGTCATGAATTTGTGATGTAAGCGAATTGGGTGCCGTGGTAATGATGGTGAAGGAATGAACGATCGCTCCATCGCCGGATACCCATTTATCCCAAAGGCCCGCGAAACAAAACGCCTCGCCGTTTTTCATCCCGATGTGAAATGGGGTCTTTACTGCGTCCCGTCTCCATTCATAAAACCCCGTCGCCGGAACAAGACACCTTCGGTTGCGGAAAGCTTTCTTGAAGGATGGTTTTTCAGTAATGGTCTCGGCCCGGGCATTAATGAGCTTGTTGCCTATAGAAAGTTCTTTTGCCCAGTAAGGTATAAGACCCCATCGGAAAAATTTCAGGGTATGCGGATCATCATTGGCGATGATGGCAAGATGTTGGGTGGGGGCGCAATTGTAGCGGGCTTTATAAATGGCTGTGCTCACCCTGATTCCGAACCGTTCAAGGATCAGTGCATCTTCAAAGGCAAATGAATAACGTCCGCACATAGCGCATATGTTGTTAATCTTTCCCTGCAACCACGATCACGATCTCGCCTTTTACTTTTTTATTGGCGTAACAGGCAATGAGTTCTTTTAACGTTCCACGAACGTTCTCTTCGTAGATCTTGGTAAGCTCGCGTGAAACGCAGGCCAGACGGTCTTCTCCGAAATATTCCGTGAACTGTGTCAAAGCTTTGACCAACCGGTGTGGCGATTCGTAGAAGATCATTGTCTTTTCCTCGTTGGCCAGGGCTGTGAGGCGGGTATGCCGTCCTTTTTTATGGGGCAGGAATCCCTCGAAAACAAAATGGTCGGACGCAATTCCTGAATTTACAAGTGCGGGAACGAAAGCTGTAGGTCCGGGCAGACACTCGACACGAACACCGGCCTGTATGCATGAACGGACCAGCAGGTAGCCCGGGTCGGAGATGGCGGGTGTGCCGGCATCGCTGACCAGCGCACAGGTTGCGCCATCTCTGAGGCGCTCCAGTATCGACTCAATGGTTTTGTGCTCATTAAAAAGGTGGTGTGGCACCAATTTCTTTTCGATCCCGTAATGTTTAAGCAGATTTCCGGAAGTGCGCGTATCCTCCGCCAGAATAAAATCAACCTCCTTCAGCGTACGCAGGGCACGAAGCGTAATATCTTCGAGGTTCCCGATAGGGGTGGGAACAATGTACAATTGCGTTGCGCTCTTCATGAAAAACCTCCCGTTAGGTGTTCATCACCAACTTGAACCCGATGCCATGAACATTGAGCAGTTCCACCCGTGGATCGTCTTTAAGATATTTACGTAACTTCACGATGTACACATCCATGCTGCGGGCATTGAAATAACTGTCGGCATTCCAGATTGTTTTCAGGGCGGTATGCCGGTCAAGAACATTGTTGGCATGTACACACAACAACTTCAGCAATCCCGCCTCCTTAGAGGTCAGCTTCTGTTCCTTTTTATCCTTAATAAGTGTTTGACGGTTAAAGTCAAAATAGTAATTTCCGATTTTATACATGTTGTCGGAACCGGATGATTTAAGGTTCTCATCGGTACGTCGCAGAATGGCTTGCATCCGCATCAACAATTCTTCCATGCTGAAAGGCTTGGTGATGTAATCGTCGGCTCCGATTTCAAATCCTTTCAGCTTATCCTCCTGCAATGATTTTGCAGTAAGGAACAAGATCGGAACTTTTTTGTTGAGGCTCCTGATCTCTATAGCCGCTGCAAACCCATCTTTGACAGGCATCATGATGTCAAGGATGCAAATATCGAACTCTTTCTTCGAAAAGGAATCTGTTGCTTCCTGGCCATTAATACACAATGTGGTTGCAAATCCTTTTGCATCCAGGTAATTTTTCAGGATATTTCCCAGGTTTCGGTCATCTTCGGCCAAAAGCAATCGGGTCTGATTTTTATCCATCGTCATTTCTAATTATGGGGCAAGATACGATTTTATTCTTTGATCACAAAGGGCAAAAATACCCGGAACCTGCTCCCCTTGTTCAATTCGCTTTCAAGGCTGATTTTCCCGTGATGTTCCTCCACGATGGCCTTCACATAGCTTAGTCCCAGGCCGAAACCACGTACCTCATGGATATTTCCGGTAGGGATGCGATAAAGTTTGTCAAAGATCTTCTTCTGTTCATTTTTGCTGATGCCTGTTCCGTTATCTTCTATGATTACAACAATGCCGTTGGTAATATTTTCTGTAATGATGCGTATCAATGGCCTTCGCGGTGAATATTTGTTGGCATTGTCCAGCAGGTTGTATATTAAGTTGGTCACATGAACCCTGTCGCCTTCAATTTGTGGTTTTGTCGCTTTAAGCCTGCGTTTGATCTCACCATCCTTGATCTCCACCTGGATCCTCAGATTTTTGATGACATCAATGATAATCTCATGCAGATCAATGATCTCCTTGTTCATTTTAAGCTGTCCCTTGTCAATTACAGCCGTTTGCAAAATCTTTTCCGAAAGTCCGGCAAGCCTGTTGTTCTCCTCCTGGATCATCGAAAGATAGCTGTCGAGAAACTCCCCCGACCCGCGAAGGTCTTTATCGCTCAATGCTTCGCACGCCAATGATATTGTCGAGATCGGCGTTCTGAACTCGTGGGTCATGTTGTTGATAAAATCGCTCTTCATCTCCGATAATCGTTTCTGGCGGAAGATGGTTGCAATGGTATAAGTAAACGAATAAACAATGACAATGATCAGGATGATCGAAATGAGCAGCATTCCCCAAAGCTCAGTAAGCAGAAACTGTTTTTCACGTGGAAAATAGATGAGCAGATATTCGGGACTGGTATAAATGTCGGCCTGAAACAGGATAAAGGCATTCCCTTTTTCAATAAGTTCTTTACGGAATTTTGGCGAACGTTCCATGAGAAACTCCTGCCGCTCGGGCTTATAGATGCAAAATTCATAACGGGTGCCTACCCCGCGGATGTTGAGTTGTAACCTGATCAGCGAATCCAGCTCGCCGATGGTCAGAACGCTGTCGTAAGGCAGATGGCGGTTGAAGTTAAGCATTCGTTCGTATGGGTTGATCGGAATGGACTTGTTTCGTTCCATCCACTCCACTTTCTGCACAACCTTAGCCATGGCCTCATTGACACTGCGTCGGAAATTAGCCTCCTTTATGGCCGAAGCGCTCTGGATCCAGTAGATCTGAATGCCCATTAACCCGATAAGGGCAATCGTCATCGCTATGATCGTGAAAATAATGATACGCCGGTTCATTCATGCAAAGGTATCTAAAATGCATCTTATTGTTTTAACATTTTTTAACGTATATTAATATTCATTAACATTATCCAATGTATGAATGGACTAATTTTGCGCAGTAAGTTCTTTCATAACAAATGTTTTTTTGGTTATTGGTTTTCATCAGACAACAAAAACCATACGGTAATTCTGACTTTGTTTATTGTTTAAAAAGTGTGTTCCCTGCAAGTGAGCACACTTTTTTTTATTAATTCAACCATTTCATTATCTTCGGTCCAATAAAAATAATTAAAATATGACAAAATTAAGAGTAGATATAAGCCAGGTTAATTCATTTATCGGGAATCAAAACTGGCTTGCAGTCCAGGATGAAATGCACGAATATCATCGCCAACTGATAACCCATTCCGGCCATGGAAATGATTACCTCGGATGGTTAAACCTGCCGGCCGAACTGGATAATACCCTGCTGGAACGCATCAAGGCCGATGCTGAAAAAATCAGGCAGATGGCCGAACTGTTTGTGGTTATCGGCATAGGGGGCTCTTACCTGGGATCAAAGGCCGTGATTGAAGCGCTGGGCAACCCGTTTGAAGATTTGATGGGGGGGTCAGATTACCCTTATGTTGTTTTTGCCGGTGAAAACCTGAGCGGGAGTTATCATACCCACTTGATGGCGTTACTTGATAAAAAAGAATATGCCGTGGCAGTCATTTCCAAATCCGGAATAACCACCGAACCTGCCATTGCCTTCCGGTTGATCAGACAACACATTGAAGCAAAGTATGGCAAAGCGGAAGCCAGGAAGCGGATTTTCGCCATTACGGATGCATCCCGCGGAGCATTGAAAAAACTTTCTGATACCGAAGGATACAGCAGCTATGTGATTCCGGATGATGTGGGCGGCCGGTATTCCGTTCTTACTCCCGTTGGACTGTTACCCATTGCGGTTGCCGGGTTTGATGTAGAGGCGCTTGTCAACGGCGCCATGAATATGCGCGAAACAGCCCTCCATTCATCCGATTTTAACCAAAATCCATGTACACATTATGCTGCAGCGCGTAACCTGTTGTATCGAAGCGGGAAATTTGTGGAAATCCTTGTTGCTTTTGAACCCGGAATGCAATATATGATTGAGTGGTGGAAGCAACTTTTTGGTGAGAGTGAAGGCAAGGAGCGCAAAGGCATTTTTCCTGCCGGGGTGATCTTTACATGCGATCTGCATTCAATGGGACAATACATTCAGGACGGGATGCGACTTTTGTTTGAAACCGTAATATCGGTGGGAGAGACTTCAACCCCGTTGGTCGTTCCACATGACCCGGAAAATCTTGATGGATTGAATTTTCTTTCCGGAATGCGGTTATCCGAAATAAACCGCCAGGCAGAACTTGGCACAATGCTGGCACACGTTGACGGCGGTGTTCCGAATATAAAAATCATCATTCCCTCCATCAATGAATACAATCTCGGCCAACTGATCTACTTCTTTGAATTTGCCTGCGCCCTCAGCGGATACGCCCTTGGCGTAAACCCCTTCGACCAGCCCGGCGTTGAAGCCTACAAGAAGAACATGTTCGCCCTGCTCGGAAAACCAGGCTTTGAAAAAGAGACAGCATCCTTACGCGCAAAACTCTCAAAACCCTGACCTTTATACCGACCCGTCACTTGTCACTTGTCACTTGTCACTTGTCACTTGTCACGACCTTCTCAATCACCTCCGGAAAATACCTGTATTCTAATTCATGAATCCTTGACGCCAGGCTCTCCGGTGTATCCGCCTCAGATACAATGCATTTTGCCTGGAAAATGATCTGCCCCTCATCATAATTCTCATCCACGTAATGAACTGTAATCCCCGATTCGTGCTCGCCGGAAGCAATCACAGCTTCATGTACCTTCATGCCGTACATTCCTTTTCCCCCGTATTTCGGAAGTAGGGCAGGGTGAATGTTGATAATCCGTCCGGTGTAAAGTGTTAACAGGTTTTGCGGTATCAGCCAGAGAAAACCGGCCAGGATAATAAAATCGATTTGGTATTTCATGAGCAATGCAGGAATATCGCTGGTTTCATATAATGTAGTCCTGTTGAAGACCCTGGCCGGGATCCCGAGGCCTTCAGCTCGATGAAGTACATATGCATCTGGCCGATTGGATAAAATAAGGTTTATCGAAATGGTCGGATGTCCTGTAAAATATTCAGTAATCCGTTGCGCATTGGAACCATTCCCGGAGGCGAAAATTGCTAATCGGGCCATATTTGGAATAATTTTTTCAGTAATGCACAAAGGTACAAAACCCTGCACTGATCCATGATATTCTGATCCGGGGAATAGTCAACGGACTGAAAATAAAGTATAAACACCGGATAATAATAATGGACATAATCTTGTTAATTTATTAAACGTCATAAAATCAATAACTTGACATTTCCAATTGTTAAAAATTCTTAAATAATGTTGTAGAGATGGAAGAATATTCTTTTCTTTGCAAACGTTTTAACCAAAAAAAAATAAACATGTCTGACATTGCAGCAAAAGTAAAAGCTATCATCGTTGATAAGCTTGGCGTTGATGAAAGTGAAGTTACTATTGAAGCTAGCTTCACCAATGACCTTGGTGCTGACTCCCTTGACACGGTGGAACTGATCATGGAATTCGAAAAAGAATTCGATATTGCCATCCCTGATGATCAGGCTGAAAAGATCGGCACAGTTGGAGAAGCCATTACCTATATCGAGAACAACACCAAATAAACCTGCCTGCATTGGCAAAACCTTTTGGATGTTTTTCCCGGAATGAATTACTGAAATTTAACCCCGCGTATTGCGGGGTTATCCATTAACCAATGAACCTAAAAATGTAACACGTGGAATTAAGGCGAGTTGTAGTAACTGGTCTTGGAGCGCTTACACCCATTGGAAATTCCATTGATGAATACTGGAATAACCTGATTGGGGGTGTAAGTGGCGCTGGACCTATCACCCGTTTTGATGTTTCCAAATTCAAAACCAGGTTTGCCTGCGAATTGAAGAACTTCAATGCGGAAGATTTCTTTGACCGTAAGGAGGTCAGGAAATTTGACCGCTGTTCGCAATACGGAATTGTATGTGCCGACCAGGCAGTTGTGGATGCCGGCTTTGACATGTCCACACTTGACCTCGACCGGGTAGGGGTCATTTGGGCTTCCGGAATTGGCGGACTTGAAACCTTTGCCGCGGAAGTTACAGCGTTTGCGGTTGGTGACGGAACACCTCGCTTTAACCCGTTCTTCATCCCGAAAATGATCTCCGACATTACGGCAGGGCATATTTCGATGAAATATGGTTTTCACGGGCCCAATTTTGCTACTGTTTCAGCTTGCGCTTCTTCAGCCAACGCGTTGGTTGATGCCTTCAACTATATTCGTCTCGGAAAAGCTGACGTGTTCGTTGCAGGCGGGTCCGAAGCAGCAATCACCCCTGTTGGTTTGGGTGGGTTCAACGCCATGCATGCCTTATCAGTGAGGAACGATGATCCTGCCACTGCTTCCCGTCCCTTTGACAAAGACCGGGATGGTTTTGTGATGGGTGAAGGAGCCGGCGCCATGATCTTTGAAGCGCTGGAACATGCCCTGGCACGCGGGGCAAAAATCTATGGTGAGGTCGTTGGTGGCGGATTATCTGCTGATGCTTACCATATTACAGCGCCACATCCCGAAGGACTGGGCGCCATTTTATCGATGCGCACAGCTTTAGCAGATGCCGGAATCCAAAAGGAGGAAATTGACCATATCAATACGCATGGTACCGCCACTCCGGCAGGCGATATTGCCGAACCTAAAGCAATTGTTAGCTTGTTTGGCGATCATGTTTATAAGATAAATATCAACTCGACCAAGTCAATGACCGGCCATCTGCTCGGTGCGGCAGGAGCAGTTGAATCGATCGCTACGCTACTGGCGGTAGTGAATGATATAATTCCACCGACCATAAACCACTTTACCGATGATCCGGAAATCGCCCCTTTGAATTTTACATTCAACAAAGCCCAAAAACGGGTGATCAATTACGGGTTGAGCAATACCTTTGGTTTCGGAGGACACAACGCCACTGTAATCTTTACAAAATATAAGGAATAGTTGACCTTGAGGTTCAGACCGTATAAACCGGCTGGTGCTGAGTTTTCATCCGATAAACATCTTAAACAAGCGATAAAGGGTATTCTCGGGTACAAACCCGGGAATATTAATTTGTATCATCTGGCCTTTTTACATAAATCTGCAACCCAGGAGACCAACAATGGCATCAGGATAAACAATGAACGCCTGGAGTATCTTGGTGACGCCATCCTTGATGCAGTAGCCGCCGATTATCTTTTTAGAATTTTCCCAACCAAAGATGAAGGTTTTCTGACCGAAATGCGATCGAAGATCGTTAGCAGGGTCATGCTGAATAAACTTGCTCAAAAAATGGGGATCGACCAACTTATCCAGCTTGATAATCCATCATCGGGATCTTTCAGGTCAAGCAAAGGTGATGCATTTGAAGCGCTTATCGGCGCCATGTATCTCGATAAGGGGTTTGATTTTACCCGTAAAACAATCCTCGACAGGATAATTGGCCGCTATTTTGACATGAATGACCTGATGAACCAGGAGATGAATTTCAAAAGTAAAATTATCGAATGGAGCCAGCGCGAAAAGAAACAGATCCAATTCGTAGTACTCCAGGAGATTGGGTCAGGGTATAAAAAACAGTACATTGTTGAACTAATTGTCGACGGGGAAGCCATCGCCCGCGGCCAGGATTACTCGATAAAAGGAGCTGAACAAAATGCAGCCGAAAAATCCTGGCAAAAAATAAATTACGAAAGTATTGACCTTTAACGTGAGAATGGTTACCTTTGTTATGAATTTATAAAGTGCCGCTCATGGCTAAAAAAATATTTCTGGACAGTAGGTCAGAACCAAATCTTTTCACACTTTTTGGCATATCCTGCCACTTAAAAGATTTCAGGCTCTCATATCTGCTTAATATCAGACTTGGCCTGGAGTTGGTTAAAATGGAGGATTTCTGCGGCTATTCTTTTTATTATTGTCGTGATGAAGATCGTTTCAATGCCTATTATTTATTAGGAAACCGCGGCCAGGAAGCAATTTTATTGCCGGATCTTAAACAAACCGATTTCCTGTTACTCGTCGAGGGTCCGTTTAAAAAAGCACAAAAAGAACGGTTGCTGGAAAAAATAAGGGGTATTCAACATGTTCTGACTGCATTTGAGGTACGTTTTGAAACAATAAAAAATTATCAATTAATACTTTCCGATCTTGAACTCCATCTGATGAATATCAAAATGGAGACGAAAATCAAATATTCACCATTAAAAAAATAGGAGGAACGATTATGTTTGAAGATTTAAAAAAAACAATTGACAAAGGCCTGGATATTGCGTTCATGAATGCAGAAAAACTTGCCAAGGCAGCAAAAGATCTTGCCAAAGAAAACAAACTCACCAAGGAGGAAGCAACAAAACTCTATGAGTATCTGTTAACGAAATCAGAGGAAGCTAAAAAGACAGTGGAAAATGATTTGCAAGGGCTGATTCAAAAAAGCCTGAAAAAGATGAACATCCCGTCGCAGGATGATTTGAAAAAACTGGAGATCCGGATCAAGAAACTGGAAACGGGTAAAAAAGCCACAGTGAAAGCAAAACCAGGGCCTAAAGTGGCCAAAGGACCGGTTACAAAAGCTAAATAATAGCAAATCAGGTACTTAATTTCATTGAAGTGAAACTAAGAAGGATCGGATTAGCCGTCCATGAGTTGGGTCGGGCGCGCGAAATCATTGGAATAGTTGTCAAGTATGGCCTCAGCGAATGGGTCACAAATTCAGGGCTGGGAAAATTTTTCATTTCGAAAAAAAGACTGGCACGCATTGAACGCTATAACCAATGGGAACGCATCCGGATGGCATTGGAAGAGTTGGGGCCAACCTTTATTAAATTCGGACAAATCCTTGCCGACCGTCCGGATATTGTCCCCGAAGAGCTAAGAGCACAATTTAGAATATTGCAGGATGAGGCAAAACCCATGCCTGATGATATAGCCCTTCAAGAGATTGAAAAGGAACTGGGTAGACCGGTGGGGGAAATTTTCCGCGAATTTGATCCTGTAAGGATTGCCTCCGCGTCAATCGCACAGGCTTACCGGGCAGTGTTGCTCAACGGGGAAGAGGTATGCATTAAAATTCAGCGGCCGGGTATCGATCAAAAGATCCAACTCGACCTGAACCTGATGAATATCTTTGCAAACCGGATGCAACGGAATAATCCTGAAATGGAGGCGATCAATCTTAAGGGGGTGGTAAAGGAATTTGGGAAAACCATAAAAAAGGAGCTCGATTTTCATCATGAAGCCTCAAACATCGCCCGTTTCCACATCTGTTTTAAAGACAATCCCGAAATCAAGGTGCCCAAAGTCTATCCGCAATATACTACAGGTAAAATACTGGTAGAAGAGTTTATAAAGGGCACTAAAGTCAGCGATCTTGATAATTTACTGAAATCGGGTCATGACCTCAAAGAGATTGCCCGCAAGGCGATGCGACTTGTTTTTGACCAGATTTTTACCCATGGCTTTTTTCATGCCGACCCTCATCCCGGGAATATCTTTGTAATGGATGGTGAAATCATCTCCTTTATTGACTTCGGGATGATGGGTACGCTCAGGAAGGAACAACTTCATTTCCTTGGTAAATATGTAATTGGATATATCGACCGCGACCCTTATGTCATGGCTGAAGCGTTAATGATCGCATCAGGAAAACGCAGTTTCGCACAATTCAAAGAGCTGGAATATCAAATCGGCGACTTGCTGGCTCATTACAAGCACCTTAGCATCGAAGATATGGATTTTGGTAAGGTGATGAATGAATCAGTGGAAATACTAATACAATTTGGTCTGCGGATTCCTCCAGGGATATACCTTTTAGTGAAATCTCTGATGGCTATTGAACGGGTAGCAGTTGTGCTGTACCCAAAGATTGATTTTGCCCACGAAATGCAACCCTATGCAGTTGAACTCATTGCACAGCAATATAGCCCGAAACAATTTGCAAAAGAGATTTTCGGCTCGCTGAAAGAATATTACAAACTGCTGAAAGAACTCCCTGCCGACCTGAATGAGATAATATATAAAATCAAAGAAGGCCGGTTTAAAACCCAGATAGAAGTCAAAGGCCTTGAACCCCTTTCTGAACACCTTGACGTTGCAAGTACGCGGGTCTCGATCGCAATTGTATTGGCGGCTTTGATCATCGGCGCATCAATTATTTCACAATGGGATCAAACGCGGTGGATTGGGGCCATCGTATTCTGCGTGGCAGGACTGTTCGGATTCTGGTTACTGGTAAAATTATTTAGACGGAATAACCTGTAAATTGCCTCAAAAACCTCACGTCATTCTCAAAAAATAACCGGAGGTCCTTTACCTGGTACTTTAGCATGGTGATCCTTTCGATGCCCATCCCAAAGGCAAAACCGGTGTAAACCTGGGGGTCGATGCCGCAATGTTCGAGTGTATTGGGGTCAACCATGCCACAACCAAGGATTTCAACCCATCCTGTGTATTTACAGATATTGCAACCGGTACCACCACAGATATTGCAACTCACATCCATTTCGCCCGAGGGTTCAGTGAACGGAAAATAGGAAGGTCTTAACCTGATCTCAGTATCCTCTCCAAACATCTCCTTGGCAAAATACATCAGCGTCTGCTTCAGATCTGCAAAGGAGACATCCTTGTTGATGTAAAGCCCTTCAACCTGGTGAAAGATACAGTGAGCACGTGCCGAAATAGCCTCGTTTCTGAATACACGCCCTGGAAAAATCATCCGGATGGGCGGGTTGGTGGTTTCCATGGTCCGGATCTGAACCGAAGAAGTATGCGTACGGAGCAGAATGTCGGGATTGGTCGCAATGAAAAAGGTATCCTGCATATCCCTCGCCGGATGATCGGGCGTGAAATTAAGCGCCGAAAAATTGTGCAGGTCATCTTCAATTTCAGGCCCTTCGGCGACCGTAAACCCAATCCTGTCGAAAATTTTAATGATCCGGTTTCTGACAACCGATAAGGGATGTCGGGAACCGGGTTGAATGTGGCCGGCAGGCCTGGTCAGGTCAAGGTTCACCTTCGAAACAGATTCACCCCTGTCAAAACTTGATTTTAAAGAGTCAATCCGCTGATTAGCCCTGGTTTTAAGGTCGTTAAGCAGTTGCCCGACATCACGCTTCATCTCTGCCGGCACACTTTTAAAATCATCGAACAACACTGAAACCATCCCTTTCTTACTGAGATACTTCAGGCGAAGCTGCTCAACTTCTTCCAAACTGGCCGCTTTAAGTGAATCAATTTCAGAAACTAACTGTTCAATCCTTTCTTTCATCCTAATTTGCTCTTCCAACTTGTCACGCATTACGCGTCACGAATATCATTCCACAATCTTAACCGTCATCTTCACATCCTTCACCGGACGGTCAGACTTATCTTTTTCAACGGCAGCAATTTTATCAATGACAGCCAAACCGTCTGTAATTTCGCCGAAAATGGAGTATTCGTTATCAAGAAAATGAGCTCCTTTTTCAGGGTGTACAATGTAGAACTGGGAACCCGACGAAGCTTTCTGCGGATTAGAAGGACCGCCGGTTCTGGCTGCCGCAAGGGCTCCCCTTTTATGCTTGATCTGTGGGTTCATCTCGGCAGGAATTGTATAACCGGGGCCGCCCATGCCCAGCGGTTGACCTGGCTTGGCAGTTTTTGAGTCGGGATCGCCCCCCTGAATCATAAAATCGCTGATAACCCGGTGAAATAATGTACCGTCATAAAATCCTGATTTTACTAATTTTACAAAGTTGTCGCGATGCTGAGGCGTTTCATTGTAGAGGATGCCCTTCATGTCGCCATAATCGGTGTGAATTAAAAATTTTACCACTTTCTTGTCGGATTTAGTTTGAGACATTGATGTTAGATTAAACATAAAAATTATTGCCAGAACGGCGAAGATGAATTTTTTCATGGTTTTAAGATTTTAGAGGGGCAAAAATACAAAAAAATATGTGATGCTTTGTAGTCGTGAGGGATTGATAAAAAATAGGTAGTCCTGAAATTTTCAAATCTTCAAATTCACGAATCTTCAAATTGTTGTGTTTTCAACATAACACCTCCGGCATAGCGGTTGATAAGAATCCATCTCCCCCAGCATCACCAAATGATCATCTTTTACCATCCGGTGTGTATAGTGTGCCAGGTCGCCGCAACTCATGCATACAGCATGGACCTTGGTGACATCTTCGGAAATCGCGATCAGGCTTGGCATCGGGCCAAATGGCTTTCCAAGATAATCCATGTCGAGGCCTGCCACGATCACGCGGATTCCGCTGTTGGCAAGCTTATTGCAAACAGACGGCAATTCATTGTCGAAAAATTGAGCTTCATCGATGCCTACGACATTTACATCGTTGGTCAGCAACAGGATCTGCGAAGCCGATTGCACCGGTGTCGACATGATGGCATTTTCATCATGAGAAACTACATTGATATCATCATATCGTTTATCAATCTCCGGTTTAAAAATCTCAACCTTCTGTCGGGCGATCTTTGCCCGTTTCAGCCTCCGGATCAATTCTTCAGTTTTACCCGAAAACATCGATCCGCAGATCACCTCGATCCAGCCAAGGCGATTTATTGGATTATTTTTTTCTATCTGCATTCAGGAGGTGAATATTTTGTATTTTTATAGTTTATTTTTCACAAAAGTAACTATTTCCAGATTATATCATGAACACCAAGATCATAAAGGATGAGATTAACTGGCTGCTTGAGGCGATCAACGAACAATATGAGGCCATCTACCGCCATAGTGAAAAAATCCCACAGATTGAATTTGATATCCTGATGGAGAATGTGCGAAAGTTTTATGAGAATATGCACCTACTGCAACGGTTGAATGACCCAATGGCTTTTCCTGAGAAAAAGAAAAAATCCGGTGATTCTGTGCCCGAAACAACTCGTCCCGCGCCTGTATCCCCCGTTTCTGAACCAGAAACTCCTGTTGATACCGTTATTGAACCGCAAAAACCTGTTCAGGCACAGGTAAAGCCTACCGGACCTGCTCCTGTTCATCTCGAAAAAGTGGTTGCCTCTAAAAAGTCAGTAAATTCTCCTGAAATTGACCTTTTTGCGTCTGAAGAACCGGCATTCAGCATAAAACTTAAAGAGGCCCGTGAGAAAACATTTGGCCCGAAAATACCGGCCGAACGAATCGAAAACCTGAAAGCCGCCATCAGCATCAATGAAAAATTTATGTTCATCAATGAACTTTTCGATGGCAACCTGCGCGAATACAACGAAACGATTGAAACCCTGAATGGTTTTAAAACAATCGATCAGGCCGCCGATTTCCTCGACCTCATGCTCAAGAAAAATTTCTGGAATACCGGTTCAAATGCATTTAAAAAGCTTAAGGAACTGGTTGAAAGACGATTCTAGAATATATTCAGAATTTATTTACCATGAAAAAAGCCCTTAAAATTGCTGGAGTCATCCTCATTACAATTCTATTGATCCTCATCCTCGTACCTTTCCTGTTCCAGGACAGAATCAAACAGGAGGTGAAAAACCTGGCCAACCGTACCCTTAAAAGCGAGTTGAATTTCACCGATATGAACCTCTCCTTCTTTAAACATTTTCCGAATCTTAGCCTTACCCTCACCGATTTTTCCCTTCGATCATCTGCTCCTTTCAGTCAGGATACCCTCATCAGTGCGAAGGAGATTGCCTTTGGCGTGAATGTGAAAAGCTTGTTTGGTAAAACGATCCTGATCACCCGGATCTATTTTGACAAGGCAAAGATTAACATCTTGTATAATAACCAGGGAGCAGCCAATTATGACGTTTATCAGCCAAAAGACACCATTTCCGCGCAAAACGACACGACAGCCTCAGCCGGAGCCGAACTGAATATTGAACACATCATATTTCGCAATTGCAAGGTGGTTTATGCCGATCAATCGATTCCGGTGCGGATTGTCCTCAACGGACTCAACTACTCAGGTAAAAGCAGCCTTACCGGCGACTTTTTCAATATTAAATCAAACGTGGAAATCGACTCCCTTGATCTGATCTACGATCATCGGAAATATATTGATGCAAAACCGGTTACCGCGAAATTGTCAACCAAAGTCAATACCAGGAACCTGTCTGTGAATTTTGAAAAGAACGATTTGAAGATCAAGGACATTCCTTTGCAGTTTCACGGAAAATTCGACTTTGAAAAAAATGGTTATCAGGTCAACCTGAACTTTTTATCGGTCATGGAAAAAGAGTTTCTAAGCGCCAGGTTCAAAATCAGGCAATCGGAAACGATGTGGATATTTGCAAAGGTCAATGCCAGTGTTGACCTGGCAAAATGGGCTAAGGCTTTCGATGTGAAAACTGTGGGTGTAAAAGGGATTTATGAACTGAACCTCACCGCCGATGGTTATTATATTACAAAACCGGTCACAAAAGGCATTCGCAACGAACCGGATACGGTTATCGTGAGTATCCCCAGGTTCAACCTGATGACAAAACTGACCGGCGGTTATCTGAAATATGTCAACCTGCCACATTCACTCGACAATATTAATTTGCTGCTGAATGCCTCCTGCCCCGATAACAACTATCGTAATATCAACCTTCAACTGGAGAACCTGCAGGCTACTTTCCTGAAAAATAAGATTGAAGGATTTTTCAGGATGAAGAACCTGATAGATTTTCCCATTGAGGCCAACCTGACCGGAAGTTGCGACCTGGCTGAATTAAAGCAAGTCGTGCCCATGGAGAGTATTTCGCTTGCCGGGATCCTTACCATGGATGTGAAAATAAATGGAAATTATGCACCGGAGAAGAAAATGTTCCCGGTAACTACAGCAAGCATCAGTATGAAAAACGGATCACTGCTAACCAAATATTATCCGCATCCGCTGGAGAAGATGGAAATGGCCATGGAGGTGAAAAACCATACCGGCGCTATGAAAGACCTCGTTTTAAAGGTTAAACCGCTTACCTTCCTGTTTGAGGGAAAACCATTCACATTGAATGCGGAACTGGAAAATTTTGATGATCTTCGGTATGATGTACAGTCTGAGGGAGTGATCGATCTTGGCAAGGTGTATCAGGTGTTTTCACAAAAAGGATTGGACATTAAAGGCTATATCGAAACAGACTTGTCGTTGAAGGGGACACAAAGCGATGCCACTTCCGGCAGGTATAATCGTCTCAGAAACAGAGGAATGCTGAAATTGAAGGATATCAGGTTAACATCCGATGACTACCCGAAGCCTTTTATCATTAAAACGGGTGACTTCAGGTTTGACCAGGAAAAGATCTGGTTTGAAGACTTTCTGGCAACCTATGGAGTGTCCGATTTCAATCTGAAAGGCTTTATGAGGAACACTATCGGTTATTTTATTTCCAGGAAAGGTAATCTGGTTGGGGATTTCCATCTGAATTCAAACCACATCAATGTCGATGAATTCATGGCATTTGCCTCCACCGGCACTATTAATTCTAAAGAGAGTACAACGGAAACCGGGGTGGTCATCATCCCCCGCGACCTTGATATCGATTTCAATGCCGATGTGAAGAAAACATCTTTTCAGGGACTTGAAATCAAGGAGCTGACCGGTGAGATCGGCCTGAAAGAAGGAATCCTGGTACTCAAAAATGCCGCGCTGAAACTGATCGGCTGCAAAGTGAGTATGGATGCCACATACGGCAGTGTGACGCCGGTCGCGGGTTTTTTTGATTTCCAGGTTAAAGCAGAGGATTTTGACATTAAAAGGGCCTACAATGAAATTGCCATGATCCGTGAAATGGCCCCCTCGGCTGGAAAAGCTGAAGGGATCGTTTCGCTTGATTACAGCGTAAAGGGGATGCTTAATGGTGAAATGTTCCCGGTATTGCCCTCCCTGGAGGGTGGAGGGGTCTTTTCGGTGAGTAAAGTCAAAGTTTCCGGGCTCAGGCTCTTCAACGACATCAGCAAAAGCATGCAAAAGGAGAAATTGAGCAATCCCGACCTGTCGAAGGTCGATATCAAATCCACAATAAAAAATAATATCGTCACCGTGGAACAGTTCAAGTTTAAAGTGAAGGGAATCCGTGTTAAAATGTCGGGAACCTCCTCCTTTGACAATCAACTGAAGTTAAAGATCAGGATCGGCCTGGGTCCATTTGGAATCATAGGTATCCCTTTGATGGTTACGGGAACAATGGAAAATCTGAAGATTAAATATGGCCGGGGAAAGGATACCGATGATTTAACGGAAGCAGATTATACCGATGAACTTCCTGCCGAAATGCTGGAACGGATCAAAAACGCAAAAGATGACGATAGCGAAGACTAACCTCAATTTCAGAAAGTAATCGGAATACCTCTGCGGTGGTGAGGGCTGTTACAAGTTGCATCCTCCACGCTTTGAAATCCGGGATGCCTTTGAAATATCCGCTGTAGAGTTTGCGTATCTCAAACAAGGTGGCACGTTCGCCTTTGTAAGGGATTGAAGCTTCGAGGTGTTGCCTGACGATGGTAACCCTTTCTGCGATTGATGGAGGAGGAGGTATAATATGGTCTGAAAGCCAGGCTTTGATCTCCCTGAAAATCCATGGATTTCCAGTGGCAGCCCGGCCGATCAGGATGCCATCGACACCATAACTATTTTTCATCTCTTCGGCTTTTGACCCGGAATCGACATCCCCATTGCCGAAAACAGGTATCTTCATGTAAGGATTGTTTTTTACCTCACCAATGAGTGTCCAGTCGGCCTTGCCCCCGTATAGTTGTGCGCGGGTGCGGCCATGGATGGCAATTGCGGCGATGCCCACATCTTGCAAACGTTCAGCGATGTTGACAATATCTTTATGGGAATCATCCCATCCGAGGCGTGTCTTTACTGTTACCGGCAACCTGGTTGATTTGACCACGGCTTCCGTCATGCTCACCATCTTCGGGATGTCCTGAAGCAACGCGGCGCCACCACCTTTCATGACGATTTTTCGCACAGGGCATCCGAAATTGAGATCAATGAAATCGGGATTAGCAGCCTCTGCTACCTCAGCGGCCTTCATCATTGACTCAATATTATTACCGAAGATCTGGATGCCAAGTGGCCGCTCAACCGGCTCAAACCTCATCTTGTTGTTGCTTTTCTCTGCATCCCGGATTAATCCTTCGGCCGCGATGAACTCGGTGACCAGCACATCCGCGCCATGTTGCTTGCAGATGACCCGGAATGGCGAATCGGTAACATCCTCCATGGGTGCAAGAATTATCGGGAAGTCTCCCACGTCAATATTTCCGATCTTTGGCAAATTGTGGTAATTTAGCTGCAAAATTAGCCAAAATAGTGGACTTCCATAAACAACCCTTGCTGCAGGGCCTGACGCCTTTCACCCGGATCCTGTTTTTGATTTTGCTGGTAATCACCTGTTTTGCAGGGGCATTTTTAATCGGATTATTGGTGGCTGGTCCCCTTTTCGGGATCGGTTTGAATGACCTGATATCCTCCCTGACCGATTTCTCTGATGCCAGGACAATCCGGTTACTGAAATTTTTTCAGGTAATACAGTCGTTCGGCCTGTTTATAATTCCTGCAATGCTTGCCGGCTACTTTTTTGAAAGAAACAGTATCCGTTACCTGAAGCTTAATAAACCATCAAGGTTGTTCGCTTACATCATCACCTTCGCATTGATGTTTGCCTCCCTGCCATTCATCAACTGGATGATAACAGTAAATGAAGCAATACAACTCCCCGGATTTTTACATGTCGTCGAGCAGTGGATGAAAACAACGGAAGCAGAGGCAGCAAAACTAACTGAAACTTTCATGAACATGCCAGCCTTCGGAGGTTTTTTATTCAACATGGTAATGATCGCTCTGCTGCCGGCCGTTGGTGAAGAATTCATGTTCCGGGGTGTGCTGCAACGTATGCTGAAAGAGTGGCTGGGTAACATTCATGTTGCCATTTTCATCTCGGCATTTCTCTTCTCGGCGATGCATATGCAGTTTTACGGCTTTTTCCCACGGATGATGCTCGGGATGATGTTCGGGTATTTGTTCTACTGGACAGGTTCCCTGTGGTTGCCGGTCTTCGGACATTTTATCAACAATGGTTCAGCCGTAATTTTTTCATACCTGGCACAACATGGCCTCCTTAATGGTGACTATGAAGACTTTGGGGCCACCAACAACACCATATTTATCGTGTTTAGCGCTTTAGCGATTTTGGTTTTAATGTTTGCTATTTATCGGTTTAAACCAGAAAACCAGCCAGTTCTTATCCGAAATGATCAGGAAAATTAAATATTTTGCAGCTCTTGGTGTTCTGTTCTTTTGCTTGCTCACTTTCATGTTCCGGTCTCCCTTGGCTTCATGGTACATCCAGAACCGGATAAACAGGTTTAACAATCGCGCTCAGGCAGTGCTGAAAATTTCCGATGTCAGGATCCAGGGTTTGGCTTCAATTCTGGTGACCGGCATCACCCTCAAACCCGGCCTGGGCGACACCTTGCTGAAGGTCGATTCGGCATACGCCTCCATCGGCATCGTGAAACTGTTTGCGGGCCGTATCGCACTGCATGATGTAAAGCTTATCAACATCGGCATTTTGCTGGAAAGTAATGGCAGCAGCTCCAATTATGGGTTTTTAATGCGCCGGGGTCACCATGCGGGAGATTCGGCAACCGGAACGGTAAATTATGCGGAAACCGCCAGGAGGATGGTGCGCTTCGCTTTCGATAAAATCCCACTTTCTCTGTACATCAGGAACTTCAGTTTGAATATCCTGTCGGAGGACCATCGGGTGGGATTTCACATCGATCAATTTACCCTGACAGACCATTATTTCAGATCGACAGTGGAGGTCAGCGAAAACAATATGGCTGCAAAATGGACGATGGCCGGGAAAATGGATAACCACAACAGGTTGGCTGAATTCAGACTTTATCCGGCCGATTCCTCAAAAGTATCTCTTCCGTATATCGAAGCTAAGTGGAATGCGCTGGTGGATTTTGACACACTTGCATTCAGCATTGCCGAACAGGATGGAAGCAATGATCTTGCCCGGATCAGCGGATTTGCCTCTTTGACCGGGTTGCGGGTCGATCACCACAGAATTGCCGCCGGACCAGTGAAATTTGATAAAACAGAGATCCGGTACCTGCTGAATATAGGCGCTGATTTTGCCGAATTGGACAGCGCTACGCTGGTGATTTTTAATAGGATAAACTTCAATCCTTTTATCCGGTTCAGGGCGAAACCATCAAAACAAATCACTTTGCGGATCCATAAACCCCAATTTCCGGCACAGGACCTGTTTTCTTCATTTCCACCGGGGCTCTTCACCAATCTTGATGGTATACTGGTGAGAGGAAACCTTTCCTGGTACCTCGATTTTTTCGTGGATCTCTCAGTTCCTGATTCTTTGATATTTTCGACCTCCCTCGACCGGCATCAGTTCAGTGTGTTGTCATATGGCAATGCCGACCTGACTAAAATGAACGGCCCATTCATGTATACCGCCTATGATCAACAAATTCCGGTTCGCTCTTTTATTGCAGGTTCCGAAAATCCAGATTACAGGTCGCTGGATCACATTTCAAATTACCTGCAAAAGGCAGTGCTTACCAGTGAGGATGGAGGTTTCTACCAGCACCGCGGATTCCTGCAGGACTCCTTTCGTGAATCAATTATCACCAATATCAAAGAGCGGCGGTTTGCCCGGGGAGGCAGTACCATCAGCATGCAACTGGTGAAAAATGTCTTCCTCAGCCGGAATAAAACAGTAGCGCGCAAATTGGAAGAAGCCTTGATCGTATGGCTCATTGAAAACCAGGGACTCAGCACAAAGGAACGGATGTATGAAGTTTACCTCAACATAATCGAGTGGGGACCGATGATCTATGGCGCCAATGAAGCATCACATTTCTATTTCAATAAAAATGCCTCACAACTCACACTGGCCGAGGCCATCTTTATGGCGTCCATCATCCCCCGGCCTAAATGGTTTAAATACTCCTTCGACACAAACGGCCACCTCCGCGAATCAAATGCAGGTTTCTATAATCTTGTTTCAGGGAAAATGCTGAAAAAGGGCTGGATCACCCCACGGGAAACCGAAAATCTGATCCCTGATGTTGAATTGAAAGGACCCGCAAGACTGATGTTGAAAAGGGTTGATACCATCCCGATGTTGTAACCACAATAATTTCTATTTTTGCAACGGATAATAACAGACACATAAAGCTATTCCATTGAGAACCATACTGATCATTATAATCGCATTTTTCATCTTGTCACTGCCTGTAACTGGCCAGGAGAAAATATCAACTTCCAAACAAAAGGAAAAAGACAAGACCCAGAAGCATGGTCTGAAGGATGAGGAAGAGGAGGACGAGAATCCCTTTCCGTTGCGAAAATTTGAGTACGGCATTAATTTTGGCGCCTATTTCGCCAACAAGTATTCCGCCAATTTTTACAATGGAACACCCGACAATGTCAACAGCATTGAAGATATTTTTAAAAATGCATATTACAGGAGGGACATCAGGCAGGCCCTGGGTATTGGCGAGACTGACACAATCACTCAACTTACTGTTGACGGCTATCCCACGAATATGCATTACAATGTGGCCTTCTCCGGCGGATTGTTTTTAAGGGTTAATTTTAACCGTAAGAATGCCATTTTCCTGCAGGCGAACTATGCCCAATTAAGGGCCGCGGATGCAGTGACCCTGCTTGTCTACAATCCTCTTGGCCCCCAAACATATCCGGATTATCGTTTTGAACAGGTCATCGGAAAGGAAGGACGGGTTATGATCGACCTTGGATACCAGCGGTCATTTCCACTGAAATCGCGGATAAACCTATTCATCCAGGGTGGTGCGACCATGTGTTACACCCAGGTGAGGAAAACGATCTTCGTAGTGGAAGGAAAAGAGTTCAACCTGGTAAACATTTATGGCAGCCAGGGATTTCAGCAAGGGATCAACCAGCAAACCCTTACTGTCAACCAGAACGCTTTCGGGCTTGGTGGCTATTTGGGTGTCGGGGCAGGAATTCCATTGAACGATAATTTCGGTATTGAACCCGGTTTTTTTGCACACTATTACCCTGTTAATCTCGAAGGTTACCCGGATTCCAAACCCTCCTTCGGACTTTACCTCCGCATTTTAATCCATACAAGTTCATCAGAGGAATAGGAAAAAATCAAATGGAAGGATCTCCTTTCCACCATTTTTTCTTTAACCAGAATGCAACGCTCACCAGAGATATAAGAACAGGAACTTCGACCAGCGGCCCGATCACTGCTGCAAAGGCCTCACCGGAGTCGATGCCGAAAACTGCGATTGCAACTGCGATTGCCAATTCGAAATTGTTGCTGGCCGCCGTAAACGACAGAGTAGCCGATTGTTCATAAGTCGCACCGGCCTTCTTACTCATATAGAATGAAAGCATGAACATGATCAGAAAATAGATCGTAAGCGGGATAGCGATCCTTACAACATCAAACGGGATTTTTACGATATACTCACCCTTCAGCGAAAACATCACCAGGATCGTAAACAAAAGGGCAATCAAGGTTAGCGGACTGATTTTGGGAACAAATTTCGTGTGGTACCAAACCTTGCTCTTGACACGAATGAGGATAAATCGTGTCAGAAATCCAGCCAGGAAAGGGATCCCCAGGTAGATAAAAACGCTTTCAGCGATCTGTTTAATGGTGATCGCCTCCACGGCGCTGTTGGTAGGCAGCCCGAACCAGGCCGGAAATACCGCGATAAAAAGATAAGCGTAAACCGAAAAAAGGAGTACCTGGAAGATGGAATTGAAGGCAACCAGCCCGGCACAATACTCTGTGTCCCCTTTTGCGAGTTCGTTCCACACAATTACCATGGCGATACATCTCGCCAGACCGATAAGAATCAATCCGTACATGTAATCGATATTGAACTGCAGGAAAATTATTGCCAGCAGGAACATCAGTACCGGACCGATGAGCCAGTTCTGAACCAGTGATAATCCCAGAATTTTGGTGTTTTTAAACACATCACCCAACTCCTCGTATTTTACTTTGGCCAATGGCGGGTACATCATCACGATAAGCCCGATGGCGATGGGAATATTCGTTGTTCCCGACGACAGGGCATTCCAGAACCCGGCAATACCGGGAAATAACCAACCCCAGAATACGCCGATGGCCATGGCGAGAAATATCCATAAAGTCAGATAACGGTCGAGAAACTTTAATCGGGTTTTCATAGAATTGATTTGAAAATTTGGAGATTTGAAGATTAGGCAAGGATTAACCTGATTTGGAGGTGCTGATTATTTTTGATATTATTTTGATTATTGATTGAAGATTTGCTTTTAAGTCCTTGTTAAATGGATAGTTTTTTGACATTTCGCAGAGAATCAACCAGTATTCAGTTTCATCAGCCTCTTTTGCGGCGATTTTCATTTTATGGATAAAATCAATTTTACTTTCTGCATTCTGTGCCTCCCTGACATTTGCACCAATCGATGTACCTGACTTTAATATTTGCCTGGCGACAACATACTTCTTTTTTTCTTCAAGCAATTCTGAAAACTTAATAATCTCAAGCGCAAATTCAAGCGATAATTTTACAATAAGATTCTCCCTGTCATTTCTCATAACCTTCATTTTATCAAATCATCAAATCATCAAATCATCAAATCATCAAATCATCAAATCATCAAATCATCAAATCAGCAACAACCTCCATCGGAATCACAATCACAACTCGGCTCCGTTCTGCGCAGCAACCCATTGATGATTCCGGAGGCACACCCAACGCCTGATTGTACAGTGATGGCTCCTTCCGGGCAATTTTTTGCGCATGCGCCGCACTCCATGCAAAAATCCTTGTGGCGGATAACAGCTCTTTTGTTCTCCATCACAAAAACGGCATGCGGGCAAACCATCAGACACATCCGGCAACCGTTGCACTTTTCAACATCAAGCAACAGCGTAACAACGCCAGGCAGGTAAGTCAATTCTCTCATTGTTCAAGAAATCTGGTAATAATCCAACCGGCAACACCCAATGATACCATTGTAATTTGAACCGGTAACGCTTTTTTCATCTCCTTTTGAACCCCCGAAAGCGAAGTAAAGGTGGAGGACCCTGTGAAATTCATGGCCATGAACGACGATAATCCTCCCATCATCAGGAACCATGAGACTACCTCGACGATACCCGCGCCCATGGTGCCTGATATGGCAAGGAGACCAGCAACAAGCCAGCCAATTACTAATCCTTTCATCGAAAAACTTCGAAAAGGGATCCAGGGTAACAACACCGGGACCAGGACACACCCTGACAAATAACCGGCAAACAGGTTTACTGAACTCTTCCACCCCGTATTTAATGTTTGGTCAACCGAAAACCCGCTAGGGGTGAACCCCGATAGCAAAAGAAAGACCGCCGGGATAACCAGCATGTAATATTTTCCGTAAAAAACATCGACCGGGATTACCTTCAACCGTTCAACGATGGGGAATGAAATTCGTCGCATGGAATCGCTGGCCTTTAGACCGGCTTCAAGAAATGCCTTGATATCGTTTGCCCTGACCGGTCCATATATGATGGAAAACCCGGTCATTCGTTTCACCTCATGTGCCGCCACACCGGTTGCGCTGAGTTGAGGTAAAATGATTTTCCGGTGGTCAACCAATTGGGCGACATGATGTATCCGGATACGACGCACTAACTCCTTTGTGCCAAAAGTACCTTTTCCGGCCGCACACCATACATTGATCCCCTTGGTATCGATGACCAGTATCCATGAGTGCGTACCGGTCAGCGCCCGCCTGAGATGGTCGAAGCTGAGTTTATAGTTTCCTGTTACAAAAATGTGGGAATTCCTGTCCGGGATTCCAACAGCATAGAGTCCGGGCTGAATCCTGTAGTTCATTCTCCCGACCGACCACCTCACCTTGATCGTACTCCAGCGATCATGATTGCTCCATGCTGTGGAGATCTGTGGAACTTTGCCCTCATCTGAATCAAGATAACCGGTAATAAATTTTTCAGCCATTTGGTGCTATATGGTTAAAAGGAAATAAAACCCCAGGGCAACCAGTGCAATTCCTCCGGCATATTTTGCAATGGCGCCGATAACAGACAATGTCTTTGAAATCTTCCCCAGGCCCAGGCTGAACCCTACCATCATGGCTGCAAGCGGAATTCCATACCCGAGGGCAAATGAAGTAAGCATCGTCAAGCCCCAGATGGCGCTTCCCTTTACGAACGATGTAGCCAGAACGACCGGAAATATCGGGTTACAGCATGAATTTAACGCAGTGGACAACCCTCCGACGGTCAGGCCAAAAATGATAGCTGAAAAAATGTTTTGCCCTGAATTAACTGGTTTGATTGTCAAACCCGGCAATTTAAAGGGGATCAGATCCATGGAATATAGTCCGAAAATAATGGCAATCAACCCTGCTGCTATTTTCCAGTAATTTCCCAGAGAATTGCTGACAAACTTTCCTGCATATCCGAACAGCAACCCGATTACAGCCATTGAAATAACCGTCCCAACAAGGAAGGAAAATCCCCTCAGGAATACGGTTTTGCTATTTGAGGGTGAAGCGCTTGCTCCTGTATAACCTGCAACCACTCCGATCACTGCGAAATTACATCCGCATGTAACAACACTGATCAACCCCAGCAGAAACAGGGCGATCAGTACCGAAATGGCTGCATGGTCACTGCTTAATACCTGATTTATCCATGTATCCATCTGGCTCTCATTTAGGACAACAGGATGAACTTTTTGCCGTATCGCAGGTTGTCGTCATTGTGGTATCGCACTCCCCGGAAGATCCCGGGGGGCAACATGCCTCTTTGTTTGTCGTATGGGCAGGTTTAACGTACAGCTTTACTGCAATGATTCCAATCGCAGATAAAAGGATTATCCCAAAAATTATCTTTGCAAGAGTGTTGTTTCTTTTCGGCGGACAACAGTTGCCTTCACAACCGCAATCACCCTGATCGTTTTGACGATCGCCATTTAATTTGTCTGTCTTTTTTTCTGTCATAATTGTTATTTTTCCCTGTTTCGCTACCTCGCTACCTCGCTACCTCGCTACCTTGTCACCTTGTCACCTTGTCACCTTGTCACCTTGTCACCTTGTCACCTTGTCACATCACCCCCTTATCAACCTCACCTTTGATTTGATCAACATAGAAGCTGTAAAAACCCGCCTTGATTTCATCCCTGACCCTGCGATATACAGCAATTACCTCCTCAAATGTTCCTGTCGCATCAGCGGGATCATCGAATCCGATATGCAGCCGGTTTTTAACATTTCCGGTAAAGACTGGGCAGACCTCCTTTGCCCCGTCACAAACCGTGATTACATAATCAAAGGGTTCTGAAATAAAAATATCGACATTCTTTGGTTTGTTTCCGGCGATGTCAATACCTTCCTCTTTCATCACCGCCACTGCGTTAGGATTGGACTGCGCCGCCGGATGTGTTCCGGCCGAAAAAACCTCCAGTCGTGCATCGAAAGCTCTTAAAAACCCCTCGGCCATCTGGCTCCTGCACGAGTTGCCCGTGCAAAGTATAAGTATATTCATGATCTTTTCAATTTGCTATTTGCATTTCCAATTTTACAAAATTCCCTGTCCGCCCGTCCGCATGTCCGCCCGTTCACCTGTTACCCTGTCACCCTGTTACCCTGTCACCCTGTTACCCTGTCACCCTGTTACCCTGTCACCCTCCTCACATCTGAACTCCCCTTCTCCCATAATGTCACCGAAAAAACAACTGACCATATTCACAACATCCCCGATCTTTTCCGGATTGAGACAATAATTAACCTTGACCCCATCGACAGTCCCCTGGATCAACCCTGCATTTTTCAACTCCTTCAGGTGCTGATTAATGGTCGTCCGGCTTAAGGGCAACTCATCGGAAATATCACCGGTCATACAAACTTTTATCTCCGCAAGATATTTTAAAATGGCAAGACGTGCCGGATGTGCAAGGGCTTTAAACAGTACAGCAGTGTCATTTAATTCTGGATCAAAGAGCTCCGTTTTCGCGTACGCCATAAATCAGACAAATATTATTTGACGCAAATATACGTTGTATTTTACAATAACGTAATAATACGTCAAAAATATTTAAATATTTTTTAAAAAATTATTGATCTCAGAAGGATTTAAGTAACTTCATTATATTTGCCGCGCTGGTAAACATGACAAAATTAATGAAAAAAGAAACCTCTTTCTCAAAACTGCTCCCCGTCCTGTTCGGGTTCTTCATCATGGGTTTTGTTGATGTGGTTGGCATCTCTGCAAACTACGTCAAGCAGGATTTCGCCCTCAGCGATACCCTTGCAAACCTGCTGCCCATGATGGTGTTTTTGTGGTTTGCCGTATTTGCTGTACCCACAGGGCTGCTTATGAATACGATCGGACGGAAGAAGACCGTCGTCCTGAGCATGGCCATTACTTTTTTAGCATTGCTGATACCATTGGTTGCCTATCAGTTTGAAATGGTACTGGTGGCCTTCGCATTGCTGGGCATCGGCAATACAATACTTCAGGTCTCTCTTAACCCGCTATTGTCCAATGTAGTGCGTGGCAACCGGCTTACCAGCAGCCTCACCTGGGGACAGTTCATCAAGGCAATTGCATCATTCCTTGGCCCTGTTCTGGCAGGCTTTGCTGCAGCAAGTCTGGGTGACTGGAAAATGCTCTTCCCGGTCTTTGCCGGGGTCACTTTGCTTTCAACGTTGTGGCTCTTCTTCACCCACATTGAGGAGGTACCTGCCGAAGGGAAAACATCGTCCTTTGCTGCCTGTTTCGGCTTACTGAAGGATAGGACCATCCTGATGCTCTTCCTTGGCATTCTTGCTGTGGTCGGAATTGATGTCGGGTTAAACATCACGGTTCCAAAATTCCTGATGGAACGATGCAGTATCCCCCTCGATCAGGCCGGGCTTGGTACAAGCTTGTATTTTATTGCCCGCACCACCGGGACTTTCACCGGGGCGATCCTGCTTGCCAGGTATTCAGCACGTAAGTTTTTTATTATCAGCATGATCGGGGCCATCATCAGCATGGCTGTCATGCTGCCCCTGCACGGTTTGTTGCCTATTCTCGTCCTTGTTTTCGCTGTCGGATTTGCCGTGGCGAATGTCTTTTCCATTATTTTCTCAGCAGCCTTGCAGCTTAAACCAGAGCGTGGAAACGAGATTTCCGGCCTGATGATCATGGGCATTGCCGGTGGAGCGCTGATTCCACCCCTGATGGGGGTTGTTTCCGATATCATGGGGCGGGCTGGCTGTGTTGCTTATTGCCATGTTCTACCTGCTGGTCACCGCATTCCGCCTGAAAAAAACCGGATTTTAGCCTGATTGTCCGATCAGATCATTATAAACGCATGCTTCAAACCATTCCATGCCAAACAACTTTGACCCATGATACTTCTCACCGGCGGTACCGGCCTTCTTGGCTCTCATGTGCTTCTTGACCTGGTCAGGTCAGGAAGGAAAGTCAGGGCGATAAAGCGCCCCTCCGGCAATGTGGAGATGGTGCGGAAGATTTTCTCGTATTATGTTTCAAACCCGGATGAACTTACCCGAAAAATAAACTGGGTAGATGCCGACCTTATGGACTATGGCGCCATTGGGGATGCCATGCAGGGCGTATCTGAAATTTACCACGCCGCCGCAATTGTCTCTTTTTATCCGGGAGACCACAAAGAAATGTTGCAGACGAATATCGAAGGTACGGCAAACATGGTGAACCTGGCGATAGAAAACAAGGTAAAAAAGTTTTGCTATGTAAGCTCGGTGGCAACCCTTGGAAGAGCTGAAAATACTGATGTTTGCACCGAAGATACCTATTGGGTGCCGTCAAGGAAAAATTCTGTTTACAGCATAAGTAAATATTGCGCCGAACGCGAAATATGGAGGGGTATGGAAGAGGGCTTGAATGCCGTGATCATCAATCCTTCGGTAATTCTTGGCCCGGGATTCTGGAACGACAATTCCGGGTTATTCCGCCTGGTTATGGAGGGATTGAAATATTACACACAAGGTGTAAATGGGTATGTGGATGTTAGGGATGTCAGCACCGCAATGATAAGCCTGATGGATCAGAATGTGTTCGGAGAACGGTTTATATGCTCAGGCGGGAATTTATATTACAAGGATTTTTTCGCCTTCATTGCAAAATATCTTGACAAACCGGCTCCATCAGTCAACCTCCCGCTGGCCCTGACCTCAATTGCCTGGCGAATGGAGGCTGTCAGAGCTCTCCTGAAAGGCTCAAAACCTGAAGTTACCCGCGAAATGGCCATCACCGCCTCCCAGGTGTACGCTTATACAAGTGAGAGACTTTGTAAAACTCTCAATTTCAGATTTATTCCGTTAGAGGATTCGATCAGGGCAATCTGTGCGCTATACATGGCTGAAGTATCACAGGATCCGCATCATGTGCAGGGTTTTAAAAATCCTCGTTAACAACCATTTACGAAGATTGTAATGTTAAGGCTGGAAAAAAACTTCCTTTTTACTTGACAATTGAGAACTGAATCACTATCTTTACCCGCTCTAAAAAAACGGCAGACACAACCTGACGTTCGAAATCAGTTGTATTATTAACAAAACCAAATCCCATGAAATCAAAATTATTGATTCAAGTAAAAAATCCAACAGCCTTGGTAAAGGCCAGGTGGATAATGGTATTCGTTGCAGTGTTATCTTCCATGCTCACCTATTCCCAGGTAAGTATAAACAATGATGGCAGCGCACCTCACGCTTCAGCCATGCTTGAAGTGAAATCTACAACCCGGGGATTTCTGCTTCCCAGGATGAATCTCGCCACCAGGCCTGCCGCTCCGACGACCGGACTGATGATTTACCAGCTCGACTTTGGCCCGGGGATTTATTTCTACAACGGCGCAGGCTGGGACAAGATGAGCCTCGCTGCCTACGACTTCTGGAACCCGAACGGGTCGGATATCTATTTCAACGCAGGTCGTGTTGCCATCGGAACGAATGTAGCAGATAACAATGGCCTGAATGTGCAAAATTATATTATTGGCAAGGGGGCAGTCAGGGGGGCTGATCAGTCAGGTTCCTATATTTATGCTGAGGGTTACCTAGGTGTGCTGGTGCCGGCTCCGCTTGGAGTTCCGATCGCTGTTACCAACGTCGGCGTGCTTGGAATAAAACCCAATCTTGGATCCAACGGTGCCGCAGTCTACGGATGGAACAACGATGGCAATAGTATGAATTATGGTGGTCTTTTTTATACAGATGGAAACTACAGCCAGGGAACCAATTATGGTATTTATTCTGTTGCGGAAAAATCAAATCAAAACTTTGCCGGCTATTTCAGAGGTCGTGTTTCCATTGATGGAAATACAGGACCATCATTGGCTGCAGATTCAACACAAACCGTTTTATCATCCCGGGTCAAACATATCCAGTATGTCGATACCCGTGCGGTTGAAGGGATATCTACTCCCAAGCCGGGATATGGTTTTGGAGTTTATGGACAAGGCGGCTGGAGGGGTGTTTATGGATATGGTGATGGTGCAGATTATACCGGAACAACCGTTGGAGTATATGGAGATGCATATGGTACCGCAGGCACAAGGTACGGTATTTATGGCATTGGCGGCGGGACTGGAACCGGCACCAGGGTAGGCGTTTATGGCTATGCTTATGGCGGAGCAACGAACTGGGGAAGCTATTTCGTCGGTTCAAACTATATGAGTGGCGACCTCCGCATCGGAACTACGACTGCGGCCACGGGCTATGCACTTTCTGTCAATGGAAAAATTGCATGTACCGAGGTGCTTGTTCAGGCAATGGCCTCATGGCCCGATTATGTGTTCAAGCCGGAATATAACCTGATGAGTCTCGACAACCTTGAGCAGAACATCAGGGAAAATGGACACCTGCCAGGTCTGCCTTCGGCAAGGGAGATCGAAACCAATGGCCTTCACCTCGGAAATATGCAGAAACAGGTCGTGGAAAAAGTCGAAGAGCTGACACTTTACACCATAGAACAGGGCAAACTGTTAAAGGAACAGGGAAAGATGCTGCAGGAGTTTAAAAAGGAGATTGATGTGTTGAAAGCGGAAAATGCATCCCTGAAGAGATCCATCGGAAATAAATAAAAGTTCATTATTGGTTTATATACCTTATTGATAAGGCATATGCGGACCTTTAAACCTGAAAAGATGAAAAAAAGAATCGATTATACCCTGATATTGTTGTTGCTTTTCGCTGTCTCAGCTTTATATGGACAGGATAAGCCAACCGATACGAGACGCACCGCTGAGGAACAGGCAGCTTTTGAGAAAACCGTGCCTGTAAACCCTGCGAAAATCCCGGCAGAGACGCTGGTTGATCCCAAAATGGCTGCAGTGCAGAACGAAGCTGCACCTACCAACTGGAAACCTGTAAATGAGATTGCCGAAGAGAGGAAAGAGGTTGTTCCACCTTCGGGCAGTTCTCCGAAGGAGATCAAGCCTTCAGCCAATACAACCCGTACACAGCCTCCTCCGCTGGAACAGGGAACAACCCTGAACCGCCGCGATATGAAAGGATCAAAAACGCAACCCGAAGCCCCGAAAGCAAGTATAATTGACCGTCGGAGCCTCAACGGACCAAAAACACAACCTGAAGGCGAAAAGCCCAAACGTTAAAATGAAAACGCGATTTGTTTTGTGAAAGCGTGTTTTATCATTCATTAAAAATTGAGGAAAATGAGAAAAAATATCGTAGTAACCCTGATGTTCGTCCTTGTGGTTGGTTTGGGACAGCTCATGGGTCAGAATAGCGTCTCCGATCTCTATTTAAATGCAGGTACCGATGATTTTGCCACCATTCAAAATACCATGGAACAGTATTTTGAAGGCCGGGACCAGGGACGGGGATCGGGATATGTTCAGTGGAAACGCTGGGAGTATCTCGCTGAAAGAAGACTAACCCCCGACGGCAAAGTAGCCAACTGGGCTGTGCGAAACTGGGAAGAATACCAGAATTACATGCAAACACACCCCGATACCGACAGTGGCGAACCTACCGATGTGCCAAATGGTCATTGGTCTAACCTTGGCCCATACGGTTTTGTATGGGGAAATGGATGGAATGGAGGCGTGGGAAGGCTCAATTGCATCGCGTTCCATCCTACAAATGCAAGTATTTTCTGGGTAGGCGGACCTTCCAGCGGTCTGTGGAAAACAATTAATGGCGGAACCACCTGGACTCCGCTTACCGACGGGATGCCGGTGATCGGCGTGTCGGGGATCGCTATTGATTATACTTACACCAATACCATGTATATCCTTACCGGCGACGGAGATGGAGGAGATACCCGCTCCATTGGTGTATTGAAAACCACGGATGGAGGAGAAACCTGGAACGCAACCGGATTTACCTATACCCTTTTAAATAATGTGCGAGGGTATAAACTGCTCATGCACCCGACAAACCGTCTGATGCTGTTTGTCGTTGCCACCAACGGCATATGGAAAACAACCAACGGTGGAACAACATGGACCCAGGTCAAAACAGGAAGCTTCCAGGATATAGAATTCAAACCGGGAGATCCGACTTACATTTATGCGTGCTCCGGTACACAATTCTGGAGATCGACAAATACAGGAGATAACTGGACTCAGGTCATCTCGGGTGTGCCGACAACAGCCTCCAGGATGGCAATCGGGGTCACACCCCATGTTACAAGTTACGTATACCTGTTAACCGGACCATCCACAGTTGCCGGAACGTATGTAGGAACATTTCTCTCCACAAACAGCGGTGCCAGTTTTTCCACACGTTCAACAACCCCCAACATCCTGGGCTATTCAAGTGTTGGAAATGATGACGATGACCAAACAACGTACGATCTTGCAATTGCTGTTTCGAGAACCAACTATGCCAGCATCATGTCGGGGGGTATAAATACCTGGACTTCTGCAGACTGGGGAACCTCGTGGACCATTACCTCTATGTGGGATAACTCGGGAGGGATTGGTTATACGCATGCAGATATTCATGGATTAGATATCAATCCGTTGAATAACTGGCTCTATTGCGTCAGCGATGGTGGTATTTTCCGGTCAACAAATTTTGGAGTCGACTGGACAGACCTTACCTATGGCATGGCCACAACGCAATGGTACAGGATTGCAAGTTATGAAGGCAACTCGAATCTGATCACCGGTGGAACCCAGGACAACGGGTCGAACAAATGGACCGGAGGTGCAACCATGCTGCACATCCTCGGCGCCGACGGCATGGACTGCATGATCGATCATGCAAATCAGCTTATCCTTTATAATTCCACGCAAAACGGCGGACTGAACAAATCAATCAATGGAGGTACTACCTTTGCCGGTATAAAGCCTGCCGGGTCAACAGGAAGCTGGGTGACCCCGTATGTGATGAACCCGAGTACAAGCACGACCATCTATGGGGGGTATAGTGATGTTTACAAAAGCATCAATGGCGGATCAACCTGGACAAACATGGGAGTGGATGGCAGAGGCGCAATGGCAATTGGTACCAACAATACCAGCAGGTTATACGCTTCATACGGGAGTACAATCTATATGACAAGTGATGCAGGAACCACCTGGACCAACGTCAGTGCGGGATTACCCGGAATAACAATCACCTATATAACCATCGACCCCGACTGGTCGTTAACCGTTTTTGTAACACTGGGAGGATATACAGCAGGCCAAAAAGTTTACAGGTCCGATAATGCTGGTACTTCCTGGACAAATGTTTCCGGTTCGCTGCCCAATGTGCCCACAAATTGCATCGTTTACAAAGACAATAACTACGCCCCGGCCGATGCGCTCTATGTCGGAAACGATATCGGAGTGTTTTACAGGGATGCAGATCATACCGACTGGATCCCGTTCAGGAACGGATTACCCACTGTTCCGGTATTCGATCTTGAAGTGACGAACAACTATCTTACTGCCGGAACCTACGGTCGCGGATTATGGCGATCGTCTTTTTATTCTCCTTGCGCTTATGGATGGGGCCTTACAGTTGCAAACGATCCGAGCAATCCGAATTATACCGGTTACCAGTTCTATGAAGCCAGCAACTATGTGCAGTCTTCGCGTGTCATAACCGGAGGTTTAGGGACAGATGTATTGTATAAGGCTGATAATTATGTAAAACTTTTAACAGGTTTTCATGCAAAGGAGAATAATCTTTTCCAGGCAAAACTCGGCCCGTGCAACCTCGGAGCTCCGATGCCCGGCAAGGTCATTAAAGTACGTGGAACATTCGTGGGAAACCCCAAATGATGCGCGACTATCGTTGTGATAATTTGTATATGAATTTGTTCAAATATCCAAAATCATGAAGACATTACCTCGTTACACAATTAAAGACCTGATTCGCAAAAGTTCTGTTTTAACGATGATCCTGTTGTTGACGTGCTGGATTGCCGGATATTCGCAGATGACGCTGACCAATGGCACCTATGTCAGGATAAACGCGGCGTCATTGTTGAATTCATCCGAGAATGTTGTTGTTAATGCCGGAGCAACACTCGACGTGCAGGGAACACTCATCCTGAAAAAAAACCTGGTGAATCAGAATGCCGCTGCAAATTCCCTTGGATCCGGAGCCGTAGAGTTCTGGGGCTCTGTCAACCAGGCGATCAGCGGGCAGAATATAATTCAGAATATGAAAGTGGCCAACGCGGCCGGACTTTCCGTAGCCGGGAATACCAGTGTAAACGGCATTTTAACCCTGACCAGCGGATTGGTGACACTGGGTACTTCCAATTTCCTGCTCGGCCCAACCTCATCGGTTGCAGGCGGGCCAGCCGTTACCAACATGGTGGTTCCCACAAGTTCGGGGCAGCTTCAGAAGGAGTTCCCGCCGGCCGGCGGTACATTTACATACCCTGTTGGGGATGCCACGGGGGTTGCAGAATTCTCACCCGTCACACTGGCTTTTAACAGCGGTACATTCGCCGCTAATAACTATGCCGGGGTTACCCTTGTTGACGCTCAGTACCCCGGTACTGCTACGAGTTACCTGACACGTTACTGGAATGTTACCCATTCAGGAATTACAAATTTTTCATGTAATTCAACCTTTCAGTACGTGGATGCCGATGTGGTTGGAGCCGAAGGTAATATTTTCTGTTTCAGGGTCCTTCCCGGACCATTTACCGCCTATAATGCAACGAATCCTGTAGCAAACCAGATGGATGCCCATGGACTCGCCTCATTTGGCACATTTACCGGAAACCTGGGTAATTCTGTCGTTCCTCCTCCGGTTCGTTCGTTACAGGATAAAATAATTGCAGGCGGCCCGGACTGTGCTGATGCGACCCAAACGATGCTGATCGCCGGGAACGGAACCTATTATGTGGTGATAGGAGGTGGAAGTGTTACCCACATCGCCGGCACGAACATCATCTACTATCCGGGTACCAGGGTGCTCTCCGGAGGCTATATGCATGGCTACATTTCAGGAGTTTTTTGTACACCATTTATTCATCCGGGCGCACAGGCCCCGGTTGTCGCCGGCATCGAAAACCCCGGCATAGGCAATCCGAACAACTCCTTTTTCAAAATCTATCCGAACCCAACTCCCGGAAAATTCACGCTGGAGTTGACAGGCGATGTTACCGCTTCACAGGTACATGTTGAGATTTACGGTGTTCTTGGCGAACGGATTCTGTCGAAGGACATGCAGATCGATCGTAAACAGGAATTTTCCCTGAGTGAAAAACCGACCGGTGTGTATGTAGTTCATGTTACCTCAGGATTGAATTCTGAAACAGAAAAAATCATCAAGAGATAAATCCTGAATTAAGTTTATTTAATTGAGCAGCAGGAAGGTCAAGCGACCTTCCTGCTGCTTTTATGTTAAAACCCATGCCATTGTTAAATTCTTAACGAAAAAATAATTCAGGTTTTTCTTGACTTGGCCTCTCAAATACATTACATTTGTAAAAATAAAGAAGTACTCCATTGCCTAAATATTTATGGAGTTAATGTTACTAAATAAAAAAAAATTGTTGTTATTCACAAAATCTAAAACCATGAAATCGAATTTTACTAACAATATAAATAATCCTTTCTTTTTTATTAAAGTCAGATGGATTTTTGTTTTTATAGCTGCCTTCTCATCAGTTTTTGGGTTCTCACAGGTCAGTATCAATAACGATGGAAGCGCACCTCACGCCTCAGCCATGCTCGAGGTGAAATCAACCAGCCGCGGTCTTCTGCTGCCCCGGATGACCTTTGCCAGCAGGCCTGCCGCACCGGCCACCGGGTTGGCCATATACCAGCTCGATAATGGCCCCGGAATATATTATTACGATGGCGCAGCCTGGCAGAAAATGAGTCTGGCCGCCTATGACTTCTGGAACCCGAATGGTTCGGATATATATTTCAATAGCGGACGCGTTGCGATTGGAATTAACTCACCGGATAATAACGGTCTGTATGTACAGAATTATGTCTCTGGGAAAGGGGCTGTCAGGGGTACGGATCAAAGCGGCACAAGTGTCTTCGCTGAAGGTTACCTTGGCGTGCTGGTGCCGGCTCCTCTGGGAGTTCCGATTTCTGTGACGAATGTTGGCGTGCTTGGAATAAAACCCAACCTCGGAGGAAACGGAGTTGCCGTTTACGGGTGGAACAATGATGCCAATTCAACCAATTATGCAGGGTTATTCTATAGTGATGGTGCTTCAACCGGCACAAATTATGGTGTATATGCAGTTGCTGAAAAAGCAACCACAAGTTATGCCGGTTATTTCAGGGGCCGCGTTTCTGTTGATGGCAATACCGGCCCTTCCTTGGCCGGGGATTCTACAAGTACTGTTTTCTCAACCAGGGTCAACCATACACGCTTTAACGACACCCGGGCAATCGAAGGAACCTCAACACCGCAGCCGGGGTATGGGTTTGGTGTTTATGGGCAGGGAGGTTACAGAGGCGTTTATGGATTCGGGGATGGTTCGACTTATACCGGAACTACCGCAGGTGTTTATGGATATGCTTCTGGATCAGCAGGTACCAGGATTGGCGTTTATGGATATGCTTTTGGTGGAACAACTAACTGGGGTAGCTATTTCATTGGGTCAAATTACATGAGCGGCGATCTTCGCATTGGAACAACAACGGCCGCTACAGGTTACGCACTTTCCGTCAATGGAAAGGTTGCCTGCGAAGAGGTACTGGTGCAGGATATGACATCATGGCCCGATTATGTGTTCAAGAGCGATTACAACCTCATGAGCCTCGATAACCTTGAGCAGAACATTAAGGAAAACGGACATTTACCGGGACTTCCCTCAGCGCTTGAAATTGAAACCAACGGGCTGCACCTTGGTAATATGCAAAAGATGGTTGTAGAAAAGGTAGAAGAACTGACCCTATACACCATCGAACAGGGCAAAATGCTTCAGGATCTGAAAAAGGAAATTGATGCATTGAAGGCAGAAAATCAATCCCTGCGCAAAGCCATTAAAAAATAATTGATCTTTTGACCGGTTTGTGTATGCCGGTACCAGTTGGGAATCTAATCCCACGGTGGTGTATGCAAGTCATAAAATATAAAATGATGAAGAAAATATTCAGTTACCTATGTTTGATGCTATTCATGACCGCAATATCCACCGCTTACGGTCAGGACAGTCAGGCAGAATTAAGAAGAACCGCCGAAGAGCAGGCGGATTTCGAGAAAAGCGTTCCTGTCAATCCCGCAAAAACGACAACAGAAATCGAAGTAGATCCACGCATGGTACAACCACAGCCTGGCCCGACAAATTGGAAGGCCCAGGAGGCTCCGGTTGATGACCGGAGGAATGTTGAAACTGACCAGATCACCAGGATGAAAGTTGCCGGTCAAACCAATACGGCTGTGAATAAAACCCAGCCGGAAGGGGAGCAGCCTGTTGGAAAAATTGTGAATCTCCGTGATATCAAGGGATCAAAGACACAACCGGAAGTTCCGGAATCTGGCAAAGTAACCAATTACAGAGACATAAAAGGTTCAAAAACACAACCGGAAGGCGAAAAGCCAAAACGATAAATTAGAAACGCTAGACTTGTAAAGCGTGGTTATCATTAATTTAAATTTGATGAAAATGAGAAAACATATATATATCACCCTGATGGTATTTCTGATGCTATCCATCGGAAGTCTGTCAGGTCAGAATAGTGTCTCAGATTTATATTTGAACGCTGGAACCAATGATTTTGCTACCATTCAAAAAAACATGGAACAATATTTCGATGGTAAAGATCAGGGACAGGGATCGGGATTCAAGCAGTGGAAACGCTGGGAATACATGGCTGAACGCAGGCTTACGCCAGATGGAAGAGTGGCCAACTGGGCTGTCCGTAATTGGGAAGAATATCAGAATTACCAGGAAACTCACCCAGATACCGACAGCGGGGAACCAACTGATGTTCCCAACGGACATTGGACCAACCTCGGACCATACGGATATGTTTGGGGAAATGGATGGAATGGTGGTGTGGGCAGACTTAATTGCATAGCATTTCATCCCTCAAATACCAGTATTTTATGGGTTGGCGCTCCTGCCGGAGGTTTGTGGAAGACGCTAAATGGCGGGACTACCTGGACACCTCTTACTGACGGGATGCCAAGTATAGGGGTTTCAGGGATTGCTGTTGATTATACAAACACTAACATTATTTACATTCTGTCGGGTGACGGAGATGGAGGCGATACCTACTCAATTGGCGTCCTGAAATCCACTGATGGTGGGACTACCTGGTTATCAACCGGTTTAACCTATGCAGTGACCTCGTCTGTGAGGGGATATAAACTTCTTATGCATCCGACAAACCATCTGATCCTGTTTGTCGTCGCCACGAATGGCATATATAAAACGACAAACGGAGGAACATCCTGGACCCAGGTCAAGACCGGGAGTTCGCAGGATATTGAATTCAAACCGGGGGATCCGACAATTGTTTATGCATCTTCAGGCACACAGTTCTGGAGGTCAACTGATACGGGGGATACGTGGACACAGATCATTTCGGGGGTTCCTGGCACAGCCAGCAGGATGGCGATCGGAGTGACACCGGCTTCAACAGGTTACGTTTTTCTGTTAACCGGACCTGACACGGGTTTTGGATCATATACAGGTACATATTTATCTACAAACAGCGGTGTCAGCTTCCTCACCAGGTCGACAACCCCTAACATATTAGGTTATTCCAGCGTCGGCAGCGATGATGATAGTCAATCGACTTATGATCTTGCCATTGCTGTGTCAAGAACTGCCAGTCAGAACATCATGTCGGGAGGTATCAATACCTGGACTTCCGCAAACTGGGGAACATCCTGGACGATTACATCCATGTGGGATAACTCCGGTGGGATCGGATACACCCATGCCGACATTCATGGTCTGGAGGTCAATCCTTTGAATGATTGGGTCTATTGTGTCAGTGACGGAGGCGTGTTCAGGTCAACCAACTTTGGAAGCACCTGGACCGATCTTACTGCAGGCATTGCCCATACTCAATTTTACAGGATAGCCGGTTATGAAAGCAATGTAAACCTGATCACGGGCGGGACCCAGGACAACGGGTCGAATAAATGGACCGGCGGTACCACCATGCTTCATATGTTAGGTGCAGATGGCATGGATTGCATGATCGACCATACCAACTCGAATATTTTATACAACATGATCCAGAATGGCAGCCTTCAGAAATCAACAAACGGTGGAACGTCATTCTCAAGCATTAAGCCTTCAGGATCCACTGGTAGCTGGGTGACCCCGATTATCATGAACCCCTCCACCAGTACCACCATCTACGGAGGATACAGCGATGTTTATAAAAGTACCAACGGCGGCAGTACATGGACTAATATGGGCGTTGATGGCAGGGGAGCCATGGCGATGGGAACAAATAATACGAACAGGATATATGCATCAAACGGTTCGACGCTTTATATGTCGAATGATGCTGGCGCTACCTGGGCCACCATCAGTGCAGGATTACCCGCACTAACCATTACATTCATCACCGTAAATCCGGACAACTCACCGGAAGTGTGGGTCACGCTGGCTGGTTATACAGCCGGCCAAAAAGTTTACAGGTCAGCAAATGCAGGAACTTCGTGGACAAACATGTCAGGGTCACTTCCAAATGTTCCAACCAACTGCATCGCGTTCGAAGACAATAATAGTTCCCCGGCAGATGCCGTGTATATTGGCAACGATCTGGGTGTTTTTTACCGGGACGCCAATCATACAGACTGGATACCCTTCCGCAATGGTTTGCCTACTGTTCCTGTTTTTGACCTGGAGATCAATAAAACCAGCGGTGTACTTACAGCAGGAACATATGGCCGGGGATTATGGCGTTCAAATTTATATTCTACTTGCGCTTTTGGATGGATTCTTACTGCTGGAAACGATCCGAGTAACCCTAATTATACAGGATACCAGTTCTATGAGGCCAGCAGTTTTGTTCAATCATCACGCACCATCACCGGAGGTTTAGGTACAGATGTCATGTATAAGGCTGATAATTACGTTCAACTCACAACCGGTTTTCATGCAAAGAAAAGCAGCCTGTTCCAGGCAAAATTGGGACCATGTAACCTTGGCGCTCCGGCGCCGAATTCGATCATTAAAGTCAATGGAACTTATCTTAAAAATAATCAATAATTTTGTAGGAATTTATAATTAATATTGTATATTTGTTGCCACTAAAAATGTAAAACATGAAAAAACTTCACTATATCTTGATTAAAAGGCTACACCTGTCAGTGCTTCTGGCATTAACAGCGCTCTTCTTTTCCGGTTTGAGCACGGGTTTTTCCCAGGTGACAGTGGTAAATGGCACGACAGTTAAAATCAACATGGCCTCCACCTTGAATTCATCTGAGAATCTTGTACTTAACGCGGGAGGAACTCTTGATAATCAGGGAACACTTATCCTGAAAAAGAACCTTGTGAATCAGAATGCCGCCGCCAATTCCCTTGGTACAGGCGCCGTGGTGTTTTCAGGTACAGTCAATCAGTCAATAAGCGGACAGAATGTAATCCAGCACCTTGAGCTGGCAAATGCCGCAGGCTTAACGGTTGCCGGAAATACCAAGGTTAACGGAACTTTAACACTGACCAACGGGTTGGTTTCGCTTGGCACATTCAATCTTTTGTTGGGACCCACCGCAACAGTTGCAGGCGCTCCGGCCGCAACGAAAATGGTAGTTCCCACAAGCACCGGGCAACTTCAGAAAGAATTCCCGCCTGCCGGAGGGAGTTTTACCTACCCTGTGGGTGATGCCACCGGCGTAGCTGAGTATTCGCCCGTTACGCTTGCCTTCAACAGCGGTACCTTCGGAGCAAACAACTACGCGGGTGTTACCCTGGTTGATGCACAGTACGGTGGTACTGCTACCAGTTACCTGACCCGTTACTGGAACCTTACCCAATCCGGAATAACCGGTTTTTCATGTAATTCAACGTTTCAGTATGTGGATGCCGATGTAGTTGGCACGGAAAGCGACATATTCGCCTTCCGGGTTCTTCCCGGGCCTTTTACAGCGTATAATGCGTCGAATACGGTGGCCAACCAAATTAATGCTCAGGGACTGGCCTCTTTCGGCACCTTTACAGGTAATCTTGGTAACGCAATCGTTCCACCCCCTGTTCGTTCCTTACAGAATAAGACAATTACCGGCGGACCAGAGTGTGCCGATGCAACCCAAACCATGCTGATCGCCGGGAACGGCACGACCTACTGGGTGTTAGCCGGCGGAAGTGTTAACCACATTGCCGGTACAAACATCCTTTATTATCCCGGCACCAAAGTTTTAGCAGGAGGATACATGCATGGTTACATTTCAGGCGTATTCTGTAACCCTTATATTCATCCCGGTGCACAGGCACCTGTTGTTGCCGGCATAGAAAACCAAGGTATTGGCAATCCGAACAACTCCTTTTTCAAAATCTATCCGAACCCGACACCAGGAAAATTCACACTGGAGCTGAATGGCGATATTACATCTGCGCAGGTCCATGTTGAGATATTCGGCGTTCTGGGTGAAAGGATCCTGTCGAAGTATATGCAGATCGAGCGCAAGCAGGAATTTTCCCTGACTGAAAAACCGACCGGTGTTTACGTGGTACATGTTACTTCCGGATTGAATTCTGAAACAGAGAAGATTATTAAGCGATAACAAGCTGCCAAGGAAGAAATATTTTACTTTTTTCTTGACTTTGAATAATAATAGTATTAGTTTTGTAAATGCAAATTGAGAATTGTTAAAGGGATGAATTACTTTCAAAAGTGTATAGGTTTCACATTCATTGCCTTAGCCGCTATATTTCCGGCTGGGAGCAGTAATGTTGACTCTTTTTCCAATGAAAGTATTCCTGCAAACAGCGAAAAAAGTGCAGCCGGTAAGATGATGGTTACCGCAGGGCAGTCAGGAAATTATCAGGCTACCGCGAATTTAAGCATTACCGGTGAAAAAAGTTCCGTGAAAGCCCAAAAGGAAGGGGCGGTAATCCTTTCTGCAAGTGGATCAATTTTATTGCTTCCGGGAACAAGAATTTCTTCCGGCGCTTTTTTATATGCATCTATTAAACCGGTAATCAAAAACGGTAAGCATTGTAAAAAGGAGGTCAGGGTAGTTACTGTTGAGGAGAAGAAAAAAATAGATGAGCAGACCAGTATGTCAACTGCTGCCGCACTGTTTAGTCCTTTTCTAAACCATAACAAAGGAACTTTCATTCCTAATGATACGGAAAACGGATGTTTTAACGCTGCAAATAATGACTTATGCGCGGTAGCTCCTGAGCAACAAAGGAAAGTAGCTGCTGACAGCCGCATCCTGCACGAGTTTACGCGTAAGCAAAATTCACTCAGTTACAATCTTGTTCCGGAGGTTAAAGCTTTCCGGGCCGAAATCGTGATGGTACTGAGGTTGTGAAAATGCCCCCATCATCGTGTATATAAAAAATCAATAAATTATTTTAGTCAATATCAAACTTATTAAAAATAAAAAATTATGAAAAAGATTTTAGCAATATTAGTTATCGTGTTTTTTAGCACAATGTCCTATGCTCAATGGTTTGGTGGTCCAGGTAACCTTTACATGACCGGTGGAAATGTCGGTGTCGGTACTGTAGCCCCCGCTACCCTTATTCACGGTATGTCTGCTGGAAACAGTACCCTCAGGATGGAATCAAGTTATGCTGGTGCAGGTCTTCAGACCATGGGTCAATTCCAGGCAAAGTCAACTGAAAACGGTGACTTGTTTATCATGGCTTTCAGGCATAATGCTGGCGGCTACAGTGATATGCTTCAGTCAGTTTACCATTCAACGTATCCTGGTGGTGGTTTTGCAGAATTCATGTATTTCAGGTTTGATACTCAGGAATGGCAAATGCGCACAGGTGTTATCGATGCTAAATTTGGAAATTCAGGAAAAGTAAGTTTTGAAAATCCTGGTGGAGTTGCTGTAGGAATGGGTGCATTACCAATTCCTGCCGGCGCCAAAGTTGCCATTGGCGGAAAAGTTGTTTGCAAGGAGATTGAAGTTACCTTAACCGGTATGCCGGATTACGTATTCAACAGTGACTATAAACTCCTGTCATTGTATGATGTTGAGAACTTCATCAATGTAAACAAACATCTTCCTGGTGTTCCAAGCGAAAGCGAAGTTGTTGCGAATGGCCTTAACTTAGGTGACATGAATGCAACTCTTTTGATGAAGGTTGAGGAACTGACTCTTTATATGATCGACCTTAAGAAAGAAAACGACGCTCTGAAAACTCGTGTAAGTAATCTCGAGAAATAGTAGTAAACAATTTCTGTTTATTCAGATGACAAGCCCGGATACATTCGTAGACGGGCTTGTCGTTTGTTTTTCAAGGTCTTCGATTACCAACTCCATTGCACATAGATTGCATGAACAGTATCCGGCAATTTTTCAAAGAATCCTTTGATTTTTTTTACCAACTCTACCGAAACAGGATGCTGATCCTGAACCTGAGTTTGCGGGATTTTGAAAAGAAGTACATCAGCAACTTCTTTGGTTTTATCTGGGCGGTTCTTGATCCGCTGGCATTTATTTTAATCCTCTACCTGGTATTCAACAGCCGTTATGCAAAGACAAACCCTGAAGAGGTCCCCTATGTTGTTTACCTGATTACCGGATATATTGCATATGACTTGTTTAGCGGGGCGTTACGAAGTCTTACTTCCTGTATAAATGACCATACATTCCTTTTGAAAAAAGTGAATTTCAGGGTTGCCATATTACCTATTGTAACCGTGTTCTCTCACTTGATGATCCATGGAATAGTTTTAGTTATATGTGTGGTATTTCTTTTCTTTAACGATATTTACCCGGTCTTTTTCTGGTTTCAATTGATTTATTACATTTTTGCATTATCATTTTTACTCATTGCCCTTGGATGGCTGACATCCTCAATTTTTCTGTTCTTTCCGGATATCAATAACATTGTCGGCATAATTACACAGGCGTTGTTCTTTCTGTCACCTATCTTCTGGAACATGCAGGGTTTGCCCCCAGGCACACAGTTTGTCCTGAAATTAAATCCTATTTTCTACATTGTTAATGGTTATCGCGAAAGTCTTACCAACCATCAGGGTTTCTGGACTCATCCTTTACAGACATTTTATTTTTGGGCCTTCTGTCTTGTTGCACTTATCGCTGGCGTTACCGTCTTTAAAAGGCTCAGGCCCCATTTTGCCGATGTTGCCTCATCATAGTACGACCTATAACCTTGCTCATTTTGTATGACTGAAAATGATTTCGTAATCGAACTGTCGGGAATATCCAAGAAGTATAAACTCTTCAACAATAAGCAGGAGCGGATGAAAGAGGCCCTGCATCCGCTTAAGAAGAAGTATCATAAAGAATTTTATGCGCTGACTGACATTGATTTGCAGGTTAAGCGGGGCGAGATCCTCGGAATTGTAGGTATGAATGGTTCAGGGAAGTCAACCCTGCTTAAAATAATTGCAGGGATAATACCTCCAACTTCCGGCGACGTCACTGTCCATGGCAACGTGGTCCCGCTTCTTGAACTCGGCGCTGGTTTCAACCCCGAATTCACAGGACTTGAAAACATCTATTTTTACAACAGCATTATCGGGTATTCCCGAAAACAGACAGACGAAATCCTGGATGAAATCCTGGATTTTGCCGAAATAGGCGATTTCATTCATCAGCCGATAAAAACCTATTCATCGGGAATGAAAGCCCGTTTATCTTTCGCTGTTTCCGTGAACATCAATCCGGATATTCTGATCGTTGATGAGATTCTCAGTGTTGGCGATGAACTTTTCCGCCGCAAGAGCTTTGCCAAGATTGAAGAATTTTTTAAAGCGGAAAAGACAATTTTGTTTGTCTCTCACAGTGAAGCCAACATCAACCAACTTTGCTCACGTGCCGTTATGATGAATCAGGGAAGAATTGTCCTAGACGGCCCTTCAAAGTTTGTTACAATGAATTACTCCAAATTCATGTTTTCCAATCCGACGGAAAAGTTATCATTACTTGAGGAATTTAAACACATGCACGGTGCAGATATATCTACGTGGAATAACACGTCGGTTGAAACCCCGGATCAACCGACAGAAGACTTTTCTTCGATTCCAAAGAAATCTTCTGATCAGGCTTATCTGATTCCAAATTTTACACCTAAATCGACGGTTTTTACATATAACGGGAAACTTCATGTACATGACCTGAAAATTGAAACGATTGATGGTGTCCTGGTAAATGCACTTGTACAACACGATGATTATTATTTTAGTTATATTGTAGATTATCAAGAAGATGCAGGTCATATCAATTACGGGATCGCCTTTAAAACAGAACAAGGGGTTCCCTTAAGCTGGCGCATCTTTCCTGAAAAGAATAAATACCTTAACAAGGAGGCAAAGGCGGGAGACTCGGTTCTGGTAAAATGGAAATTCAAGTGCTTGTTTATGCCGGGGACTTACTTTATAAATACAGGCATCAGGAGGCACGGCAGTATGAATGAGTTGTTGTTGTTCAGGGGCGCTGACATGTTTGTATTCAGGGTGATTGGAGGGGACCAGAAGGATATGGGCGGGTTGTTTGATGCAGGCATTTCACTTTCACTATCAAGCGCCGTTTGATGCTGCTTCAATTTAATTTATCAGGTTAACTACTGACTTAACAGCCCGATTGGCTCCAAACATGACAGCGCAAGAAGAGATCACTTCAGATTTAAGACAATTGCCTGAGTTTATTATTCCCGGGGTGCAAAAAGGCGGGACCTCATCACTTTTCAGCTATTTAGCACAACATCCACGAATTCAACCGTCACGAAACAAGGAAATCCATTTTTTTGATCATAAATACGATAGGGGGATCGAATGGTATCGTAACAGCTTTCCTGTCAGAACAAATTCAGGACTAATCACAGGGGAGGCATCTCCATATTACTTTTTCCATCCGCTGGCAGCGCTGAGGATTTCGACACATTGCCCTGGGGTGAAACTTATCGTTTTACTACGGGATCCGGTCGCAAGAGCCTATTCACATTATATGATGATAAGGAACAAGGGATATGAGCCTTTTGAGACGTTCGAAGAGGCTTTGGCGGCAGAACCTGACAGGTTAGCCGGAACAACCGAAGAGATAAAATCAGGCCGGTGCCGGTTTAACCTTAATCATCAGATGTACTCATACCTTGCCCGCGGAATGTATCATATGCAGGTTCAGGAATGGTTGAAATATTTTCAAATGGACCAGTTTCTTTTTATAAAAAGCGAACTGTTTTTTGACAATCCTAAGGCAGAATTACTAAAGGTTTATGATTTCCTGGGGATCGAACCAATTTTCCCATCCGATCTGAAGCCGGTTAATACAAATATTTACCACCCGATATTACCTGAAACTAATAGTTTCCTGATAAACCATTTTGAAGAGGATGTCAGAAAACTTGCTGCATTGATAGGCGATGAATTCAACTGGTGGGATTGACCGGAAGAACACCATTGAAAAATTTTCATTAGGTTGCATTTTCAAGGCAAATATCCAAGCAATTTAAGTTCTTCAGCCATTTCCCGGATACAGGTTTCAACATCAGCAGGGCTCATTTCGTCAGGAAATCGAAGCAGTTTACCTGTGTTGAATTGTTTTTTTCCAATAATTGCATTGCGTGAATAGGTATCGATCAGTTCCCGAAAAATAGCAGCATCCAATTTGGTATGAATGAAATCGTTGAAGCGGATCATTACGCTTTCAGGTTTGGTCAAGAGATCTTGGTATGAATAAGTTTCACACAATCCTGACCGGATCCAGTCAATACCCGCCCTGCAAAAATCTTTAACAATCGGGATTGAATTCTGTACAGAGGCAAACTGCCGGAAAAACGTATTCGCATTAGGATGGTCAACAGCACGGTTACCATGATCAATTGCCGATAAGATAACATCGCGCGGGTCACGATGAATGTAGGTGGCCAGTATCTCTTTTCGTTTCAGGCAGGTAATCAGGTCATTTGAAAGGTTCAGGTGTGACTTTACAACAAATGGCCCGATCTCAAGACTCAGGTCAACGAGCTTTTTCAGAATTTCGGGTGATTCAAGATCATGTACAAAAATTCCGATACCATTGATTTTACCATCAAGGATTAGTTGCTCAAACGCCTTCTGCCCATTATTTTTCAATGTGCGTTCCAGGATGCTTTTCTGATACAATGAAAACAATGTGGATCCGGATTTTGGCATCCCTGCACTCAAAATGAACATGTTGGTTTGGTTTGAGTTCCTTTTAATGATCGTTATAAAAAAGTATAATGCTCTCCATAAGCCCGAAGTTCCTCAAAATCGCCATGCTTTAAAGGATGATTGGTAAAATAGGCCCGGTATTCGTACATCGCCATGGCATGTGAATCTGTGAGAGATACAGTTTCTACTTCCCCATTCTGTTCAGGTTTTTTCTGTGAAAAGAGTCTGTTTTGCAGCAATGTCTGTTTACCGAAATGTAAAATACAGATATGATCACAAACTCCTGTGGTCCAGCCTTTTTCCTCGCACAGATCAAAACAGACCAACTCCTGTCCCCATCCGTAATAGAGGTCGGGATCAAATTGTCCGATGGTTTCAATGAGCTTGCGATGAAAAAGCGGCGCCTGGAGGTCGATCCATTTCACGATCCGGGTTTCACGGCTGCCCCAGTTCTGCATTTGTTTCCACGGTTGGGCCCGCCCGGCAATGCACGGCGACAGGATGGCAAAATCGTTGCTGAACAATTCATTCCTGAGCAAGTTAACAAAAACCTCTGTGGTAACTTCGATATCATTATTAAGGAAAAGAAGTGAATCATATTGTTCATCCTGCAGTACAAGTTTGAACGCCTCATTGAGGGCGCCGCCGAAATAGAGGTTATTCTCAAACCGGATGTGTGTTGTGGCCGCCATCAGTTCTGGTTTGGAGCCATTGTCCATCACGATGGTCTCATATGTTTCACCCTGGAATTCCTGCAGGGAATCGAAAAGCCGGTTTGTATATTCAGGAAGGTTATGATTCAGGATGATGACGAGCGTTTTCGACATTGGTTTTTATTGTTTTGTCAAAAGTAAAAATACTTTTAACTTTAGAAAAATTTAATTTAACAAAGTAACGGATTGCAAAGAAAGGCAATAATAGTATTAGGGATGCACAGGAGCGGGACTTCCACCACCTCCGGAATGCTTTACATGCTTGGACTTGACCTCGGTAAAGCGGTTATGGGAGGCAACGAAAGTAATTCCAGGGGTTTTTTTGAGAATTACAGGATCATGTTATTCAATGAAGACCTATACCGGAGACTTCATGTGAACTGGCACAACACCCTGGGACTTCATAGCGCGTGGTGGGAATCTGAGGAGATGCAAAAGGAAACTGAACGATTAAAGATGTTGATCCTTGATGATTTTACCCAGGGAACCCACCTGCTGTTCAAGGATCCGAGGATATGCATTTTGTTGCCGGTTTACCTGAAGGCTTTCAAGGAGCTCGAAATCGAACCATTTTTCATCCTAACCTATCGGAATCATCAGGAAGTTGCAGAATCCCTGAAGACTCGTGACACTTTTCCGACTGAAAAATCGTTCCGGATTTGGATCGATCATATGCTGATGGCTGAAAAACATTCCAGAGAATATTCACGCATATTTATAGATTACAATAATATACTTGCGGATCCCATATCCATGCTGGAGAAGGTCATATCCGCGTTTTCACTGGATTTCCCCCTTGTAACTACGGTAAGAGAAAAGATCATACAGTTTGTTGAGCCGGATTTGAACCATTCCGGCAGAAGGAGTGTTGGTGACGTTTATGCAAATGATCACAGATTCAATACGATATTTGAGATGTTCAGGCAGTTTTCCTCCCGTCAAATCACTGTGAATGAACAGGATGAACTTGATCGTTTTGCGGAAGATTTTTATTCATCATATGGTCCCCTGAAATGGCCTAAATTTTCAATAATCACCTCCGTGAAGAATGAATCCGTTGCATTGGAAGAGACCATTCTTAGTGTTGTCAGCCAGGACTATCCGAACCTAGAGTATGTATTAATTGACAGAGACCCCGACAAGCCCACGTTTGAGATTATTGAAAAATACAAATACCTGTTGTCGCACAGGGTCAATACGCAGGATCAAATCCAGTCTGATGCCATTAGAAAAGGACTAGCCTTGGCATCGGGAGAATGGGTGACAATTTTCAATGCCGGCGATAAATTCATAAATCATGGATCGCTGTGGAAGTTAGTCAGGATGTTTCCGGAACATTGCCAGATCGCAGGTAGAAAATCCTTACTGCATGATTAACAAAATACAAAAATCATTCGATGGTAAATTTGATTTTACTGCTATTCTCTTAGGCTTTACGATAAGTATTCTGATTTACTTTATTTTTTTCAGCAGCCTTATCCAACCACCGTTAAAAAGCTTTCCTGACCGGAGTATCGGGATCGTAGTGTTATCGGGCATTGACGCTAACCTGAGAACGTTGTACTACTGCCTGACGATCATTTTTACCATTGTATTGCTGTTTTGCCTTGTTGCTTTATTTTCATGGGCAAACAAATCGGCAAGCCAATTTGGACGACCTGTTTATTTCAGGGCAGAGCAATCCATGCAATTCATGTTCTCCCTTTTTTCGCTGTTTCTTGTCATATACGCAGTGATCAGAGAGGAGTTGGTTATCCTCAACATCGCCTGGATTCTCCTTTTATTCATTGCTTTCTTTTATTATTTTCTCTTCATAAAGATTGCGGCATACAGGAAGTTCCCGGGCATTTTTGATTATTATAAGGATTATTCCGTTGTGATCCTTTCATTCATGCTATCGTTTTCACTGCTGTTTGTCCGGTGGATCATTTGGGGAATTCCACTTGCAATTACCACAAACGAGATAATTTTTTACTTTCTCTTCAATGTCGTTTTCATCACATTGTATCCAATAATATTGAACCGGATTGGCTTAAGGCCGCAAATCGTCAGAGGCCCAAATATTATTGCATCACTTTTACTGGCCTTTATTCCTGCATCGCTTCCGATATCAAACGAAATTCATTACACCCTTTCAGGTATCACAACCATCCAGCCACAGGATTTTGCAAGGATGATCGTTGGGATCTTCTTTGCCGCGAGTATTTTTTTCTATCTGTTTTTTTTATGGAGGAAGATTACGATCAGAACATCTTCGGTGGTGGCCAACTATATTCTTCCAGCCATCATTATTGGTTTTTATCTGATGACGGCAGTTGATGGCATCCTGACTTTTAAGACCTTTGATTTGTTTCACAATGGGGAAAGGATGTTGGTGACTCAACAGCTTTTTTCTTTTGGCCGGATTCCTTTTGTTGACATTATTCCTACCCATGGGATTATGGATTTTTTTGACCAGGCGATGTATTCTGCAGTAAATGGATATCATGGGCCGGAGATGTTTTTGTGGAGATGGATGCCTGTCCTTGCAGGAATTCTGATGTTGTATTATCTGCTTGCACGGCTGACATCTCCGCTATTCAGTTTCCTTTTAATCCTTCTTCTTCCGGAAGGATTGATCATTAATGACTATTACCGCTTCTGTATTATTATTCCGCTCGTGGTATTGTGGTTGATTAATCGACCAGACTTGAAAAGGTACATGGTTTTATGGCTGACAATCATTTTATTGTTTTTCTGGAGATACGATTTTGGGGTTATAGCTGCCATCTCCTCCATTTGTATCATCCCTGGTATTTTCCATCACAGGTCAAAGGGAGATTTTTCTTTAATTACCCTGATCAGGCACATCAAAACACCCCTGATCGCCATGGGTGTTGTTATTGCTGCAACATTAATTTTGTATTCGGCGATTTTGTATCTCAATGGTCAAAACCCATATGAGATGCTGCGTCAATTTTACATTTACTTTAAAATTCAGGCGCCTACCCAATCGCTGGTTCAGGTATATCATAATTACTCGCTGGAATTCTTCTTAGAGTATATTATCAGTCCTGCAGTTTCAATATTGTACATCGTTTTCTACTTATATACCCTTTTATCCAGAAGAGGGGTTTTCAAGAGGTCTCAAATCATTCTGGTTTGGGTTGCCATGTTTGCCATTGTCATGACTATCCGCACGATCCAGCGGCATACCATTCTGGAAGGGTTTAATCCTGTATTAAGTATTTTCCTGCTTTGTGCAGCTCCTTTTTATTTTACAGGGATAAGTAAATGGGCAGCCCATGCTGTTTTTTTATTCATCTTCCTTTTTTACACCATGTTATTGGTAACCATGCCAAAGAAGGTATATGTGAAATTCAAGCCGTCTAACCTGATACCCCAGGAACAGTTTTACGATTTTTTTTCCTTGCCGGATAAAACTTCAAGGGTGATGATCAGTGATTCGTCTCAATTTAAAAATTTCAGCAGGTTTTGCGATACTTACCTGGAAAAGAACCAGACCTTTTTTGATTTTTCCAATGCTCCCCTGTTATATGTTTTTGCTGACCGGCTTTTTCCGGCGCATATCATTCCAAACCTTTTTCAGGCCGCGGATCCGATAGAGCGTTTTCTTCTTGACCGGCTTGATGGTTATTTGAAAAAGGGACAAATGCCGTTGGTATTATTTAAACAGAATACCCGGTGGGACTCTATTGACGGCGTACCACAGCCCGTCAGAAGTTATTTGGTTTCTGAGTTTATTTACAAAAACTATAAACCGTTTGCCGTTGTTGATAATTATGAGATCTGGAAGGATAAAATGAGTAATATAAGCCTGGATCAGCCAAACAGGATATCACCGAGGTTCAGACATGAAAATAAAAATATGTATTCAGATATTGAGATCAAACATTTTACCGAAGACAGCGTTTTGATGCGCACCTTTGGCAGAGACCCCTATATATATCAAATTCTTGACCCGGGAAATGGTATTACTCTCAGATCATCGACTATAAATACACTCAACATGAAATTTCACAGCAGTGTGCCGGGAGATCTGCAAATATTTTATTCAGTGGATGGATCAGCCTTCAACGAGATATTGAGTGACAGGATTCAGGTAGGCAGTGAACAGGGGATAGAGGAGCGAACAATTGTACTTCCAAAATTTAAAAACGGATCGGTACTCACCGATATCCGGTTCGATCCACCAACGGGAGCTGAATTCTGCCTTTACAGGCCGGTGATTTCCGAATCAAACTTTGTTTCGATTGAACGAACAGATCCTCAATACTTTAATCTTAAGAAGCTACCCTATATATGGGCGAATTTTGATGATAAAAATGCTTCAACGCAGACTGAAGTCATTGAGGATCATCATATTGTTGATTCAATTCTTGGCGCAGGGGAGATCAGGAGTATTACGACAGGTAAAAACATTGATAAAAGCCATGGCAACTATCTGCATCTATTTCTGAGTTCGACTATGGGCGGAAAGGTGTCATTATTTTATGGGGGCGATTATCCATCTACAGTAGAATTTGACCTGGAGCCAACCGGAAAGGTGGAGCAGTATCTTATCCGTATCAGTACCCAATGGGCATGGATGAACGACCAGGTTGATGATATAAAGATCAGGCCTTCGGTACCGGTGGTTCTTAAACGGGTTGCTATCAGAAAAGGAGACTAATGGAAAAATATAAATTTCTCATACTTGGCGCCGGTCCTTCCGGATTGGCATTTGCACATACCTTGTTAAAGCATGGCGAAAGATCCTTTCTTGTGATGGAAAAGGAGGATATCGCCGGAGGACTTTGCCGGTCAAAAATGGTTGATGGTTCACCGCTCGATATTGGCGGAGGGCACTTCCTGGATACGAGGCTACCCCATGTCCTTGAATTCCTGTTCCAGTTTCTTCCACAGGATCAATGGAATATTTTCGACAGGAAATCGGCCATTGATTTTGGAGATTACCGGGTCGATTACCCCATCGAGTCGAATATATGGCAGCTTCCGGTAGAAAAGCAGGTTGAGTATATTCATGCCATTGCCTATGCCGGAGAGAACCTTGGGCATCCTGCCCCGGAACAATTTGAGGATTGGATTCAATGGAAGCTGGGAAAAAGGATTGCCGAGGATTACATGTTCCCGTACAATCGGAAGATCTGGTCAATCCCTCTTGAACAACTGGGCACCTACTGGATCGACAAACTTCCTTCCGTTTCCTTCAAAGAGGTGTTATACAGTTGTCTGACAAAAGAGCCTTATGGAAAGATTCCTGCGCATAAAACTTTTTATTACCCCATAAAACATGGATACGGAGCAGTTTGGGAACTGATGGGAAAAGAACTGGGAGAAAAACTGGCGCTCTCTTCGCCGGTTCAATCGCTGGATATTAAGCGTAAGACCGTAAATAATCACCTGTCGGGAGCGATCATCATCAATACGATCCCATGGAATTCGATCAGGCTGGATGATATTTCCTCTGATATCCATAATGCGGTGACAGGGCTGCAATATTCAGGGATACAGGTTGACTATTTCAGCGCCGACCCTGGAAATGACGATCATTGGATATATATTCCCGATGAACGATTATCGTATCACCGTATATTGAACCGGAAAACATTTATCGACAAGGCAAAGGGATATTGGACCGAAACCAATTTGAAAAGATCATCGGAAACAAACGCGATGGTTGCCGTAAATAATCATGCGTACCCGCTTAATACAAGGGAAAAACCTTCTCTGATGAAGAAAATTGCAGAATTCACAAAGATGAATAACGTTTATGGACTTGGTCGTTGGGGCACGTGGGAACATATTAATTCGGATATTGCCGTAAAACAAGGCATCGAACTGGCTGAATCTCTGCTAAAAAATATGAAGAAATGACAATAGGCCTGTGTTTACTTGTTTATAACGAACTTGAGGGATGCAAACAAGCGCTCCCATTGATCAGGTTTGACCAGTTCGACGAAGTATTTGCGGTGGATGGAGGAAGTACGGACGGTACAATTGAATATCTAAAATCGATGGGGGTTGAAGTTCGGGTGCAGCCTAAAAAAGGCTATAATGCAGCCTATATCTTTGCTTTTGAATCATCCGGGAGTGATGCCTTGATTTTTTTCCATCCAAAGGGGACGATCCATCCTGATCAGACACTGGATTTCCGGAGTTATTTTAACACAGGATTTGACCTGGTCATAGCCAGCAGGATCATCAAGGGGTCGCAAAACGAGGAGGATCACCAATTTTTTAAATTCAGGAAATGGTTCGTTGTCTTTTTAGGCTTAGTGGCGGGCGTCATTTGGAGAAGAGAGGGCGTTTTTATCTGGGATGTATTGCATGGCTTCCGGGGAATTACGCGGAAAGCATTCCTGGAGATTGAGCCAATTGATCATGGCCTTTCGATGGATCTGGAAATGGTCGTTCGCTCCTATAAGAAGAACTTCAAAAGAGTGGAATTCCCTGTCCAGGAGAGTTCCCGGCAGTCGGGTGAAACACATTTCAAGCCATTTCCTACTGCTATTCGCTTATTTCGTTACATGTTGTTCGAACTGGGCAGGAAATAATAGGGTAGATAACGCACGGTTCATCCGTCACCATCTCCAAATTAATATAAATGAAATTCGTTGCCATAGAGGCACCCAATGCTCTCCATGTGGCAGGTGTAAAAGCGATCTCTTTATTACTGCGTATTTTATACGCCCTTTTATTTGTTATTAATGATTTTTATAGGGATTTTTGCAGAAACAGATTCCGGATCACTCAAAATGCAATGTAAATGAATGAGCCCAAAGAAAATTCAATGAAAGGGATCAACTCTTACAGCCAGGAGTTGACCAGGGAGGAGATGGATAAAAAATTACACCGGGGTTTTGTTGGTGGAATGTGGGAAGAGTTAGGCTTGCTGCAATTCGAATTTCTAAGATCCAGGGGATTGACCCCACAGCATAAGCTCCTCGATATCGGATGCGGCTGTTTAAGGGGTGGGATCCATTTCATAAAGTATCTTGAAATAGGAAATTACTATGGAATGGATATCAATGACTCTCTCATCCAGGCTGGCAAAGTTGAAATTCAGGAGGCGGGACTGGCAAACAAATTACCAAACCTGTTGGTTGATGATCAGTTCAGGATAGAAAGGTTTGGAACGTCGTTTGATTTTATGGTCTCGGTATCTGTCTTCACGCACCTTCCCATGAATAGTATTATCCGGTGTTTATGTGAGGTAAAGAAGTTCCTGAACAAGGATGGAATATATTTTTCAACTTTCTTTCAGGCGCCTGCATCCATCTGGATGAAACCGTTGCAACATCATCCCGGAGGGATTATTACAAACTATGACTTTGATCCGTTTCACTATTCAGTGGAGGAGATGACCTGGATAGCTAACCTTTCGGGGCTGAATTTCAAATTAACCGGAGAATGGGGACACCCCCGGGATCAGAAAATGGCTGCGTTTATCAACTGCACAGAACCTGGTAGTTCTGTTCAGGAAAAACAACTTTAATACTATTCAATCCGGATGAAAGTTAACCAGGCTTTTTTAAGAAATGACGCATATATAATTCCAGAAGTTCTTCACGGGTCAATTTCTTCAGTAAATCTTCTGAGTACGTTGTACCGAGGAGTTCGAGTCGCTCTCTCAGCGCAACAGTTTCACTTTCCAGGATCAGTGCCGGTGTTATCGGGTTTTCGTCGATGCCCGACTGACAACAGGTAATTAAATGATCATTCTGGGGTGTTATGCTGAACTCCATCATTTTCCTTGATGGTGACCATTTTCCGTATGTGTTTCCAAGATGCCTGTTTACAAAAGTGGCGAATGTAGCTCTTTCTTCTTCCGGGATTGATTGCAGGTAATTACGCTGATCCTGGAACAGGGTACGGTTTCCATGGGGTATGTGATATAGCGTGTCGAGGTCAAAGTCGTTGCGTTTCACACCGGCCGTTTCGAGACGCCGGTACAGGTCGCTGTCATCCCAGCCATAAAATTTAATGTACTCATTATAACCATTGACCTTGAAAAAATCATCCCTGTGAAGGAAAGTGATGCCATTCAAGTGCATTTCATTATCGTTTCGCCGAATCCTCCAATTACCGCAATAAAATTTACCGGGTTCGATGACATGCATGTCGAAAAATCCCGGCAGGATCTTAACGTCTGCGTCTATCTTCAGGATATGGTTGCGTGTCGTAAGCCTTGCCGCAAGGTTATAGGCAAAAGAGAGGATCCATTTTGGCTGATCTTTCACAACAGCCAGAAATATTTTACCATTCTGATATTTTTCAACCATCTGAACCAGTGATTGATTCGAATCCCAATCTACTATAATGATCTCGTCAATCTGGTCCTGGGCAAGCCAGGTCTTCAGGGGCTCTTCAAATGACTCTTTGCGGTTTTTAATTGCCGTAAAGATTGAAACGCCTTCCATGACATTAGTTTTCCATGGATTTAAATTGTATTTATCCGGGTTATGCCTGGCATTCATATTTGGATTTTCCTGACAATACACTGATTATAAATATTATACGTTTATTATAACGGCGATTATTCCGTGCCTTTTTGCAGAAAAACGACGATTTGCAACGGATCGATTTCACTCCATTCGATTCCGCATAGCTTCATTCCTGAAAATGCGTTCATCAGGTAATCGATGGAAACTGTACTTTCACCATAGGTTATATCTCCTAAAACTTTTTCCCGCTCATGAGGAAAAAATGCGAACCCTCGTTGTTCGTGATCCTCAAGCTTTTGAGAAAGATCTATTTTAGCAAAGAACGGGGTTGTTCCATGAATGAATGTCCAGAATTCAACGGGTCTGATTGTCAATGCCAAAACGCCATTTGGTGACATGTATTGCTGGATTACTTCAGCACAAGCATTAAAGGCTCTTTCAGAGAGGTGAGTAAAAACGGAAAAGGCGATCACCAGGTCAAATTTAATTGATGAGGGAACCGGAAGGGATACGGGAAGGTAGTCGGAAAGAGCAATATTGCCATGAAGATGCGTTTGATGACACAGATCAATGGATTGGTCCCATGGATCAACACCATAGATACTTTCGGCAGGAACATATTTATATAACAATCGGATCAGCCTGCCCCATCCGCAGCCAAAATCCAGGACATGACCACGATTTAATGGTTTGCCTGCGATTTCATGATACTTACCTACAGTTGTTTTGAGGAAGCTTACGGACTGCTTCATCAATTCATGATCTGAATTACCTGTCCATGATTGCTGGACTGCCGTGGAGGGCATGACCGGCAACCATTTCATCAGGTTTGGGAATTCGGCAGGACGATCAATCTGAAGCTTACTGAAAATTTCGAGGGGAACCGATTCGAATCCTTGCTGTATTTGCCTGTCGTCAAGGTTCAGAATTTTTTCGTCGAGAATATGCAGGGTCTTAGAGAATTCCTTGTACATGGCAGATGTTCAATTTTTTATTCAGGGTTTTGGGTTTTGGGTTTCATTGCCTTGGCAATAAAAACGGCAGGAGATAGGAGGATTTTCCCTGTTTTCCAGGTATAGGAGTCGAAAATTTCAGCAATCTCTTGTTTTTTATACAGGATTTCCTTCTTGAGATTCACCATCTCCTCATTAAGACGTACGATATCATTGCTATATTTTTCAACCAATTCATCGAAATGTCGCTCATTCCGGGATATTGTACTTTCTAGGGAGACAATACGTTGGTTACTGGCCTCATTAAGGTGAATTAACTCTGCCTCTTTTTGTTTAAAGAACTCCGTTTCCGCAAGTTGTTTGGCCTTCAACGCGCTGACGATCTCTTCATAACCCTCCTTAATGATATTGATCGATTCTAAATGATTGGTTTTTAACAAATTTAATGAAAACTCATGTTCGACTTCCATATTGACGATGACCTGATCATGTTTAGCTTTTAAATCAGTAATAAAATGATCATGTTCATCATTTAGACTGACAATGGTTTGTGTAAACCCGGCAGTTATATTTTTTACCTGATCTTCGTTTGCAGCTTTTAATTCATTTACAGCTTGATCGAACTCAGTTTTCAGATTCTTCAATTCGTTTTCAGATTCTGCTGTTAATTTTGAAACGATTTGCTCATGCTCAGTCTTTGATTTTGTAAAGGCTTCATCAAATTCTGAACGCATGGTTCCAACGGATGTTACATGATTATTTTGAATCTCAGCAATTATCTCAGCATGCTCATTTTGCTGATCTGAAATCTGTTGTTTTAATTTCCCGGTTTCCGTCTCCAACTCCATAATTTTAGCAATATGTTCATTTTCACGGTAACGTGACATCGGGTAATAAAACTGAGATGTGGCCAAAAAGAGATTTGAGTCAAGCACATCAAGGTCAAAATATTTAATCACATTGTTCGGGAAATCAAGGTGGAGGGAATAATCACCACCCTGTGACGATTTGCCCCCGGTCGTAAAAAATGCAATGATCTTATCTGCGTATGTAAAGTTGTATTTGGCCCAGCATCGAATATTATAATCCCAGTCGGAGGTAACCTTGTATTTAGTTTCATAGTAGCCTACTAGTTTGATAACACTTTTGGGATATAAGATACTTTGATGACATAAATTCCATCTGAATAATTTTTCCAAATTAAAAGGCCCGTCGTATATGGTGTTGTCCTTTGCCCAAGGCGCATCCCCTTTTATAACTACATTTCCGTATATAACCTGCTCTTCCTGAAATAGTCCCAATTCGAATAGTTCCGTCAAAACATGCTCATTGTAAAAGGCATCATCAGCGCCGATAAAATAGATCCAATCACCTGTGCACATATCCATTCCCTTGTTCATGGCATGATAGATCCCCGAATCCTTTTTGGTCGACAACCGGATGTTTTTATATTTTTTCTGAAACCGGCGCACGGTCGAAAGCGTTTTATCCTTTGAGGCGCCATCAACAATGATATGCTCAATGTTCTTATACGTTTGGTTGGCGACTGACAGCAATACTGCTTCAATAGATTCACCAACGTTAAATGTTGGGGTAATGATTGATATCTTTGGGAGGATCATATTTGTCGGCCATTAAGTAACACCATATAAAGGTACGTTCATTATGTTGCATTTTGAAACTTTTTAATAATACAAAGCTAACTATTTTACAATTACATGGATGGTGGGTGATTTTGAAATTATATTTCTTTCGTTAAACCCCATAGATTTTTTTCACGGGTAATCAACAAAATCTTTTTATTTTTGCCTGCTGAACTACGGTATTCATATTCATGATCCTTGAGTTATTTGCAACATTAACGTTTATTAGTTTAACACCCAGTCAGATATAATTAAAAACATTTATTATGAAAAAGATCCTTTCACTGGCCGTTGTGATAATGTATATTCTCACCGCCTGCAGCAGCAAAACCAGTAAAGAACTTTACGAATCGGCTGAGGCCAAAGCCAAAGCGGGCAATTATAAAGATGCAATTGCTGATTATGACAAAGCAATAGAGAAGGATACCACCATTAATATCGTCGCCATTTGGCACCGCGGTAATACAAAAACAATGGTTAAAGATTATCAGGGGGCTGTTTCGGATTACTCTATCGTAATTGAAAAACTTCCAAAGAATGCCAATGCCTATATGTGTCGTGCAACAGGTGAAAGAATGTTAAATAATTTCGCGAAAGCAATCGCTGATTTAGACAAGGCAATCCAATATGATTCGGTAAACGCAAAGGCCTATCACTTAAGGGGGTTCTGCAAGATGAACACAGGTAATAATGAAGCATTTGCAGATTTGAACAAGGCAATTTCCCTCGATCCCAAACTGACTGAAGCTTATCTTGACAGGGGGCAATTGTACCTAAAATCAGGATTAACGCAGGAGGCTTGTGCCGATCTCACCATGGCATCTCAACTTGGAAATTCGGTAGCGGTTGAACTGGTCAAGAAGAACTGCAAGTAAATTAGTCTGCGGGTAATAATTCCACCGTTATATCATTCAAAATCCTGTGAAATAAACTATTTTTACAGCCATATTTCACATGATAGAGGCCTATTGAATGAATGATACCCGATTAATCGCCTTTTATTTACCACAATTTCATCCGATCCCGGAGAATGATGAATGGTGGGGAAAGGGATTCACGGAGTGGATGAATGTAGCTGCAGCAAAGCCTGTTTTTCGGGGACATTACCAGCCACATCTGCCGGCCGATCTGGGTTTTTATGACCTGAGGGTGGCCGAAGTCCGGGAGGCACAAGCCCGGTTGGCCAGGGAACATGGTATTTATGGTTTTTGTTACTATTACTACTACTTCAATGGTAAACGGCTCCTGAACAGGCCGCTGGATGAGAATCTGACTTCCGGGCAGCCCGATTTCCCCTTTTGCATCTGCTGGGCCAATGAAAACTGGACCAGAAGATGGGATGGCAATGACGCCCATATCCTGATTGAACAAGTTCATTCGCATGAGGATGATGTAAACTTTATTCACCAGTTGATCCCTGTTTTGCAGGACAAAAGATACATCAGGGTCAACAACAAGCTGTTGGTACTGGTTTACAGGGTCGATCGTATGCCGGTTCCAAAAAAAACAGCAGAAACATGGCGGAACATTGTCAAAAAGGAGATCAATGAGGAGTTGTATCTTTGCGCTGTTAACAACTTCATCAAAGATATCGATCCTGCCCGGATCGGGTTTGACGGTACGGTTCAGTTTCCGCTCGATTTTCATCCAAGTTGCAGGGTGGATATCAAACTGTTCGCCGAAACAAACGGGCTGAATTATGAGGATATCAAGGATAATTGGATTATCAACTATCCCAGTATCGTTAACTATATGACCAGGATTGTCAAACCCGAATATAAGTTTTTCAGAGGGGTTTTTCCTGCCTGGGATAATACCCCGAGAAGGCAAAATTCCAGCGCTATATTTATCAATTCATCTCCTGACCTTTACAAGCTCTTTTTAAAGGCCACTATTGCCCTCACCCGTGCCGAACACACCGGCGATGAACGGCTGGTGTTCATCAACGCATGGAACGAATGGGCGGAAGGCGCCCACCTCGAACCGGATCAGAAATATGGTTTACGGTGGCTGGAAGCTACAAAGGAGGCTGTGAATGAAAAGGTTGAAGTAGATAAAGCGCTGGAGATGCTGAAAAAAAAGTGTACTCTTGTTTCGATCAAAATATCGGAAGACAATTCAATCCCGGAGCGACGAAACGTTCAATTTGATGCCCCCCTGTCGTCTGAGGCCGACATGATCAGAAATTCTTACACATTCAAAGTAGGAAAGTTCATCATGTGGGTTCCGATTCAACTGCTTAATTGTTTGAAGCGTTTTAAGATCATTAAAAATGGAAAATAAACCAAAGATCCTTTTTGTTGCCAACAATATTCCCAGGCCGGATAAGAATTCAGGAGAACGCAGGCTGGTGTCAATTCTCGAAATGCTGGTTGAATTCTGGGACATCGACTTTTGTATTGCAGAAACCATTTATGAGATTAATTGGACATTTACAGACGAGATGGCTCCTTATTTTAAACTTCTTGAAGAAAAAGGAATCCGTGTTTTACCCTTCAGTGAGAATACTTTCAGGAATTCGATCAATGACAATAAATATCAGGGGGCATACTTCAATCTTTATTGGGTAGCAAAGGAACTGATGCCTCTTTTCAGAAAGGCCCAGCCAGGCGCTTTTACCATCGTAGATTCCGTGGATGTGCATTATGCCAGGGAAGAATCGCAGGCAAGATTAGGGCAAATTGAACAATCGCAGGTTTTGATCACCAAAAAAAACGAACTCGAAGTTTATAAATCCGCCGACGCAACGATTGCCGTGAGCAAGGAAGACCTTCACCTGCTTTCAAATGTTGATCGGGTCGGCAATGTGTTTCTTATCCCTAATATTGTTCCCGTTGCTCCCAGGAAACCAGGGAAAAGGGACCCGGTTGTGATCTTTATCGGATGTTATGCCTGGTACCCGAATCCGGATGCTGTAAAATGGTTTGCCTCTGAAATCTGGCCAACAGTGCATCGTGCCTGCCCTAAGGCCAGGTTTTTAATCATCGGAAGCGAACCAACCGAAGAGGTGTTGGCTTTGGGTAATATTCCCGGGATAGAAGTGACGGGTTTCGTACCTGAAACCAGGCCTTATCTTGACATGGCCGCCGTGTCGGTTGCGCCATTGCGGTTCGGAGGCGGAATGAAGGGAAAGGTGAATGAAGCCATGGCTCATGGGATACCGGTAGTGTCGACCATGATCGGGGCACAGGGATTTGAAGCAGAGCATGGCAAACAAATTATGATCACCGACGACCCGGGTGAATTCGCATCGCTTATAATAACTCTTCTAAACGATGATGCTTTGCAACGCGAAATGGGGCTGGCCGGACAGCAACTTAATTCGGCGATTTGTTCGTATGAGGCGGTGAAAGAGAAAATCAGAGATCTTGTTGATTATTTTGCCGAAAATCGGCCAAAAAGTGTTTTTCAAATATTTCGTAACAAGTTCATTCAGCGATGTAAAAGTTTTTTTTTGTTCAAAAATGATCAGGAAAAAAATAATTCGCCTGTAATTTTACCGCAAAAGGAAGTAACCGTTCATAATAACGTTGTAAAAAATACAGCGTTGCTTGAATTTCCCAAATTTGATACTAACCCGATGGTATCAATCATCATCCCGGTACACAATCAATGGGAATACACCTACGGCTGCCTCAGTTCGATCCTGAAAACCACTGAAGGAATTTTATATGAGATCATTCTCATTGACGATTGTTCTGACGACGATACAAGATTTTCCGATCAATATGTCAGAAATATCCATACAATACGGAATGAATCAAACCTGGGTTTTTTATTTAACTGCAACAAGGCGGCAAAGGCTGCAAAGGGGAAATATCTGATCTTTCTGAATAACGACACCCTGGTACAGCCGGAGTGGCTCTATTGGCTCATGAGAACGATGGAAGAGGCGCCCGGTGTTGGGATGGCAGGATCAAAGCTGATCTTTTCGAACGGAAAGTTGCAGGAGGCCGGAGGAGTCGTATTCCGGGATGCCTCAGCCATGAATTATGGCAGGGAAGACGATCCTGACCTGCCCCAATACAACTATTTCAAGGATGTGGATTATTGCTCAGGCGCCAGTATTTGCGTCAGGAAAGACCTATGGGATAAACTCGGAGGCTTTGATCCGCAATATGCCCCCGCTTATTATGAAGATACCGACCTGGCCATGCAGATCAGGTTGCAAGGGTTTCGTACTGTATATCAGCCAAAATCGAGGGTGGTACATTTTGAAGGAATTTCGCACGGAACAGATATTACCCAGGGAGTAAAAAAGAAACAGGATGATAATCAGAAGGTTTTTTATTTAAAATGGAAAGAGGAATTGAGTAAAAATCATTATGACAGGGATGAGAATCTGTTCAGGGCACGTGACAGAAGTAAAGACAAATTGACGGCGCTGATGATTGGCCATTCCGTTCCCGATAGGTTTGGGATTGCCGGAAAAGAGGAGCCAGCCGCAATAATCCGGGAATTTTTGGAGAAGGGTTATATGGTCAAGTACCTGCCGGATAATTTTCAACAAACCGAACCTGCGGTATCGGGTATGGAACAACTGGGGATCGAAGTATTATACGGTGCATGGTATCAGGAAAATTGGCGTACCTGGTTTGCAGAGAATTACAAAAATGTAGATGAAATTTATTTTGCGAATAAGTCCCTGGCGGATAAATATTTACCTGAAATGACATCACTGACCGAAACAGAAATTCAATACAAGATCCTGGCTTAAGACAATATCCTGAACGAAATAAATAAAAAAGAATCAAGATCACATCAAATGAAAAAACTACGTTTTATTTCAATATATCTTCCTCAGTTCCATCCGATCCCTGAAAATGACCAGGCGTGGGGTACAGGATTTACCGAATGGACCAACGTAAAAAAAAGCCGGCCGCTGTTCAGGGGCCATCATCAGCCAAACAAGCCACATGAATCGATCGGGTATTATGATTTAAGGGATCCTGAAGTCATGGGCATGCAGGCAGAACTCGCAAAGTCGTTCGGACTGCATGGATTTGCATTTTATCATTACTGGTTTAATGGAAAGCGATTATTGGAATTGCCTGTCAACAACATGCTTAAGACGGGCAAACCTGATTTCCCGTTTTACCTGATCTGGGCGAATGAGACCTGGAGCCGGCGCTGGCTGGGTGAGGAGAAGGAGATCATCGTCAAGCAAACCTATTCAGAGCCTGATAATATTCATCATATGCACTGGCTGATGACTGTATTCAGCGATCCCCGGTATATCAGGATCAATAACCGTCCGGTTTTTGTTATTTACCGTCCGTTTGATATTCCGAAACTGGAAAAATTCGTCGAAATCTTTAAATCGGAATGTTCAAAAAACAATGTGAATGAGCCTTACCTGATCGCTTCCAATTCAAATACCGGCATGGAGGATCCCCGAAAATTCGGATTTGACGGCATCCTGAATTTTGAACCTCAGTTGGGGGTTTTGCCATATATACTGGAGGATAAAAGACTCCTGGCAAAATTTGTCAATAATTTGTCACAAGGAATTATCAGCAACAAACTTAAAATCTATAATTATTCCACGGCAAAAGAACAAATGGGTTCCCGTGAATTTCCATATCCCTGTTTCCCCTGTTCTTTTGTCAACTGGGATAATTCACCACGCAGAAATAACAATGGAATTATTATCAAAAACAGTACGCCTCAATTATTTGCAAAATATCTGCAGGCATCCATTGAAAAATTCAAGACGATGGATCTGTGTGAGGAAGAAAATCTTGTCATGATCAATGCCTGGAATGAATGGGCGGAAGGGAATTATCTCGAACCTGACGAACGTTGGGGTTATAGCTATCTTGAAGCAATGCGTGATGTTATAAAAAAACCATTGATCAATGAATAATTAGAATGGAAGAATTTGTAAAAAAAATTAAAAGCATTGCATTAGATTATTTATTACCGGATGGATTTTATTATTCCCTTACCGGTTATTGTCCTTGTTGTGACAAAGAAGTTAAATTTCAGTCATATAACAGCTATCTGCGAAATTCATTTTTATGCAGCAATTGCTCCTCAATTCCCCGTGAAAGAGCGCTAATGTTTGTCATTGAAAGATATTTTTCGAATTGGAGAAATTTTTATGTTCACGAATCTTCTCCTTCCGAAAGAGGAGCCAGTATCAAATTAAAAAGAAATGTAAACAAATATGTTGCCTCCCAATATTTTACTGATAAGCCATTGGGTTCGTATGTAAATGATTGCCAGAACCAGGATTTAGAAAATCAGACGTTTGATGATGAGTCTCTTGATCTTGTGGTTACACAGGATGTTATGGAACATTTATATGATCCGGGAAAGGCATTCGCTGAAATAGCCCGTACACTGAAGAAAGGGGGCGCTCATGTGTTCACCGTCCCCATCATTAACCGCCATAAGCCCACTGAAATTTGGGCAGTAAAGGGAGAGGATAATAACCCTGTTTTTCTGAAAACACCTGAATGGCATGAAAATCCTGTTGATTTGAAAGGTTCGCCTGTAACAATGCACTGGGGATTTGATATTGTTGATTTTATAAAAGAAAAAAGCGGGTTGAATACGACAATTGAATATCTCGACATGTTAGAATATGGAATCAGGGCAGAATTAATAGAAGTTTTTATAAGTATTAAAGAATAGTAACCTTCATACTTTCATCAACCGATGCTGCATGATATGGAATACATTGGCAAATGTCCAGTAAAGCACCATCCCTGCGGGAAAGGAATAAAACAGCAGGAAGAATACCAGTGTCATGGCGATCAGGAAGAGGTTTTGAGTTACCTGACCTTTTTTTTCTGCGGATGGCGCCGGTGATAATTTGAAGGAGAGCAAGGTAACCACGGCCATCAGCACCGGCAGGATGTTAAAATCGCTGCCCAATAGCGGGATGTTAAATCCAAATGAAAACAGTTTATCCGGCTCGGCCAGGGTGCGGATCCACAGGAAACCGGCATCGCGCAATTCGAAAGCGACACCCAGGACCTGGAAGAGCGCAATGAGGATGGGCAACTGGATGAGTACGACCATGAGTGGTTTCAGACCGGCCAACGGGCTCACATTGTGTTTTTTATATAGTTGCAGGACACGCTCACTTTGTTCCCCGCCTTTCCAGTTTTTCTTGATCTCTGTCAGCTCCGGTAACATCACTTTCTGAGCCTCCACAAAACGTTGCTGGCTGATCAACGCCTTTTTCGCAAAAGGATACAACAAGATCCGCACAATAAGCGCCAGCATGATGATTGACCAGCCCCATCCCGGGATAACCAGATGAATGATGGAAAGAAGCCGCATCAGTCCGAAACAGATCCATCGCATCCAGTTCCAGAGTCCTGAGAACAGCAGTGAGTCAAGGTTGACCGGCGCTGAAGACAGTACGGCCTGCGACTTGGGCCCGGAAAATACCAGAAATTCCCACCTGATTTGTTGTCCCGGGGTTAGCGGAGAGACAGATAATTTAAAAAAAAGCGACGGCAGGTCTATCACAGCAGGCATTGTTCCGTGGTCAGGGGAACTGAATTTCACCACGGTTTGAGAGAATGGCAAGGATGCCTGGGCTTTTGCAGGTTCTGCAGGGAGGATCAACAGTGCAAAATAACGGTCGTGCAGACCAGCCCAGCCCAGTTGCGGCGATCTCCAGCCGAGTATGCGGGGCTGGGTGGAGCCATCGCGGTAGGTTGATATTTGTCCGTTCAAGGAAGCCACAGGTTCAACAAACGCGTAAATGGAAGGTGTAGCGGATGATTGTGCCATCACTGTTTGACCCAATCCGGGCCCAAGGGTCAGCGTCAGGTTATCAGCGGGTAGCGGAATAAATGGGGTACCGGAGCGATTGGTCAGGCTGATCGCCATTTTAAAGCAATAGGGTTGGTCAGTATTCTCAAAAAATTGCCGCAATTGCAGTCCTGTTTTTGCCAGGTTGCTGCTGTGAATCGGCTCTCCATGGATAGTACCGTTGACACGGAGGTGGTTTGATAAATGCAGACCGTTTTCTGATTTCGTGATCAAAGAATGCCAATCATCCGTGTCGTTTTTTTTTCCGGCCAGCGCTTTCCATGAAGCAGGTTCAGCCTGGTTCTCATGCCAGCCGAGTTGAAGCGTTGGAGTCTGGAGCAAAGAATCAGGCGTTGACTGTGCCGGGGATTCAACAGATGAAAAGCCGGGGGGACTGATCAGCAAAGCCACAGAAACGAAAAACAGGAGCCTGGTGTAACCTGTTCGCATGAGGGGATTATGACTTTTTTGGAAGGTCGTCCTGATTGGAAATGGGATCAGCAGGGCTTCCTTTTCTCAGTCCGAAAAATTTAAGCAGGCGGTGCCAGAAAAGCTTGACGGCAATGGCAATACCTACTACCGTGGCAACAAGCGCCTGGAGAATAATGCTGCCCGTTCCCGGATCAATATAGACTAAGATGGAGAGGGGTATCGATAAAAACTGGATGCCAAGGATGCTCATTAAAATTGTATTCATGTGTCGAAATTTTTACGTCAAACGGATTAAGATTCAATATCAATGGGTTGTCGTACCGGCAAAATTAAACTTTTTATCTTTACTTTTCAACAGATATACAAATCTTTCGGATTCCAGGATTTTCTCTTTGGCGCTTATCTCAAAAAATGAGGAGAACTCTTTTTCGAAGTGCAGTTCATCATATTCCTCAAAAATATCTTTTCTGGATTCGAGTAATTTTTTCACCTGGGTATCTGTTTTCGGCACAAACTCTATGATCAGATGCCGGCTTAGTTTGCTGAGAAATTTCGCTATCCTGGCCAGTGGCAGATTGTTGGATATGGCCAGGTGGTGGATCAGGGCAAGCGCCAGAATTGCGTCGGGATGCGGCCGTTTTGTCATAGACAACCGCTCTTTGTTATTCCAGCCGATCGCCGGGCTGGGGTTGGTAAGATCCATTACGAGGGGCAGAATGTTTTCGATATTATTTTTTTTAATATCGTTGTAGTTGGATTCGACTGCCAGCGGATCTATGTCAAATGCCATACAATTCGCCCCCTGTTGGGCGGCAATGCGGGTGAATTCGCCGGTGTTGGCGCCTAAGTCCCACAGGGTTGCCGGATGTATTTCCTTAAGAAACCCGGCGATGATCTCCTTTTTATGTGTAAATGACCGGTCGTTGTAATTGGTAAAAGAATAATATTCACCCCATTCGGTACCCTGATTTTTCAACCTTAATTTCCTGACCATATAACTCAGGCTTTCAACAAGGGCCGTCAGGTTGGAAAGCTTGATTTTGATATTTTTCGAGGCGGTTCCTTTGCTTTCATATTTCTTCTGCGACCGGGCATGAAGATGAATATGCATCAGCAACAGGAATTTCATTTTGGTTTTGAATGGCAATAAGCTGGATGTTAAATCAAGCGGGATGCCATCCATATACAACTTGAGCAACTGGTTCAGCCGGATATCCGTATAACTCATCAGGGCAAGGGGGGAAAGAAAATGCTGGCAAAATTGTTTGTAAGCTTCCCATGGTTTACCATCCTGGTATTTTTCAAAAGACAGCGTGTCAATGAATATGGGCTTGCCTTTATGAAACTGAATATTAAAAGCGCTTGCATCCTTAAGCGTCATACCGTGCTGCAAGGCAATTTTTTGTATTTCCAGGGTGGCAAGGGCGGCATCTTTTAACTGGCCGAATGACCATTCGTAGGGATAGGAGATGAAGCTGACCAATTCCGGTGCGATTACTTTAAATATACTGTCATTCAGGCCGTTATGATTTTCGAGTTCATTGTGGCGGACCAGAAGTTTTTCTTTACATAATTTTTCATAAAGTCCCGAATTCATAAGAAATCCGTAATCCTTCTGATAGCAAGTGTTTACCTGGCGTAACAGTTTTCCCTTTTTAAAAAAAAGGAATCCGGATGGGTCGCGGAAAGAGCTTTGGTGAATAGTTTGTTGCATATATTTTGATTACTCCATTAATTCTTTTCTTCAATGACCAACTCCCTCAAAGACAGTCCCAGTTGGCGTGTATCAGCAGAGTTTTCTGCATCTTTAGGGGACATTGGTTTTTCAATACGGAAAGTCACGTTGAGCGACCCGGAAGCTACCAGTTTTACAGGAATATCGGCAGTGTACCAGTCATCACCTTGCATTTGCCATGTTGCTACAATCTGCTCATTGGCAATAACAGTCACTGGTTGATATTTGATTTTTCCTTTCCCGGTATATGCATTACCATGTAAACGGAGGCGAAGGTCGCGGACAGGTTTAGCAGGAAAAGAGAACCTTAACCGGGCTTCCGGTCCGTTCGTCCAGCGATGTTGTGGTTCAGGATCAGACCATCCTTCAACCAGGTATTTCTGAGAAGGGCACTCACCGGTGAAGCGAAGAATCTGCCCAAGTGAATATTGGAAATGGATTTGACGTAACAGCATTTTTTTCATTTTGATTGCGAGGAGCCTATGATCTTGGTCGAGGTTCAAGGACGTAGGTGATGTTGCATCCGGGAATATAAAACTGAGATCCAATGATTTTCCATTCAGGATTTTATTTGGTATCAGAACTGTTTTTGATTGGAGGCAATTTTCTGTTAATACCCATTGCCCGACCATTTTATTGTTCACTAATATGTTGACACGCTGGGTGTCGAGTTTACCAGTTGAAAGGAATGGTGTAAATGTTGCCTCCAGCAAAATGTCGGATTCCGTTTCATTTACGACAAAGTTAAGCCGACTGAGTTTTCCGTTGTTCCATTGATCGTTAGACCGAGGGACACTCCATCCCGTATCCTGGAATATTTCAGCATTCCCCATCAACCCAAATGAAATTACCGAATCCCAGGTGTAAACAGGATTCCTCTTCGGGGACTTTAAACCTACTGAATTTATCCATGAAGTTGATTTGTAGATACTCCCGAGAATTGTATACCTTTTGGATTCGGTAACAAAATCCCTTGGCCGATTATTCATTGTATCGATTGAAAAGACAGAAGTACCATTAAATTTATGATCAATCTTCAGAAAGTCCAAAATGGTTGCAGCAACATCGGCATTCATGGTTTGGGCATCAGAGAATTTCAAATTCCCTTTTTCATTTGGTCGCTTAATGGCAAGCATGGTTGGAATGCGACCAGTCTCAAGAAGTATCTCATTACCGTTTATTATCGGTTGAAACAAAGCGCCATGATCGCTTTGCAATATGATCAGTGATTTTTCAAACAGTCCATTTTGTTTTAGTCCATTGAGAAAATCAACGAAAAGGTTCAAAGTATGGGTTGCCTGTGATTTGTAATTTTCCCTGGTTGGCGGCAGGATTTCACTGGCAATCGTCCCGTCTTTTTCGATCACATTAGGAGGATGCGGCGGATAAAGAAAGATAAAATGGTAAACGGGCTTTGATCCTGAAACCACTATTTTTTTAGTATAATCTTGCATGAATGCCACGACCGAACGAATTTGCTGGTTAGAGGACTCTGCAAAGAAGGTGCTTATCCTCCAATTTCCGCCATTGTTGATGACCTGTTTTACGAAATGAGGCATAACACGAAATAAACCAATGTCGAGGAGATACGCGGCTTTATAGACACATTCGTCCTTCTCCGACTTTTTGTATAAGGTAGGAATAGTATAATAGTTGGTCACATTGGTTTGGGGCATGCTGATATGAGGGATGAAGTTCACTTTGAACCCATTTTGATACAGGATGTTATGAAAACCCTTTTCTGAAATGTTTTTGTGGAAAAACTCCCCAACTGGTACTGACCCATCATATACATCACCTGAAAAAATTGAAGGGATGGAGATCGAGGTTTTATCAGCATTCGTAATGTTCTCCCGGAAGACTGTAAACCCTTCAAGGGTAGATTCAAAGGAATTCTCATTAATGCACTCGAGAAACACATCTGTTTGGAAACCATCACACATAAAGTGTATGACATTGAGCGAATCAGAATAGTTATACAAGTCTGGAGGTATTTCCCAACCGGAGTTTGTTTCAACGGGTTTATTATTTTGGCTGGAAGCCGGAACAATAAATAAAACGCCTTGAAGTAAAATCAGCGACCAACATACAAGGGAAGAAAATCGAAGAATTTTTTTTCTGAATGCCAATGCCAGAATAAGGATTACCAGCCATATCAAGAGGTCGAAATATCCCTGCCACCGGTATTTACTCCAATCAATCAGGTTACCGTCAAACAGTCCATAATTCCATATCAGGAAGCTACTTTGGATGTATAATAATAATCCACCTGCAAACAAGATTGAAATATACCAGCGCAACAATCTTTCTGATAACACCAGACTAATACCAATCAGAAGTAACACTAAGATTATGCCAGGGATGAGGTAAACAGAAAGGAGATCACTCAGTGGAAATCCAAATTCAACCGCATTGCCTTTATATACTGTTGCAGGGCCAAATAAGAAGATTGACAGGCTGATGAGTAACACCGGAGGAAGTACTGGGGCAAGTCGTGATCGCATTTTTCTAATCATAATATTTCAGAGGGATTTTTTCAATTATTTTCTAATCTGTTGATCATGACCAGGAGAATTATGGATGATCAGTCATAACATGCGGATTTATAAAAAGTTACAACAAAAACAGGTTGTGGCGGGTAAAGATATAACTTTTTTATCAGATGACAATCAGATTGGGCTGGTCACTTCAGTATTCTTTACTTCTACCTCCGAAATTGAAATATTTTCAAGACAACGGCACGAGGCAGAGAGTTTAAGAAAAGCTGATAATCAATAGATATAAATCAGAACCTAGTGTCACGTCACAATTAATATGACGTAATTACAATAATTTCGTATCTTAGCCGAAAAAAGGCTATGACTACATATAAGGTTACTCTTACAAAGGAAGAACGAGATCAATTGACTGAAATGACCAGAACTGGAACG
>JAUXWT010000052.1 GCA_030681475.1 Bacteroidales bacterium | reverse complement strand
AATCATGCTTTTTTGCAAATTATTTTTTCGGACCAATTCCAAAAAAGGGCCCAGAACTCAGCAAATATAACCTAGCTGCGGCCTTGTTCGAATATATGGGATTCCTTACAAGTTATCATTTTAGGGCTAACGAGTATTACATTACCAACCTTTGCAACGAGGAACTTAATCATGCCCCTTCCGGTAAAACTGTACTAATTCCTCAAGACATTGCCAGCAATGGTATCAATGAGATCAGGAAAATATTAAACCTGGGTAACTTTGAAATGATTTTTGCACTCTCGCAACAGGTAAATTACTGGTTGCAGTATTTCAGTCTTTATTCCTCCTCGGAACTTTACCTAAAAAATTCCCACCCAAAACCGAAAGGTCTTCAGAAAGGATACTATGAGCCAACAGGGAAAGCTCCTTTTCTCGATATTTGTGGAAAACAGTTTATGGTTGGATCGACTCCCCTATTCCCTGTTTTACATGTAAAGCAATTTCCATTAAAAGGATCTATTCAGCAAAATTATCAACCTCATATCAACTCTTGTATCAATTCCATTAAGGAATTAACTAAGAAATAATAATGAAACAAACTAAAATTACGCTCTCACAACTCGAACAACACCTCTCTAAAGCTGCATGGATTCTGAAAGGCCCGGTAGATGCCGCTGATTTTAAGATCTATATCTTTCCTTTGCTTTTCTTCAAAAGAATATCGGATGTTTATGACGAAGAATACTCCCAGGCGATAGAGGAATCAGCAGGAGATACGGATTACGCCAATCTTCCGGAGTTTCACCGGTTCATCATCCCGACCGGATGCCATTGGATTGATGTTCGCGAAGTGACTGTCAATGTCGGCAAGGCCTTGCAGAATGCATTCCGTGAGATTGAAAAAGCCAACCCTGAAATGCTTTATGGAATATTCGGTGATGCTCAATGGACCAACAAGGAAAAACTCCCGGATTCCCTCCTTATAAACCTTATCGAGCACTTTTCACAGTACAACTTTTCAAATTCAGCCGTGGATCCTGATATCCTTGGTCAATCATATGAGTACCTTATCAAACAGTTCGCTGACCTGACAAATAAAAAGGCAGGCGAATTTTACACCCCCAGATCTGTTGTTCACCTGATGGGACTGATCATTGATGCGAAAGAAAATGAATCGATTTATGATCCTGCTTGTGGTACAGGGGGAATGCTTTTGGAATGTATAGATCATTTAAGAAAGGAAAAGCTGGATTTCAGGACACTCAAAATGTATGGCCAGGAAAAGAACCTGACCACTTCTACCATTTCCCGGATTAATATGTTCCTTCATGGGATCGAGGATTTCCAGATCATCCGGGGAGATACTCTTCGTCAACCCGCGTTTCTTGAGGATGACCGGCTTCAGCAATTCGACTGTGTAATTGCAAATCCTCCATTTTCGTTGAAAGAATGGGGGGCAGAACAATGGGTAAATGATCCTTATGGAAGAAATATTGCTGGTGTACCTCCGAAAGGAAATGGTGACATGGCCTGGGTTCAGCATATGATTAAATCCATGAAACCAGAAACAGGCCGAATGGCAATAGTTTTACCTCATGGACCATTGTTCCGGAAAGGTGCCGAAGGAAAAATAAGGCAAACCATTATCGAAATGGATCTACTGGAAGCCATCATTGGTTTGGGACCGAACATTTTTTACGGAACGCCTCTTGCAGCCTCTGTCCTTGTGTTCAGGAAAAATAAACCTGAGAGAAAAAAGGATAAAATTATCATCATTGACGCTTCAGATCAGGTTCGTATAGGCCGAGCACAAAATTTCCTAGAAAAGGAACACGTAGAACGAATATTTGAGTGGTACAACAATTACCTGGACGTTGAAAACCATGTTCGTGTCATTAGCCATGAAGAGATCAGGTCAAAAGATTACAACCTGAACATCCCTCTTTATATTGAAAAAATTATTAAAGATGACCTGCCAACGCTGGAAGAAGCGCTTTTGCAACTGGAACATGCTGCAAATGAAGCCTGGCAGGCAGAGGATAAATTCAATGTGTTATTAAAGCAGTTCGGATTGATTTAAAATGACTCAACAACAACTCGAAAAATATCTTTGGGGTGCGGCTACTCTCCTGCGTGGACATATGGATGCCGGCGACAACAAGCAATACATCTTCCCTTTGCTTTTCTTTAAGCGGATCTGCGATGTTTATGACGAGGAATATGAACAAGCCATAGAAGATAGCGGCGGAGATCTGGATTACGCCTCCTTCGCCGAAAATCACCGGTTTAAAGTTCCCAATGGCTCTCATTGGAAGGATGTTCGTTCTGTTACCCGGAATGTAGGACAAGCATTGCAACAGGCCATGCGTGACCTTGAAAAAGCCAACCAGGAAAAACTATTCGGGATATTTGGCGATGCCCCTTGGACTAACAAGGATCGATTGAGCGATGAAACCCTTATAAACCTGGTTGAACATTTCTCCCAGCACAGTCTTAGCATTAAAAATGTCCCGCAAGATGAGTTAGGCAATGCATATGAATACCTGATCAAACAATTTGCCGATGACAGCGGCCATACGGCAGCAGAATTCTATACCAACCGTACGGTGGTTCGATTGATGACACTGATAGCGGATCCTCAACCGGGTGAAAGTGTTTATGATCCTACTTGCGGTTCTGGAGGATTATTGTTGAATTGCGCCCTCCAGTTGAAAAATGCCGGGAAAGAATACCGATCATTAAAATTGTACGGGCAGGAGATTAACCTAATCACTTCCTCTATCGCACGGATGAACATGTTCATGCATGGGATTGAAGACTTCCAGGTCGTTCGGGGTAATACACTGACCAATCCCGCTTTCCTCGAGGATGACCGGCTTAAGCAATTTGATATTATCCTGGCAAACCCTCCGTACAGTATTAAAGCATGGGACCAGAAAGGATTCGTAAATGACTCATATGGAAGGAATATCTGGGGAACTCCTCCGCAAGGCACGGCGGATTATGCTTTTCAGCAACATATTCAAAAAAGTCTTGATCCGGAATTAGGCCGATGTGTTGTTCTTTGGCCACATGGGGTTCTTTTTCGCGATGCAGAGGCGGAAATGCGTCGGAAAATGATCAAAAGCGATGTGGTTGATACAGTAGTCGGGCTTGGACCCAACCTTTTCTATAATTCACCAATGGAAAGTTGCCTTCTCATATGCAGGACAAACAAGCCTGAAAACCGGAAAGGAAAGATCCTTTTTATCAACGCCGTTGAGGAGGTCAGAACCGAGAAAGCGGTCAGCTATCTTGAGGAAAAGCATATACAAAAAATTGCAGAAGCTTATCATTATTATAATGAAATTGAAGGCTTTTCTGCAATCAGATCGATAGAGGAAGTTTTAAATCACAAGGCGAGCCTGAACATTTCTCTATATCTGTCAAATGTCCGAAATAATGGAGAAATACAAAAAGGCCTGCCCGAATTGATCGAAGAGTGGAAGAAATCCTCATCTGATCTCAAATATTCTATCAACAAGCTTTTAACGGAATTAAAGTAAAAATGTCTGAACTATTGGATATAAGGAACATTGACCGTTCATCCTGGAGTAAATTCCGTTTTGAGCAAATTGCCAAGAGCATTTCTGAAAGGGTTGAACCGAAAGACTCTAACCTTGATATTTATGTTGGTCTTGAACACCTGGATCCCGACACGATTCATATTAGACGAACCGGTAAACCTGCTGATGTCGATGGCACGAAATTGAAGTTTTACAAGGGGGATGTTATCTTCGGCAGACGGAGAGCCTATCAGCGAAAAGCAGCGTTGTCAGAATTTAACGGGATATGTTCTGCACACTCCCTTGTTTTGAGAGCAAACCCTGAGGTCATCGATTCTAACTTATTTCCATTCTTTCTTCATTCGGATCTGTTCATGCATCGGGCTATCGATATTTCTGTCGGATCACTTTCTCCAACAATAAATTGGGGAACGCTTAAAAACCAAGAATTCCTAATCCCACCCAAAGACCAGCAACCCAAACTGGCGGAGTTGCTATGGACGGGGGATGAAATGATCGAAAAACACAAAATCATTCATGCATATTTATCATTACTGTTGACATGCTTAATTGACTCAAAAATAAAATCGAAACCACATTCAAAATCTACATTACTTAAAGATTGTTTATTACAAAGACCACAATATGGAGCCAACGCACCATCAATTCCATATGTCCCTAATACTCCAAGGTACATAAGAATAACGGATATGAATGATGAAGGTGCCTTAAATTCATCAGATTTCGTTTCTATCAATATGGAAAATTATTTCGATTATCTCCTTGATGATGATGACTTCCTATTTGCAAGAACTGGAGCAACAGTAGGAAAAACATTACTTTACAAAAAAGAAATGGGCTTGTCTGTTTTCGCTGGCTATCTAATAAAATTCAAGGTCGATAAATCGAAACTTTTACCCGGATTCCTCAACTTATTCTGCAAAACGGAATATTACAAGGATTTTCTGAGAAAGTCTGTGAAAGTTGGAGCCCAACCAAATATCAATG
>JAUXWT010000049.1 GCA_030681475.1 Bacteroidales bacterium | reverse complement strand
AGGATGGTTCAATTGGTTGATAGAAAAAACAGATTTTCAAAGAGCGAATAAAGTACGATCAGCCAAAGGCCTTCTTGTTCATGTATTTGGCAAATTGGCTGCAGCTTTTATTTATTTGATTTTTAACTCTTGATTCACATAAAAACTTAATGTCTGATCAAGGCTCTGTTAGTTTTTGTGAAATAGTCAGCAGTCAGCAGTCAGCAATCAGCAGTCAGCAGTCAGCAGTCAGCAGTCACGTGTCACCCGTCACGCCTTAATACCAGATCCGTTCCACCAGGTACCCCTGTACATATTCTGTTACCGCAGCTTCGAGCGTGTAGAAAGGTTTTGAATAGCCGGTTGCCCGGAGCTTATCCATCTTCGCCTCCGTAAAATACTGATATTTGTCACGAATATCTGCCGGAGTATCAATAAATTCAATAGCGGGTGACAAGTCCAGCGCTTTAAAAACTGCATTGCCAAGATCCAAAAAAGTCCGGGACTTCCCTGTCCCGAGGTTGTAGATTCCGCTTTCAACGGGGTTTTGCATCAGGTACCAGAGCACATCGAGCACATCTTTCACGTAGATGAAATCACGCAACTGCCCGCCATCTGAATAATCCTGATGATGCGACCTGAACAACCTCACCACCCCGTCCCCTTGCCCACCTGTCCCCCTGTCCCCTTGTCCCCTTGTCCCCTTGTCCACCTGTCCACCCGTCCCCTTGCCCACCTGATTAAAAGCATGAAACACGACCGACGCCATCCTCCCTTTATGATATTCGTTGGGACCAAAGACGTTGAAAAACTTCAACCCGTACCAACGCGGTGGAGATTCTGCTTGACGAAGCGCCCATTTGTCAAATTCATTCTTGGAAATGCCATACGGATTCAACGGCTGCAATTGGTCAATGAGGTTGTTGTCGGTGTCGTCATACCCCAGCGAACCATCCCCGTATGTGGCGGCAGAGGAGGCGTAAATCATTGGTATCCTGTATTCACTGCAGGCATTCCATATTTTTTTTGTGTAGCTCAGGTTGAGTTCATCGAACACAGCCATGTTGAATTCGGTCGTATCTGTACGGGCCCCGATATGAAAGATAAATTCTACCTCCCCTGCATTTTTATCAAGCCAGGAAAAAAACTGCCGGCGGTCAACCTGGTCGAGAAATATTTTATTGGCAATGTTCGGGTGTTTTTCTGTTTTCGAAAAATCATCCACCATCACAAGGTCTTTGACTCCCTTGTTGTTGAGTTTTCCAACCATGCAACTCCCGATAAATCCGGCGGCTCCTGTAACGACGATCATTTCACCTGGTATTTATTCTGTTTTACAAAAATAGACATTCTAAGGAGGCAATTGGAATGATTTGCAATTTTCTGACTACTTTTACATCCCGTTTACAAATAGAAACTGCAAAGGTGCAACCTGATTCATAAACTACGGTAAAAAAAAGGAACAATGATGCACAGATCTCATCTATTTAATGCCTTCCTGACTCCATTGACCTTGATTGCAGGCTTTACTTTACTGTCATTGATACTCAATGCCCAGGAGAAAGGAACAATCTCAGATACCCGCGATGGACATGTTTATAGCTGGCTGAAGATCGGAAAGCAGACATGGATGACTGAAAACCTGAGGTTTAGTGTACCAGCTGGAAGTTGGGCTTACAACAACATGCCTGAACACGAGGAAAATTTTGGCAGACTCTATTCTTGGAATGCTGCCCGGACTGCCTGCCCAAAAGGTTGGCATCTTCCATCAGAAAAAGAGTGGAGCTTGATGATCAAATCACTGGGAGGGAGCGATGTTGCCGGATTGAAAATGCAATCCATGCATACCATGGGACTGGCGCATGATGATAAATCGGCAATGAATAAGGGTAGTGTATCAACATTGTTGAGCGGCATAAGGTATCCTGACGGAACATGCCTGGGGATTGATCATTGGGGTGGCTGCTGGTCATCCGGGCAAATTAATGATACGGTTGCTACGAATGTACTGTTCGCGAAAGGGTCTAAAGACGTGGTATTCAGTACTAATGATAAAAATTCAGGGTTTTTAGTCAGATGTATCAGGAATAAATAATCCCAGAGGTTATCTTGAAAGCCTTTTTTTACCACTGAGTCGCAAAGTCACAGAGAAATAAATTATTGATTGTGAATCCTCTGCGTCTCCGCGACTGCGGTTAATCTTAAAAAATTAAAATCATGCCGGAAACAATTTTAGGGATCGGATCCCGCGTCAAACATCCCCAGTTCGGAAAAGGGGTCATCATCCAGGTTCGCTCGGATGCCTGGGAAATTACATTCATCGAGCATGGTACCAGGATCATCCTCCGCGATTATGAAGGGCTGGAGACCATTGAAGCCGTGGAAACATCACCGGAGATGGTCACTTACGAGAAAATCGAGAAAGGCCTTATCCGGGTGCTGCAGCGCTTCAGCGACATCCACGAGACCGTCCCGATCGGTTCAAAATGGAAAGGGGGCAAACTTGTGCTTTATCCTGGGGAACAGGGACTGAAGGAGAAGGAGGTTCCGATGGAAGCCTTCTTTCATAAGATCGTAATGGTTCGCGACCGCTTGCGTGTATTGGAACAAAAACTCAACTCCAGCGATCTCACCGACCAGGAAAAGGTTGACATGCAGCAATATATCACACGGATCTACGGCAGCCTGACGACATTCAATGTCCTGTTTAAAAACAAGGATGACCAGTTCGCCGGAGAAGGGAAGTGACAAGTGACAAGTGTCATTCCCAAAAGCCCCGCAACTCCTCGTGTGTTTCCCTTTCTTTCAGGATATCGAAACGGTCGTTGTTGTACCCGATAATTCGCGGTGTTTGTCTGCTGTTGTATCGTGACCACATGCTGAAGGTATATCCACCGGTGTCATGGATCACAATGTAATCTCCCTCTTCAACTTTTGGCAAAGGTACGTTTCTGGCAAGAATATCGCCTGCAAAACAGAGAGGTCCGGCAAGATTGTACGGCTTTGAATCGCATCCGCCTTTTAAATTACCATCGCGATCAAAAACCGTGTATTCATGTTGCCAATCCAGTGGATTCAGGCATTCGCGAACGAAAAGGTCGGCGCCGACATGGATCATGGCCGTATTGATTGCGGGATCACGCTTTACATACTCCACCCGGCTTACCGTCCAGCCTGAATTGGTATAAGTCCAGCGGCCGAATTCGGTAATCAGTTTAAACGAGTTTACGTCGAAAAGTTGCGGAGCTCTTTCTGCTATCTTCATAACATACTCTTCCATGGAAGGTGCAGTTGTCCCGGATTGATAGGAGATTGGAAGTCCTCCTCCGATATCAAAAACTGAAATTGGGGGAAGACCGGTTTTCGCTCTTTTTTCATTCATCTCCAACGCAAAATCATAGAGTATCCCGATGCCGTCAATGAGCATCTGCATCGCACATCCCTGGGAACCAATATGAAGATGAACCCCCGTTAGCCAACGGTGCGTGTGAAATGCCTCCTCAAGCTCCGCACGGAAAAACTTCATGGGTACACCAAATTTGGAATATTCTCCTGCCACACTCGACCCAAGGATGGTTCCCAATCCGATTTGCGGGTTTATCCTTAACCCGATTGTTCCAGGCATACTTTCTGAAAATGATGCCATCAACCTGCTTACCCGTTCAAGTTCTGCAAGGTTGTCAACATTTACATGAACCCCTTCTTTCAGCGCAAACTCCAGGTCGGCCATCGTTTTCACCGGCGAATCAAATACGACCTGATTTGGGTGGAAACCGGCCTTCAATGCCATGAAAACTTCTCCAATGGATGCAGCTTCCACGCCGAACCGGGGAGCAATCCTCCTCAGGAATTCCAGGATCCTGGTCAACGGATTGGCCTTAAGCGCAAGGCCGTGCAAGGTATTTTTTGGGTAAGCAGAAGAAAGACGTCTAATGCGGGATTCAAGATAAACGAGATCGAAAAAAATTACTGACGTGTCCTCCTCCCTGATCAACCCTTTTAAAAGCGCAGCACGAAGCGCCATTCCAATAGATTCAACACTCAGATTCTCCATCAATACCCTGTTTCACCATTTCGCCATTTCGCCATTTCGCCATTTCGCCATTTCGCCATTTCGCCATTTCGCCATTTCGCCATTTTCTATATAAGCCCCTTCTCCATCGCAACCTGCTGTAACCTGGTAATGGCCACCTTCCCCCCGGTTCCAAGACTCAAGGTATTCTCATTGACATACAGGCGGATATGTTTTTGCATAACAACTTCGTCCATACCTTGTGCATATTTCCTTACGAAGGGCATCGCCACATCCGGGTGTTTAAAGGCGTATTCCACGCTTCGTGCCATGATGCGGTTGAGTTTATTGATCATATTATAACCGAGGCCTTTTCTAACGATGATACATCCGAGCGGGATTGGCAATCCTGTCAACTGTTCCCAGTATTCTCCCAGGTCAAGGATCTTTTTTAGCCCAAGCTTTTTGTAAGTGAAACGATTTTCATGGATAATTACCCCGGCGTCAACTGTTCCGTCAAGAATCGCACGCTCAATCTCTGAAAACACCATGAAAACCTTTTTCTTCTCCCCGGGCGAGACAATCCTGAAGAGCATATGCGCGGTAGTAAATTCTCCAGGAATAGCAACGCTTAGATTTGGCAAATCTTCCAGGGAATATTTATCCTTACTGATCAATACAGGCCCGTTGCCAAACCCCATCGCACTTCCTGAATCCAGTAATACGAAATTTTCCTGCAGCATCAGGTAGGTGAAGAAACTTACTTTGATCATGTCAATACCACCCTCCATCGCCATTTTGTTGAGTGTTTCAACATCGTATAATTTGTAATCGAATTTCAGCCCTTCAAGATTGATTCTTTGATGGATGAGCGCATCAAAAATAAATGTGTCGTTGGGACAAGGGGAAATAGCGAGGGACAACATTGAGCTTTGTAATATGGAACATAGCAAAAATAATCACAAAATAATTAATCTGTTAATTGATTAACATGATATTTATATGATTATTCATGAATAAATATCAATGAATGAGGGAAGTTTGCTCAATATTTCAAGCATGGGACATCGTAATTGCCCATAACACATCGCAAAGATTCGTTATAGCAAGATCGGTATTCCATCGCGTTTTGTCACGTTCTTCCACCAGGTTTGAAACAGCCCTGATCTGCAGGCATGGATTTTTTTCACAAAAGCACACATAAAAAAATGCAGCGCCTTCCATGCTCTCGATATCGGCTGGCGAGATACTTTGTATTCTGGCAATGCTCGCAGCATTTCCATGCACGGTATTTGATGTAATGGAACTCACATGCGGAAGGTTCCTGAGCGTTTCAATTTCAGCGAATATCCCGGATTCCCTGAAATCGTTGATCAGTTTGCCTTCACGAAATGGAATGGAATCCGGATCAGTCAGTCCAAGAGCGAAAACCGAATGAAATTTGTCTCCATCCTCGGCGCCCAGATCGCTCATTTGATCTTCGACAACATTCACCACTGTTCCAAGCGGCAACGATTCGTGAAATGTCCCTGCAAGACCTGCATTGATGGTGAGATCGTAATGCCTGCAAGTCAATTGTTTTCCAAGGAAATAGGCAGTTGGCACCATGCCGGCCCCGGTAATCAGAACATCTATTGTGATGGCGTTAAATTGGTACTGTGTAAGCTGCTCACCTGGTCTCCCTGCTCTAACGAGTCGCTCAGTAAATGGTTTGATCTCAATAGCAGTAGCCGCAACAAGAAGAAGATTCATGAAAATATATTTCAACAAAAATAACCATTTCAAAGTTATTGTCAGGAATCGTCTTGCAATATATGATTATTTTTTAGCTTTGTGCCCTGTTAACAAATCCCAACATTATATACTTATAAATATGACTGAAAAAATTCAAAGGTTATTGAGCAATTCAAAGACAGCGCGTTGGACTGCCCTGGGGCTGATTTCATTCACCATGCTATCAGCGTATTATTTCGTTGACATGATTGCCCCGCTTGCTTCGTTACTCGAAATAAAACCTTATGTATGGTCCCCCAGTGATTACGGTTTTTTCTCCGGCTCGGAATACATGTTGAACGTACTTGGATTTCTGATTATCTCCGGTATCATCCTTGATAAAATGGGAATCCGTTTTACCGGACTCACAGCTACGATCGTGATGCTGCTCGGAGGATTGATCAAGCTTTACGGATTGTCACCCTATTTTTATGAAGGGGGATTCGGGTATGATTTTTTCAACTCATTCTGGATATCCATGCCTGCCACCGCTAAAATGGCATCATTAGGGTATAGTATTTTTGGTATTGGTGTTGAAATGGCCGGAATTACTACATCAAGAACTGTTGTAAAGTGGTTTAAGGGCAAGGAAATGGCGCTTGCCATGGGGATGCAGTTAGCAACTGCCCGTCTGGGCGCCTCAGTGGCTTTTTTCTTTTCGGCCGACATGGCAGGGGTTAAGGTCGTTGACGGCATCAGGACCGGCAATGTTTTAAACCCTGTATATGTTGGAGTTGCCTTAATCTGCATTGGGTTTCTATCCTTTTTGATGTACACGTTCATGGACAGGAAGTTGGATAACCAAACAGGCAATTCAGGCCCGGGAGCTGATCCTACGGAAGAATTTCATTTAAAAGATTTGGCCAAAATAATTACAAACCGTGGTTTTATTCTGATTTCACTACTCTGCGTCCTTTTTTATTCCGGGGTTTTCCCGTTTTTGAAATATGCAGTGCATATGATGCAATCGAAACTTGGCGTGGAAGCTCAGATCGCAGGTAAGATTTCAGGCCTTCTTCCTATCGGCACCATTTTACTCACTCCGATAATCGGGTACTTTCTGGATAAAAAGGGTAAAGGAGCCTCAATCATGATCTATGGTGCGATATTGCTTACACTGGCACATCTCGCCTTTGCCTTTATGCCAAATAGTACAGTTTTAGCTATTATTGCAATTCTGATATTGGGTGTGGCCTTTTCACTTGTTCCTGCCTCCATGTGGCCCTCTGTTCCGAAAATAGTTGAGGAACGGTATCTCGGATCAGCATTCGCCCTCGTGTTCTTTATTCAGAATATTGGTTTGATGTTCGTTCCCTGGTTTATCGGCGTCGTTATTGAACTTGTCAACCCTGGTGTGGCAGAGGCGATCCACAATGGTGACACAACAGTTGTCTATAATTATACCGTGCCCATGCTGGTCTTTTCAAGCCTCGGCGTTATCGCAATAATTCTGGGCTTTCTGCTGAAGCGGGAAGATAAGCTTAAAAACTATGGTCTGGAGTTGCCAAATAAACAGACCTGACCTTCCGCACCCACAATATAAATCAGTATTACCTGAAACAGGCATGGGATCACTCCATGCCTGTTTCATTTAAATATAAAAAGCGTAATTTTGTACTGATGTTGCTTAAATTTAAAATGATATCAAATATCACGTTTCTGACGGTAATTCTCATTTTCGCCGGACAGGGGAATTTAACCGGACAGAACCCATCCATTGCACTGAAAAGATGTTTTAAGCCTGAAAGTACGCTGACCAGGATTCCCCCGTCTGTGGGTGGTATCGGTCCGTTGTTACAAACCAGATGGGGCGAGGGATGCCGTTACAACGCCTCATGTCCCACTGATACCGCTTCACAGGCAACATGCCTTCATGTGCCCGCCGGTGCAGGCGCAGTAGCCATGTCGCAGATCATGAAATATTACCAATACCCTGCCCATGGTACAGGTGAACATGGAAATCTGCATCCGAAATATGGGATCCAGTATGCCAACTTCGGAACGACAATTTATCATTGGGGCACCATGCCCGATTCCCTGATCACGGACAACGAAGGCCTCGCGACCCTGATCTATCAATGCGGTGTTGCCCATGACATTAACTTTGGGTCACTTGCGTCCATCTCGGAATTTAATAAGATTGATTCGGCTTTTGTGAAATATTTCAGCTATCCGAATACAGCTAATTGGAAATCGAAAGCGGATTATAGCGACACTGTATGGATGGCCATGTTGCGGGATGAACTCGATGCTGAACATCCGCTGCTCTTTTACGGTACCGATAGCCTTGGGTTAATTCAAAACTTCTTTGTCTGCGATGGCTACCAGGGCGATCAGTTCCATTTTAACTGGGGGATGGGCGGCGCCCATGATGGTTACTATCGCCTGGACAACCTCCGTCCCGGCACTGTTAATTTTGCTTATCACCAGCGCGCTTTGTTCAATCTTGCACCATCCTCTCCCGGCCCTAGCAGCTATATCATGGATTTTGAAAACGTGCCTGATTTTGCCCTCACTTTTAACGATTGGACGGTTAAGGATGTGGATATGCATGACACCTATGGGATTACCGGATATTCATTCCCTCATCAATCGGAACCCATGGCCTTTATCAGTTTCAACCCGGCATCGGTTGTGCCATCCATGGCATCCGATCAGGCCATACAGCCACATTCTGGACAACGGTTTGGCGCCTGTTTTTCGTCTAATCCCCCTTCAAACAACGACTGGTTCATTTCTCCTCAGATACAACTGGGTATAAACGGCAGTTTCTCATTTTGGATCAAATCCTACAACGACCTGTACGGGTTGGATAACTACACGGTGGCTGTTTCAACAACCGATAACATGCCGGAAAGTTATACTACCATCTCCGGCATTCAACCATTGCAGACAACCCTCGCATGGACAAAAATGAACTTTAACCTGTCGAATTTTAACAATCAGAAGATCTATATAGCAATTCATTGTGTTTCAAATGACAACTTCCTGATGATGATCGATGACCTTGAGGTTAAACCTCAGGCTCCAAGCACGCTCGCCGCCGATTTTACTGCCGATAAAACCACTGTCAGGGTGGGAGAGGCCATTAATTTTTCAGATCAGTCCTCGGGGTTACCCACAACCTGGAACTGGAAATTCACGGGAGGAACACCATCCACCTCCATCACTCAAAATCCTGAAGGAATCAAGTATTCAGCCCCGGGAAGTTACCCGGTAAGTCTGAAAGTGAGCAACGGATCATCTATTGATTCTGTTACCAAAACCGCTTATATCACGGTAACGGGGTATTCCACGTCCATGTATCTTGATTTTGAATTATTCAGCGATTTTACCACCGCCCTCAATCCATGGACTGTTGTTGATGTAAAAGGTGGAAGCACGTATGGAATTCAGTCAGTTTCATTCCCGCATAACTACCAGCCAATGGCCTTCATCTGTTTTAATCCATGGAAAACCACACCTCCTCTAAACAGTGAAGTTCAAACTAATATGCCGGTCCACTCGGGGCAGAAACTGGGATGCAGCTTTTCTTCGGTACCCCCGCTAAACCCCAATGATAAATGGCTGATCTCACCTAAAATGAGCCTGGGACTAAACCCGCAGGTTGAATTTTGGGTTAAAACCTATAACAATCAGTTCGGAGAGGAACGCTACAATGTTTCAGTTTCAACCACTGACCTTAGTCCTTCAAGTTTCTCTCCGCTTACCCCTCAGCCTGAATCGGCCCCGGTGGATTGGACGAGGAGAACCTACAGCCTTTCTGACTATACAAACCAGGATGTATATGTTGCCATTCAGTGTGTCACAAACGATGGTTTCATCTTTATGATCGATGATATTTCAATTACTTCATCCCTGGGACTTAGTGATAAAACCATACTGGACAGACTGGTCATATATCCGAATCCTGCCAGAGATCTGTTATTTCTAAATAGTCCGGCAACCGGCCCTGCACCGGTAGCTATTGAAATGATCAACATCCTTGGAGAATGGATCTCCTCGTGGCATGAAGTTGCGGAACCGGAGAAGATCATGCTCGATATAAGCAACATCCCACAGGGTATTTACCTGCTCCGGATTAAATACGGGGCGGAAGAAGTGACAAGAAAGATATCCATACTTAATCATTAACAATCATCGAATGAAATTACTTTTCAACACCGCTTTTTTCCTGATCGTTTTGATACTGACCTTATTATCCACCGATCTTTATTCACAGTTGAGCCAGGGCGGAGTACCTTGCAGCTTTTCTCAGGCGATCATGCCCGACACTGGTCGTATTTTCACAGTTGAGCCTCCCTCGATGGATGATTTAGCCTTAGAAGACATCCAATCATCTTTGCCATACCGCTTCGCGGTGAATCAGCCTGTTGATATCGGGATTGGCAATTCGGGGCAATGGGTTACGTCGGCCGACGGAACCAAAGTCTGGCGGATCAATATCATTTCTCCTGGTGCGAAGGCCTTGATCCTTTATTTCGACAAATTCAATATTCCGGAGGAGGGAAAAGTCTTCGTTTACAATCCCAGGAGAACGCAATTGCTCGGCGCTTTCACATCCATGAATAACAACAACCTGGAAACTTTTGCGACAGGTTTGATCTACGGTGATGAACTTACCCTGGAGTACAATGTTCCGGCAGGTAAACCAATGCCTGACCTTCATGTTTCAGAGGTTGGCTATGCCTATCGAGGGATATCGGTCTATCCCGGAGCCATTGCCGGTTTTGGTGGCTCGGGGAAATGTGAGGTGAATGTCAACTGCCCGGAAGGCAACGATTGGCAAAAACAAAAACGCAGCGTTACCCGGATCATTGTAAAACGCGGCGGCAGCAGTGTCTGGTGCACCGGATCGCTGGTTGACAACACCCGGCACGACGGTAAACCTTATGTGCTTACGGCTGACCATTGCGGAAGATACTCTACTGTAACGGATTTAAGCCAGTGGATCTTTTATTTTAATTACGATGGCGCCGGTTGTCCCAATCCTTCAATCGAACCTCCGCTTAAATCGATGACCGGAGCAGCTAAGATAGCTCAAGGCGGCAATGCCGGGGCAAATGGATCAGATTTTTTCCTGGTTTTATTGAACGCTGATATTCCCGAATCTTTCAATGTCTATTACAATGGATGGAGTCGTGAAACAAACCCGCCAAGTCCCTCAGGTACATCAATACACCATCCGCAGGGGGATATTAAAAAAATATCAACCTATACTACGCCACTTCAACCGGCACACTGGATCGGAAATCCATTCCTTGCCCATTGGCGGGTAACCTGGAAAGGAACACCAAAAGGGCATGGAGTTACCGAAGGCGGCTCTTCAGGCTCACCAATTTTTGACAACCAGGGATTGCTGATCGGAACACTTACAGGCGGTGATTCGTCATGCGATTCTGCATCACTGAATCTGCCCGATTACTATGGCATGTTTTCTTACTCCTGGGATCAGAATGGAACCGATTCGGCCAGTGTGCTCAAATACTGGCTTGATCCGGATAACACCGGTCTGATGACCCTGAAAGGATGGGCGATTTCGGTTCAGGAGAAACCCACGCTTGAATGGATCAAGGTATTTCCAAATCCTGTTACTGAAATATTGAATATCAAAACTTTAACATCGCATGGAAAAATCATTCAATTAACGGTTTCCGACATATGGGGAAATTGGCGCTATTCCGGCAACTGGAACTCAGGGACAGAACCGGAGACGCAGGTTGACATGACAGGATTTGAGGCAGGCGTTTACCTGTTGGGGATAAATGACGGAGACCGAAGACTGGTCAGGAAGATTATTAAACTTTAGAAAAGCTTTGACAAACCAAAACATAGGGTCCATAACAAGCCTGTTAAGAATTCCGGAAGATTTAAATGAGATTTTCCGAAAGGTGGCTGATGGAGAAAGGATCTCACCCTCCGAAGGTGTTATGCTTTTTGAACAGGGTGAATTGGGATTTCTGGGAAAATTAGCTGATCAGATACGCCGGCGGAAACACGGTGACCATGCCTATTATATCCGTAATTTTCACATTGAACCTTCCAACATCTGCATCAATAAGTGCAAGTTTTGTTCATACTCGCATCATTTCAGTAAAACAAGTTGGGAACTTACGGTTGACGAGATTCTTGAAAAAGTTAACGGGCAGGAAAAAAACGTCAAGGAAATACATATAACCGGAGCGGTACATCCCGATCGTGACATTTTTTATTACGGAGACCTGCTGAAAAAGATCAAGGCTGCAAGACCCTATCTCCATGTAAAGGCTTATTCGGCGGTCGAACTTGACTATATGATTAATAAATCGGGTATGACTTTGAAGGAAGGGCTCGTATATCTTAAAGCCTGCGGACTTGATTCAATTCCGGGAGGCGGGGCAGAGATCTTTGACGAAAACATACGAAAAGACATTTGCGGAATGAAATCAACTTCCCAAACCTGGATCGACATCCACGAAACGGCACACTCCCTCGGCATCCCGACAAATGCTACCATGCTTTACGGGCATAAGGAGAATTACACCCAACGGATCGACCATCTCGAAAGGCTGCGCCAGGTACAGGACCGCACTGGTGGATTCAATGCATTTATTCCGCTGAAGTTCCACAACACCAACAATGCGATGTCAGATACCCCGGTAGTTTCTGTTGTTGAGGATATGAAAATGTATGCGGTGGCACGCATCTATCTCGATAATTTTTCACACATGAAAGCCTATTGGCCTGCTGTTGGGAGGAAACTCGCGCAAGTGGCCCTGTCGTTTGGAGTTGACGACCTTGATGGAACCATCAACGATTCGACCAGGATCTATTCACTGGCCGGCGCCGGGGATCAGAACCCGGTAATGACGGTATCGCAGATGATAACCATGATCATTGAGGCAAAACGAATTCCGGTCGAGCGGGATTCACTGTACAACAAGTGTAATTGATCTTCATGACCTTCGAACAAATAACAAAAAAACTGAAGAGCAGGATTGTCGGCATTGCCGGGTGTGGTGGATTGGGTTCCAATTGTGCCATCGCCCTGGCCCGTGTTGGTATTGGGACCCTGGTGATTGCCGATTTTGACATCGTTAGCCCCGGCAACCTGAACAGGCAATATTATTTTCTTGACCAGGTGGGCATGAAAAAAACGTTGGCGCTCCGGGAAAATATCCTGCGTACGAATTCGCATGTGAATGTCATCGGTCATGATATCAAACTTGACCGGAAAAATATACCTGTAATTTTTGCCGGGTGTGATGTGATCGTTGAAGCCTTCGATCATGCCGAACAGAAACAAATGATCATCGAAACCATACTTGATTCAATGCCCCGGGTGCCGCTTGTGGTTGGATTGGGAATGGCCGGATGGGGGATGAATGAGTCCATCCATTGCCGTAAAGCAGGTAACCTGTACATTTGCGGCGATGAAATTTCCGAAATAGGTCCCGATCTGCCGCCAATGGCGCCTCGTGTCGGAATTGTCGCAAATATGCAGGCGAATGTGGTGATGGAAATACTCTTAGGTAGCGAGGTAGCGAAATGGTGAAAATATGAAAATACGTTTAAATAACAACACTGAAGAATTTGATGGGGATGGCCTGTCGGTCAATGATTTGCTCAGGTTGAAGAATTTCACTTTCAAAATGCTGGTCATCAAGATCAATGGAACACTGATAAAAAAGAGTGAATATGAAACCACCCGGATCCGGGAAGGTGATGAAGTTCATGTGCTGCACCTCATTTCCGGGGGCTAAAACTCTCAATGGCAGATATGGATAAAATAAAGAAGCTGTATCAAAAGTCTCAGCGGTTTTTCTTTAAAAGATACCTTTTGAGATACCCTCTAAATTCAAATCTGCCGCGTCTTACCGTTTAATTATTTTCACAGTCCCGACCTTACTGCCACTGATAACATGGAGGATATAGACCCCCGGTTGCATCTCTGACAGTGAAAGGTTGTATTTGGTCTGACCAGAAAGTTTTTCAGTAACCACTTCATTCCCGAACATGCTGTAGATCTCCAGCGATAGATCAATGGAACCTTCATCCCCGGGAAGTTCAAGGATGAAATCACCGGTCGTTGGATTCGGATAAACCTTGAAAAATGAACCGTTCACGGTCATTTCATCACTGGCCTGTTCTTCAGGATTGACTACTGTACTGGTTGAAAATACAGATTTCAGCGAACTGCAGAACTGCCCTGTGGTGGTAATGTAGCCATGCATGTACCCTCCCGGTAATACGGTTGTACCGGGCATGTAGCTGATCTTCTGACCGGCGATCATGGTTGCCTTGCCTCCGTTATGAACCGTGAAGTAAGTGCCGCCGCCTGCCACGATGATCACCAGGTTGGCATCGTAGCAAAGATCCTGACCATTGGTAACATCTATGTTGTTAAGGTACAGGGTGTCAAGTACCCAGGAGGTGATCCTGAACGCAAAATCGCTGTATTTGTAAATTGGAGGCAGGACTGAGAATGGCCATTTTATGGTCTGCCAGCCCAACCCGTTGTTATCGGCTGCACCGCAGTGGATCGGGAAGAACCAGCGGTTGGCCTCCTGCCACCTCCAGGCGGGAGGATTGATCGGATCGTTCGGCATGGCCTGGACAGACAGCCAGTATGTCGTGTCTTTCATCTGCAGGAATGGCTCTGGTAAGAGGAAGTCGTACTTGTAAATAGGAGAACTTTCAATATTCGTCATACCTGTGTTGATCTCAGCGATTGATGGGAATGGGATCACATATGATCTCAAAATGGTATTTGGCAAACAGGTTGAATTTGAGTATATATGTAACAGGAAATGGTTAATCCCAAAGCCCCTCTTCTCCATGCCGGTTGCATCCAGCTCATAATTACCCCACCAGTGGATATCGGTGACTACCCCGCCGTTGCAGATCCAGTCATCAGCAAGGCTGACTATATGATCTGCGTGTAATCCGGTTAAAAGGGTATCCGGAAGTTGTTGCCACTTCATATCACCATATTCGATCAGATCAACTGCGTAATCTTCAACTTCACCATCCGATGCCAGGCCTGTATAGGAGAGGGCAGGTTGATGACTGAAACGGAACCGCGCATAAGTAGGGCCTGGTGTTGCTTTTTGTGGCGTGATAAAGGTCAGATAATTATCACCGACCTGCAAATTTAGGTCAATGAAAACATGCTCATTCGGTTCAGCCCAGGAACCATTGCCGTTGAAGTCGATCCAGCCGTTGAACAAGGCGTTATTCACTGATGCAGTTACCTTTAGTTTACAAGGGTTTCCTTTCGCCAGCGGCCACATGAAGATCACACCGTCTTCATCATCGTTGGGTGGTGGATATAGAAGATCAAAGTCGTCGCCTAACGCGAGTGGGTCAGGTTGACCATCCGGCTCGCTGTCAACCATGGATCCTAAATAAGTCATATAATCAATCCGGTGATTTGCACCGTTATTTATTCCGAGTGTAGGATAGGGGGAATCGGGTGCATCACCCCAGTCATATTCATTATATTGTTCAATAAAAACGGCATAATCTTCTACTTCGCCATTGGGCGCGGGGCCCATAAACCCAAGTCCGGGCACGGTGCAAAACCTGAATCTTGCAAATAATTGTCCGGTTACGTTACCAGGCAGAAGGAACGACGGGGTGTTGACTCCGGCAGGAAAGATTATATCAACAAACACGTGCTCACCAGGATCGACCCATGAACCGTTGTTGTTGAAATCGAACCAGACGTTCAGAAATCCCTGAACAGATGTAGTTACACTAAAAGAAACCATTTGATTGGGTATCCAGGGTAAATTGAACACCACTCCATCTTCATCGTCGTTAGGCGGAGGATAAAATATGTCCATGTCGTCCCCAAGAGCCATGGGTTCGGGCTGTCCATCGGGTTCAGGATCAACCATTACCCCCATGAATGTAACGCCATCAATCATGTGATTTGCACCATTGTTTAATCCAAGCGTAGGATATGGGAAGTCGGGTGCATCACCCCAGTCGATCTGCTGAGACTCTTCAATGAATACCTGGTAATCTTCCACTTCTCCATCCGGAGCAAAACCATAAAAAAGCAGACCGCCCGTGCTGTTGATCCTGAAACGGGCATAGGTAAATCCGACTACTGCAGTAGCAGGAACCTGAAAACTCAGGATGTTGACACCAGCAGCCAGGGGGACATTCTGAAAAATGAATTCACCGGCATCAGCCCAGATATTCACCTGGTTGAAATCGATCCATGCGTTCAGCATTCCGGGGGCCGATGCAGCAACCTGAACACTGGCCATCATCCCTGGTACTAAAGGGCTTGTAAAAACTACCCCATCTTCATCGTCAGCGGTCGGCGGATTCATATCATCTCCCGTGGCTGAGGCGTTTGGCTGGCCGTCTGGTTCATTATCAATTATCACGCCAAGTCTTAACCCAGTATTTGTGTGTCTTGCCCCATTGGAAGCAAGTAATGTCGGATATGGCACGTCGGGAGCATCGCCAAAATCCATAGAGGCAGGCACCGGAGGCGGATTGAGGATGCATGCTTTAATGTTGGGACGCGGCCCGATATTTCCGGTAGGTGGAGTTACCTGGGCTGTACCATAAGTGACCAGCCAGGTGCGCATTGTTGCTGGCGTTGGCGGGGTTGCAGAAACATTGGCAAGGTAATATCCTTCGGCACAGGCAAGCGCTCCCGTAACGATGGGTGAAGCGCTGGAAGTCCCACTGAAGGTCGATGTATAATAATAGTTTACGCCCTGCGCACTGTACAGATCGCTATACCCCGTAGTTACAACGTTTTCGCCCCATCCCTGCAAATCGAACCTTGGACCGTAACTGGAAAAAGAGAGTTTCTGGAGGTTTCCCTCAGGGTAAGTCCCTCCGGTATAAGCTCCGCCTGCACCCACAATGATCGCCCCGGAGTTGCCATACCATGTCATGGCACCCGTGTTGATGGCGCCGTTTCCGCCTGCTTCAACCACATGGATCCCATTGGCTACCGCGTTTACGATAGCTGCATATACGGCATTGTTGGTTTGCACGGAAGGTGAGTAGTTAAGCCACCACTCGATGGGAACATATCCGGCGTTCCCTGTATAATCCCATTGCTGTTCGATCAGGATAATGTCACCGGGCGACAAGGAAGCAATTGCAACAGCAAGCGCTCCAGGCACGTTCCACGAAGGGGTGGGAAAACCGTAATACGTACCGCAGGTTTTGAGGTTGGAACCGTAACAGATCCCTGTTGTCCCCCAACCGTTATTATCTGCGACAAGTTCACCAATCACGGCGGTACCATGGTTGTTATTGCTGAAAGGATCAGCAACATTTAAATTTATCTGGGACCCTGCTGCTTTGGTAATATCGGCATGGCTGTAATTCCAGCTATACTCAAGATCGCAAATGGTCACCCCTGCCCCTGTTCCCCCGGTCTGGGTCCATGCATAGAGTGCGTCAACCCCTGAAGGGTTATTGGTCGCAGGATTCAGGTAACCCTGCTGGGACTGATAATTCCCGGGAAGTGGTAGTTCCATTGGTTTCGGCACCGGTCTTGCAAGGTAGATCCCCGGCAAGGCCTCAAGCCTTGCAGCTATTTCCCATGTGTCATTGCATTTAGGGATCTGCAACCGGTAAATGTTATTCAGGTTATAAATGTCCTGTCCTGTGTTTCTCTCTCCGTCAATTTCCCAATTATCGATGGTTGATTCCGGTACTTCGGTCAGTCTGTGCCACTGATGCCAGGTCAGCTCATTCAAAATCTGATCCACCCCCTGCAATGCCTGGGTGGTGAAATCAATCAGATTGCCATGACGAAGCCGTACCTTTGATTCGTTCGAAAACATCACCTCTATCCACTCTTCCTCAAAGGCGTAAGGATAATTAGTCTGCTTTATCGAGCTTTTTTCCGTATTTTGAGAATAGGTAGGTGAAACGAAATATCCACAAAAGAAAAAACTCAGGATCGAAAGTAAAAAGATCTTTTTCATGATATTGGATTTTAATTAGTTAACATTTTATGTTTGTTATTCATCATTAAATTCCAGTATTAATTTCCATTAGAAATGTCGGCAAATCGGAGGTTGTGTTATGGAATTGGGAGGATTGGCTGATTCAAGAAGATGAAAATTACCTGATTGGCTCTTCAATGACCCCCTGTGCCGGCGTTGTAATTTAAAGCCATAAATATACGGTAAAAGAGGCTGAATTCCAAATAAAATGATAAAATAATCACGTTTAAAAACTATAAATATTCACTAATAATAATGTATATGTATAGATGTTTTCAGTTTATTTTTTAATTACCTTTGATTCTGACAAAGGTGTCATCATTCGTTACGATCTCTTCCCAGCAGTTTGTTGAACTTACCCTGGCAAAGAATCCGCTTGCCGACCAGTAATCAAATCCGTAGAGATTCGTTAAATATATATTGTTAAAATGGGTTGGGGCCAGGGGGCCGTTATCGATGCAAACCTGGGTCAGAATATCTGCCCAACCTTTGCCAAAATTAAGGATTGTTGTTAGCGACGTGATTACCTGAATCGTTTGCGCATACAGTATGGTTTGACTTCATAACAGGATGCATGACATGACCCGCTATATAAATTTCCAGGTATACTTTGTTGAAAATCTCTGTGTTTTTTTCATGACGTTTGGGTTAGGAGAAACTTCAATACGTCCTGAACAGGAATTCACAGGAATCTGAAATAGAGTATTTTGCGCCTCTGCGAGGTGCTTGGCGCACTTTGCGGTTAATTGACGATTGAGACTGCCAATTGGGAAGGTTGTTATGCCATACACGTGAGGTTCCTGTCCCCGAACGCATCATCAATCCTGGTAACCGTTGGCCAGTATTTGTCTTCCTTCAGCGAATCAACGGGAAAGGCTGCCTTTTGTCTTGAATAAGGGAGTGTCCATTCATCGGCTGAAACCATTTGAGCGGTGTGTGGAGCCTTCAGTATTACATTTACCGATTTATCTGCCCGGCCGGATGCAATTTCATCAATCTCACCCTTGATCGAGATCATGGCTTCAAGGAAACGGTTCAGTTCTGAATAGGGTTCGCTCTCTGTTGGTTCAACCATCAAGGTTCCATGAACCGGAAAAGCAACGGTCGGCGCATGGAATCCATAGTCCATTAACCGTTTTGCAATGTCGATGGCGCTGATGCCTGTTTGTCGGCTGATGCCATTGCAGTCAATGATCATCTCATGGGCACAGCGTCCCTGCTTGCCGGAATAGAGGATTGGATAATGAGGTTCGAGACACGATTTCAGATAGTTGGCATTCAGAATGGCCATTTTGGTTGCCTCGGTCAGTCCACCACCACCCATCAGTTTTATATAAGCGTAAGAAATGGTTAGAATTAAAGCGCTTCCGTATGGCGCTGAGGCGACAGCAGTTATGCCCTCTTTTCCCCCGGTTTCAACAAATGCATGCTTTGGAAGGAACGGAGAAAGGTGGCTGGCCACTGCGATCGGCCCTTCGCCGGGGCCACCGCCTCCATGGGGAATGGCAAAGGTCTTGTGAAGGTTAAGATGGCAAACGTCGGCCTTGATAATTCCGGGATTGGTCAGCCCGACCTGTGCATTCATATTGGCGCCATCCATATAAACCTGTCCGCCGTTTTCATGGGTGATGTTGATAATGTCGAGGATCTCCTCCTCGAATACGCCGTGTGTCGAAGGATAGGTCACCATCAGAGCAGATAAGGTATCCTTATATTGAACAGCTTTTTCACGAAGGTCGTTCACATCAATATTACCCTTTTCATCGCACTTCACCACGGCAACCTTCATCCCGGCCATGGCTGCACTGGCGGGATTGGTGCCATGGGCTGAGGATGGAATGATACAAACGTCGCGGTGTCCCTGCCCCTGGGAGATATGGTATTGCCGGATCACCAGCAACCCGGCATATTCGCCTGCCGCACCGGAATTGGGCATGAACGATACTGAATCAAACCCGGTGATGGTCGCCAGGTCTTTAGCCAGCTCGTCGATCAGGAATTGATACCCTGCAGCCTGGTCTTTCGGTGCAAAGGGGTGGATATTGCCGAATTCAGGGTAGCTCAATGCAAATAATTCAGAGGCTGCATTCAGTTTCATGGTGCATGAACCCAGCGGGATCATCGAACGGTTTAATGCCAGGTCTTTGATCTCCAGTTTTTTGATATAACGCATCATCTCCGTTTCGGAATGAGAACTGTTGAAAACCTTATTTTTCAGGTAACCCGATGTACGTGTCAATCCCTGTGGAATGGTGGTAATCATCTCACACTCCTTCGGATCGCATACAAATTCCTTCCACTCTTTCCCGTTGGCCTTGGCCAGTATCCCGACCAGGGTGTTGATGTCGGAAAGGGTCTTGGTTTCATCCACACTGATTCCAATGCATTTTTCATCGATATACCTGAGGTTCATTTGATGTTCCAGCGCTGCTTTGCGAATGGAATCAATTGAAACGCCCCCGGGTAATTCGATCAGCACGGTGTCGAAGAAATTGCTGTTCAATTGTTTGTATCCATATTTCTCAACTTCCTGCGACAGCGCCCCGGTGAGTATATTGATGTGTCTTGCGATCTGTCTGAGCCCCGCAGGACCATGATATACGGCATACATACCGGCCATGACTGCAAGCAGAACCTGGGATGTGCAGATATTGGAGGTGGCCTTTTCACGCTTGATGTGCTGTTCACGGGTTTGCAGCGCCATGCGCAGTGCACGGTTGCCATTCGCATCAACCGAAACTCCGATGATCCGTCCTGGCATTTGGCGTTTGTACTCATCCCGGGTGGCGAAATAGGCGGCATGGGGACCACCATAACCCATCGGTACGCCGAAGCGCTGGGTGGTTCCGAAAACAATATCGGCGCCCCATTCTCCCGGAGGCGTCAGGAGTGTCAGGCTGAGCAGATCGGCTGCAACGGCCACCATAGCCCCTGCCTCGTGCGCCTTTGCAACGATCGATGAATAATCACACACGGCTCCATGCTGGTTCGGATACTGGATCACGGCGCCGAAGACCAAATCGTTGAAATTAAACTCATCCTGTTTCCCGATGATCAGGGTTATACCAAGCGGGACTGCACGGGTACGGATTACATCAATTGACTGTGGATACAAATTCTCGGAAACAAAAAACTGGTTGGCGCCCCGTTTAACCGCATCCCGCGAACGGCTGTTGAACAACATGATCATGGCCTCAGAGGCTGCAGTGCCTTCATCCAGAAGAGAGGCATTGGCAATTGGCATGGCCGTAAGGTCGCATACCATGGTCTGGAAATTCAGCAAGGCCTCGAGTCTTCCCTGTGAAATCTCCGCCTGGTAAGGCGTATAGGCGGTGTACCATCCCGGGTTTTCAAGGATATTTCTCAAAATAACTGCCGGCACGATGGTATCGTAGTAACCGAGACCGATAAAACTTTTAAACAACTTGTTCTTTGCACCAACGGCCTTGATGTGGTTGAGATACTGATATTCATTCATCCCGACCGGCAGATTCATAGGTTCCTTCAACCGGATGGACGATGGAACTGTTTGATCAATTAATTGGTCGATGGAATTGACCCCGATCTTTTCGAGCATCTTGTTTATCTCGTTGCCGAATGGCCCGTTGTGTCTTCTTGCAAAGTTGTTGTTGATCATTTGGAAGTATTTTTGAGGATTTTCTAATGCCCCGCAAAAGTACCAAAAGTTTGTGAAAAAATAAACAAATAAACCCTGCCGGAGAATTGTCGCCTGCAGGGTTTTAAATACCTATTTAACCGCTGAGACGCAGAGGCGCAGAGAATATCATTTCATTATTTTTCTCTGCACCTCTGCGTCTCAGTGGTTATTTTATTTTATTGTTATCTGGTTTTCAATAGTTTGGTATGGAGGTTCACTCCATCGTTTGAAAATATCCGCAGGGTGTAAATGCCTGCCGGTAACGAAAATGTGGATATGGAGATCATGTTGCTCCCAATGACCAGTGAAACCGGTGTCCGTGACATAAGTTGTCCGGCAAGATTCTGGATTTCAGCGAAAACCTGCATCCCTTGCTTCATGTCAAGGCTGACTGCTACATGATCGGTTACCGGATTCGGATAGACCGAACATTGTGTGACCGGCGATGTTTCAGCCCTGATCCCGAGTATGCTGTTCCCGCTGAAGGTCATCACCACCACTGCCTGGGGGGTGTCCGGAGTAAGGATAACCTTGATCTGGTCGCTGGTTACCCCCGGCATCTCCGGGTGCAGATAGTAGGTGCCATAAGCCATGGACGGGAAACTGAATGCGCCTGACGCAGCAACTTTTGTAAACCCGACCGGTGTGCCCTGTTCATTCATGAGGATGATGTTGACCTTATCCACCAGGGAACTGACCATATCACCCATGTTGATCTGCCCGGATACCGAACCGGGCCCCGGCGTCAACTGATCGGATGCAACGAGGTTGATGTTGTATGGGTTATTTGGCGTTCCAAGCGTGATGAGCGTGGCTTGCTCCCAATTGATGGTGTTTCCGTAATAAGTTGGCAGATACCCGGTCGGATTAACGGGGATGGCCATGATATAGTAGTGGCCGTCGGGGACCATGGTGAAATAATATACTCCGTTCGAGTCAATGGGAAATACATCAACAAATGGCTGAAAGTTGGCATTCGTATCCAGAGAAAAGATCATGGCAAAACCTATTGAAAGCGGGAAATTGCCTGCAAAAACCTGTCCGTAAATATTATGGTAATTGATACTGTCGCTGACCACCACATTCTTGCAGTACGTGCTTGTACAGTTGTTGCCGGTAATGGTAAGGCATACTACATATGATCCCGGTGAGCCGTAGGTGTGAACCGGATTCTGGGTACTGCCTGAGGTTCCGTCGCCAAAACTCCAGAACCATGCGGTGGGATTCCCCGTTGACAGGTCGGTAAAATGAATGGTGTGATTTCCCGTCGAAGGATTGGCGCCATAAGAGAAGTTCGCCTGGCATCCCGGATTTGTCCCGACAACAATAAGATGAGTCACTGAATCGTAACACCATTGGGCCGGACTGCTGACTGTAAGTGTAACGTGGTAATTTCCGGGTACTGCATAATTGTGAAGTGGGTTTTGCTCATTCGAAGTGCCGCCGTCACCGAAATTCCAGCTCCAGTTGGTAATGTTCCCGGTCGATTGGTCAATGAAGTGTACAAGATTGCTTAAAGCCACTGAATCATTATAATAGGTGAATCCCGCATGGCAGGTCGGCGGTATTCCAACGATCAGGGTGTCGCAGGTAACATCATAGCAACTGCTGTCGGCCCCATGAATGGTCAGGCATACGTAATAGGCGCCGTTTTGTGCATAGGTGTGGAGGACATTCGGATTTGCCGGAGTAGTTATTGTCTGCGAGTGGCCGTCGCCAAAGTTCCATGTCCAAGTATGGATATTCCCTGATGACTGGTTGATAAAATGGAAAGTATTAACGGTGTTCATACTGTCGGGTATGATCACGAACGCCGCCTGGCATCCCCCGCCGGTAGAGTCCCAGACGTAAACTGACTGCGACATGGTGTTGTAACACGTAGTTCCGGGCGCGCCGATCGAAAGTGTTACAATATATAACCCGGGGCCGGTAAAGGTGTGCGAGGGGTTCATCAGGGTGGAAGTCATTCCATCCCCGAAATTCCACTGTCGCAGGTTGCCTCCACCAACTGAAGCGTCATTGAACTGGACAGTAAGTGGAACCTGCTGCAGAAATGAAAAATTGGCCTGGCAGGGTGTATTGGAGTGGCAGATCGCAAAATCCACGGTAAAGTTCAGATGGGTTGGATTATAAGTAATGACCTGCTGGTGCAGATAATTTTGACAATCAATGGTCTGGACATAGAGAATACCCGCACCGGCAGGAGGAATAGGAATACTGTCATAGTAGTAACCGTTACTGTTGGTATAAACCGTTTGATAATAGAACCACCCGCTGGAGGAGTCGTTCATTATAACTACAGCCTGATTGTTAATCGGATTACCGGTTGCGATATCGGTCACCGTACCATGGATGGATACGATCTGCTGCGCCATCACCGGAAGTATCAGCATCAGCATAAAAATCGGAAGAAGTAACTTTTTCATAGATCAAGGGTTTTAAAAGAAATAACAAATTATTGATTAATGTCTAAAATTTCATTGTTTGCATTGCCTGCATTGCTTTCATTGCTTACATTGTCTGAATTCAGGATGTTGTATGATTAAATAACCCAAATAAATTAAAAGGTTGCCCGAAGGTAAGCATAAAATTAAAATTTTACAGTCAAAGCGGCTCGCAGGCCGATCGACCATGGTTTAGCATGATTAGCGGGTCTTTCATAAACCGAATTAAAATAATATTTTATAAAAGGCTCAAATTCAATATTCAACGACTCATTGATCCGGATGGAAGCGCTGATCCCCGCCATCGCCTGCCAGTTCAGACTGACCTGTTCGGGGGCAATGTCGTTGATGCTGATGATCCTCTTTTTTCCCGGATCATATGCGGCCGAAAGTTGTTTTGAGGTCGTCAGGATTGACAGCACCGGCCCCACCCGCACTCCAACAGAAATCCTGTCCGTTTGCCAGAAATCGTATCCCATGATCAGGGGTACCTGAAGATAAGTGTAGCGTTTTACTATTCTGGCAGATTCAATCTTCATCAAACTATCCCAAACATCCTGGTTTGTCGTATAGAACTTCGGAATAAACTGTTGTGCAGGAGGGCTCCAGTTAAAAGCCATGGAGTCTAGTTTATTAAATGCTCCCAGGAAATCATTGTACGCCACCATAAGCTCATTCGTTCCCTTGGCAATCGATAGTCCTGCTCCGGACCGGATCGAAAACCTGCCAATATGAAAAGTTCCCTCAATCCCGAAATTATTGACGAATTTGTCGCCTTCCAGTGTTCCAAACATCATTTCAGGGGTATAATAAACTCCGAGTGAAAGGAGTCGTCTGCCAATCTTTCCCGGTAAGTCTGATTTCATCTCTTTTACTGCTGACCCGGGAATCAGGAGGGAATCCGTGCCTTTGATCATTGAAACCGGATCAGGATCAGGGTTTACCACGTCTGCCTGCCATATTTCACGGGTTTTGACGGTATCTTTAGCAGCCACAGTTGTTGAATTATTATCGGGCAATGAAATACCGGCTGTTTTCACCTTTTCATTTTCGACATATGAAGCAGCGTTCACAGGGGATTGCAATGAAGAGTTACTTTCATTATTTGATAAAACTGGCCAGGATACCGGAATATTTTGTGCGGTAACTTGTTTTAAAGATTGTTTGTATGGCCGTAATGGTTCTGTTTTATGGGTCGGTGGTTTTTGTTGATCCTGAATAGTCTTTTGTCGTTGAACGGTTGATTGGTCATTTTCAATTGTCGGCATGCTTTGGACTATAGAATTTGACTCTGCGGGCAAATCTGTATCGAATATATCCGATGTGACGCCCCAGATAAATATACCGCTGACGGCCAAACCCAGGAATGCAGTGAGCAGGATTAACCCCTTTCTTCGACGTTTTGGTACGGATGATACTTGCAAGGCATCTTTCAGGAAGGCCTTTTTAGCAGCATCCGAGGGGACCACTTGATGATCCTTAAAGGTCTCCCTTAAGAAATCATCGATCGGATGATTATACTTTTTCATAGTCCGGTGATATTTTAACGTTGATCAGTTGGTTCATTTTTTTTCTTAGCAAGGCACGGGCTTTTGAAAGCTGTGACTTAGAGGTGTTTTCGGAGCATTCCAGGATTTGTGCGATCTCCTTGTGCCCGTATTCTTCAAAAACATACAGATTGAATACCGTCCGGTATCCGGCAGGTAATTCACAGATGAGTTCCATGATCTGCTCACGGTCTATCTGAAGGAAGATTTCCTCCGGGTCAGCCTCGTGATCATCATCGACCACTGTTTTTTCAAGAATCGGGTCAATATCAACAAAGCTCCGTTCCTTCAGCCGGCTCCGGAGAAAATTCAATGCCGTATTGACCATGATCCTTCTCATCCATGCCTCCAGGCTTCCTTCAGAACGTATTTTGAAGGTCTGGATCTTACCGATGATCTTGATAAACCCATCGTGAAGGATATCTTCAGCATCATCCCTGTTGCCGCAGTATCGGAAACAAACGCTCAGCAAGGCTGGCGCATAGTGGTCATACAACGCTTCAAGTGCGCTGACATCCCTGGCGATCGCTTTTTTAATAAGGTCTTCCTCCACGTAAGTTAATTATCCTCCATAAAGGTAACACAACCCTCCAAAAAGGTTGCCTGAATTGAAAAAAAAAGAGGCTGAAGGAAACATTCCCACAGCCTCGATTTTGCAAGTAGTTAAAGGTTAGTTTTTAATACGCATTTTATAAAATGAACGGTAAACAAAATAGAGGGCAATAGCAAAAAAGACAATTCCGATATAATGGGCCATTGGCCTGAAATGCACAGATAATGCGATCTCCATGGCCAGCAACCCAAAGAGGGTGGTAAATTTGATAATGGGGTTCATGGCAACCGACGAGGTGTCTTTGAACGGATCACCCACGGTATCGCCAACGACGGAGGCGGCATGAAGGTCGGTGCCTTTCTCTTTCATGTCAACTTCAATGACCTTTTTTGCATTGTCCCAGGCTCCGCCGGCATTCGCCATAAATATGGCCTGGTACAAACCGAAGAAGGCAATTGAGATGAGGTAACTGACAAAAAGAGAGACAGGTAATACAACATTCATCTTTTCTTCGGGGCTCATCGAATCATTCAATCCAACCGGAGAGGAAAGGAAGGCGAAGGCGAGCGCGAAAGAGAAAATGGCTATAAAAATATTCAGCATACCCTTTTGTGCATATACCGTACAGATCTTAACTACCTCTTTTGATTTGGCCGTATCGGCCTTTTTAGGCGCATCAGGGTCAAGGTTGATATTCTCCTTGATATATGCCACCGCGCGGCTTGCACCAGTGGTGACCGCCTGGATGGATGCGCCGCTGAACCAGTAAATCACTGCGCCGCCCAACAGGAATCCGAGAATAGTATAGGGGTTCAGCAAATTCAGGATCTGTTCGGGTGCAATACCGATCGACTTCTGAATGAGCAGGATCAGGGAAAAGATCATGGTAGTTGCCCCGACAACCGCCGTACCGATCAGTACCGGCTTTGCCGTAGCTTTGAATGTGTTTCCTGCGCCATCATTGGCTTCAAGATAATGTTTGGATTTTTCAAAATCAGGTTTAAATCCAAAATCACGTTCTATTTCAGCAGAAATGCCGGGAATCTCCTCGATCAGCGACAGTTCGTAAATTGATTGGGCATTGTCGGTTACCGGACCATAGCTGTCAACCGCGATGGTGACCGGTCCCATACCCAACATACCAAAGGCGACCAGGCCGAAAGCGAAGATGGACGGGTAGATCATGAAATTACTCAACCCGAAGGTGCTTGCATAATATGCAATGAACATCAACATGAAAAACACCATACCCTGCCAGAATGCGCTGAAATTTCCTGCAACCAGACCTGAAAGGATGTTGAGCGATGCGCCACCCTCCTTCGAAGCGGCAACCACCTCGTTAACATGGGTCGATTTTGGACTGGTGAAAAGTTTCGTAAACTCGGGGATCAGGGCGGCGCCAAGGGTTCCGGCGCTGATGATGACCGACAACGTGATCCACAGGTCGTGCGGAAGATCGCGGATGGTAAAATAACTGATAATAAACGTCACGGCAATAGAGAGGAGGGAGGTGATCCATACCAGGGAGGTCAAGGGTTTTTCGAAATCGAGGTCGTCAGCATGTTCATATTTTGCTTTAGTGATAACGCCATTGATATAGAAAGCAACGATTGAGGTGATGATCATAAAGATACGCATCACAAAGATCCACGACAGCAACTGAACCTGGTGAACAGGGTCGGCAACTGCAAGAACGATAAAAGAGATCAGTGCAACCCCGGTCACACCGTATGTTTCAAAACCATCGGCCGTTGGGCCTACACTGTCGCCGGCATTGTCGCCAACACAGTCGGCAATGGTACCCGGGTTTCTGGGGTCATCTTCACCGATCTTAAAAATAACCTTCATCAGATCGGAACCAATATCGGCGATCTTGGTAAAAATACCACCGGCGATCCTTAATGCAGATGCGCCCAATGATTCACCGATGGCAAATCCGATAAAACTTGCTCCTGCATATTCTCCGGGAACAAACATCAGGATGATCAACATCATGATCAGCTCTAATGATATCAGCACAACGCCGATACTCATCCCGGCATCTAAGGGAATATTCAACAGTTTGATCGGTTTCCGTTCCAGCGATGCAAAGGCCATGCGTGAATTGGCCAGGGTGTTCATCCTGATTCCAAACCAGGCAACACTGTACGATCCCAGGATCCCGATAACGGTCCAGCCTAAGATCATCAATACACCGCCTACACCGAAATGAGCCTCCGAGAGCCACCCAAAATAGAATGCCACGGCCGACCCGATAAATGCAAAAAGAATGACTAAAAACTTTCCCTGTTGAATAAGATAGGTTTTCGCTGTATCAAAAATCACCTGTGCAACATCCAGCATTGATTGATGAGCGGTAATCTTCTTTACTTTGAGAAACTGGAATAATCCAAACATCAGGCCGGCGAATGTTATCAAAAACCCCCAGTAAAGAAGGGATTCATCTCTTATTCCTGCGGGAATTACAAGATCTGCTTCTCCTGCCATGATCAGAAATGGCAAAAAGAGAGCCGTAAGAATGGCAATGGTTCTTTTCATATATACCTATTTAATTATTTGAAGATTGGGCAAAAATAGAAAGAATTTTGAGAATTTAGGGAATTTTTAAACATCTTTTGTCTGTTAGGGAAAATTCCCGTAGGTTTGTATCATGAATCCCGGTGGCTTTGTACATCAAAACTGCCTTGGTTCGTTCGTGCTGATTGTTTGAGTATCGGAAATGGAAAAAATCAGGTTGGATATCGTCGGAATGTCTTACAGCCAGTCGCAAAGCGGTGCTTATGCGCTCATTCTCGGCGAACGGGACGGGAACAGGCGATTGCCGATCATCATCGGCGGATTTGAAGCTCAGTCCATCGCCATCGAACTTGAAAAAATCAGAACTCCCCGCCCGTTGACACATGACCTGTTTAAATCTTTTGCCGATGCCTATGCCATCGAATTGCAGGAAGTCGTTATATGCAAATTCAGCGAGGGGGTGTTTTATGCCAAACTGGTTTGTACTGATGGTGATATTTCACAAGAGATTGATTCCCGGACCTCTGATGCCATTGCTCTGGCGTTACGGTTCAGTTGTCCGGTTTATACATACGAAAGCATCATGGCCGCTGCAGGGATACTGATGGAAGAGGAAAACGACTTGCTTAAAAAGGAAGAACCCGCGAAAGAAGAATATCCCGGAGATCTTGTTTCATATACAGATGCTACAATAATGGAACTGAAGGAGATGTTGCAAACCGCCATCGAAAAGGAAGAGTATGAAAAGGCCTCAAAGATCAGGGATGAACTGAACAAACGGAAATAAATTACCTTACACTCGCTTTTTTAAATAAATCAACTACCCATGGGTATCAAGCTACGCCTTATCCTTTTGAATTTTTTGCAATTTTTTATATGGGGTTCATGGCTCCTGACCATTGGCGCTTACTGGTTTCAGACAAAACAATGGACAGGAACTGAATTTGGCGCCATATTCTCTACGATGGGGATTGCATCCTTGTTCATGCCCGCCATTGCAGGGATCATTGCCGACAGGTGGATGAACGCCGAAAAACTTTATGGACTGTTTCACATTTTGGCAGCGTTCGTCCTGTTTATCGTTCCCACGGTAAATAATCCCTCAGCCATGTTCTGGGTCATGCTGGTGAATATGATGTTTTACATGCCCACTATTGCGCTGGCCATCACGGTTACCTACTCCACATTAAAAAGCCAGGGGCTAAATATTGTAAAAGACTATCCTCCCATCAGGGTTTGGGGAACGATCGGGTTCATTGTGGCGCTTTGGATCATCAGCCTGACCGGTCTTGAAACGGCAGCAGGACAGTTCTATGTCGCCGCAGCAGCCTCCCTTTTTCTGGGGATTTATTCCTTCACCCTGCCCAAATGCCCACCGCTTGGCAAAGGCCATAAAAAATCGTTGGTCAATGTTCTTGGATTAAACGCATTCGCATTGTTTAAAAATGTAAAATTGGCGGTATTTTTCCTGTTTGCCATGTTGCTGGGCGCTTCCCTGCAGTTGACAAACGCATACGGGGACACTTTTTTACATGATTTTGCACGAATTCCTGAATTTAAAGATCTGATCGCGGTTAAATTTCCGGCAATCATCATGTCTATTTCCCAGATCTCCGAAACGCTGTTCATCCTGGCCATTCCATTTTTCCTCAGGAAATTCGGGATCAAGAAGGTGATGATCTTCAGCATGATCGCGTGGGTTCTGCGCTTCGGACTATTTGCCTATGGTGACCCCGGTGCCGGCCTCTGGATGATCGTCCTTTCCTGTATCATTTATGGAATGGCCTTCGATTTCTTCAATATTTCAGGCTCTATTTTTGTGGAAACCCAAAGTGAACCCTCCATCAGAGCCAGCGCCCAGGGACTGTTCATGATGATGACCAATGGATTCGGCGCCGTCCTTGGCAGCATTATCAGCGGCATACTCATCGACAAGTACTTTACCATCTCCCCCGGTGAGTTCGACTGGAAGGGAATCTGGCTGACCTTTGCCGTATATTCATTGATCGTCGCTATTCTCTTTGCCATTCTTTTCCGGCATAAACACGACCCAAAAACCTTTTCATCAACATCCTATCGTTAATACTATTTTACCAGTTTGCATATTGCATATTGCTATTTGACATATGAAGCAGTACCTCTCCCTTCTCGACCATGTCCTCACCACCGGCATCCAGAAAACCGACCGTACCGGTACCGGAACGATCAGCGTTTTCGGTTACCAGATGCGGTTCGATCTTCGGGAGAGCTTCCCTTTGCTCACCACCAAGAAATTACACCTGCGTTCGATCATCCATGAACTGCTCTGGTTTCTGCAGGGCGCCACCAATACCAGGTACCTCACCGAAAACAACGTGACCATTTGGAATGAATGGGCCGACGCGGATGGCAACCTCGGACCTGTTTACGGTTACCAATGGCGCTCCTGGCCAAAACCTGACGGTTCGCACATGGACCAGATAAACCAGGCCGTTGATTCAATCCGTAATAATCCAGATTCCCGCCGTCATATCGTCAGCGCATGGAATGTTGGCGCTATTGATCAAATGGCGCTGCCCCCCTGCCATTTGATATTCCAGTTTTATGTGGCCAACGGAGAACTATCCTGCCAGATGTACCAGCGTAGTTGCGACATATTTCTGGGCGTTCCGTTCAACATCGCCTCCTATGCCCTCCTCACCATGATGATGGCCCAGGCTACGGGCCTCAAACCCGGTGAATTCATCCATACCCTGGGCGATGCCCATATCTATCTGAACCATGTCGAACAGGTGAGGCTCCAACTGACCAGGGAACCGTTGCCGCCATCACAAATGAAAATCAATCCGGGGGTGAAAAATATTGATGACTTCCGTTATGAGGATTTCGAACTGGTCAACTATAAGTCGCATCCACACATCAGGGGCGATATTGCCGTATAAAATAAACCCAGCCCTATGATCGCTATTATCGTCGCTATTGCAGAGAACGGCGCCATCGGAAAAAACAACGACCTCCTGTGGCACATTCCTGAAGATCTGAAACGTTTTAAGCGTATCACGAGCGGCCACCCGGTGATCATGGGAAAGCGAACCTGGGAATCACTCCCCCGCCGTCCTCTCCCAAACCGCAGGAACATCGTGATCACCGACATCCCGGGAGAAGTGGTTGAAGGAGCTGAAATGGCATATTCCATCGATGAAGCAATCGCCAAATGTGAACCGGATGAGGAGAATTTTATTATTGGAGGAGCTTCAATTTACCGGCAGTTTTTGCTTGTGGCCAACCGGTTGTATCTCACCTTTGTCCACAAATCGTTCGATGCGGATGCCTTTTTTCCGGAAATCGATTTTTCGCAGTGGAAACTCATATCGAAGGAGGATTTTTCAGCGAATGAGGTCAATGACTTTGCTTACTCAAACGAGACCTACGACAGGATTGGGTGATCAGGTCTTCCGCTTTTGTTTTTTTGCAGCCGGAAAAAGGATGTTGTTCAGGATCAGCCTGTATCCCGGAGAGTTGGGATGAAGGTTGAGATCGGTGGGAGGATCGCCAACCAGATGCTGATAGTCCTCAGGGTCATGGCCGCCAAGGAAAGTCCAGGTTCCTTTACCAAAATCCCCGTGAATATAGCGGGCTTCATTCAATGACTTGGTCTCGCCCAGCACAATTACATTTGACTTGACATATTTTTTATTGAATGCCGTTGTTTGTCCCATAAATCCGTGGATAAGGGCTTCATGATCCTGGCAAAGCATGCTGGGTACGGGATCCCATTTTGCAGAGAAGTCAAACAAGGTAAAAAAATCGTTCTGCCAGGTGAGATTCCTCGGCCTTGTTTCCGTCACATCAATCGTGGATATCTCATACTGATAAGGGTTTGTGACCAGGGTGAAATTTTCAAAGGCAAAACAATTCCCGAAGTTTAATTTTGACTGTGCCCCGGGATCAGGCGGATCTCCGTCGAACATCACATCACAAATGTCAATACCGTCAGCAGCAAGGGAGACATCGTAACTGTCTGGCGCCGAGCACATCGAGAACAGGTAACCTCCTCCAGCCACAAAGTCCCTGATCTTGGTTGTTACACTCAGTTTCATTTGCGAAACCTTTGAAAATCCTAATTTTTTCGCGGTCTCCTCCTGGGCATTCACATCCTCGCGGTACCACGGAAAACCCTTGTAAGCTGCCCAGAACTTGCCATACTGTCCGGTAAAATCTTCATGATGGAGATGCAGCCAGTCGTATATCGGAAGCAATCCGGCCATGATCTCTTCATCATACAGAACATCATAAGGTATTTCTGCATAGGTCAGCACGAGAGTCACCGCATCATCCCATGGAAGTTTGTTCTTTGGCGAATAAACTGCGATCCTGGGTGGTTTATGCAGTTTGATATTTTCCATATTCACCTGAGGATCAGAAATTTCAAGCAATATAGCTGCTGCCTGGGCATCCGCGATAATCTGGCAGGTCACCCCGCGGATGGTACACTCTTCTTCAATGGCTTTATAATACTGGAACATAAAGCTCCCGGCACGGTAGTTCAGAAGCCAGCTCACCTCCACATCTTTCTGCAGCACCCAATAGGCAATCCCGTATGCTTTCAAATGGTTCTTCTGGGATTCGTCCATAGGAATAAGGATATATGCCCCCAGCGCAGGCCGGAACATGAATACCAATAGGAAAACGATCAGAAAACCCTTCAGGTTAAAATGGCGGGTCATGGTGTTCATCATCATTCATTTTTGACATCACGGTTCGTGTTCGCATTGAACCTTCAAACGATGAAATGGGTTGGATATTATCGACCGGATGATAGCCTGATTCGGCATCAACAAATTTCGCATACTTTGAAACGAATTTTGTCCGTATATCTTTAAGGGGGCCGTTACGGTTTTTGGCAATGATAATCTCTGCCACCCCGGCGTTGGAATTGCCATTTTCATCCATGTCGATCTTATAATATTCAGGGCGGTAGATAAACATCACCATATCGGCATCCTGCTCGATAGAACCGGATTCACGCAAGTCGGAAAGGATCGGTTTTGCGGCAAGCGACCTTTTCTCGGATGCGCGGCTTAGCTGCGACAAGGCAATGACCGGTACCTCCAACTCCTTGGCAAGGGTTTTTAAAGCCCTCGAGATGCTGCTGATCTCCTGTTCGCGGTTACCCCTCGTATCCTGGCTCCCTTGCATCAGTTGCAGATAATCCACAATGACCAGTTGAACGTCGTGATGAGCCTTCAGCCTTCGGCATTTCGCCCTGAGATCAAAAATTGATAATGCTGCGGTATCGTCAATAAACAGAGGCGCCTCGATAAGAGGTGTGATCCTGGCATTAAGTTGAGCCCACTCATGGTCCTCCATGCTGCCCTTGCGAAGTTTTTCCTGCGGGATTTCGGTTTCACTCGACATGAGCCGCGTAACCAGTTGGATCGAGGACATTTCAAGTGAGAAAACCGCAACAGGCTTCTTAAAGTCAATGGCGGCATTGCGCGCCATGGTGAGCGCAAAAGCGGTCTTACCCATCCCCGGGCGAGATGCAATGATGACAAGGTCGGACTTCTGCCAACCGGAGGTGATCCGGTCCAACTCGGTAAATCCGGACCCGACGCCCCTGAGCTTCCCTTCCGCGTGACGGCCGGCGCTGATCTCCTTAATGGCCTCCGTGATAATTGATTGCATATTCATGTACGATTTGCCGATGCTGCCTTCGCTGATCGCGAACAGTCCGTTTTCAGCTTTATCCAGCAGGTCGAACACATCTGTCGTATCCTCATATGCATCTTTGATGATTTCCGAAGAGACCCTGATCAGTTCACGCTGAATGAACTTCTGCAAAATGATCCTGGCATGAAATTCAATATTTGCGGTAGATGCGATCCGGTTCGTCAGCATAGTGATGAAGTAGGGGCCACCTGCCACCTCAAGCTCTCCGCTTCTCCGCAACTCTTCGGTAACGGTAAGTATATCAACAGGTTCATTTTGTGCGAACAGGCGCATGATCGCTGAAAAGATGATCTGGTGGCTCTCCTTATAAAAAGCATCCGGTTTAAGTACCTCGATGACTTCGGCCAGCCGGTTGCTTTCAAGCATCATCGCCCCAAGGACAGCCTCCTCCAAGTCAAGCGCCTGCGGCGGGATCTTGCCGTGTTCAAAAACCATCTCGTTCAACCCCGGCTTGCGTGATGTACGCTTCCTGACATTCTTATCTTCCATGTGACAAAAGTAGCGTTTTTACGGCTTGCTTTTCCGGGCGTCCGTGATTTAAGTTTTCAACAATCACAAACTGAAAGTAAGTGCGACATGCACCCACTTATGCCACCATCCGTTCTGAAACTCAGGACTCAGCATGAATTGTTCCACGTCAAGCCTGATCCCGTTTCGGGAAAAAGTGATCCCTCCGCTGCTTTGAAATACCAACCTGGATATCTCACCTGCCGGCAACTTGTAAACACTCGACCGGTTGAACATGCCGCCCTGCAAGGTTGCATCATAACCCACCAGTTTTCCTGATCCTTTGATGAAAAAGAAAAACTGGGTCTTTCGCAACCCGGCATCGTTGAGTATTTGCTTTTTTGCAATGCCCAGATTGGCAAAATGTGGATTGAACCACCCCGCCCTGATCTGCCCTCCCCCGGCAAGGTTCGAATACAGCGTCCCGACGTTTCCGGTTAAAGCTAACAGAAATTCAAAGTTCTTCTGGCTGAGAACCCCTTTTTCAAAAGAGACCATGTAATTCAATATCAAGTCGTTCTTGATCTGGAATTCCCATCCCAATGGTTCGTTGTTGGTAGGAACGGCGTTGTGAAACGATCGCTGAACCCATTCGCCATAGGAGTTAGGCCCGATGATCCCTGCATCAAGTTCGCTGGTTTGCCTGAATCTGCGCGCTTTGTCATTGGTAATTTTAAAGGTTCCCGCGTAAAGGTACGCAGCATAGGGGCGGTCGCCATATAAAATTCCACCGGTTTTGGTCGTGGAAGGAGTAAACATGTTCTGTACCAGGGATAAACCATAGTAATTTGTCCCGGAACCCCAGTAGGGAAGCATTAACCGGCTTAGGGGATTCATCTGCATCCCAGGGGAAATGATCTCGATCCTGAACCCGTTGGTATAAAAACGGTCAGTATAGTCAAGGATGTCGTTATCAAAATTGACCGTGATAAGCGATTCACGGCTGAGGGTGATCAAAGAGGCAAATTTTCGGTTTGCAACAGGAGAAAAGAGATAGTCTTTACTCACAGGTTCATTCAGATCGGGTTCAATGCCATTTGACCGGAGATATTTCAGACGGCTGATAAATAAGGAGTCAAAGGCTATGCCTGAAGATGCCGGAACTGTTCGGGGGTGTTTTTTATTTGCAGATATTCTCTTTTTCTGCCGCTTTTTTTCCTGCCCGGTGACCTTTTTTGTCGGGCCGGCGGTAATGATGGCCGATTTGATGCTCCCCGAAGTACCCGGGGTAGAGGATTCGCGCTCACCGGCTACCGGCGCGAGGGCTAAAGAAGTGTCTCCGATATTTTCACACCGGCTGAACAGCAGCAGAAAAAAAAAGAAAATCAGGCTTTTTTTCATCGAGGCAACAAAGGTAATCAAATCCTGATTTTTCGTATCTTTACATATCAGTTTTAATGATGAAAAAACTCGTTTTTCTGCTTGTCTTTTATTTTGTTACGGGCTTCATCTTTGCCCAAAAGGTCATGCTGGTTGAGAAAATCGGTACATCACGAAAGTATTTTTATCACACCGGCGACTATCTGAAACTAAGGGTTTCCAAACCGGATACTTTGTTGCGTGGAAAACTATGGTCTGTCAGCGACAGCATGATCTCCGTGGCGGGATTCCTGCCCATTGATGTTCGTTTGGGTGATATCGGGTCTGTTTACAAACAGTTCTATTTTCCGAAAAAATTCAGCGGTTATATGGTGATCGGAAGTTTGGGTATTTTTACGATCATCGGTTTCAACCATCTCATTAACAATGAACAGGTGTTTACCTCCGATATGTTCATCATCTCAGGATCCATGCTTGGCGCCGGTTTAATCTCCTTTTCGCTGACCGAAAAAAGATGTAAAACCAGCCGCCGCTGGAAAATCAAAGTGCTGGAAATTGCTTTGTAAACCCCGTCAGAACTTGATTACCAGCCAATATCACAATAATACTCTGCGAAACTCCGCGTAAAACTCTGCGAAACTCAGCGAGAAATTTTTCTCAACCGGCAATCATCTCCTTGATAATCTGCGTCATGAGAGGTTCCACCGCACTTGCCGCATCAATGACATGCTTGTGGGTTATTTCAACGATCTTTCCCGGAACGCCCAGGTCAGAAATAATGGATACCGCGAAGCACTTCAGTCCCATGTGCCGTGCCGCGATCACCTCCGGAATAGTTGACATGCCAACGGCATCCGCCCCGATAGTCCGGATGTAACGGTATTCGGCCGGGGTTTCGTAAGTTGGTCCGGAGACGGCCGCATAAACACCCTGCTGCAATTTTATCCCGTGCTTCCGGGCGATCCCCATCGCCTTTTCGATAAGCTGGGGATCATAGGCATGACCCATATCCGGGAAACGTGTTCCGATCTCCTCCTCGTTTTTTCCGATCAACGGGTTGTCTTTCATCAGGTTGATATGGTCGTTGATAACCATGATGTCGCCAACCTCAAAATCTGGGTTCACTCCGCCGCTGGCATTGGAGAGTACCAGCAACTCAATGCCCAGGAACTTCATCACCATCACCGGGAATGTGATCTCCTGCATGGTATATCCCTCGTAATAGTGAAAACGGCCCTGCATGGCCACGATATTTTTACCCCCCATCGTGCCGAAGATCAGTTGCCCGTTATGCCCGTCAACGGTTGAAACCGGGAAATTTGGAATGAATTCGTAAGGAAGGGTGTGGCGGATCTCGATTTCGTTTACAAGTCCCCCGAGTCCGGTTCCCAGGATAATGCCAACTTCAGGCTTTGTAGTGATCTTGCTTTCAAGGTATTCAACGGTTTCTTTGATTTTTTTTAACATACTGTAAAATCTCGTTATCAAATTTTTCTTTGTCGTCGCCATGAAAATCAATCTCCATGGGAACGCAAAATAACGGCAAATTTTTCAAATAACCGCTAATTTCCGGAGTTTTCAACCGCATCACATCCTTCTCGGTGGTTACGATGACCTTCTTTTGAGTAGGTAAGTCGTTGAATTTCCTGATAATTCCCTCAACATCCCTGACGGAATACGGATGATGATCGGCAAATTTCATTACGATAAGTTCGCTGCACATCCGTTCAAGGTGCTCGGTAAGGGGATAATCGTTGGCAATTCCTGTGAAAAGAAGGATGTTTGTCATCCTCTCCGGAAACGATAAATCAGGGGTGTCAAAAACTGGCTCCGGATCCATGTACTTGATATATGAGAAATAGACCCGTTGATGGGTTTTTGGTTTTAATTCTTCCATGATCCTCCTGCGCGTGATGGGGGAGAAGATCTTCGGTGTTTTGGTGACCACGATAATGTCGGCCCGACCGGCTCCGGAACGGAATTCGCGCAAAGATCCGGAAGGGAGGATCAGATTATCAAAGAAAGGGAGATGATAATCAGTCAATAGGATGGACAGGCCGGGCTTTACATAACGATGTTGAAAAGCGTCATCGAGCAGGATGACATTCAGATCGGGGTACTTCTCCAACAGGATGGTGATGCCACGGCTCCGCTTTTCATCAACGGCGACCTTCAGCGTGTCGAACTTTTTTAAGATCTGCAGCGGTTCATCGCCTATATATTTCACATTCGAACGTTTTGAACCGAGGATAAAACCGCGGCTTTTCCGGCCATATCCACGGCTGAGACTGGCGACGGACATTGCCGGAGATAAAAGCCTGATCAAATATTCAATATGAGGAGTTTTACCGGTTCCGCCATGGGTGAGGTTTCCGACTGAAATAACAGGTTTATCAAAGGTTTTGGAAGGAAGCAGATGAATGTCGAAAAGCAAATTCCTGATCGCCATGGTCAGGCCATAACATAAAGAAATTGGGAGCAATATAACCTGGAGTATCCGTGTCATAATTGAAGCTCCTAAGTTATAAAAAATTATTGCAGGTTTACAAGTGCTGTTTCCCTAAGGAGGTAATTTATATTCTTAAGAAGTGCGGAAATGCCTGCATCCGGGTCGGTGGTTTTACCCACAAAATCGTGTGCACCCGCCTCAATCAGCCTTTGAGGTAATTGAGGATCTTCAAATTTGTCGAAGTAAATAACCAGGGTGAAAGGAGAAATTTCCAGGATGCTGCGTAAAAAATCAAATCCTGTGCTGTTCCCGGTGAAGAAGCTGGCGATGAGCAGATCGGGATAAATTTTATGCTCCATCCGGTACAGGCACTCTTCTCCCGAAGGAAAAACATGCACATTCGTAAATTTGTTGCTTTCGAGATTGTACCTGATCAGATTCCGGTGGATGGGGTTTTTGTCAACAATAAATATCCTTGATGATTTCATGTTCAAATGATGGGTGAGAATTAACCTGACAATAGTCGGCATTTTTCTTCCACGAACAAGATGCGAAGGGATAAACTTTTAAACAGGTTATGAACAAGAGGGCATGAAAAAACCGGCTCCATTTTTGCATACCTGCATTGCCTGCATTGGGGATTTCCGGACTCCTTAAATTCCCTATCTTTGTCATTGAAAAAAATACACTAATGAAAATTTCCGACATCACCCGCTACCTCGAAACCCTTTCCCCCCTTTCGTTACAGGAAGATTATGACAACTGCGGATTGCTCCTGGGCGACCCCGACACTGAATTTCATCAGGCGTTGTTGTGCCTCGACCTGACCAATGAGGTTATGGCGGAAGCGGTCAGCAAAAAGTGTAACCTCGTGATCTCTCACCACCCGTTCATCTTCAAGGGACTGAAAAAACTGACGCCGTCACAGCCTGAAACACTGGTGATCATCAGCGCAATAAAGCATAATATCGCCATTTACGCCATCCATACCAATCTTGACAATACCCTCCACGGACTGAATGCGCTGGTACTTTCCAAATTAGGAATATCCAGGTATCGGATACTGAGCCCAAAAACCGGTTTACTAGCGAAATTAGCCGTGTTTTGCCCGGTTGACCATACCGGAAAGGTTAGGCACGCGCTCTTCAATGCCGGTGCCGGCCATATCGGTGAATATGATTGCTGCAGCTTCAACCTGGACGGCGAAGGAACTTTCCGCGCCTCCGACCGGGCCAACCCGTTTGTGGGTGAAAAGAACAATATCCATGTTGAAAATGAAACGAGAATTGAGGTAATATTTCCCCGGTACCTTGAAAACAGGATCATTTCTGCACTTATCGCCGCCCATCCCTATGAGGAGGTGGCCTATGACATTTATGCCCTCCACAACAAATTGCCACGTGCTGGCGCTGGCCTGATCGGGGAACTTGATGTACCATGTGGGGAAACCGAATTTCTGGAACTGGTGAAACAGAAACTCGACATTCCCGTGATCAGACACTCCCCTTTGATATTAAGCCCGGTCAGATTGGTTGCATTGTGCACTGGTTCAGGAAGTTTCCTGATTCAGGAGGCCATCAGGTCACAAGCAGACGTTTTCCTGACCGCGGATTTGAAGTATCACGACTTTTTCGGGCTGGATAATAGGATGCTTCTTGCAGATATAGGTCATTATGAAAGCGAGCAGGGGGTAAAAGAATGGCTTCATGATGCGCTTATTGAAAAATTTCCTAACTTTGCATTCCTTATTTCAGAGGTAAATACCAATCCTGTTCATTATTTATAAACAAAGAGTATATGGCAAAAACAACAAGCAAGCCAATCGCCACTTCCAAGCCATCAAAATTAGCCAGGAAACCGGTTGCCAAGGTAACTGCCCCGCCGCGTAAAAAAGTTGCCAAAGTTGATGATGTAATCGAGGAAACTGTTGAGGTTAAGGTTGCTCCTAAGGAAACTGTTGAAGCAAAAATTGCTTCCAAGGCCAAAACTGAGGTTGTTGATGACAAGAGTGAAATCACTATCGAGCAAAAATTAATTGCATTGTACAGCCTTCAGCAAGTTGACTCACAGGTTGATAAGATCCGGATCATCCGTGGTGAACTGCCATTGGAGGTTCAGGATCTTGAAGATGAGATCATTGGACTTGAGACCAGGGTTGACAACTATATTCAGGAAACGCTGGTGATGGAAAAATCCATTACCGACAAGAAAACCACAGTTAAAGATGCACTGGCGCTGATCAAAAAGTATGAAGACCAGCAGATGAACGTCAGAAACAACAGGGAATACGACTCCTTGACCAAGGAGATCGAATATCAAAACCTCGAAATTCAACTTTCAGAGAAAAGGATCAGGGAGTTTCAGGCGAACCTTGAACTTAAAAAAGAGGAAATTGAAACTTTTCAGAAGACTTTGGAGGATCGAAAGAACGACCTTGAGATCAAACGCAATGAGTTGGAAGATATCATTGCTGAAACTGAAAAAGAGGAGAGCGACCTGATCACAAACTCCGAAAACAACAAACAATTCATCGAAGACCGGTTGCTAACCGCTTATACAAGGATCCGCAAAAATGCCCGCAATGGCCTGGCCGTCGTTCAGATCGAGCGCGATGCCTGTGGCGGCTGCTTTAATAAAATACCCCCGCAACATCAATTGGACATCAGAATGCACAAAAAGATCATTGTTTGCGAATATTGCGGCCGGATACTGGTCGATGGTGGTATCGTGAGCGCCGTGCATTAATGGCCACCAACCGTAAAGCCCGGAAGGCGCCATGGTTCAGGATTTTCCTGATCACAGGCGCCTTTCTCCTTTTCATTCAACGGGTTCATTCCCAATACAGTTACGATGCAAACTGCAGAGAGGCATACGAGGCCATCATGTCGCTCCATTTCGACGATGCCCATAAACTGATCGCCATCGAAAAAAAAGCGGAACCTGATAACCTCCTTCCCGTTTATCTTGAGAGTTGCATTGATTTTCTTACGTTGACCATCGGGGAGGAACGGAGTGTTTATGACCGGCTCAAGGACAAAATAGGGGTAATGGTCTCAACCCTGGAAAATGGCCGGAAGGACTCCCCGTACTATAATTTTTGTTTGGGTGAAGTTCATTTGCAGTGGGCGATGATCAGGCTTAAATTCGGTGATTATACACAGGCTGCAATCGAAATTCATAAGGCATACGGATTTTTTTCGGAAAACCAAAAACGTCATCCCTCTTTTAAGATCAACAATATCGGGATGGGCGTGGTTCATGTATTGGTCAGCCTGGTCCCTGACAACTACAAATGGATGAGCAACCTGATCGGCCTGAACGGATCGCTCGAAGCCGGGTTGAACGAGATTCGCCAGGTAGCGGTGTATGACGGACCCGATATGATTGCCCGGATGTACAAACCCCAGGCATCTTTTTATCTTGCATTTCTTACTTTGAATCTGCAGAAAAACAAAAGCGATGCCATACAATTGGTGAAATTGATGGATGATCCGCCGTTTGAAATTAATTTAAAAAGTCCCTTGGAGATTTACGCACGGGCGACCATCCTGATGAAAAACGGTTTCAATGATGAGGCGCTGACCGTACTCCGGAAGCGTTCATCAATATCGCAAACATTCAGTTTCTGTTACCTCGACTACCTTGAAGGTATGGCAAGGCTGAATAAACTGGACACGAGCGCTTTCCGCTATTTTGAACAATTTACTGCCAGGTTCAAAGGCCGGAATTATATCGGCGCGGCGTTTCAGAAATTAGCATGGGTTGCACTGTTACGGGGCGACTCGGTGGGTTATCGCCTGATGATCAATAAGGTGCTGTTACAGCAAAAACCGGTAACGGATGAAGACAAGCAGGCATTATATGAAGCTGCTGGTGGTGAGGCGCCAAACCTCATTTTACTTCGGGCACGGTTGTTATCCGACGGTGGTTACCATGACCTTGCGATGGATGAATTACTGAATAATCCCGTAAGAACAGCGGTTAATTCAAAACGTGACCTGCTTGAATATACCTACCGGCTTGGCAGGATATACCATGAGACCGGAAATTTCGAGAAGGCTGTTCAGAATTATCAGCAAACCGTTCTCCGCGGCAAAACTGAATCGTATTATTTTGCAGCGAGCGCTGCATATCAGTTGGGATTGCTCTATGAAAACAGCGGCGCATATGCCAAAGCCGATAGCGCTTACCGGATGTGTCTGTCAATCAATTCCCGTGAATACAAAACCAGCCTTCACCAAAAGGCAAAGGCTGGTTTGAACAGATTGAAAACACACTCACCTAAAACCTGATTCCGACTGTTGCGGAAACAGTATTCGTGTAATTACTGATGATGGCTGGGTTTACCATTCCCGGGTCATACAGGTAATAATCCTGATTCATCTTTGTCCATACATAAGTTACGTCGGTAAAAAAATGTTTTAGCCTGTAACCTATTCCTCCGGATACCTGGAACCGTTCACTGTTATTGGTCCCGCCGGTATACGGGTTGCTGAAGTATCCGAAACCCCCTCTTACCCTGAAGTTGTAAACTCTCCATTCGGTACCGACCCGAATGTTACCATATGATTGATAATCTGTTTCGATCACTTTGTTTACATCATCATAACTGTCATAGGATGAATTAAACCGGGCCTGGGAATAGTTTACATATTCATAATCGGCGCTGACCAAACCAAACTGCCCGATGATCAAGGCAAGGCTGCCCATGGCCCGGAACGGTGTGGTTAACCGGTAGTCATACGTTCCGATAGGAGAGTATTGCGTACTATTCCATTCCGGGTTTGTAAATGTTGACTGCATGCTGGCCGACCATTGATCCCGCATGGTTGGAAACCAGGTTGGCGTATGGATGCTTGCACCGATCCTCACCCATCCGGCAGGCTTATAGATCAGTCCAACTTTTAAGTTGATACCGGTACCGCGTGTATGCAGATTATACCGGTAGTTCAGTGAAATGAAATTGGGGATCGTATCATTTGTGCGGGTCTCCTTGTAGATGCTGTTTTGATAAAAGTTGATGGTAGGTACCCCGAAGGTCATACCGACGAACAGTTTATCAGCAATGTTTGCACCGACCGACAGGTCAAGTTCATTCATTGAACCGTATGTACTGATCAGCTTATTCTGGATTACCCCTCCGAATTCAGCATCACTGTAATATTTATTTGTGGCCGAATCATGAAAGACCAGGTTTGTACCATAAGCCAATCCGATATCAAAAGGAAAGTCTTCCTGTATATAGGCCGGAGGAGTTTTTTCTGCATTCAGTGTGTTCGCATAGCTTTGCATCAGGGAGTTTTTTGAATTTACTCCGTTGATTGCCACACGGTTGTTAAAGTCGTTCTGCCTGTTAAATCCAAAACCAACGTTGATATTTTTTATCACCCCCGACTTGTTTTTTGAATAGGGGTTGATGTTGAAAATAACCCCGAAATTGCCAACCCCGAAATTGAGGCGGTTATCGGAGGCATTTGTTCCGTTGTACATGGTGGAAGAATATCCGATGGTCGGGGCTAAGGTCAGCGTCATTTCTGAGGCTGTATATAACCCGATGCCGGCAGGATTGGTGGCGAGTGTGGAGAAATCGGCGCCAACAGCGCCAAAAGCTCCGCTTAGTCCGTTAAACCTGGCGGTGCCACTGTAGAAAACACGGGAGAAACGCAAGGCATCTTCTGCCGTTTGGGCATGGATGAGGAAGGAGGACAAGGTGGTTATCAGGAGGATGATGGATGCTCTTCTCATTGGAGTCAGTTTTTAATTTAGAAATAGATTACTTGCGTCTTCCGCCACCGCTGCTTCCGGAGGATGAACCTGAACTTGACCTGGTTGGAGCTGAATAACTGCCACTGCTGTTATTATTTGAATTCGAAGGGGGTGAGTAGGATCCGCTGCTGCCCGAGCGTGTTGGGGCTGAATTATCTGTGTTGGTACGTTGAGGCGCAGTGTATCCGGAAGAACCCGTTCTGGCAGGTGTGCTGTTGGATCTGTTGTAGTTGTTTAATGGTGTTGTATTTTGACGGATTCCGGTGCCGGATGAACCCGACCTGCTCCTGATCTCCGAATTTTGATTGGTCGTTCGTGTCGTTCCCGGGTTTTGTGACCTTGGAGCCAGGTATTCCTGACTCGATTTTGGTTGTCTGTAAACCGGAGATGAATAGCTTTGGGTATTTCCTGAGCGTTGCACCGGATTTGCATTTTCGGGCCTTGTGTACCTTGGGGTCGGTTGCTGACGTGTTGTTTGGCTTTGAACTTTCCCAGTATTCTGAGGTGTACTTCTCTGGGTTACCGTTTGCCTGTTGTTTGCCGGACGTGTATACCTGTACTTTTCCTGACTAGCAGGAGTGGTACGGGGCGAGGGTGGTGAAGTTCGGGGCGAAGGAGTGACATTGTTCTTTTCACTCCGATTGAGTGCATTGCCGGCTGCAGTGGAAGTACTACGTGCATTGTACGATCCTGTCCCTCCGTCAGTTCTGTGTAAAGATTTACGGGAACCATAATAATTATTATTGGTGTAAGAGTTGTTATAGTAGTGGGGACTGTACCAGTCGTTATACCCGTAGCAATAGCAGCAGGAATAATTCCAGGGATTATACCATGGGTTATATCCACGATAATAATAGGGATAACCCCAGCCGTAATAGCTGCCAGAGTAAGGCCATCCCCAGCCATAATCCCATCCCCAGCTTGAATATGGATATCCCCATCCGTATCCATAGTTATACGATGGGTTATAAAAGCCACCGTAACCGCTGCCGTATCCAAGGTAGATATTGACATTCGGATCATTGCCACCCTGATTTCCGCCGGAGGAGGTGTAGGAATCATCAAAATATCCCACCGTTGTGTCCTTGCTGCTGAAACGGTTGATCCTGCTGGAATAGGAATAGTCGTTATTATCATCTGAAAGGGTTGAAGAAGCAGGTTTTTGCACCTTCGCATTATCTGGGGCGGTGATAATCTTTGCACCCTGGTCAGTTGGTGTGGCCGGGGTGATCACCACCGGCTCGTTCCGGGCGGATGAATTGTAAACATCATCATTGACATAGGAGGTTGCGCTCTTCTGCGAAGTGCATGCGCTGATGGCCAGCGCGATAATTGCGATAATCCAGACTGATTTTTTCATAAGGCGTTCTCTTTTAAATATCTCATGGATCGTTTGCATCTGCAGGATCGGGATAAATTTCGTATTTTTGCCGTCATTAGATGCTATACACAAAGTAACAATTTTCATACCAAACTTTACAATGGCTAAAGATTTTCCTTCACGGGCAGAAAATTATGCTCAATGGTACAATGATCTGGTTATTAAGGCCGATCTGGCTGAAAACTCGGCGGTTCGCGGATGCATGGTCATTAAGCCTTACGGATACGCCATATGGGAGCGGATCCAGGCGGTACTGGACAAGAAATTCAAGGATACAGGACATTCAAATGCCTATTTCCCGATCTTTATCCCTAAATCCTTTTTCAGCAAAGAGGCAAGCCACGTAGAGGGTTTTGCCAAAGAGTGCGCTGTAGTTACCCATTACCGGCTGAAAAATTCACCCGATGGAAAGGGGATCATTGTGGATGAAGATGCGAAGTTGGAGGAGGAGTTAATCGTCCGACCCACTTCCGAGACCATCATATGGGATACCTACAGAACCTGGATCAAATCGTACCGCGATCTTCCTATTCTGCTCAACCAGTGGGCCAACGTGGTTCGGTGGGAGATGCGTACACGCCTGTTTTTGCGCACTACGGAGTTTTTGTGGCAGGAGGGTCATACGGCTCATGCAACACGTGAAGAAGCTGTTCGTGAAGCCGAGACCATGTTGAATGTATATGCTGATTTTGCCGAGAACTGGATGGCCATCCCCGTGATCAAAGGGACAAAATCGCCTGCCGAACGGTTTGCAGGGGCCATTGACACCTATGCCATTGAAGCGCTGATGCAGGATGGCAAAGCCTTGCAGGCAGGCACCTCTCACTTTCTGGGACAGAATTTCGCGAAAGCATTTGATGTAAAATACCTGAACCGTGAAAATCAGCTAGATTATGTATGGGCCACCTCCTGGGGTGTTTCTACCCGGTTGATGGGTGCGCTGATCATGTCGCACTCCGATGACAATGGGTTGGTGCTTCCTCCTAAACTGGCCCCCATTCAGGTGGCCATCGTTCCGGTATTCAAAACCGAAGAACAACTGGCGCAAATTACAGCAACCGTTCTGCCGATAAAGAAATCGCTGGAAGCCAAAGGGATCACGGTTAAATACGATGACAGGGATACCCATAAGCCTGGATGGAAATTTACAGAGTATGAATTTAAAGGCGTTCCCATACGCCTGACGGTCGGGCCAAGGGATATTGAACAGGGAACCGTCGAGGTTGCCCGCAGGGATACCCTGGAAAAAGAGACGCTGCAGATCACCGACATTGAAAACAAGATCATTCACCTGCTCGATCAGATCCAGAAAAACCTCTATGACCGCGCTTATGCATTCCGTGAAGACAACACATTCAGGGTCGATTCATGGGATGAGTTCAAGCGCGTGCTGGATGAAAAGGGCGGTTTTATCTCTGCACACTGGGACGGAACTGCCGGAACTGAAGAAAAGATAAAGGAGGAGACAAAAGCTACCATCAGGGTTATTCCGATGGACGGCGTTTTTGAGTCCGGAAAATGCGTATATACCGGAAACCTCTCCAACCAGCGGGTCATATTCGCCCGGGCCTATTAACAGGCAATGTTCAGTAGGGAAGTAACTTGCCGGAACCGGTGATTGTTGCTTTAATCTCTTTCGGATCCCCGGAATAGTATATGTTGCCGATCGAGGTGATCGTGGCGTCCAACTCACGGTTGGCATAAACATAACAGTTGTTCGTACCGCTGTTGGTCACAAAGGTATATCCGGCTTTCAGCCCGGTGAGCTGGAGAAGCCCATAATCGCCGGCAAAAACATTGCTTATTTTACAAATACCCGTTAATATCAGGGTTGCCGTTCCAATGTGCTGAATAAAAAATCCATCGCTCACATTGATTTTCAGGTCGATGGCGCCACACCCTCCCCACATGTCAATCTTAAGATACCCCGACCGTAATGTATCGGTGCACGTAATATCCCCGGAGGAATCATAATGGATCTTCAGCAGGTTTTTAACGGTGACATACACGTTGATCGGTTTGGAATAACTTCTAAGCCAGTTACAACGATTGGTGTTCCGTAATACAAGTTCCCTTCCTGCCAGTTCGGTCACAATCCCACCGATGATGAATTCTCCCGCTTCGACCATCACCTTGTTTTCAGAACCCTGGTTCAGGATTACGTTTACATGATCAAGCACACGGATACTGTCAAAATCTGAAATATTACGGTCTTGCAGGAGTATTCTTCCTGTGGAAGAGACACATTTTCCCCCGTCTTTGCCACAGCCTCCCAGCATGATGCCAAGGCAGCAGATGAATAATATGAAAGTATAACCGAGATATTTCATTTTACTGTTTTTTTACCGTATAAAACATCGAATCTGTAACCCATGCCCCAGCCGATGTAATCAGCCCTGCCCCAATGGACTTTGAGCATGACCGCGGCATAAAGGTTTTTCGAAAAACCATATTGAACGGAAATTTTCTGATAAAGGGGGCCATTGCTTTTTTCTTTTCCACCAAGATAACATCCGAGGTTAAAGATAAAACCCAACCGTGACATGACCAACTGGTACGCGCCATTGATCCCGGGCCGGAGGATAGTCAGTTTGTTGGTTACCGGATTCCCGTTCGTCTCAAGTAATTTGATCTGTGACGGATCATAGGAGCAATCAAGACCCATCCCGATCTTGCTTTTTGGACTGATCTGAAGAAAAGTGTTACCATAAAAATGCGTAATCCAAAAGTTTTTTCCATAAATGGCCTGCATGTTCTTATATCCTGCAAGTCCGCCAATGTTGACCTCGAGCGACCTTCTGATAATGGCAGAAAATGGCTCGGTAGGGGCAAAGAATCTGTCGTCGATGTTCTGGTTTTCCTTGAATGGCCGGTAAGCCACCCCAATGTTCAGCAACATCAGGTTGATGCCGTAGTTTGGAAGTTTCAGTGAACCATTTGAAAAATGCTGGAGACTGACCCCGGCGCTGACTGAGAGAAAATAGTTTATCCTGTATCGTGCCTCGGCCATCAGGTTCACGGCTGCGTTCAGATGCGATCCGATGGCCAGGTTCTTGTAGTTTGTAATCCGGTCAAATGGCTTTGTGATGTAACCAAGTCCAAGCGCGAGGCGGAATCCCGCAGTAAAGTCCGGGGTTTTAAACAATGGAAAGTTTATAAAAGGCATCAATGCATAGGCGCTTCCCAGGCTGGGATTGTAACCAATGCCTGAATAGAACATGGAAACGCCGATAAGTGGGTAGTTATAAGCCCGTTCCCACTTATTTTTCCCATAGGTCATCTTCTGAACGATGAACTCGAAAGCAGGGAAGTGAGCGTTATACAGTTCCATTTCAAGGTGTTGTGCGTAAAGAAATCCATAGTGAACCTTGCCTTCCACGATCATGTTTGTAGAAAACAACTTGTGTTCAAATTGCGCGGATGCCGTGTTTGCCCTTACCGTGATCATCAATATAATGGCGGTAAGTTTTAAAAGAAATGAAATCTGTGTTACGAAATGGGCCAAGTATGATAGTTTGCTATATAGTGAACGGCAAATTTATGCGAATATTTAAAAGGGTGGGAGGGATGAATTGTTTATTTTTGCCTAAAATATCAGTATGGAGGAAAAAGTAGCTGCATTCCGGAAACTATTGGAAATCATGGACGAACTGCGGGCGAAGTGTCCGTGGGACAAGAAACAGACCATTGCTTCATTAAGGTATTTAACGATTGAGGAAACTTATGAGTTGTCGGAGTCCATTCTGGTGAACGACATGGATGCCCTTAAGAAGGAACTCGGTGACCTGATGCTTCACCTTGTATTCTATTCAAAAATAGCTTCTGAGAAAAACGCATTCGATATCCGGGATGTTCTTGAAGGCATCACCGAAAAACTTATTCACCGGCATCCCCATATTTTTGGAGATGTCGTGGTGAAGAACGCCAAAGAGGTTCATGACAACTGGGAACGGATCAAGTTAAAGGAGAAAGGCAACAGATCTGTGTTGTCGGGCGTTCCCAACGGGCTGCCGGCCATGGTTAAGGCGTATCGCATTCAGGAAAAGGCCAGTGGAGTTGGCTTTGACTGGGAAAAACCGGAACAGGTTTGGAACAAGGTTTTGGAGGAGTTGAACGAACTTAAAGAAATGGTTGAGGCAGGCGATTCGCAAAAACGCAAGGAAGATGAGTTAGGCGATTTGTTGTTTGCCATCATCAACTACGCCAGGTTCATCGAGGTCAATCCCGAAGATGCCCTGGAGGGGACCAACCGCAAATTTATCAGGAGGTTCAAACACCTTGAAGATAAAGCACGCGGTTTGGAACGGTCATTGCATGATATGACTCTCGATGAAATGGATGTTTATTGGAATGAAGCCAAAACTATCGACTGACCTGCCCGGTTTCTGGTTACCTGCAACCGGGCTGCTCCTGGTAACCGTACTTCGTTTTTTGTTCATTGAAACGAATGACGTGGCTATGGATGAGCCATTCACCGTGTTTTTTGCACAAGCTGACCTGCACACCCTGTTCGGGATGTTGCCCCATGAGAATAATCCACCGTTGTATTTTCTTCTCATGCATTACTGGGTTGCATGGTTTAGCATTTCACCTTTTCCCATCAGGTTTCTCTCCTGCATTTTCAGTATTCTCACGGCAGTCATGCTGTATAAAACCGGTAAGGACTTCTTTTCGCAGCATGCCGGCATTTTTGCCGCCGCCCTTTTTACCCTCTCGGATTACCACCAGCTTTTTGCCCACGAGGCCAGGGTGTATGCGTTATTCGCCTTGCTGACCACAGTTTCGATGTATCTATTTCTTGCATCGACCACCAAACCTGCGAGGAAACAGTACTTTCTCTTGATGGCGTTGACTAATGCTTTATTGATCTACGCCCATTTTTTTGGATTTTTTATCTTTCTGATCCAGGCACTTTCGGTTTTGAGTATCCGGGAATACAGAAGAACAATCCTGAAACCTTACCTGGGCTCGGTAATTTTTAGCCTGTTAGCTTATATCCCTTATTTCCCGATCTTTTTCAAGCGTTTTTTTCAGTCTGCCGCTGGTGGAACCTGGGTGGAACCTCCTGTAATTTCCGACCTGTACACCATGTTATGGCGATACATGAATGCACCGGTAGTGACTGTGGCAGCATTGGTTATCCTTGCTGTTGCATTGATGAACCTTATTTCAGGAGCCTGGAAAGGAGGCACTGTTTTGAACAACCGGAATATTGTCTTGTTGATCTGGTTTTTTGTCCCGTATATCTTGATGTTCCTGGTTTCATTTATAATACCGATGTTCCTTGACCGGTACACAGTATTTATCTCGGTCGGATTTTATTTATTGGTGGCCATGGCAGTAAATTCTCTTTTCAAAGAGTCAAAATATTCGATTATATTAATGACGGCTTTTATCCTGATGATGGCTGTTACGTTCCATCCCGGGGTGGACAACAAACGGCGGTTAAAGGAGACAATAGGTTTTATTTCAGGCAATAAGGGGCCGCATACGTCTGTGATCATATGCCCGCAGTGGCTGGAGTACGGCTTTATGTACCATTATGATCAGCAGAAATTCAAGGATTACAGACACCTTCGTGCTTTGCTCAACCAGGACGGAATTTATCCGGCGAATGATCTTTCAGCCCTTGATACTGTGAAGTTTAGGGAATGTGACCAGGTGCTTTATTTTGAAGAATGGGCTTCCGTAGCAGATCCGGGGAAAACGATTTCCGATTACCTGGAGCGCAGATTCCGGTTTAATGAAACCTTCACCTTCTACCAGAACATTAAAGTCCATCAATACGTCAAATAACTCACCCGAAAAAATCAATCGAATGATCTTGGTGATTAGTGCTTGCTCAGGTATTCGGCAACGCCATCGGCAGTAGCTTTCATTCCGGCATCGCCTTTTTGCCAATTGGCCGGACAAACTTCACCATTTTCCTCGAAGAACTGGAGTGCATCAACCATACGGAGCGCTTCATCAACGCTTCTGCCAAGCGGAAGATCATTTACTACCTGGTGACGAACGATTCCCTGTTTGTCGATCAGGAAAAGACCACGATAGGCAACCGGTCCGCCTTCGAATTCCATGATACCTTCTTCGGTGTACATATATTCACCGGCCAGAACGTCGTAGTTTGTCGAAATGGTCTTGGAAAGATCAGAAACGATCGGGAATTTCACGCCCTTGATCCCGCCGTTTTTGGGTTCGGTGTTCAGCCATGCCCAGTGCGAAAATTTTGAGTCAACTGAGCATCCGACAATAGCTACATTCCTTGCTTCAAATTCAGCGATCTTATCCTGGAACGCGATGATTTCGGTAGGACATACGAAAGTGAAATCAAGCGGATAAAAGAAAAATACCACATGTTTCTTACCAATGTATTGTGCAAGTGAAAACTTGTCGACAAATTCACCGCCATTGATCACGGCTTCTGCTTCAAATAAAGGAGCTTTCTTCCCTACTAATACTGCCATAAATAAAAAATTTTAAGTTATTAATTTTCTTAAGTGCAAAGATAGGCATTATTTAGAAACGCTTTGAATAACCTGCTACGAATTAACAATTATTTAAAGTCACGGAGATCAAATGGCAGCGGTTCGTTTTTAAGAAAATCGAACAGGGTCATTTTACGGATCTCATAGTAACTTTTCCAAAATGTTTGCAGGGTGAAGTAGTAGTTTTTTTCCGAATTGTCGGTTTCAATCTGGGCATTGTTCAGGTCAAGGATGCTGTTGATCTTTCCGATCAGGTATCTGCCTTTGGTAACTTCATAGCTCTTTCGTGCAACGGTATCCGATTTGGCGGCTATCTTGACTTGATTCTGCTGCATGTTGAATTCCACTGCCTTGAGGTAAACGTTGCGCTGAAAATCAATGATATCCTGTTCGACCGAGTTTTTAACGATCTCTTCCTGTGATTGAGCTATTTTGATCTGGCCACGGGCAACTCCCCAATCTAAAATCGGGATAGTAATTCCCAGTGAAACCCGGCGTTGGTCTAAAAGGTTGAGATAGGTGTCGGGGACAGTATATCCCGATTGCTGAAGCCCGACCGACGCATTGACCTCTGCATCAAACCGTCCGTCGAGCCTGGCCTGGTTTACCGCCCTGGCTGCTTCGAGCAGCCGTTTTTTAAATTCAAGCACTACGGAAGAATTTTCATTTGCCAGTGTGACCGCATTTCGTGGGTCAATTTTAAAAAAATCAATATTTCCGGGTGGAAGGAGCACCACATGCATACTGTCTTGCAATCGGAGGTAGGATTTGAATTTGAACTGGGCATTGTCGAGCGCCAGATCGGCATTTTCAACAGCCGCCTGGGCTTTCAGAAAATTCAATTCCAGTTGCAACAGATCATTTTCCGCGATCTTACCCAACTGATACCTGCCTTTGGCAATGCTGTAAAGGGTATCATAATTGGACTTGTTCGTCAGGGCGATTTTTTTTTCGATCTGGGCCTGCAGCAGGGTGAAAAAGTGATTGGTCGTGGTGATGCAGATCTGTTCAATGTCTTCAATATATTTTCGTTTAGCCAGGGAATAGGTCAACGGCTTTATCTTTCTGTCCCAACGGTAAGGATTGAAAGAGAAAATTGGTTGATTGAAATTAAGATTTAACGGGTTGCCATAAAAAGGCAATTCGTTGTTAGAATAATAATTTAAGGAAGATCGCAGGGAAATGTTTCCGCCCGTTACCCCAATATTTTGACGCAGCGCCAGCCCTGCATTTGCATTTAATTCTTTTGAACTGATATAAGTCTGAGTGCCATCCTGTTTTAAATAGGGACTCAGGCTCTGGGAAATCTCAGGCAGGGTAGAGGTCAGTAGGAGTGAAGGTAAATTGGATGCCTTGTAAGATCTGAATTCCCAATAACTGCTTCTGAATGCCTGTTTCGCATTAAACGCGTCGGGCGACTGTGTCTTTGAAATTTCAATGGCTTCATTCAGTGTCAGATGTTTCGATGCAATTTGTCCGAAAACACTAAACTGACCAATACAAAATACGGCAAAAAGTATGAGAATGGCAACATGTTTAACGAAAGATCTTTTTTTCATATCATTCATGTCTTAAGGATTCTACAGGATCTTGTGCTGCGGCACGCTGGGATGGCATATACCCGAAAATGATCCCGACGGAGGCTGAAACACCAAAGGAAATGATCACAGAAATTGGGGACACAATGGTAAGTATATCAGTAAGTTCCATAATGATCTTTGAAAGGGCAAGCCCAAGGATGATCCCGATAAGACCCCCGGTCAGGCTAAGTAATGTAGCTTCCATCAGGAATTGGAGCACGATGTCGCGTTTTGTGGCGCCAATGGCCTGGCGGATGCCGATTTCCTTGATGCGCTCCATCACGGAGGCAAGCATGATATTCATGATACCGATCCCGCCGACCAGCAGGGAAATGCTGGCAATAGCGCCAAGAACGATGTTAAAGATATCCTTGGTGCGTTGTTCCTGTTTCAGCAGAAGCTCAGGGACACGGATTTCAACATCTTCGACGCCTGCATGACGGCGAAGCATCATCTTTTTAAGAATATCAACTGTAGCTCCGATTTGACTGCTCTCTTTTACCTGGACTACGATCTTATCAATTTGGTTGGATCCTTTATCTGAAGATGATGATTCATTCATATACATCGTATTGTATTCGCCGGAATAGGTCACGCCGCCATGCAGGGAAGCAGAGGTAATCATGGAGCGGTCTTTAAACCGCCTTAGCAGTGTTTGGATGGGGCCATAAACAGAGTTATTGTAGTCGGAGATCCCAAGGTTGTCGATGCTTGACTGACTGACCTCCCTTTTTTTCAAAACACCGATGACGCGCAACCAGATCGGACCGCATTTAATATCCTTCCCGATAGCGCTTTCAGTGGGAAAAAACTTTGATTTTATAACAGGACCAATGATGCAGACGGCTTTCCCTTCTTTAAGCTGTTCTTCGTTGAACATCTGGCCCTCCTGGAGTTCCAAAGCGAAAACATTAAAGAAATCGGGGGTGACACCGGTAAATTTGGCGGAGGTTTTAACGCCACCTTTGACAATATCGGTTTCATAGATCACTTCCGGACTTACCTTTGATACTGTCGGGATGATCTCTTTGATGGCCAATGCATCTTTGAGACTGAGCCCCGGCGAATATTTTCCTTTGTTCTTCTCCTGATTCTGGTCGGTCGACTGGGTGTTTTGATCCCCACCTGCGGAGGCGTTGCTTTTAGGTTTCTCAGATTTTGGGACGATCAGGATGTTGTTGACCCCGACCAGTTTCATCTGTTCAAGGATCTCCTTTTTAGCTCCGTTTCCGATGGCCATCATGGTAATTACTGCAGCAACACCGAAGATAATGCCCAGGGCTGTAAGCATTGATCTGAATTTGTTGAGAAAAACGGCCTCAAGAGCGATGTTGAAAATGTATTTGTAGCGTTCCAGCATGAGAAGTCAGTTACACGTGACTTGTGACGGGTGACAGGTGACAGGTGACAGGTGACGATTGTGCAAATGTTTCATTGAGCGTTATTTTTTAAACCGTATCGGGGGTGGTTCTTTGCCCTTGGCGGACATACTGTCTGTGGGTTTCTGGGGTTTCACAGGCGCAGGTTTTTCCTTGAATTTGGCTACGGTTTCAGTTGGAAGCATCCGGAGGCTGAGCTTTTCGGCGTTTTCCGGCGGGACAAGCAGAACCATTTCATCATCCTTCAGTCCGGCCCGTACAATAATTTCATTATCATTCGATTGCCCGACAATCACCTGTTGCCTTATCACCGAACGGCCATCTTTTTTATAGACAAAAGCAACAGTATCGTTGTTGAAGAGAGCCTCAATGGGGATAAACAGGACACTGTCAACAACACTGGTGAGTATCTTATTTTTCGTGGTCATGGCCGGACGGAGGATCGAGTCGAATTCGTTCACAACGATCCTTACTTCATATACCTTGGCGTTGCTGTTTTGAAGCTGCTCCCCGATATTTGCCACTTCTACCACTTTACCGGTAAATTTTTTCTCCGGGAATGCATCAATACCGATCTGGACCTGTTGTCCGGTTTTTACTTTGCTGATATCGATCTCATTGATATAGGTTTTTGAAATCATCTCCGACAAGTCGGGAAGCTCCGCCACAACGTTTTCCCAGGCATTCATTGTTGCCCCGACACCCATTTTATTACCATCCCAGTTACGTTTATAGATAACCATACCGGCTTTCGGGGCAATGACTGTAAATTGTTTCAGCACATCAGACATTTGCTCGAGTTTTCGTTTGGCCTGGTTATACGAGGCCGCAACTTCCTGCATGTTTGCCACAGCCTTCTCGTATCGGAGGTTGTAATTTTTCCCGGCCTGCTCGAGTGTTCGTTGAGATTTCTCCAGTTCTATTTCCACCTGCCGGATCGTTGCAGGCGGTTCATATTTTGACTGTTCCAGGGTGATTTTTTTTTCTTCCAGAGCGTATTTCAGGTTGATCAGTTCATCGCGTGCACTTCTCAATTCAAGGGAGGTGTCAAGCCGGGTTTTCGTCATCTGGCTTTCCAGTTTCTCCAGATTGGTCTCTTCATCCTTTATCTTATTCGAAATCTCGGTGCGGTCGAGTGTGGCGACATACTGGCCGGAATCGACCACGGTACCATCAGCGATGATATCCTGTATCTTGACCTGCCAGATCTGGATTTGTCTTAACCCTGCGGGTCCGTATATTTTCTCAGAACTTTTTGCAATCAACTCCCCGGTTGTGGTCACTTCAATCGGGAAATTACCCTTTTTGACTGAAACGGTTATCTGTTGTCTGATATCATCTCTTCCAAAGAAAAAAAAGCCAACGATCACCAGGATCAAAATCAGGGCGATCAGATAAATATACTTTTTTCGGGTCATGTTGTATATGGTTTGGTCTTAGACTATACATCGATGTTGGCGTACTTTGCGTTTTTTTCGATGAATTCTCTTCTGGGGGGGACTTCGTCGCCCATCAGCATGGAGAAAATACGGTCGGCCTCTGTTCCGTTTTCAATGGTAACCTGCCTTAGTGTCCTGAATGAAGGATCCATAGTCGTACTCCAGAGTTGTTCTGCATTCATTTCACCAAGACCTTTGTACCGTTGAATGTGTACACCGGTTTCTTTTCCGTTGGTCAGCTCGGCAACGGTCATCTGGCGCTCATCTTCAGTCCAGCAATAGCGCTGAACGCTTCCCTTTTTAATCAGATAAAGGGGTGGCGTTGCAATGAAAACATGTCCGTTTTCTATCAGTTCTTTCATGTAGCGGAAAAAGAAAGTCAGGATAAGGGTTGCAATATGACTGCCATCCACATCCGCATCGGTCATGATGACGATTTTATGATAACGCAACTTTTCGAGGTTTAGTGCCTTGCTGTCCTCTTCAGTACCGATAGTGACACCAAGGGCTGTAAAGATATTCTTGATCTCTTCGCTGTCAAAAATCTTATAGGCCATTGCTTTTTCAACATTGAGTATTTTACCACGCAACGGGAGTATTGCCTGGAAGCGTCTGTCGCGGCCTTGTTTGGCAGTTCCACCGGCCGAATCTCCCTCAACCAGGTAAATCTCACATTGTGCAGGATCCCTTTCCGAACAATCGGACAGTTTCCCTGGCAATCCTGATCCCGTAAGAACGTTTTTGCGTTGAACGAGTTCCCGTGCTTTCCTGGCCGCATGTCGCGCGGTGGCGGCAAGGATCACTTTATTGACAATGGTTCGCGCTTCTTTCGGATGCTCTTCTAAATAATTGGTGAGCATTTCACTTGCCAGTTGATCCACCACACCCATCACTTCATTGTTGCCCAGCTTCGTTTTTGTCTGTCCCTCAAACTGTGGTTCCTGTACCTTCACCGAAATAATGGCGGTAAGCCCTTCACGGAAGTCATCGCCGTTGATGTCAAATTTCAGTTTTGCGAGCATCCCGGTTTTATCGGCATAACTTTTCAGTGTGCGGGTAAGCGCCCTTCTGAACCCGGCGAGGTGGGTACCGCCTTCATGGGTGTTGATGTTGTTAACATAGGCATGAATGTTTTCCGAAAAGGAGGTGTTGTATTGCATGGCAATTTCGAGCGGGATATTATTCCGTTCACCCTCCATGCAAATGGGTTCAGGGATCAGTTTCTCACGGTTAGCATCGAGATACAACAGGAAATCGCTTAAGCCATCTTTTGAAAAAAAAGTATCACTGATGAAATTTCCATCGTCGTCCTTTTCACGTTCATCGGTAATGGAGAGTGTAATTCCTTTGTTCAGGTAGGCTAATTCCCGTAAACGTGAACAAAGGATATCATAATCATATTTTTCAACAATGAATATCGAATTGTCTGACTTGAAGGTAACTTCTGTCCCGTTTTGGTCTGTATCTCCAATTATTTTTACAGGATAAAGCGGTTTCCCGAAGGCATATTCCTGCTGATATATTTTACCATTGCGTTTTACAACGACGTTTAACAGGGAGGAAAGGGCATTAACCACAGAAACCCCGACTCCGTGAAGGCCTCCGGAGACTTTATAGGTGTCTTTATCAAATTTACCCCCGGCATGCAGCACCGTCATAACCACTTCGAGCGCTGAACGCTTTTCCTTTTCATGGTAATCGGTCGGGATTCCACGCCCGTTGTCAATAACTCTGATGGAATTATCTTCAAGGATGTAAACCTGAATCAGGTTACAGTATCCGGCCAGGGATTCATCAATCGAATTGTCAACTACCTCATAAACAAGATGATGAAGTCCTTTTGTGTTAATGTCGCCGATGTACATGGCAGGGCGTTTCCGCACTGCTTCCAACCCTTCAAGCACCTGGATATTATCAGCCGTGTAACTCTGGCTGGCAATTTCTTTTTCTATATCTGTCATAATCAATAAGTTATAATAAAAAAACTATTAAACAAATGTACAACTTTTTCCGTTACCGGAAGGCATGAAAATTACTGTAAAACCAATGATTTTATTAACAATTCATGGTTAAAAACTGAGCAGTTTTTCAAGGATGATCCCGGCAGATTTTCCGGAACCGAAAAACGGTTGGGGGGGGGTCGAGGGTGGGGCGATGCCAACCGCGTTTTCAATCAATTCCGGGTCGCTTCCCGTGATAATATTCCAATGGTCGTGCAGTGTTTCGACCCACTCGGTTTCTGTGCGCAGCGTGATGCATTGTTTGCCGAGAAAGTAGGCCTCCTTCTGCAAACCGCCTGAGTCGGTCAGAACCTTGGATGCATCCATAGTCAGCTTCATCATCTGCAGATACCCGACGGGGTCGATGATGTGGACATTTTTTGGCATGTCGATGGACGAAAGGATGATCTTTCTGGTGCGCGGATGGATTGGCAGGACGATATCCTGGCCAAGTTTTGAGAATGCCAGGAAAATATTTTTCAGCGCTTCGTGGTTGTCGGTATTTTCAGCCCGGTGGATCGTTGCGAGCAAATATTTATCCGGAATCCCGTCGGTTTTATATTTTTCAGGATCATCCTGGATCCTTTCCCTGTAATATAAAACCGAGTCATACATCACATCACCGGTGAAATGGGTTATGCTCGCAAGTCCTTCGCCAGTGAGATTTTTGACGGCAGTTTGCGTGGGCGCAAAAAGCAGGTCGGAAATACGGTCGGTCACGATGCGGTTGATCTCTTCGGGCATGATACGGTTAAAACTGCGGAGCCCGGCTTCAACGTGGGCAACAGGTATGTGCAGTTTAGCAGCAGCCAGCGCACCGGCGAGGGTTGAATTCGTATCGCCATACACCAGGGTACAATCAGGTTTTTCTTGCAGGAGTATATCCTCGATCCCTTTCAGCATTTTGCCGGTCTGCCCCGCATGGGTATCCGACCCTACTCCCAGGTTATAATCGGGTACCGGAATGTTGAGTTCCCTGAAAAAAACATCCGACATATTTTCGTCGTAATGCTGACCGGTATGCAACAGAATTTCATTGATTTCGGGGTTCGCCCGGATTATCCTGGAAACAGTTGCCGCTTTAATGAATTGAGGGCGTGCGCCTACAATTGAGACGATCTTCATGATATGTGGTTACAAAAAAAAAAGACAACAGTTCTGTAAGCAGGATTTTGTTTAATTCTGTCATTTATCTGAGCCTGCCGTCACCGGAAGGCTTTAGCGACCTACCCTCCGGCATCGGGCGGGCAACCCTTATCAGCCGGTATACTTGGTCTTTCAACCCATGAGGTTTACCCCTCCCGATGGTTGCCCACCGGGACCGTGGTCTCTTACACCGCGTTTTCACCTTTTCCCGGGGGACTCCTGTGGAGACGCACCGCAGTGCGTCTTTACCACAGGTTGCTGAGACGCACTGATGTGCATCTCAACCCCTGGTAGTTATTTTCTGTGGCACTATCTGTATCCCGGGCCTTTTTATCCCGGGATCCTTCCCGTTAGGAAGCATGGCGCCCTGTGTTGTCCTGACTTTCCTCCGGAAGACATCACAAGTGGTGTCTTTACCAGCGACAGAACGAACTGTTGTCGCCGCAAAGATACGCATTATCCATGAAATGTGGCTACCTTTGCTGCCATGAAGGACCTCAGTTATGGCAATGAAGGCAGGTTGATCCTGAAGTTTGCCATTCCCATGCTGCTCGGCAATGTATTTCAGCAACTGTATAATATCGTCGACAGTATCGTAGTTGGGAAGTATATCGGGAAGGAGGCACTGGCAGCGGTTGGAACATCGGGTCCCATCATTTTTCTTCTTGTCTCCTTCGTCATTGGAGTGACCATGGGTTTTACCATTGTTGTTTCACAATTCTTCGGAGCCAAACAGATCGACAATGTCAAGAAGGCGATCAATACCTTATATATTTTTTTATTTTTCACTTCGATAATTGTAAGTATCATCGGGATCATGCTGAGCGGATATATTTTCAGGCTGATCGACCTCGATCCTGCTATCATACCTGACGCGATGCTCTTTTTAAATATCTTTCTTTCGGGACTGATCTTTCTGTTTGGTTACAACGGAACAAGTGCGATCTTACGCGGACTGGGCGATTCCAAAACACCGCTCTACTTTTTAATAGGTTCTGTGGTGTTGAACATCATCCTTGACCTGATCTTTGTTCCCGTGCTTCATTGGGGCGTTGCCGGGGTGGCCATCGCAACCGTTATCTCAGTGGCCGTCGCCTTCATTTCCCAAATCGTTTATCTCAACCGTTACCATAAGGTGGTAAAATTCTCTTTCCGCGATTTAAACTTCGATAAGGAAATTTTTATTAAAAGCATCAAGATCGGGTTGCCAACTGGATTCCAGCAAACCTTCGTGGCGGCAGGGATGGTTGCCCTCTATTGGATCGTTAATCAATTTGGTGTTGACGCGAATGCAGCGTACAGCGCAGCCGGAAAGATCGATAATTTTGCCGCCCTGCCAGCGATGAGTTTTGCGGTGGCCTTGTCAACTTTTGTCGGACAGAACATGGGCGCCCAGCGTCCTGATCGTGTTAAAGCAGGTTTGCGCGCCACTCTGATCATGACCAGTGTCATTTCCATTATTATCTCGCTGATCACAGTTTTTTTTGGTAAATATCTGATGTATATGTTTACCAACGACATGGTAGTGATCGACATGGGTGCAGATTATCTGCGAATCATCGGTACTTTTTACATTCTATTTTCGGTGATGTTTGTTATCAATGGTGTTTTGCGCGGCGCCGGTGATACGCTTGTTCCCATGTTCATCAGCCTCTTTTCCCTTTGGATAATCCGTATTCCGGTAGCATGGCTCCTTGCACATAACCCGGCAATTGGTGTGAGCGGGATATGGTGGTCAATTCCGATCGGATGGCTGTCCGGCGTCATTTTTTACTATATGTATTACCGGATGGGTTACTGGAAGAAGAAAGCTGTTGTAAAATAAGCGCCAGTCTGCCTGTCAATGATCTCCTCGAATATTTTTCGATACCCCGGCTCTGGACTGTAAGTGTGCCTTTTTTGTAACTTTCATAATATTGCAGTATATGCTGTTTCATCTTTTCAATGTCGGAAAAGCCGGCCAGGAGACCTGCATTTGTTTCCTCGAGGATCTTTGCAGCATCGCCCTCTTCAGGCCCCAGGCATAAAACGGGGCGTCCGGCAGCAAGATATTCAAAAAACTTTCCGGTGAGGATCATTTTCGAGTTCGGCGTGTTGTTGATGATTAAAAGCAGTACTTGTGATTGCTGCTGGCATCTCACGACCTCATCATGGGGCATGTAATCCGTTTTTGTCACAAACCCGGTCAATCCATAATTTTCGAGCGAGGCTGTAACCGTGATATCAACCTTTCCGACCAATTTGATCTCGAGATCTTTTTTCAGGTCGGCATGGACGGATATCAGCGATTTCAGCGCCTCCCACAACGTAACAGGATTACGCGAACTTACGAGCGTTCCGATGTGTGCAATGGAGAATTTATCATCTTTTGCCGGGGGAGTATGCGCGGTATCGGCCGTATCATAACCATTTGTGATCACTTCATAGGGCCTTGGGAAAATCTTGATAAAATCTTCTGCCATGGAATTGCTGATCACCGTAACGGCATCTGCGTTACGAAGAACTTCCAACTCCAGTTCATGGTGCCTTTTATCCGCCCGGGAAGTCAGATTCAGATCTTTATAAAAATCGATATTCGTCCAGGGATCGCGAAAGTCGGCCAGCCATGGCAGTTTGAACCATGATGCGAGTTGCCTGGCAATCATATGTGTACTGTGTGGCGGTCCGGTTGAAACAATGACATCCACAGGATGGTCTCTCAGGTATTGTTTCAGAAACCTGACGGAAGGCCTTATCCAGAATTTCCGGGCATCGGGGATGAAAAAGTTGCCCCGGATCCACACGGAGAGGTATTCCAGTGTTTTATTCTTCTTCCGTTCTGTCAGAAATGCCGCATTGATCTTATCTTCTTTTTTCTGACCCAGGAGTTTCTTGTAAACATTGTAAGGTTCCCATATCGGGAATTTCAAGACATCCAGGTTGTCTGGAATATCTTTGAAAAGAGAGAGGTCGGTTTCAGGGTATTCAGGATTTTCGGGGCAGTAGATCACCGGTTCCCAGTCAAAATCACGCAGGTATTTAACAAACTTCAACCATCTTTGTACTCCGGCGCCACCGCTGGGAGGCCAGTAATAGCTGATGATCAGCGCTTTTTTCATGCCTGTGGTTTCCGCGCTTTCAGGAACTCCGCAACTCCCATGCCCAAAGCAAGAACGATCAGCAGGATTGAACTGGCCAGTGAAATCGATTCTCCGACGGAAAACACCTTGGGTTCAAATTTGAACCGTACTGTGTGTTCACCTGCCGGCAGTACCATGGCACGCAATACATAATCGGCACGGAAATGTGGCGTAAGTTGCCCGTCAACGTAGGCATTCCATCCTTTCGAATAATAAATCTCAGAAAAAACAGCCAGTCCGTTGTTCGTTGACCGGTATTTGTAGTGCAATTCGTTCGCTGAATATTCCCCGAGTGAGATGAAGTCAGCGGAATCTCTTGCCGGGGTAAAGTCCTTAAGATTTTCTGTAAATATTTTATCCACAATGGCTACCGAATCTGGCTTAAAAGACTTTAATGCATTGATCTCGGCATCGGCGTTATCGACCAGTTGTACAGTTGACACAAACCAGGCATTGCCTAGGGCGCCGGGATTTTGGAAAGCCACCGGCTGTTTATCTTTGTCCGGCAGGATGAAATATCTTGTATTCAGCATATTTAGCACAGGTATGCTGTCGGCATTCATGTTTTTCGCAAATGATTCGATGTCGTCGCGAATCCCATGGTCGATGAGTTCCTGATATCGGCGGAGTTTTGCTCCATGATAGCCCCCGATTGATTTGTGGTAATAGGAGGTTCCTGCATCGTTAAATGTATTTGATGTAAGGTTCAATACCCTGAAATCGGGCAGGGTGTCCTGAAGGATCTGATTATCAGCCGCCGTGGGCTCGAATGGATTTTCGACACGTGCGGAGGATGTAAAATTGTCGTTGGTGAGAAATCGTTTGTTCACCGTGAACATATCTGCGATAATGAAGATCGTAAAGGCTATAAAAGCATACTCTTTTCTGATCTTATTGAAAAGCAATGCCCAAGTAAGACCTCCGGCGAGCAGGATAAAGACAAAGGACCTGAAGGCATCAATTCGCAACATACTTTGGCGCTCATCACGGATGCCCTGCATCAGCCAATCAGGCAACTGGTACTGCTGCTGCATATACCGGTCGCCGGTACCGGTGAAATCAAAAAACATTCCGGGCAGCAAGGCAAAGAGGAGCGTGATCCCTGCCGTGATGATGAATGCAATCTGGAGACCTTTAAAGTGGTGTTTTTTATCCTGCCGGCTGTCACAGATCTCTTTCACCGCGAGAATTGCCAGTAATGGAATGGTGAATTCAGCGATCACCAGGATCATTGAAACGGCCCGGAATTTATTATATCCGGGAATGTAATTCAGGAAAAAGTCGGTCAGTGGCATCAGATTGTGACCCCACGACAGCAAGATAGAGAGGATCGTTGCAAATAGCAACCACCATTTCAAAGGCCCTTTTACGATGATCAGCCCAAGCAGGAAAAGGAACATGATGATGGCGCCTGCGTACACCGGGCCTGAGGTAAAAGGTTGCGCTCCCCAGTAGAGGAAAGGCAACGGCTGACCAGTAAACTGCCGGATGGAATCATCAGGAATGCCATTGGCCTTCATGGCCTCGGCAATTTTTGAATTCTCCCTGACCTGTATATTGGAGGAACCACCATAAATATTAGGGATTAACAGAGTCATGGTCTCTCCGATGCCATAGCTCCATTGGGTTGCATAATCCTTGTCGAGGCCGGATGTCCTGTTATCCTGATCAGTGGTCAGCTCCGATTTTCCACGGATGGTGTATTTTCCATATTCCCAGGTGGCCCATAAGCTGGTGATGTTGGTGAGTACGGCGAAAACAAGTGCGATAAGTAGCACGCCCACTGTTTTAAAAAAGGGCGTAAGTTCTTTGATACGAGCGGATTGTATCAGATGAAACAAGCCATATAATAGCGCGATTATGGCCAAATAGTATGTGATCTGCGGATGGTTTGCTTTGACTTCGAGCGAGAGGAATATGGCAGTCATGAGGCCACCCCAGAGATATTTTCGTTTCATGGTGAGGATGATGCCTGCCATTACCGGCGCCATGTAAGCGATGGCATGGGCTTTGGAATTGTGTCCGGCATCGATGATGACAAAAAAGTAAGATGATAAGGCAAATGCTGTTGCGCCTGCGATTGATAACCATGGATCGACACCCATTACCAGGAGGAGAATAAAAAAACCAAGGAAATAGAGGAATACCAGGTTGGCAGGATGCGGCAACCCGAGTGATAAAACTTTGTCGAGATAACCAACTACGTTAGAGGTATATTTAGCCGAGATCTGATAGGCCGGCATCCCGCCAAACATAGAGTTGGTCCAAAGGGGCTCCTTTCCGGTTTTTTCCCGGAAGTCAACAATTTCCTTGGAAACGCCTTTGAAATTGACGATATCGCTTTGGAGTATCTTTTTACCTTCCAGCAGCGGGCTGAAATAGGCCAGGGTCACGACCAGAAAAATGGCAATGGCCGCGAGGTAAGGTATAAGCATTTTGAAACTAACGTTTTTCATGTCGGGCGCTTATTAAATCTTGAGATATAAAATAAAAAAAGAAGATAAATTGAAATTATCTTCTTTTTAATACAAAAATGCGGAAAATTTGGATTGATCTTGTCAATCAGGTAAAAAATTATTATTCCTTGTCCAATTTTTCATCGGAAACTGTCAGCTTTTTTCTTCCCTTAGCCCTTCTGGCTGCCAACACTTTACGTCCATTGGCGGTAGCCATGCGTTCACGGAAACCATGTTTGTTTTTTCTTTTTCTTTTCGAGGGCTGATACGTTCTCTTTGTCATCTCACATTATTTTTTTGGGACTGCAAAAGTACTAAATAAAAGATTATCTCCAAAATTATTTTACAGGAATATTCTTCAGCGTTTCGACCAGGAAATCAAAAAATTTCTTCACGGTCGCAATATTCACTTTTTCATCGGGTGAATGAGGGAACCGGATGGTGGGGCCAAATGAGATCATATCCCAGTTGGGATAGGCGCCTCCTAAAATCCCGCATTCGAGGCCGGCATGGATGGCTTTGATTTCCGGAATGTTTCCATATTTACGGTGATACACATCCTGCATGATCTTCAGGATCGGGGAATCGGGATCAGGTTTCCAGCCAGGGTAGCTTCCATCGAACACCGACACGGCTCCTGCCAAATCGAAAACGCTCTGGATCATCTGCTGGAGTTCGTCTTTGGCAGTGTCCACTGAACTACGTAAAAGGTTCATGATCTTAATGGTACCTTTTTCAGCTTTGACGATCGCCAGATTGTTGGATGTTTCAACCAGTCCTTCCATTTCGTTGCTCATGCGCATCACCCCGTTCGGGCAGGCGTAGATCGCATTCATGAACTTTATAAGAACAGCAGGAGCGATTATTTTGCCGGGAACATCAGTTGCAACGGCTTCAATTTTCAAAGTGGGTTCCACAAATGAAAGTTCACTCTTTATTTTTCCGGTAAGTTTATCAAGGCATTCGAGGAAATCCTTTACATTACCTGCAGGAATGGCAACGTGTGCAAATGATTCGCGCGGAATTGCATTACGGAGGCTGCCCCCGTCAATGGCCGCCACCTGAAGTCCATGCTTTTTAAATCCGTGGAAGAGGATCCGGTTCATGATCTTGTTGGCATTGCCTCGGCCAAGTGGGATATCCAAACCGCTGTGTCCGCCCTTCAGTCCGGTTACATTAAGTTTGTACCCTTTAAAATCGCCGGTCAACGACTCTTCATCATAGGTGAATGTAATATTTCCGTTCGTACCGCCGGCGCACCCGATATAGAGTTCGCCTTCATCTTCGGAATCCATATTAATAAGGATGTCACCTTTCAATATACCCGGTTTCAGACCGTTCGCCCCGGTCATCCCTGTCTCCTCATCAGCCGTGAACAGAGCTTCAATCGGGCCATGCTGAATGACCGTTGATTCCAGCACGGCCATCGCTGCGGCAACACCCATTCCATTGTCAGAGCCGAGCGTGGTGCCGTTGGCACGGACCCATTCGCCATCCACGATTGTCTCGATCGGATCCTTCTCAAAATCATGCACTTTGTCACTGTTCTTCTGGGGAACCATGTCAAGGTGGCCCTGGAGGACTACTCCCTTGCGGTTTTCCATTCCCGGAGTGGCCGGTTTACGGATGATCACATTTCCTACTTCATCCTGGATGGTCTCCAAACCGAGGTTCTTGCCGAAATTGTAGATAAATTCCCTTATCTGATCCTCCATTTTAGAAGGCCGGGGAATTTGGGTCAGACTGTAAAAATTTTTCCACAGTTCTTGTGGTTCGAGTTGTAAAATTTCATTGTTCATAATCAGATCTCTTTGTATATGGTTGAATAAATTACTGTTGTGTCAATTTATTAATTTTCCGATGGTGCATAGATAACGCCAAAATTATTTAATTATTGGGCTTGTTTTTAGTTTTATCCTGAATTTCGCTGAAAGTAATGTACCGCTGCTGGTAAAGCATGGAGAGAAATTTCGTTACCCGTTCTTCCAGTTCTTCAACAGGTTGAAGTTCATCCGGAAATTGCTCTTTCAGTTTTAAACAGATTTGCGCAACATTTGAATACCCGTCAATCAACAACCAGGTGTGGCCCCCAAACCGGTCGAGTTTGATGAAGATGAATTTTTCCTTTGAATTTGGCTGAAACAGTGCCGCATTGATCCGGTTATTGAACCGGGGCATCAACAGGGTAACTCCACCATCATCCCGCAATTCATGGCCAAGCACCCTTATTGGTGTAAGGTCAAGGAAATTGGATTTTTTAAATATTTGCCTTCGCCGGAAAAAATTCATGATCATTACATTCCCGAAGCAGGAGGAGCGGGATCATCAGGTTTTCCAGCGTTTTTCAATGGAATCTGGATCAGTACGTACGCTATTACAGCCAGGACTATGAAGCTGATATAGAATGTAGGGTTTTCAAAGAAGCTGAAGTAATTGTAGAGGAATATATTGAACACGGCAAAGATCGCGATGAGCAGGCCCATCAGCGCCTCCCCGGCAATCATTCCCGATGCCAGCAGTACGCCGGTATTTTCCACTCTGACTTTCTGCGCTTCATTATATTTGCGTTTTTCAGAATAGAGGTCAACGGCCCCTTTGATGATCCCGCCAACAAAAATGGCGAAGGTGGTCTCGATGGGCAGGTACATTCCGACACTGACAAGCATGGGGCTTTTAACCTGCATGAGGATAAATGCCACGCCCATGAGCATGCCGGTAATGATGAGCGGCCATGCCATTTGTCCCTGAACGATACCCCGCGACAGGATTGCCATCAGGCTTGCCTGTGGCGCTGAAAGGTTCTTGCTTCCAAAACCACCCTGATATCCAAGGTTTTTGCCGCTGGCAATATCTCCGTCATTCAGAAAGGCAAGGACGACAAACATAACCACGCCGGCCAGGATCACGCCAAGGATATCGCCTACCTGCATGCGCCAGGGCGTACCGCCAAGGATATGGCCGGCTTTTAAGTCCTGCAGCATTTCGCCGGCAACGGCCGCAGATACGCAAACGATGGCTGCAACGCCCAGGACAGTTGCGACACCTTCGTCTCCCTGCACACCCAGAGCAACCAGTATTAGCGCGGTTACGACCAGCGCCGTGAGGGTCAGTCCGCTGATGGGGTTGTTGGAAGAACCCATGATGCCGACCAGGTAGCCGGAAACGGAGGCAAAAAAGAATGCCAGGATGATCATCAGTGTCGATGCAACAACAGCGATGAGCATGTTAGTATTAAAAATGAAAAAGGTGATGAAAAAAGTAAGCGCAGCAACGGCTGCAATGCCAACCATGATCCAGCTGAAGCTGATGTCTTTTTCATTTCTGGGCACATTATTTTCGACCCCTGAAGCGGCCTTTTTAACATCCTTCACCGAACGTGCGATCCCGGTAGAAAGGCTTTTACGCATTTTGAACAGCGTGTATGCAGCGCTGACGAGCATCCCGCCGATGGCGATGGGGCGTACAATAAATTTCCAAACCTGGTTGATCTGAAAAGTCGGATCGACAACTTTAGAGGCTGCTTCATCCGGAGTAATTCCCGTGGTTGATGTAAGAATTTGCGCCCATGCGGTAAAATCGATGCTTGGCGTGAGAAAGTACAGGATCATTGGGGCCATAAGTCCCCAGGCAATAATACCGCCGCTGAAGTTCAGCGCGCCCAGCCTGGGTCCGATGATGTAACCAACCCCCATGTAGGCAGGACTTACGCCGGGTGAACTGAGCAGCATGCCGCCCTGGCCGGTAAATGCTGTTCCGGCAATTGTTTGATTACTAAAAGTCACAAATTTTTCCCACAGATACTGGAATAACTTGAGTTCGCCAAGTATTTTGATCAAACCACCCAGCCCCATTGACCAGAAGAGGAATTTCGACCCCCCTGCGCCCCCTTGTCCTGCTTTATGAATTTCGGCAGCAGCCACTGATTCTGGGAAGGGGAGTTCGGCATCATCGACCATCACGCGGCGAAGCAGCGCTACGAACATGATCCCGAGAATACCACCTGCGATCAGGATCAGCGAAGATGTGATGTAATGGCCCATAGTGAAGAAATCGGACCAGATTCCAGAAATGAAGAATGCCGGCAGGGTGAATATCGCGCCCGCGGCCACCGATTCCCCGATGGAACCCACGGTACGCGTGAAATTTTCCTCCAGTATCGTGCCCTTCATCATGCGAAGGATAGCCATGCCAAGTACGGCGGCGGGATAAGTTGCGGCAATGGTCATTCCGGCCTTGAGTCCCAGATATGCATTGGCAGCCCCCAGAATAACGGCAAAGAAAAGGCCGATGATCAAGGCGCGTATCGTAAATTCTTTCATGTTTGTCTCCGCGGATACGAACGGGATGAACTTCTTCTGTTCAGCCATAAATAATGATTTAAGGGGTTAATTTTTAGTGAAAATGAACGGGCTAAATTATAAAAAGTTATGAAGATGGACTAACTTCTTGGTGATAAAATAATCTTCGGCGAAAAAAGTGGATAGGCGCCATACTGTCAGCTTTGTACTGATACTGGCTATATCCTGTTCAACATCTCCTCCCGATAAGTAAAGGATGCCGTTGGGAATATCGTTGAACCCCGTGGTTTTAACAGAATTCTTCACCATCGAAAAGAACAGGGGCAGATTGGAAACAGCGCGTCCGGTTACGAAGTCGAAAGCGCCTTTAACGGTCTCAAACCGGGCATTCAGCGTGGTGACATTGGTTAATTTCATTTCCGTGGCGATGGCGTCAACGACCTTGATCTTTTTTCCGATTGAGTCAACAAGTGTGAAGTGTGTATCGGGAAACATGATGGCCAAAGGGATTCCGGGGAAACCTCCTCCTGTTCCTGCATCCATGACAGCCGTTCCGGGTTTAAAGGAAATGACCTTTGCAATGGCAAGGGAATGGAGAAGATGATGGCTTGCAAATTGATCAATATCTTTTCGCGAAATAACATTGATCATGGAGTTCCATTCGCGATATAGGTTTTCAGCTTGTGCAAACCGCTTGGATTGCGCTTGGGTTATTGCGGTGAAATACTTGGAAGTCAGGTTCATTTTAAAAAATTGTCCGGAAGAGCTTAGGGCCGATCCGGACATAGAAAAATACGATCAATGGGTGCAGATAACTAATCTGCTTTGGGCTCTTCAGCAGTGGGTTCCTCTTTGTCTTTAACGGCCTTTTTCTTTGTCTTTGCAGCCTTAGGCTTCTCTTCAGTTGCCACAACAGCCTTTTCGGCTTTTTTAGTCGTTTTTTTGGGGGCAGCTTTCACAGGAGGAATCACCTCTTCAACGACCTCCTTCTTTGGTTTCGGTTCGGCTTTCACCGTGACCGGTGCGATGGTTCTCTTCTTTTTACGTGACCTTTTTACACCGGAAGATCCGATGATGATTTTACCGCGCTTTGTTTTTTTATCTCCTTTTCCCATATTATAAATGTATTAAAAATTTCTGGCAGTCGGCAAAGGTATGAAAAATGATTTAAGATTGATGATTTTAGATTTCAGATTTTGTCAAACGATAGGTGGTCCGGTGACAACTCCTTTTTATTTCCTTTATTCATAATGTCTTGTTTTGATTTGGTTACAACGTGTTGCTAAACTAATCACCGTTAAAATCATTCCGTGTGCCCCAGAAATCCCCTGATGATCAGCTCTGATTTTTTTATTGATTGTTGCAGCCAGTGGAGTAAAATAGAATCTTTTTCTTTTTCTGAAAGCTGCCAGGGAATGTCAGACATCCTGAGCCGATGGGTGAGGGTTTGGATAAAAATGGCAGCGGATACGCTGATGTTCAGGCTTTCGGTAAATCCAACCATGGGGATCTTTATATAATCATCAGCTTGTTCAAGGGCAACCGGAGTCAGTCCTTCAAGTTCTGTTCCGAAAATAAGCGCCGTTTTCCGGTCGAGCGGCAATGTTTCAGGGACGAAGCAGTCCTTGTGCGGCGTGGTGGCAACGATCCTGTACCCTTGCTTCTTCAGCGCCCTGATACAAGTAATCGTATTATTGCTGCTCCCGTGATATTTGAATAAATCAAGCCATTTGGAAGAGCCAAGCGCAACATCAGGATTTACCTCATATTTGTTCCGGTTCTCGATGATATGAACATTCTGGACGCCAAAACAATCGCATGTGCGTAACACTGCGCTGGCATTGTGTGGCTGGTATATATCTTCGAGCGCGATGGTGATATGACGGGTGCGGAAGTGAAGGGTCTCCTGAAATTTTTGAAAGCGCTCCGCGGTGACGAATGGCCTCAGAAATGCGATCAACTCTTTTGTATTTATCGGGTTTAAATCATCAGCCGGCTCCATGCTTTTGCTATTAGAATCAGGCAAATGTAAAAAAAATGGCTGCTCATACCTCTATTTCAGGAAAAAATGTAATTTTGCACCTCCAAATTTCAGTTATCATGGCAAGTAAGAAGGATAAAAAGATTAACAAGACAGAAGAACGGATCGTTGCAGTTGAAGAGGCATTCAGCAAAACCGAGCAGTTCATAGAGAAGTATCAGCAGATCATCCTGATCGTAGTTGGGGTAATTATCGTAATTGTCCTTGGTTTTTTCGGGTTCAAACGGTTTTACATTGCCCCTAAGGGAAAAGATGCCCAAAGCCAGATGTTCATGGCCGAAAAATATTTTGAGCAGGATTCATTGAAAAAAGCGCTGAACGGTGACGGGCAGTATCTTGGTTTTCTTGCCATCATCGATGAATTTGGAATGACCAAATCGGCAAACCTCGCCCATTATTATGCAGGTATTTGTTACTTGAAACTTGGCCAGTTTGATCAGGCATTGGAGCAGTTGAACAAATTCAGTTCAAATGATCATATGGTTGGCCCGATGGCCAAAGGAGCCATGGGTGATGCGCATATGGAGTTGAACCAGGCGGAGAAGGCAGCCGGACTGTACATGGCCGCAGCAGAAATGAGTAAAAACGAATTCACCTCCCCGTTGTTTCTGATGAAATCTGCCATGGCCTTCGAAGAACTTGGAAATTACGAAAAGGCGCTAAGCATTTATAAACGGATCAAAAAGGACTTTCCCCGCTCTGCCGAAGGAAGAGAAATTGACAAGTACATCGTGTACGCCGAAGGTTTGGCGAAGAAATAATGTCTTCATTTCCCCGTATCGTATTTTTTGGTACTCCTGATTTTGCTGTTGCCTCATTAGAGCATTTGGTTTCTGCTGGTTTTTCAATTGTTGCGGTTGTTACAGCGCCTGATAAACCGGCCGGAAGGGGATTGCAGGAAAAAACTTCTCCGGTCAAGGAATTTGCCTTGAAGCATGGGATTCCTTTACTGCAACCTGTGAACATGAAGGATCCCGGTTTTATCAGCCACCTTCAATCATGTCAGCCCGATTTGCAGATTGTGATTGCCTTCAGGATGATCCCCCGGCAGGTATGGGAACTTCCTCCCTCAGGGACTTTTAACCTTCATGCATCACTGTTGCCCCAATACCGGGGAGCAGCGCCTATAAACCGTGCAATTATTAACGGAGAACAGGAAACCGGTGTTACCACCTTTTTTTTAAATGAACACATCGACACCGGAAAAATCATTTTTTCTGAGCGTGTGGCGATCGGTCCGAATGAAACTGCAGGAGAATTGCATGACCGGTTGATGATAAAGGGGGCTGCGCTTGTGTTGAAAACCGTTGAGGGGATCGTTGCCGGAAGTATCAAGGAAATCAGTCAGGAGTCGTTGATCGGGGATTCTGCAACATTAAAACAAGCGCCAAAGATATTTAAGGAAGATTGCCGCATTGACTGGAGCCAGGATGTATTGACGGTACACAACTTTATACGCGGGCTTAGTCCGCATCCGGGAGCATTTACAACATTAAAGTTGTCTGGTAGCGGAATACAGAACCTGAAAATTTTTCGGGCATATCCTGAACCAATAGATTTTCGTGGTTCACCCGGCAATTTTTTTACGGATGGAAAATCTTTTCTCAAAGTCGGGGCAAAAAACGGATTTATTCACCTGGAGGAGCTCCAATTGTCAGGACGAAAAGTCATGAGTACCGGGGATTTCCTGCGTGGCTTTGGAAGAATTTTTCCCGAAACCCCTGCTATTTAACCGTTTTGAGCGCTTAGATATTAACAAAAATTCCATTTTATCAACATTTTCAGTACTTTTAGGGGGAAAACTCTTGACATTTTTTCTAAAAGCCTTATATTTGCAGGGATTATTAAATATGTATTAATTTAAAACCTAAAAAAAATGAACAAGGCACAATTAATTGAAGCAATTGCCAATGATGCAAAACTTAACAAAGCAGAGGCAAAACGTGCGCTGGAGGCTTTTATTGACAATACAAAAAAAGCGCTCGGTAAAGGTGAAAGAGTAGCTTTGGTAGATTTCGGATCATTCTCCGTTTCCAAAAGGGCTGCCCGCAAGGGACGCAACCCACAGAACGGTAAAGAGATCAAGATCGCTGCTAAAAAAGTTGTTAAATTCAAGGCAGGAGCTGCGCTCAGCAAAAAAGTTAAGTAAGACTTTTCTGCTTCAAAAAATAGCCGGCCCGGTGGGTCGGCTATTTTTTTGTTATGTCGCAGCCTCATTAAATCAACCGGTTGATCAGTCTGATCGTATGGCACGCCACAATTCCCGCTGTTTCGGTTCGCAATCTGCTCGACCCAAGGCTGACCGGGATAAAACCTGTGTTGACAGCCAGTTCCACTTCATTCTTCGAAAAATCACCTTCCGGACCGATCAGGATCAAGGCATTGGAACCTTTCACATAAGTGTTCTGAAGTTCTGATTCATTACCTGTTTCACAATATCCGATGAACTTTTGTCCGTTGAAATCCTTTACTATAAAATCATTGAATCTTTCCGGTGCGTTCAATTTTGGCAACCAGGCCTTGAGCGACTGTTTCATGGCCGAGACAAGTACTTTTTCCAACCGTTGGAGTTTCACCACTTCGCGCTCGGAATGGTCACAAAACAATGGAGTGATCTCTTCAATTCCAATTTCAGTTGATTTCTCAAGGAACCATTCGAAACGGTCAATATTCTTTGTCGGCGCAATGGCAATGTGAAGGCGCAAGGGACTTGGTTGAACCGCCCGTTTATCGGATAGTTCAACGATACATCCTTTGTGCTGGACTTTGACAAGTCGTCCCCGGTAAAAATTTCCGGCGCCATCAGTCAGGTCTATCAAATCTCCTTCACCCAGGCGCAACACTCTCGTACAATGCCACGATTCTTCTTCACTCAGCACACTGACATGGCCTTCGGTTCCGGATATGTAAAACAATTGCATAAACAACACTTGTTCAGCAAAGGTAAAAAAAATGAAATTTGTGAAAGGTTAATTTCCGGTTCCCGGGGCAATGATGATCTTTTTAACGGTTACAGCATCCTTTCTTTGAACTTTGAGGATATAAATCCCATGGTGCATTTCCCTGATATCCAAGGTGGTCTTGTAATGAACACCGGGTATTTCTGATCGTTTCACGATGATCCCGGTAGCGGAAGAGAGCAACCACTCACCATCCTTAAATCCGCTGATATCAAGCATGAAATTACCGCTTGAGGGATTAGGATATACTTTTACCTGCTGCATGGTTGATGCTTCATTGACACCGGTACAGTTTTCAAAGGTGACCCTGACCGTATCCCTGTCTGAACAGCCGGATGTATCAGTCACGATGACCCAATATTCCATCGAACTAAATCCTACACCTGTCGAATCGACCGTTATTGTTTGTGTCGTGGCGCCATTTGACCACTGGTAAATTCCGCCGGGGTTACCTGCATCCAATAAAACTGTATTCCATGCGCACATGGCAGTGTCATGTCCAAGATTGACCACAGGGACTGGCATCGTCTTGATAAAGCCAGTCTTTGTAATGGATGCTGAAGTAATTCCGTTCGATATGGTCAGCAAGACATTGTATGTGCCAGGAACATTATATTGGATATTTGACGGATTTTGTAAGTTTGACGAGGAGGGTATTCCTCCTGGGAATGACCATGTCCATGTTGTTGGATTCCCGGTGGAAATATCAGTAAAGTTAACCGTTCCCCCGGTGCACGGCGTATTGTTGCTTGCAGTATAGTCAGCAAGCAGCGGGAGCGACAGCATTTCAACGGCATCGAGGTTGAAACCGGCGCCGACGCCAAAAGCGGTTCCAGCGCCATTATCTTTTATATACAGGTACCTTGCACTGCTAAGGGGGGCTGTATTCAAGTCGAAGCTGGTGGTGCCATTTCCCACACCAATCGTGGTGAAAGGGCCGTCGGGGTTGTTGCCACCAGAAACTGTGAATGCTTTGTTAATCGTACCAGCCTGAATGATCTTAAAATCGGCGCCGGGGCCGTTATAGATCGTATCTCCCATATCGAGTATGATCCATCCGTTCTTTCCCAGGGAATATGGAACAGAATCGGGATAACCAAGCGCACCAGGGGTATATCCTTCATCACCAAAATTATTGCCTGGGATGCGGCAACTCATCACCCTGTAAGCATAATAGTTGGATTCTGGTACCAGTTGAACATCGGCAACCACATTACCCTGATCAGGGACAGTAATGTTCATGATGGTTTTGGACTTATAACCATTAGCTGTCACTTTGATTGTGTAACTTCCGGCAACAAGATATTTATGGTAATCGCCGACCATGGGATCGGTATATACGGGAAAATAGTTGTTCACCCATACAGTGGCGCGAACCGGTTGTCCGGTGGCCGAATCAGTTACCGACCCTGACACACCCCAGCCGCACCGCCTGATCATCTCGACCATGGCCGGTTTGTTTGCATTGTAATAATAACTGATCTGTGAGGCTGGAGGTTGTTTCAACTGGGAAATTTCCATGGTCCACCCAATATTTCCAAGACTTCCGTATTGAAAATCCTTGGTGCTGCCATTAATGGCGTACATGATGTTGTACCCTTGTCCGTAAGGCAGGTTTGTGTACCCGGAGCTGCCGGCATACACGCCTGCAAGCTGATGGATATGCTGGTGGTCTCGTGTTAAATTGGTACGGTAACTCCATGGGTAGGAGAGTATCTCCGATCCGCTGTGATAGTTAGTGTACACAACAAACTGGTTGTCAAATATGCAATTACGCAAGGCTTTCGTTTCGATCTGCGAGAATGCCCCGTAACTGTTCCCTTCTGCATTCCACATGTAGCCATTATCGCGGTTGCAATCAACCCCGTTGTTGTTGTATCGCGACATGGCTACCCGGCCATCGGGGTTGACCATCAGGTAAAGCCAGATCTCCCGGTTGTTGATCAGGTCGGTGAGGTCAGGATTAGAGCCATACGCGAGACACAAGTCCCTTGCAAACATGATAAGATTCTGTGATCCGCCAATTTCATCCCCATGGATCCCTCCGTCGAACATGATCTCTGCTTCCGGCTCATCGGTATTTACATTGTCGCTGATCTTCAGGGCGGCAAGTTGCCGGCCACCCAAAGAGGTTCCCCAGATCACTTTTTTACAGATGCCAGGAAAATTGGCGGCAAGGCTGTCTGCTATGGCAATAATCTCTTCATAGGTATAATAACCGGGCGGTACCAATGGATTATCCCAGAAATGAGCATAATGCAGATTCATATCCTGAATGGTGACCTGGTAGCGGAGTTTGCTGTTTTGTAATAATTTAAATTCATCCGGGACCAGGTACAACCTTGCAACAGCGCCATCGGCAGACGCCGGTTCATAATCCAGCCCAAGAGTTCGAATCATATGAATATCAGAAGCCCGGTCAGTCATCACCCTGACCTCCATTTCACCCATTCGCCATCCTTGTCCCCATGCATTACATAGAAACAGTGTCAGGATTAGTATTGTGGGGATTCTCTTAATCATTCATACTTGGTTTAGACTTTATATGTGCTTTTTGCAAAGGTACAGGGTAACAGGGTAACAGGGAAACAGGGTAACAGGGTGACAGAGTAAAGCTAACGCGTCACGCGTCACATGTCACGTGTCACGTCTTACTTAATCACAATCTTTTCAACCCCTGAGGTTTGTTCCCCGGTTAACTTTAATAAATAAATTCCTTTTGCAAATCCTGATAGGTCAAGTTGTTTTAAGGTTTGTCCTGACTGCCATAATAAATCGTCCCTGTAAAGCGCTTGACCCTGCGGATTCAGGATTTCCAGTTTGACAGGACCCCGGCCATTATTTATAGATATTGTAAATTGTCCTTGCGATGGATTGGGAAAGATACTGATCACCGGATTATTCAAAGGAAGTTCAGCTTCACCTACCGGCCCGTTTACCTGGACATCACTCAAAAACAGGTTGTTGCCAAAACGGTTGTATGATTCGAACATCAATTTAATATTTTGTTTCCCTGCAAATGTTGAGAGATCAAGGGCATAGCAACCTGTGCCGTAACTCCCGCCGCACCAATCATCAGCCGACTTCGGGTAAAAGGCGCTGTCGGTGCTTGGATGGGTAACGAAAACATCCGGAGTTCCGTCTGGCCCCATTCCCCATATACGTTGCCATGTGAGACCACAGTCATCTGAAACACGGATGATGAGTGAATCTTTCCGGACCCGCTGTTCATAGGCATGCTTAAAACTGAGTGTGACCGAACTGTAACCCGTCAGGTTGAGCGCCGGACTGATCAGTTGATCACGCCTGCCCAGGATGGAATAGTTGAAAAAATCCATAAAAACGGCTTTTGAGCCTGGAGTGATGCCACCAACAGTGATTGTGTCCCATGTGATTCCAAGGTCAGGATTCATGATCTGCCAGTGGTTCGAATCAAATCCGTAACCGAAAGTTTCAATGAATGGCAGTGCATACCCGTCTTTGACAATATAATCAAGCCTTGTCAGGGTTTCTACCCCCAATGCATTTGAACAGACCAACTGCACATCATATGAACCCGGCGCTTCAAACAGAACTATGGGGTTTTGGCTGGTATAGGAGGTCCCTGCCACAAAGGAGACGGTGTTTGGGTTGAAGTTCCACACCCAACCCGACGGGCAATTGGTTGATTTATCTGTAAAATAAACGACATCATTGCCGCAAAGTACGAACTGATCAGCCGTGAAATCAACCACAGGCAGAGAGGTAGTGTTTACGGTAATATAGTTTGTTTTGGTTATGGAATCAGCGCCAAATTCATTCCATACTTTGAGTTTAACTTCATATGTTCCCGGCGTATTGTAAACGATATCCATGGGATTTTTCAGATTTGAAGTTGCAGGGGTTCCACCTTGAAATTCCCAACGGAAGAATGTGGGAACACCGGTTGAACTATCTTTGAAATCAACGGCACAACCCATGGGGACTGATGTATGGTCGGCAACAAAATCGGCGGATGGCATGGCATGATACATGTCAGAACCCCAGAGGCCTCTTCCGTAAGTGCTTGCGCGTATGGCATCCCGTGCAACCGAGTCGTTGTCATAATAGATTTCAAGTTCGGTTATTTGTCCGTTTGCAGGCAGGCCGGCACTGAATTGGAGCCAGCTTGTCATGGATTGGTCTTTGTAGTAAACACCTGCATCAGTGCCCACATACAGTCCTTCGGGTGCATTCCTGTAATAGGCAATGGTATTTTTTTGGATGGCGGGAAGGTTACCGGTGATATTGGTCCATGTAACCCCTTTGTTTGTTGACTTATAAACCCCATTTCCCTGGGTAATGTACACGATGTTCTCATCTGCAGGATGGCTTTGAATATCTGTAGGGGTACCTGATGCCGGAAGGAACGATGACAGGTCAAACCATGTTGGATTGCTTCCAAGACAGTTATCGCTGCGAAACAGTTTGTTGTCGGAACGTGCAGCATAAAAGATGTTGGTATTGGCAGATGAATGCTCAACAACAGTCATATTTGAACTGTTTGATCCTGCCAGGCTAGTTGATATTTTTACCCAGTTTACCGGATAGGCGGTAACGTTGGATGACCTCCAGATATTCTTATACCCTACGAACATTCCCTTGCGATCGGCCCGGCTCAGGCAGAAGGGGGTAACCCAGCCACCGCTTTCAGTGATTCCGTTCACACCGTTCCCCGCGATGTGTGCTTCGCCGGCATTATTGTTTTTCCGGTAGATGTCGCCATAATAGATCGTATGGTAGGTAAAGATCGGGTTGCCCCAGTCAACAGCACATTCCATGCCATCGCCTCCCCCGGTAGCAACCCATCCGGTAGGGGTGAAGGTGTAGGTGCCATTATCCTGGAATCCATTGATCACCTTATCTCTGACTGTCGCTGACTGTCCCAGTTTGTAGATCTGGCCGATGGTCATACCAACGGTACGGTCAGTCCAGGATGTTCCTCCATCTGCGGAGACGTAGCATCCGCCGTCATTTCCGGCATAGAGTTTCCCGTCAACCGGTGAAAAACCAAGGAAATGGCAATCTGCATGAACGGCCGGAACGCTGCAACCCCCGTACCAGTGAGAATTTATAACCCATGTCGTGCCGCCATTCGTCGATTTCCAGACATTCACACCACCTGCATAGATAGTTTCAGCATTTAATGGATCGGAGGCCAGTGCAAGGTCATACCATCCCTGTCCGCCTGTGGCGCTGCCATTACAAGACCAGTCCATGATATTTGGCGCTGTGGATCGGGTCGTAAAGGTAAGTCCCGCATCGGTTGAACGGTAAAGTCCCTTGAAACCGCTGCTGCTATTTGATTGCATGAAGTAAACATAATCAGGATTGGCAGCCGTCACCGCGATGACACCCCGCTGCCCGCTGGTCAGGCCATTTGATATTTTAACAAATGAGGTTCCATTGTTGATGGATCTGTAAAAGTCAGCGCCGGCTGCGGCATAGACGATATCCGGGTTATCTGGTTTGAAATGGATATCTTTGAAATTTCCGGATTGGGCGCTGGTCCATGTAGTGCCGCCATCGGTGGAACGGTACACACCCCCATTGGTCGCTGCAAGCATGATAAGTGCATTTGCCGGATGCTGGATCAACCTTCCAACCGTTTTGTTGCCCATGCCGGTTGTTGAAGGCGCCCAGGAAAGTCCGCCATTCATGCTTTTGAAAATACCCAGGCCGGGAGCATCGCCTGCATCTCGGTCGCCGGTACCGATCAATATTTTATCGGGATTGGAATAATCAACCAAAATTGCTGAAACTCCGAGCGTGGGAAGTGTGTCGGTATGTGTGGCCCAAGAATTTCCGCCATCTGTTGACTGCCACATTCCACCGGCAGGAGCGCCAACATAAATTCTGTTGGGATCCGATGGGTGAAAGGCCACCACATTAAGTCTGCCCAGGCCTTCATAACCGGCCGGCCCTGGAGCAGGTATGTCAGCAGGGCCCATACTAACCCATGAACCAGTAGCTGAACGAGCACTCCTTTTGAATGCGCTGTAAGCATTAAATATTTCATCAGGGGCACGTCGGCTGCCATCTGGCAGAACCCGGCTTTGCATCATATACTCCCATCGTTTAAAAACTTTCCAGCCATGACTTCGTGTGATCTCCCGATCTTTCCAATAGATGTTAAACGCGTGTTGCGTTTGAAAAAAATTGGCATCCGGATCCTGCATCATGTCGATCCAATAAGGGTAATTGGAAGTGTCATTCGCTGATGGATTGACAGCGTTTTGTGCTTTTCCGGCCATAACACCAAGAAGAATTACAGCGAACAGGAGTAATGTTTTTCTCATAAAGGAGTTGGATTTAGATTTGGGTTGTAAAATTAAGAAAAAAAGTGAACGGGGGGACAGGGGGACAAGGGGACGGGTGGACAAGGGGATGGTTTTGTAAAGGGTAGGAAGATTTTTACGATCTTTACCACGTAAAAGATTACAACAATTTTGAAAAAAAGAGAACATCCGAAGGTGAAAGAAAGGTTACATCCGCGAAACAAGCATCGTGGGCGTTATGATTTCAAGCAGCTCGCTGAGGGTTGTCCGGAATTGACGCAATTTGTTAAGTTGAATATTTACGGTGACGAATCCATTGATTTTGCGGATCCGGAGGCAGTGAAGATGTTGAACAAGGCATTACTGAAGCGCTACTATGGCATTGATCATTGGGACATCCCCCAAAATTATCTGTGTCCGCCAATCCCGGGAAGGGCAGACTACATCCACTACATGGCAGATCTGCTGAGCAGTAAATATTATGGAAAGATTCCACCGGGCAGAAAAATCAGGTGCCTTGATATCGGCGTTGGCGCGAACTGCGTTTATCCGATCATTGGGAACAGAGAATACGGCTGGTCATTTACCGGCGCCGACATAGATCCTGTTTCTATCGAATCGTCAAACAAAATAATCGAATTGAATACGTCATTGCAGGGAGAGATTGAACTTAGGTTGCAGGTTCAGCCAAATGATATTTTTTTCGGGATTATCCAAAAAGAGGAATTTTTTGATTTGACAATCTGTAACCCACCGTTCCATACTTCCGAAGCAGAGGCCCAATCCGGGACACTCAGGAAATTGAATAATTTGAATTCTGATAAAACTTCCCTACCCGTTTTGAATTTCGGAGGTCAAAACAGTGAATTGTGGTGCAAAGGCGGGGAGTTGAGATTTGTCCGGGATATGATCCGGCAGAGTAAGTTTTTCGCTGGCTCCTGCTTTTGGTTCTCCACCCTGATCTCAAAGCAATCCCATCTTAAGGGTTCATACGAGGCGCTGGAAAAAGAGGGCGCTGTTGAAGTGAAAACCATTCCCATGGGCCAGGGGAATAAATCGAGCCGTATAGTTGCCTGGACATTTCTTGACAATGAACAGCAGCGAAACTGGATAAACACAAGGTGGAAAGGGTAAACGGATAAAAAAATTACCAGTACTGCCGCTCAGCCACACAGGAATGGGGGTTATGTTCGTTTATCAGCTTAACTAATACTGACTAAATCACAATATTCGCTGAACTTCAATCGCAAGCGTGAATGACCATGAAACACATTTGATACTCTTTGACGGGGTTTGCAGCCTTTGCAGCCGCATGGTGCAATTCATCACCCGGCAGGATGTGAATGGAAAATTCCGGTTTGCTTCCCTGCAGTCAGATGACGGACAAACTTTACTGAAAAAATACGGTCTGCCAACAACTGATTTTGATACCGTTGTATTCATCAGCGAAGACAGGTGCCTGGTAAAATCATCCGCTGTTCTGCATGTGTTCAGGGTGCTGGGAGGATTTTGGAAACTGATTTATATTTTGATAATCTTTCCAAGACCACTGAGAGATTTTGTGTACGATATCATTGCAAAAACAAGATAGGATCTCGCGAATCACCAGAACCATGCTCTTACGGAGCAAAATCATTTCGCCATTTCGCCATTTCGCAAACTAATACGTGTGCCCCCCTTCCTCCATCTCCGCGGCGTCAATTTTCTTGCTATTGATCGCTTTCCATGCGTACCAGATATAAGCGAATACAAAAGGCACTACAAGCGAAACATAGCTCATGACGGTGAGCGTGTAATGACTTGAAGAACTGTTATGAATGGTAAGTGAGCTCTGAAGATCGAATGTTGAAGGGTAATAGGCGGTGTTGTTGAACCCGGCCAGGCAAAACAGTGCAAATACGGTCAGGAATGTTCCTGGCCCCGCGTACCAGATGCCGGAAGATGCATATTTGCTGAAATCAAGCAGCGGTAGAGCAACCCCGAGCAGCACAAATACCACACCGCCTGCAAACATCATCATGACCAGCGGCATCTGGATGAGGTTGTGAAAATATTTATAAGGTTCTCCGTAAATAAAACCATCCTGCGGCATCACGGCAAACCCAGGCATGGTCAGGAGTGCCCCGATAAACGCCAGAATGAACACCAGGAACGGAATGGTGTTGAAGACCAGATGCCTTTTCGACCGGGTCAGGATGGCTTCGTCATCAATGGTATTCATGAAATAGAGGATCCCAAGCACCCTGGCCAGGAAAAATACTGCCAGGCCAAGGGCAACGTTGCGCCAGTTTAACAATGCTTCGAGGCCATGAGCCGGGTGCTGCCAGCGGGAGATTGCCGGGTCGAGGAGGTTGGTAAGAGCGGATTTATCAACGGAAAAGGCCGATCCGGTGAAAAAGGTCGCTACTGCAGTGCCGATAAGTACCGTTCCAAATAATCCATTGATGATCAGGAACCATTCATAGGTCTTGTGACCCAGGAAATTATCCGGCTTGCTTCGGAACTCATAGGCCACGGCCTGGATGATAAAGGGAAACAGGATGGCCATCCACACCCAGTAGGCGCCTCCAAAACTGGTAGAGTAAAACAGAGGGAAGGAGGCAAAAAATGCGCCGCCAAAGGTCACCAGGGTGGTGAAGGTAAATTCCCATTTGCGTCCAAGCGCGTTGACCAGCATTTTGCGTTCCGGTTCAGTTTTGCCGATGGTGTAGATCAGGGTTTGTCCGCCCTGGACGAACATCAGGAAGACCAGGGTACTGCCCAGGATGGAGATGATGATCCACCAATAGGCCTGCAACGTTTCAATTGACATGGATTCAAACATCATTTTGTCCCTCCATCTTTCGGTCCGATTTTTATTTGTCTGATCATGATCATCATTTCGGCAATCAGCAGCACTGTGAATACGGCTGCAAAAAGCCAGAAGGTAATGATCACCGATGTGGCATCGATCTTAGAAACGGCAGCCATGACGGGCATCAGGTCCTGGATGACCCATGGCTGGCGTCCTACTTCAGCTACTACCCATCCTGCCTCCGAAGCCAGATAAACCAATGGAATAGTCCAAACCGAGAGCCAGAGCAGCCATCGTTGCTGTTCAAGTTTCTCTTTCCTTACAAGATAAAGGACAACGGTGAACAATAAAATAAAATATGTTCCCATATAAACCATAAGATGAAAACTGTAAAAGGTAAGTGGAACATTGGGAATTATACTTTCAGGGGAATTGAGGTAAGCATATCCGAACCAGGGAAAATTCAGCCTGAGTTCCTCCATGGCCTGGATGCTTTTGGCGGTAACTTTTGCAACTTTTGCATCGCGGTAGGTGGCAAGGGCTGCCACGGCAAGTTTACCGCGCCTGATCTTCTCTTCGACCGAAAATGTGCGTTCCTTCTCCATGGGGTGTACATGGTCATACCCGGGTGTGAACCCACCTTTAATAATGTCATCAACGCCCGGAACAAATGCATCGGGGTTGCGGTATCCGAGAAAAGACAGCAGCTTTGGAAACTCAATTTTGAAGAAGAACGCCTCCTTGCCGTCACCGGTTTTTTTAGCGGGATCAAGTATTCCGAAGGCGACAAGGCCAGCGCCATGTTTACCCTCGTACAACCCCTCCATGGCAGCCAGTTTCATGGGTTGTTTTTGGGAAACCTGATAGGCTGAACCATCTCCGGTGAAAGCAAGAAACAAAGAAGATGCGAGTCCGAAAATGCTGGCTATCAGGATGCTGCGTTTGGCAAGCAGGGTGTGACGTTTCTTAATCAGGAACCAGGCGCTGATACCGACCACGAAAACCGAAGCAGTTACATAGCCGGATGTGATGGTATGAAAGAATTTATTGATCGCGACCGGTGAAAACAGGACTGCCCAGAAATCGACCATTTCGTTTCGGGCTGTATCGGGGTTGAATTGCATCCCCACCGGAAACTGCATCCACGCGTTGGCGACCAGGATCCATAGGGCTGAAAGGTTGGCGCCGATGGCAGTGAGCCATGAGGCAGCGAGGTGGAATCTCTTACTTACCTTATTCCACCCGAAGAACATCACCGCGATGAATGTTGACTCCAGGAAGAAAGCCATGATCCCTTCTATGGCCAGCGGCGCTCCGAAAATGTCGCCCACAAACCATGAGTAGTTCGACCAGTTGGTGCCAAACTGGAACTCCAGGATGATCCCTGTGGCGACCCCAATGGCAAAATTGATCCCGAACAGGGTCATCCAGAATTTGGTGATCTGTTTCCATTCAGGGTTCCCTGTTTTGACGTAAATTGACTCCATGATGGCGATGATGAACGCCAGTCCAAGAGTTAGTGGAACAAATATCCAGTGGTAAATGGCAGTTAACGCAAACTGGGCCCTCGACCAGTCAATCAGCGATAGATCTACATGTTCAAGCATGATTATTTATTTTTTAACCATAGCAAATATACCGAAATATTTATGATTGATGGTGACTTTAAAATGCAGGACACACCCCATTCATCGGGGATCAGGAAAATGGTCGATATTTTTTAATTAAATTTGAAAAAATATCCATCAACCTCGTTATGAAGAACGGTAAACTGCTTGAAAAACAAAAAATGTTGCATTTTGCATCTTGCACCCTGCATTTTGCATTTTTTCTCACAATTCTAATCTTTACCTCCTGTGCCGCCTCTTCCCATTATCAGAAAAGGGTCACGGATCATTCAAGATCAGCCATCACCGCTTTGTTTATGAAACAACACATCAGCTACCTGGCCTCAGATTCGATGAAGGGCAGGGCTACACCCAGTGCGGAACTCGATGCAGCGGCTGAATATATCGCCCGGCAGTTTAAATCTTATGGGTTGCAGCCGTTGAAGGGAAGCTATTTTCAGGATCTGTCCTATTGTTACTTCGACCTTGGAGACAATAACTTTCTGTCTGTTGTCGAGGGTCTCGACACGAAAAGATTTAAACTCAGAGATGATTTCGTTCCCTATGACCTGTCAGGTAGCCGGCCGGCCGAAGGGGAATTGGTTTTTGCAGGCTATGGCATCACCGCTCCCGAATACAACTATGATGACTATAAGGATCTGGATGTCAAGGGCAAGCACGTCGTCGTGTTACGGCAAGAGCCCGGGCAGACGGATTCGACCGGGAAAATGTTTGGAGGAAAGAACCTGACCTACTATTCAGGACTGAAGGAGAAGCAAAAAATGGCACAGGATCATGGCGCCGCAGGGATGTTGGTCATCTCCGGACCCCTGCAATATAATTCGGTAAAACCTGATGGGTTTTCGTGGCCAAAATTGACGAAACTATTGCCAAAGGATGCACTGCCACTGGACTACTGCGAAAGGCCGGAAGAAGTTATTCCCATGGTTCAGGTTGGTGAAGCGATCATTAAAGAGTTGTTTGTCAGCACAGACTCACTGAAGCATATCCAGCAGCGCATCGAAAAAAATATGCAACCGGAATCGTTTCCGATCCCGGGAAAAATATTGGCCATGAATATTAATTTCATCAGCACACCCATTGGCGCCCGGAATGTAATTGGCTGGCTTGAGGGCGGTGACCCGATTTTAAATAAGGAAGCAATCATTATCGGTGCCCATTATGATCACCTCGGTATTAAAGGAGTGCACCAGCAGGGCTCTGATTACATATACAACGGTGCCGACGACAATGCATCCGGCACCACAGGTATGCTGGCAGTTGCAAGTGCTTTTGGATCAATGGCTGAAAATCCAAAACGAAGTGTGATCTTTATTGCCTTTGCCGGAGAGGAGTTGGGAATGCTGGGTAGCGCTTCCTATGTGCGAAAACCACTATGGCCACTGGGAAAGACAGCGGCCATGGTTAACCTCGACATGATTGGCCGGAATGATCCTGATTTCCTTAAAATTATAGGCGCCCGGCAGAACCCTGCCCTCCGGAAAATTGTAAGAAGACAAAATAAAAACACAGAATTTAAACTCGATGAGGGTAAACGTGAAGGGATGTTTGGAGGAAGCGACCATATCAGCTTTTTCAACAAAGGGGTACCGGTCATCTTTTTTTTTACCGGATTACATGACGATTATCATAAGGTAACAGATGAATCCGATCGTATCAATACCGACAAGGCAGCAAGGGTGGCAAGGCTTGTATTCATGACCGCCTGGACAGCAGCGAATCAAGACAAACATTATAAAATCGTCAAAAAAGGTGATTAGTGGAAATAGCGGTATGATCAAACCGGGTACAGCCGCAGAATAAGGAAGTTCCACGGTCCGAGTTCCACGTCAAGCCCCGATTTGTGTATCTCATCGCCATCGCGTTCAAAAGTGGCACCATTTATTTCGTCTTTAAGCAGCCAATTTTCCGCAGACAAATCATTGCCGGGGATCCTTACCAATCCCTGAGCTGTGAACGACGAATAATTAACTGCGATCAGAAAACTGTCAATGCCATCAGTCCAGCGCCACGCAAGGAGGTTTTCAAAGCTGTTGTTGCCTGTCCATCCATGACATTCGCAGAGTTGCCACTCACCCTCATGGAAAGCCGGATGGTTGATCACGAGGAGCAAGCGTTGGTAAAAAGTCTTCAGTATGCAGTCGGCAGGTTCCTCTGGCCGCCGGCGAAGAAAAACGGGTAATTTTACCCTTCGGCCTTCAAATTGTCCCTCATGATACAATTTTGCTCCCGGCAGGGTGGAGGATATCACCGCGGCGGCAAAATTCTGACCTGGCTGAAAAGCGACCACGTGCCTTGGCTCATCATGATTCTCAATGAACCTGATCAGTTTTGCCTGGTAACCGAAGTCAGCCTGAAGATGGAGACGAATTGACTGTACAGTGTCATGTTCCAACCTGTCATACAGTCGCTTATCATAGCAATAGTCAAACCCTTGCTGCTGTAAATCCCACTCCTTATCCCAGTAAGCCTCGGCAATAAAGATAAAATCGGGGTTGCTTCGTTTTACAGCCGAAATGAGCTCATCCCAAAACTCGAGTTCCGGTTTTGGTCCGGTCCGGTTCTCCCAGGTTCGTGCAAAAATGTCATTCATCATCAGCATGGCCATGTCGCAACGTACTCCGTCACATTGAGCGGCAATGCCGGTCACGGTTTCAATGACCTCTTCCCGCAGTCCCGGATGAAAAGCATTCACCTGAAGCACATCCTGCCACGCCGGGTAATTCGGGTCCTTGCCGCACGCGAAGATTTGTTCGTTAATCTGGACAAATGTTATCGGATCATGACGAAGATCGTCTTCATTACCGGAGATGAAATAATCGGGTGATTCCTCCACCCAGGGATGGTCATGGGCAAGATGATTCGGAACAAAATCAAGGATGAACCTTATACCACGCTTTGCAAGCTGGCGCCGGGCGACAGCCATTCCATCATTGCCGCCAAGATGTTCATCGACTGAATAACGTCTGACGCAATAGGGAGATCCGACATTATCTTTAAAAGTGAAATCAGGCAAAGCCCTTCGTAAATCGGAGAGATTCCCTGCATTCCGGTTTGAAATCTCAATTCCCCGGGGACTTCTCTCCCAAACTCCCATGAACCAGACCGCATCAATGTTCAGTTGTGCAAGTTCATCCCATTTCTCATCAGGTACGTTGGCCAGGGTAATGGGGAGGTGCATTTGTTGTCCCATTTCAAAAAGCCACACCCAGGTGTTTATTTCGTAGATAACAGGTTTTTTTTTCCAGGGATGCATAAGGTATTACCAACGTTCAAGATGACTCTGAATAAAGTCCACGACCCGTAAATGCTCCTCTTTACCTGATCCATTCACGGTTATCGGTTCGCCGAATGCGATGTGAACGATTTTATTCCGGTCAATCGGCCCGAGATATTTAGAGAATTTGCCAAATCCCCAGAAATCTGTTTTAATCGCGACGGGAACAACCTTTACACCTGCTTTTGCAGCCAGTTTCGTTCCCAGGGAATTGAATTCAGCAGGATTAAATGCAACCTTTCGGGTGCTTTGAGGAAAAATTATGATCGAAATGTTGTTTCTCAGCCGATCCATCCCCTGCTCCATCACAATCCTGAAATCTTCACGCGGGTTTGCACGGCTAAGAACGATAGGATTCCTCGATTGCATGACATCTTTAAATGCCCAGTGATTCACCAGTTCATCTTTAACCACAAAGGTGACATCGATCAAAGGCTGGATGATCCCTGGAAAGATCATGGTTTCGAGCGTACTCATGTGGTTGCTCAATAAAATAACCGGCTCCCGGCTGTTGCGGATGTTATCCATTCCCGTGATATGGATTCGGCCGCCGCATCGTTCCACATTGGTGAAAATTTCATGTGATGAATCAATCCATTCATTTGTGTAATACTTACCTTTGCGCGCCTGCCTCCGGGACTTAAAAACAGTGTTTAAAAACAGCTCTGTAAAAACAAACCGCGAATTGAAGGTTAACCTGTCCAATAGAAGATGCGGAGTATCTCCGGATGTAATGTATTCATTTTCTCTTGTGATCTCTGGACGCATTGCTAATTGTTTAATCGTCACCCATCATTTGTCACGTGTCATGCGTCACGTGTCACTTTTCATCATACCACCCTGCATACATCTTATAGTTTTTAGAGATCCGGTTCACCTGTCCTTCCAGCAATGATTGATCAATGTCTTTAACCTTGCGTGCCGGCAGTCCTGCCCAAACCGAGCCGGATTCAACAACCGTACCTTTGGTGATCAGGGCGCCGGCGCCGATGATGGAGTTGCTGTGGATCACGGCGCCGTCCATCACGATGGCGCCCATTCCGATCAGCACGTTGTCGCTGATGGTACAACCGTGGATGATGGCGTTATGGGCAACAGAAACGTTGTTCCCGATATTCACCGGGGCTTTCTGATAAGTGCAGTGAATAATCGCCCCATCCTGGATGTTCACATTATTCCCGATGCGGATGGAGTGAACATCGCCGCGGATCACTGCATTGAACCAAACGCTGCAACCTTCGCCCATGATCACATCGCCGGTTATGGTCGCATTGTCTGCCAGAAAACAATCTTTACCAAATGTCGGAAGGATTCCTTTTACTGATTTAATCAAAGCCATGAGATATGCTGTTTTTTTATCTTCCCGTTGATGATGCTGGTTATTTTGGTTTTGTTCTTGGATAATCAAGCGAATAATGCAAACCCCTGCTCTCATGCCGTCGACTTGCAGCCTTGATGATCAGGTATCCGATATTGATCAGGTTTCTCAATTCACACAACCTGGGTGTGAGAATAGACTTATTGTACATATCTTCTGATTCGCGGTATAAGAGTTCGAGCCGGTCATATGCCCGCTGCAGGCGCAGGTTTGAGCGTACAATGCCCACGTAGCTGCTCATTATGCTCTGGAGTTCTTTCAGCGACTGGGTGATGAGCACCATCTCTTCGTTGAGCACCATCCCCTCTGCATTCCAGTCCGGAATTTCGTGACAATGAGAAATGCTCCCGACCAGCCTGATGGCTTCTTCACTGGCGCGGTGAGAAAACACAAGTGATTCAAGCAATGAATTCGAGGCCAGCCGGTTGGCTCCATGCATCCCGGTCGAAGTGCATTCTCCGGAAGCAAAAAGGCTAACAATGGAACTCCTTCCGTTTACATCAACTTTTATTCCGCCGCATGTGTAGTGAGCTGCAGGTACTACAGGGATCATATCTTTGCTGATATCAATTCCCATTGACAGGCATTTGGCATAGATTGTCGGGAAGTGGTTGATCAGTTCGTTTTTATTCAGATGACGGCAATCAAGATAGAGATAGTCTTCACCACTGATTTTCAATTCATTGTCGATGGCACGAGCCACAACATCCCGGGGGGCCAGGGAGAGCCTTGCGTCATATTTATGCATGAACTCTTTGCCCTCCCGGGTTTTCAGTATCGCGCCAAAGCCACGCATAGCTTCGGTGATCAGAAAAGCTGGTTTTTCCTCCGGATGGTATAGTGCGGTGGGATGGAACTGGATGAACTCCATATTCTCCACTGCTCCCTTCGCACGGTAAACCATCGCAACGCCATCGCCGGTTGAAATAAGCGGGTTCGTGGTGTTGCTGTACACATTGCTTGCGCCCCCTGTGGCGATGAGTGTAATTTTCGACAAAATGGTGTCAACCAGGTGCGTTCTGGGGTTCAGGACAAAAGCCCCAAAACAGGTGATGCCGGGCATACGGCTGTTGACCTCCATTCCGAGGTGGTGCTGGGTGAGGATATCGATGGTGAAATGATTTTCAAGGATCTCGATGTTCGGATGTTTCTTGACCTGATCCAGCAATTTATTCTCGATCTCCCTCCCGGTACTGTCTTTATGATGCAGCACGCGGTATTCAGAGTGCCCACCCTCCTTTGCCAGGTCGTAACGCCCGGTAGTGGTTTTGTCGAATTTCGTGCCCCACTTCACCAATTCCTTAATCCGCTCGGTTGACTCGGTGATCGTGAACCTGACTACCTCTTCATTACACAACCCGTCACCTGCGCTGATAGTATCCTGAATATGTTTTTCATACGAGTCGGGTGTGTACATCACTGCAGCAATGCCACCCTGTGCCCAACTGGTTGTGGTATCGTCCATTTTCGATTTGGTGACAATGCACACCTTTCCATGCTTTGCCACCTTGAGGGCGAAAGTGAGGCCGGCTATACCTGAACCGATCACCAGGAAATCCACAGTTTTTCTCATTGTACTTTTTTACAGGTCGAGCATCAATTTGACGGGATCAAGACCCTCAGTCAGCATTGTTGCAGGATCTTCAATCAACTCTTTGACTTTGAGCAGAAAACTGACCGATTCACGACCATCGATCACCCGGTGATCGTACGAAAGCGCCACATACATCATAGGTGCAATAACCACCTTTCCGTCAACGGCAATGGGTCGATCTTCGATTTTATGCATGCCGAGGATGGCGCTCTGAGGTGGATTGAGTATCGGGGTTGACATCAGCGAGCCGAACACCCCACCATTTGAGATGGTAAATGTACCCCCTTTCATGTCGTCGATGGATATTCTGTTATCACGCGCCTTTCCGGCGAGTTCTTTGATCTTCAACTCTATTTCGGCAAAACTCATCATCTCTGTGTTCCGTAAAACCGGAACAACCAGACCTTTCGGCGCGCTTACCGCGATGCTGATATCTACATAGGTGGGTGTAACCAATTCGTCGCCATCGATCATGGAGTTCACGCGCGGGAATTCCTTGAGCGCGATCGTTACGGCTTTTGTAAAAATCGACATAAACCCCAAACTCACACCATAGCGTTCTTTAAAAGTTTCACCGTATTTTTCCCGGATGTTCATGACGCCCTGCATGTTGATCTCGTTGAAGGTGGTCAACATAGCTGTTTGGTTTTTCACCGATACCAGCCGTTCCGCAAGTTTTAACCGCAGAGTCGTCATTTTTTTCCGAACCTCATCCCTTGTTCCTGTGAATGAAACTGTTGAGGCATCTTCTTTTTTACTGGTGATGAAGGCTTCGATATCTTTGCGTGTTATCTTTTTCCCTGGAAAGGCGGTTTTCAATTCACCCGGATTTACCTTTTTTTCCTCGATTATTTTTCTGGCCAAGGGAGAGGCATGGAGGGTAACGGGTGAACTGGTTAACGGGGGAGCGGGTGGACTTTGCATCGGGGACTGCCGGATGTCAGCAGTTTTGACCTTTGCATTTTGCATTTTGCTCTTTGCATTCTGATCCTTCCCACCCATCTCTTCAATAACCGCAATCACCGCTCCCACCGCAACGGTTTCACCTTCTTTAACTAAAATCTTTATCACGCCATCTTCAGGCGCTGATATCGGGAACGAGGCTTTGTCGGAATCAATTTCAACGATCTCCTGGTCTCTTTCAACTGCTTCACCGTCGGCTACCAGCCATTTTGCCAATTGGACCTGGGTAATGGATTCACCGGGGCTGGGAACTTTTATTTCAATTGCCATGGGCATGTAGTTCTTGGTGTTACGTTACTTGTGTGTAGGAAATAAGATGACAGGTGACGCGTGATGCGTGACGGGTAACATCTGACGGGTGACAAATGTTTTTATTTCCTACCGGATTGCAAAATTACAACGAATGTATTAATAAACCACAATTACACGAGCTGAAATTCATGTTCGGCGCAATGCAGCTTGCACGAAACGTTTGCATGGTCGCACGTGCATTTTCCAAGCGCCTTTTCAACGATGAGTTTTTGCTGGATTTTATGCAACCTGGATGATCCTGTCGCCGGGCTTCCACTGGCAGGACGGGCGGTGTGGTAAAATTTGGGAATTTTGGAACCAGCGTTGAACACCATATTCTGGGAGATATACTTCCATGCGCCCATATTTACCGGCTCCTCCTGAACCCATTCAAAATGGTTGGCATTAGAATATCTGGTTAATACTGTTTTAAGCTGTTCCATAGGTAGTGGATAGATCTGTTCCAACCGGATAACAGCTACATCGTTGATCTGCAGCTTCTTTTTTTCTTCCAGGATGTCGTAATAGACTTTCCCTGAGCATAATGCCACACGGCGGATCAAAGCAGGATCGGCAGTCATATCGTCAATAACTTCACGAAAACCTCCGGTGGTGAAGTCCTCAATGGATGAAATGCACTCAGGATGGCGAAGCAGGCTCTTTGGAGTAAATACAATCAAAGGTTTACGGAAAGGCCAGGAAAGTTGTCGTCGCAGTGCATGAAAGAAATTAGCCGGGGTGGTGCAATTTACGATCTGCATATTGAGATTGGCACAAAGAGAAAGATATCGCTCCAGCCTGGCGGAACTGTGTTCCGGCCCCTGGCCTTCAAATCCATGCGGTAACAGCATCACCAGTCCGTTCTTTACCCTCCATTTATCTTCGGCGCTGCTGATATACTGGTCGATGAGGATCTGGGCGCCATTGCTGAAGTCGCCGAATTGGGCTTCCCAAACCGTTAATCCATGGGGTGTTGCAAGCGCATAACCATAATCAAAACCAAGGACACCATATTCCGACAACGGTGAATTATAAATACTGAATCTGCCCTGGTCTGATGAGATGTTATCGAGTGGAATGAAGTTCTCTTCAGAGTCTTCCACGGTCAGTACGGCGTGCCGGTGGCTGAAGGTCCCGCGTTGGCAGTCCTGTCCGCTCAAACGAACCGGGTGTCCTTCTTTCAGCAGGGAACCATAGGCAAGAAGTTCACCCATTGCCCAGTCTAATTTCCCCGATAGAAGCATTGCTTTTCGGTCGTCCTGCATTTTGATGATCTTCCGGAAGAAGTTTCTCCCATCCGGAAGCGCCGTCAGCCTGGCGCCTATATCATTTAAAGTTGACTCAGAAATCGCGGTTACCGGAGATGATTTGAAATCTGCGGCGCCGGCCTTTCTGAATCCCTCCCAGGTGTTCGCCAAAAATGGCGAAATATCTCCTTTCATGATCGACTTTGCCGATTCGAAGCCCTGTTCCAGGTGTGCGTTGATCTTGTCCGTTATTTGTCTGACATCGAATTCCTCCAGATCATTTTCAGCCTCAAGTTTTTTGAGGTAAATTTCAAGGGGATCGGGATGCTGTTCGATAATTTTATAGAGTGCCGGCTGGGTAAACCGGGGTTCATCACTTTCGTTATGCCCGTATTTCCGGTATCCCAGGAGGTCGATGAAGATATCTTTCTTAAAGGCAGCCCTGAATTCCATGGCCAGCATAACAGTATAGACGACCGCTTCGACATCATCGGCATTTACATGAAAAATGGGAGACTGAATGACCTTGGCCACATCGGTGCAATAGACGCTCGAACGGCCATCGAGGTAATTGGTTGTAAAACCGATCTGGTTGTTGACTACGATGTGTATGGTTCCCCCGGTTTTGTACCCATCAAGCTCCGACATCTGCACCATTTCATAAATGATCCCCTGACCGGAGATGGAGGCATCCCCATGGATCAGGATCGAAGCAACCTTGCTGTCATCCCCGTGATAAACATGGTCAATGATCGAGCGGGAAAGTCCTTCTACCACCGGATCTACCGTTTCAAGGTGAGAGGGGTTTGGCGACAAGGTAACAAGCACCTTTTTTCCACTGCGTGTCTTCACAAGGTTGGAAAAACCAAGATGATATTTCACATCGCCCAGCAGATCTTCATCTTCATATTCCTTTCCTTCGAATTCTGAAAAGATGCGCTCAACGGGTTTGTGCATAATGTTGGCCAAAACATTTAACCGTCCGCGATGGGCCATGCCAATGAAAAACTCCTCAATCCCCAATGCGCCTCCTTTGCGAAGTACAGCCTCAAGAGCCGGAATAAGCGATTCCATCCCCTCCAGAGAGAAACTTTTCTGACCTGTGAATTTTTTCCTGATGAACTTTTCGAATAAAACCCCTTCAGCTAATTTACGCAGGATCAGGGTCTTTTCGGCAATGGAAAAGGTAGGGGTATTACCTGTTGACTCCATTTTCTCTTTAAACCAGTCAACAATGTCAAGCCTGCGGATAAATTGATACTCAACACCGATCGACTTGCAATAGGTGGTATGGAGTAAGTCAATGATGTCTGATAGTTTTGCATTCCCGAGGCCGACCTCTTTCCCGGCCTGAAATGTCTTACCCAGCTCATCAGTGGTAAGACCGAAATTTTCAAGGTCAAGTGTAGGCGTGTATTTCCGCCGGGTTCTTACCGGATTGGTTTCGGTGAACAGATGCCCCCGGGAACGGTAACCATTGATCAGGTTGATCACCTTGAATTCGTTGGGCACCACAAATGAATCACCCTTGTCATCCTTGAAATTGGCCTGGCAAAAGTCAAAACCTTCAAAGAATTTCCGCCAGCTCTCTTCAACCGAAGCCGGGTCATGCTTGTATTGTTCGTACAACCCATCAATAACCGAGTTGTCCGGTTGATTTACGTAATTGAATTTATCCATTACCAATGATTATCATTTCCGCGTCAAATATACAGATAATTGCATAATTGAGAATGAATAAAGGTAACTCCCTTTCGTAAAAAATCACTATTTTTGCCTGGCAGACGAATTTTATCTATACGCCTTTGCGCCTTTGCGGTAAAAAAAAAAGGAAGTCTTTACTCAAACTCAAATAGAAAATCTATCTAAAATGGAACATGTAAAACAGTACATTGATAAACACCAGGATCGGTTTATACAGGAACTCTTCGAATTGATCCGGATCCCCTCGATCAGTTCGGTGGCAGAGCATAAAGAGGATATGATCAAAGCCGCCGAATACTGGCAAAAATCACTCGCTGAAGCCGGTTGTGATAAAAGTGAAGTTTTCCCAACCGATGGAAATCCGATTGTTTATGGTGAGAAGATCATCGACCCTGCCTTACCAACCATCCTGGTCTATGGCCATTATGATGTGATGCCTGCCGACCCGATTGAACTTTGGGATACGCCCCCATTCAGTCCCGAAGTACGCAATGGCAAAATCTATGCACGGGGAGCCGACGATGATAAGGGACAGGCATTCATGCATGCCAAGGCTTTTGAACTGATGGTTCGTACCAATACCCTGCCTTGTAACGTGAAATTCATGATCGAGGGGGAGGAGGAGGTGGGTTCCATGAACATCGCTCCTTTTTGTCGTCAGCACACTGAGATGCTGAGATCGGACATCATCCTGGTTTCAGATACCGGCATGATCGCTCTGGAAACGCCCTCAATCACGGTCGGCTTGCGAGGCCTGGCCTACATGCAGGTTGAGGTAACCGGGCCCAATATTGATCTTCATTCCGGACTCTTTGGCGGTGCGGTGGCAAACCCCATCAATGTCCTCACCAAAATGATCGCTTCCCTGACTGATGAAAATGGACGCATTGCCATCCCTGGATTTTACGACGATGTGATTGAGATCTCCCGCCAGGAACGTGATGAGATGGCCAAAGCTCCTTTTGACAAAGTGGAATACATGAAAAACCTTGATTTGGATGAGCTCTCCGGTGAAGCAGGGTATTCAACCAAAGAGCGAACCGGCATCCGGCCGGCGCTTGATGTGAACGGCATTTGGGGTGGCTATACTGCCGAAGGAACTAAAACAGTGCTACCCTCAAAAGCCTTTGCCAAGATCTCCATGAGGCTGGTGCCAAACCAGGATTATGTGAAGATCGGAAAGCTTTTTGAACAGCATTTCCTGGCGATTGCCCCGAAAAGTGTCAAGGTGAAAGTGCAGGCGCTCCATGGCGGACAAGCCTATGTATCACCCATCGATACCATAGGATATATGGCTGCCAGCAAGGCGGCTGAAAAAACAATGGGATCGAAACCCATCCCGGTTCGCAGTGGGGGCAGCATTCCGATTATAACTCAATTCGAGGAGATACTTGGCGTTAAGACCATTCTGCTGGGATTCGGACTGGAAACCGATGCCATCCATTCGCCTAATGAGAATTATCCGCTGGATAATTTCTACATGGGGATTGAGACTATTCCGTATTTCTACAAGTATTTTTCCGAGATGTGGCAGACGAAAAAATAAGCGTTTGTTAAAAACTTTTTGGATTTTATATATTAACTTTGGTTCATTATCCGGATTAACCATAAAAAATTAATCCGAAACGAAAATGAAACCAATTCCAAGATTTCTTTGCATAACATTGATGCTGATCTCCTGCAGGCTGAACGCGATAGCCGGAGAAATTCCCTTTACCCTGGAGGACCGTGACCGTATGGTCCGGACTGAGCAGAAGTTGGAGTCAGTCGATTCAAAAATAGATACGAAATTGGATGGCCTGAGGGCAGAAATGAATGCCCGCTTCGAATCTGTTGATCAACGTTTTGAATCGGTCAATCAACGCTTCGATGCCATTGACAAGCGTTTTGATCAGTTGTTCAACTTTCTTTGGGCTTTTATTGGTATCTTCACGGCCATGATGGTGAGCGTATTCGGCTTTGCCTTCTGGGATCGAAAACTATCACTGCATCCAATCAAAAAAGATAACCTTAAGATGCTCAATGCCCTTCGTGACTATGCTGAACATCAGCCGAAATTGAGGGAAATTCTGAAAAATGCGGGATTGATGTAATATCAACTGATGATTACAGTTTGAGTAATTTTCTCAATACAACCGTGTCACCCGATTGATATCGAATAAGGTAAAGTCCTGAAGACCAGGTGAAAATATCTATTTCTTTACAGTTACTTCCCTGGAAGATTTCATTACCCAAGGTATTTAAAACGGATAAGGTATAATCCGGTTTGCTGTTCCCGAAAGAGCCGTCTCGTAATCCGGAAGTTCTGATAAATACTTTATTCGTGCACGGATTGGGGTAGATGCTGAAATTCTCGCTATCCGGTTCGCCCATTCCAACCGTTTGATATGAAAACATGGCAGGTTCAGAAAATGCGCCGGGCATAAAACCGTTGTCAATGGCCTGGACGCTGAAATAATATGTTCCGGAAGGAATACCTGAGATGATCCAGGTTGTGTCGGCGGTGTGTTCAAATCGAAAAACGTAGTATCACCAAGGTTATTGAGATACAAATCTGTTTGAGGGATTTCAAAAACATCCAGTCCGGTAAACAGAAGGTCGGTGTACCCATCGTTATTGTAATCTCCCCAGGTTACCCCACCCAGTTTGTAACCGGGTATCAGGGAACTGACAATTGAAAAGCTCATGGCTCCCATATTCTGTAGAAGCATGGTCACTGCCGGACCACCACAACCCGCGGTCGTACCGATCAGAATGATGTCAATAAGCCCGTCGCCGTTATAATCACCCAGATCAAACGATGGATTAAGCAGGTTGGCTGCATTTTGATCGAACCTGGTGAAATGGTCGTTGCCGTCGTTCCTGTAATCGCTCCAACTGCACATGGTGGATACCATGTCGGGGAGTGGTGCGCTGATGATGATAAAGTAACCATTACCATCGTTTTCGTAAACCCGTGCCATGGAACTTCCGGCCAATAAAATATCAAGATAACCGTCGTTGTTAACATCTCCCCAGCTTGCTTCTCCATCCATGATACCCGGCAAAGCGATACCGGAATCGCTGAATGAACCGTTGTTGTTCGTATAGATGATCGTGTGTGGATTTCCCTGGTTTTCGATGCCTGTTACCAATAAGTCAAGATCCCCATCGTTGTCATAATCACCCCATTCGGCCGACCCAAAGTGGAGGGCAAGCAGGTTAGACTGGGTATCATTGAAAACGCCGTTATCGTTACGGAATATTTTGGTCAGCGGGTTGTTCCCTTCAGCGCCGGTAAGCGCAAGGTCGAGATCTCCGTCATGGTCGAAATCACCCCAGGCGCAGGCGCTGTATGCCAGTTGAGGGAGTGTGACGATTGCCTGCGAAAACGGCATCTGCTGTGCTGGTGAAGTCATTTGGATGGCAAACAGCAACAAGATAATAACAGGAAATGCGCTCATCATATCTTCTATTTTTGCTGTTTGTTGAAATTCTCAATACCTGTATCCAGAAACTCCACAAAGGCATCGATGTCGAGGTCGTAAGCGCGGGGAGAGGTAAGCAGATGGCCGCTGGTGTCGAGTAAGACATAATAAGGCTGGGAATTAACATTAAACCGTGTGATCTGAAAATCAGCAAATATTTTCCCGATGGTCTTTTTCACCTTTTTGTCATACTTCGAAGTGATCCATTCGTTTTCAGGCAGTCCGGTTTTGTCATCAACATAAAGCGCTGTGACGATATAATTCTCCCTCAACCGCTTCAATACCTTTGGATCAGACCACACATTGGCCTCCATTTCCCGGCAGTTCACGCATCCGTGGCCGGTAAAATCAATGAATATGGGTTTGTTTTGCTTTTTCGCACAGGCCAGCGCCTGCTCATAATCATAATAACCATCCAAACCATGGGGGAGCTTGAGAAAATCGGCATATTTTGGTTTATCACACAACCCGGAGGCGGATTGCCCACCCCCACCGGCATTTATCATTGCAACCTCCTTTTGGACGATGGCATTCATGTCGAAATCCTGGTAGGTTGTGGGAGGGAGGTAACCCGATAGCTTTTTCAGCGGAGCGCCCCACATGCCGGGGATCATGTACACTACAAAGCTGAAAACAATGATGGCCAGGATGATCCTCGGTACGCTGATATATGGCAGGTCGGAGTCGTGGTTGAACTTTAGCTTGCCGATCAGATACATCCCCATGAGGAAAAAGATAACGATCCAGATGGCAAGGTAAACTTCACGGTCAAGGATGTGCCAGTGGTAGGTCTGGTCAGCGATGCTCAGAAATTTCAGACCAAGCGCCAGCTCCAGGAATCCGAGAACCACCTTCACGGCATTTAGCCACCCTCCGGATTTGGGAAGGCCTGAAAGCCATGATGGGAAAAAGGCAAACAGCCCGAATGGGAGCGCAAAGGCCAGCGAAAAACCAAGCATCCCGATGATCGGCAGGAGGATGTCTCCCCCGGCTGATTTTACCAGGATGGCGCCGACGATAGGCCCGGTGCATGAAAACGACACCAGCACCAATGTAAAAGCCATGAAAAAGGCGCCGCCATATCCACCTTTATCAGCCTGCTTGTCGGCTTTATTAACGATCCAACTCGGCATGGTAATCTCGAACATGCCAAGGAAAGATGCTGCAAAGACAACAAATATCAGGAAGAAGAAAACATTGGGGATCCAGTGTGTGCTGAGAAAATTGGCAAAGTTTGCGCCCAGGGTCACTGCCACCAGGGTGCCGATCACAGTATATATTACGATGATGGATAAACCATATACGATGGCCTCGAGCCGCGCTTTCCGCTTGCTGGTCGTATCATGCATGAAAAAGGTCACCGTCATCGGGATCATCGGGAAGACACAAGGTGTGATGATGGCGGCCAGTCCGGCAACAAATGAGATCAGAAAAAACCACAGCAGGGACTGGTCAGCAGCCTTGTCAGCATCTGTTTTGCCAAAAGCGGCCTGTTCAATAACTTTAGCCCCCGAATCTGCTTTCGCGGCGGCCACTGCAGCCGAGTTCAAGGAATCCTGTGATATTCCGCCTGCGGTATCCGGAACCGGAACTTCGGCCACTTGTTCAGTTGCATTGGGGTTACCCTTGACATGAAACTCAAAATCGACGTCATTCGGGGGGATACATTGCTTGTCATCACAGCACATGAAATTTACAACACCCTTCACCACAAAGTCCTTCCGGCTGGTTATCTTGATCTTTTGCTTGAAAACGGCTTTGTCTATAAAGGACTTCAATACCATGTCAAAGTTCGGATCGTTTTCCACAATCGGTTTCCCTTCCAACACTTTCCCAACCAGTGAATAGCGCTGACTTTTCTCGAAGGTGAATGTTGTTGGAATGGGACCCTTCGGGGGAATATCCTGTGAATAGACATGCCACCCTTTATCGGCTGTTGCAATCAACAGCAGAGTAGCTTCTTCCGGCTTGGTCTGTTCAACCTTGAATGTCCATTTTACTGGATCAAGTATCTGGGATAAGGAGAATAATGGTAATAACACTAAAACAAGCAGGCCGATCAGAATTTTTTTCATCCGGGAAAAGATTTGGAAATGCAAAATTAGAGAAAATATTGGCACCACCCTAACGCATATGACACCTCGTGGGATTCTAACTTGTTTATGGCTGGATACATTATAAATAAACGAATGAAGCAGTCTGCATATGATTGAAAAGCGTAATTTTGCCGGCAAATAAAAATTCAATCATGAACATTCAATATATAGGTGAGCATTTATTCCCCGGTGAGATGGGGAAATTTTTTGTCTGGCTGGGATTTGGAACAGCGATCCTGGCTTCCGTTTTTTACCTGCTGGCCTTTTACCGTAAAGATAAACGCAGAGTATTGTTGATCAGCGCCCGCGGATTATACCTCGCACATGCACTATCGGTCGTTGCGGTTGCCTCCGTGTTATATTTCCTCATTTTCAACCACTATTTTGAATATTCCTATGTCTGGCAATATTCTTCCAAAGAGTTGCCGATGAAGTATATCGTTTCATGTTTCTGGGCAGGGCAGGAGGGAAGTTTTCTTGTGTGGGCGCTGTTTCAGGCATTGATTGGGGTTGTTTTGCTGATCCTTGCACGTAAATGGGAATCCGCGGTCATGATTATATTTTCACTTTCCCAGGCCTTTGTGACCTCCATGCTGCTCGGCGTAACCTTTTTGGGTGCAAAAATCGGGGCAACACCATTTGACCTGCTCAGAAATACAGTCGAAACGATTGAGGGAACCATATTTACCATGCCCGACTACCTGAGCGCGGTCGGTGACGGGAACGGCTTAAACCCGCTGCTTGAGAACATCTGGATGACGATCCATCCCCCGATATTGTTTCTGGGCTATGCACTTGCGCTGGTTCCGTTCAGTTATGCCATAGCCTCCTTTTTAAAAAAGGACTACCATACATGGATCAACAGGGCGCTGCCCTGGACATTGATTTCCTTACTGATGCTCGGGGCGGGAATACTCCTGGGAGGAGCATGGGCCTATGTTTCGCTGACCTTCGGTGGTTTCTGGTCATGGGATCCGGTCGAAAATTCGTCGCTTGTTCCCTGGATGACCCTGGTGGCAGGACTGCATTTTATGCTGATAACCAGACGGCAGAATTTTGCTTTGCTTGGAGCTTATATCCTTATCACGCTGTCGTATGTTCTGATATTATATGCCAGTTTCCTCACCAGGAGCGGTGTTTTAGGGGATTCTTCCGCCCATTCTTTCGGAGACAATGGCATGACCTTGCAACTGCTTGTTTTCATGTTGGTGTTTTTCGTGATGATGGTCGTGATGATCGGGATCAATTTCCGAAAGTTCCACACGGCCAAACAGGATATACTCCTTTCCCGTGAATTCTGGATGTTCATCGGAGCCATAATCGTGGTTCTGGCAGCCTTTCAGATCATTGTCACCACGTCAATCCCTGTATTCAACAGCCTGTTTCACACTGATGTTGCCCCACCAGTTGACCGAGTTGGCTTTTATAACCGCTGGCAAATGCCGTTCGCATTGCTGATTGCCGGTTTCATCGCGTTCAGCCAGTTTTTAACTTATAGCGCCAATGATGCAGGACAGTTCCTTAAGAAATTGTTTTATCCGTTGTTAGCCGCCATCATCCTGTGTATCCCGTTGGTATTGACAGGGGTTATTACTCGAATGAATTTCATATTGGTGGTTGTTTTTACACTCTTTGCCCTGCTGTCATCCATTTACAATATGCTATTCCTTTCAAGTAAGCCAAGGAATACGGGAGCCATCATCACTCATATTGGTTTTGTGATTTTCGTGCTGGGCGCAATCCTGACATTTTCCAATTCGCAAGTTATATCAACCAACACGTCAGAATTTGACTTGGGAAACCGGCAGGCCAATACTGAAAATCTGGTATTGATGAAGAACGACACCTTAGCCATGACAGGATTTTATGTAACCTATGTCAACAACAAGCCAAAAGGGAATACAACAGATTACCAGGTTGATTTTCTGACAAAAACGAATGGAAAGTTCAATCTTGAATTCACCCTGCACCCATCGGTCAACGTTCATCCCCGCATGGGTGCGGTATATAATCCCGACACCCGGCACTTTTTGGGTCGCGACTATTATACCTATATTGCCATTGTATCAAAGGAGCCTGATTATATTGTCATCAAAGCCATCTTGAACCCGTACATAAATGTTTTGTGGTTAGGGTCAGTCCTGCTGGTGGTGGGTTTAGGCATTGCATTTGTCAGGCGGGCCCGGAAACGGTGGCTTGGCAATTCCTGACCCCGCATCAGGTCTCCTTGGCCTTATCCTCCAGCATCGGCACGAACCGGAATGCGCCAAATTCCTTTTTTTCGAATGTTCCATCTGAGTTTTTAGTGATGGTGGTCATGGTCTGAACATCGTTGGCGCCGACAGGGATGACAAGAATGCCTCCGGGCTTTAGTTGCTCCAGCAATGCGTCTGGGATATATGGCGCTGCTGCAGTTACGATCATTTTATCAAAAGGGGCAAATGCCTTCAGCCCTTTATATCCATCGCCAAAAAAAGTCTTGATCGTTGGATAACCAACAACCGACAGGAATTTACTGGTGCGGTCAAACAGTGTTTTCTGGCGTTCAATGGTAAAGACCTTAGCGCCCATTTCGGCAAGAATACAAGCCTGGTATCCTGAGCCTGTGCCGATTTCAAGAACTTTTTCGTTTTTCCGGATACTCAGCAATTCTGTCTGAAACGCTACGGTATATGGCTGGGAAATGGTTTGACCGGCGCCGATCGGAAAAGGCTTGTCTTCATATGCGTATTCCAAAAAGGAAGAATCAAAGAAGTAATGGCGGGGCACTGCTTCCATGGCGGCAAGCACCTGCTGGTCAGTAATTCCCTTTTGTTTTATTTTTTGTACCAGTAACTTCCTCAGTCCCTGATGCCGGTATGTGTCGGCCGGCCTTACGGTTGTCATGTGCTTTGCTTTGTTTAATTTTTCACGAAAATACTAAATTCACTCAGGGTAAAAACCTACCTTTGCAAAAAAAAAATAAAATGCTGAAAATCGGAGTACTGGGAGCCGGGCATCTTGGAAAGATTCACCTGAAATGTATCAAAGAGATCCCTGATTTTGACCTGGTTGGATTTTACGATCCGGATGAAACCAACGCTGAAAAAACGGAACAGGAATATGGTATTAAAAAATGGAGTTCATTAGATGACCTGATTGATGCTGTTGATGTTGTTGATATTGTTACTCCTACAATTTCCCATTTTGAGTGCGCAGCCAAGGCGCTGAAAAAGTGTCGGCATGTATTTATTGAAAAACCGATTGTTACCAGTTTGGATGAGGCCCGCGAATTGATGAAAATCGCCCATGAGGCCAATGTGAAAGTGCAGGTCGGTCATGTTGAACGGTTCAACCCTGCCTTTCTGGCAGCCGAGGCAACTTTCGACCGCCCCATGTTCATTGAAAGTCACCGGCTGGCACAATTCAACCCGCGGGGAACCGATGTTCCCGTTATCCTCGACCTGATGATCCATGACATTGACATCGTGTTGAGCGTGGTGAAGAGCAATATAAAAAAAATCAGCGCCAGCGGGGTGGCAGTTGTATCAGATACACCGGATATCGCCAATGCGCGGATCGAGTTCGATAACGGTTGTGTAGCAAACCTCACGGCAAGCCGTATCTCATTAAAGAATATGCGGAAATCCAGGTTTTTTCAAAGGGATGCTTACATTTCTGTGGATTTCCTGAAAAAGGAACTCGAAGTTGTAAAGATCAACGATGTGAATAGCGATTCTCCCCCTGTTGGATTTATTCTGGAACTCGGACCGGGTCGTGGTACGAAACAGATCAATTTTGATAAACCTGAAATAAAACCATTGAACGCCATCAGAGCGGAACTTGAGAGTTTTCATGCTGCCATAACAAACAACACCATTCCCATGGTCACGATCAATGATGGGTACAGCGCGCTGGAGGTAGCCTACAAGATCATTGAAAAGATCAATTCGAACGCGGTAAATATAGCCTGAAAATTAATTTGACTGGCTGTTCATTACTTTTGTTTACAACTGAACAATATCAGTAAAATCCAACCGTTATCCATTGCAGGAATCAGTGATTTCAACCTATTATGACAATATGATTTTCAGGAGATCTCTACGCTATTTCTGTTTGTTATGCATCCTGTTTGTCACTACATCTTCCTGTGAAAAATTTTCCGGCGATCAAACCATTCCTGCATATCTTAGTATAGATTCCATCTACCTCAGCACCGATTATTATCTGCATGGAACATCTTCACAGCGGATCACCGATGCATGGGTATATGTGGATGATGAATTTCTTGGCGTTTATGAACTGCCTTCCCGGCTGCCTGTATTAAAATCCGGAAAACACAAACTGAGAATATGGCCCGGGATAAAGAAAAATGGCATAGCAGCGACACGCGTTGGTTATGAATTCTATAATCCGATTACCCGGGAGGTAGATTTTGTGCCTGACAGTACAACCCGTACCGGTGTTTTGGGTACAACCTATCAGACAACAACGATTTTTGTGTGGAAAGAGGATTTCGAGGATGTGGCGCAGTCGCTTGACACGACGAGTGGAAGTACAGCTTACATCCAGCGTACATCTGCAGGATCGGCGCTTACTTTTGAAGGAAGCCATTCCGGGATGGTCGTGCTGGATTCACTGCATGATTATTTTGAATGTCAGACACATACGGAATATTCGATCCCTTTTGCAGCAGTTTTTCTTGAGATGGATTTCAACACATCCAATCCCTTAACCGTGGGTCTTTTTACCTATGGAACCACACTCCTGTATCAAACACCCGTAGTCACCCTGAACCCTACGAATGGTCAGTGGAAAAAAATATATATCGATCTAACGACCACACTGAACGCGTATAACGGAATGAGTTCCTACCGTGTATATTTCCGGGCACTTAAAGATACCGGATTGAATCAATCAAGGATCCTGTTCGATAATTTCAAGGTGGTAACGCGGAAATCGAAGTAAATAAATGGCCGGATACAACCAGAACAAGGAAAATATGAATAAACGGTTACAGGTTATCAAATATATTGTTACCGATTTTTTTACGGCTTTCATCGCCTGGACTTTATTTTTCATTTACCGGAAATATGCTGTTGATCATCAGGTATTCAGCCATCTCAATGACGTCCTGCTCGATGAAAAACTTTATTACGGCCTTACCATTATCCCGATATTCTGGCTGATCCTTTATACGCTTATCGGAACTTACCGCAAGATATTCAGAAAAGCCAGGCTCCGTGAATTTGCACAAACCATCCTGATCACCTTTATCGGGGTTACCATCCTGTTCTTTACCCTGATCCTCGATGACATTATCAACAATAAGCATACTTATGTTGAATTCTTTTTCATCCTCTTTACCCTTCATCTCTTTTTTACCGGCGCTGCCCGGTTCTTCCTTACTTCACGTGCTGCATATAAGATCCATCATAAAATCATCGGGTTCAACACGATAATCATCGGTAGCAACGGGAATGCCGTATCTATTTACCATGAGATTGAAAACCAGGAGAAATCATCCGGAAATAAATTTGTCGGCTTCATCAATGTCGAAGGATACAGCGCCTATAAGCTTGCAGAGTCCATCCCCCACCTTGGCGGCCTGCAGGATTTGAACAGGTTGGCGAAGGAATTGAACATCGAGGAGGTTATCATTGCGATCGAACACTCAGAAAACCATACAATTGAAAATATTATCACCCAGCTTGAAGATACAGATGTGGTGATAAAAATTATTCCGGCCATGCAGGACATTCTTATGGGTTCGGTCAAGACAACTTCCATTTTCCATGCTCCGCTCATTCAGATTTACCCCGACCTGATGCCCGACTGGCAAATGTCGCTGAAACGTATCCTTGACCTTGTGATCTCGATCATCTGTCTGATCATCCTTTCACCGGTAATGATCATTACAGCCATCATCATTAAGGTTACCTCACCGGGCCCTGTTTTCTTTTCGCAGGAACGGATCGGTATTAAAGGAAAGCCTTTCACCATGCACAAATTCAGGACCATGTACCGGGATGCAGAAGAGAGCGGACCTCAGTTGTCATCAAAAAATGATCCCCGGATCACCCGCTTCGGAAAATTTCTCCGCCAATTCAGGGTTGATGAGATTCCTCAATTTTTTACTGTTCTCAAGGGTGACATGAGCCTTGTAGGCCCCAGGCCCGAACGCCAGTATTATATTGACCTCATCACGCAGCGGGCGCCTCATTACAGGCTGCTGCATAAAGTCAAACCCGGAATTACCTCATGGGGACAGGTTAAATACGGCTATGCCGAAAATCTGGACCAAATGGTGGAGCGCTTGAAATTTGATATTCTCTACATCGAGAATATGTCGCTCGCGATGGATTTTAAAATCTTAATCTACACCATCCTTATTATCATCCAGGGCAGGGGAAAATAACAGTGTTTCAAGTTTTTGCATCACTTCTGTTGCCCTTCCCTGCAAGTAAATATCAGTAATCCTTTCCGTATAATTTGATGGTTCAGGGTTGACTTCGATGATGGTTGCCCCATATTCTTTGGCCATAACAGGTATCTGGTTGGCAGGCATTACCTCTCCGGTGGTCCCGATGATCAGGAAAACATCCGACAACGAGGCTGCCTCATAGGCCTCTGACAGTGGTAGTTGCGGAATGGCCTCACCGAAAAAGACAAAATCGGGTTTAAGAACTCCACTACATTTCGCGCAAGTGGGAGGTAATTGGTCAAGGTTGATCTCCCTGGCATGGTATTCCTGATAACATTGAATACACCTTAGTTTTTGTGAATTGCCATGGAATTCCGAGATGATGACCGACCCGGCTGCCTGATGAAGGTTATCAATATTCTGAGTGATGGTCCTTCCCAGCATCCCTTCTTTTTCCATCCTGGCCAGGACACGGTGCGCGGCATTGGGTTTTGCCCTGCCGAAGAAATCATAAAAGATCTCCTTGATCACGATCCATGATTCTGCGGGATCTCTCATGAAATAATGCAGATCGAGCGCTCGAGGGTCATACCGCTCCCATAAACCATCGCTTCCGCGGAATGAAGGGATCCCGCTTTCAACGGAGATTCCTGCTCCGGTGAAAGCGGTAGTGAATCTTGATCGTTTTAGGGCCAGCGTGGCGGTTATTATAGAATCAGAAGTCATTACTTCAACCACCTATCCAGCCAGTTAAAGAAAGTGCGTTGCCACAGGATCCCGTTTTGCGGTTTCAGTACCCAGTGGTTCTCATCCGGGAAATATAGCAGCTCGGCAGGGATGCCTCTCAAAATAGCGGCATTGAATGCCTGCATCCCCTGTGTGGCAACAATCCGGTAGTCGTTTTCTCCATGGATGCAAAGGATTGGGGTGTCCCAGTTTTGTACAAACCGGTGCGGTGAACTGGCATATGACCGCTGGGCAACTTTATTGTTTTTATCCCAGAAAGGCCCGCCAAGATCCCAATTGACAAACCACATCTCTTCGGTTTCGAGATACTGCGCTTCAAGGTTGAACATGCCATCATGTGAGATGAACGCTTTGAATCGCTTGTTATGGTTGCCGGCAAGCCAGTACACCGAGAATCCGCCATAGCTGGCCCCGATGCAACCAAGCTTATCCTTGTTCACGTAAGGCTCTTTGGTCATGGCATCAATGGCGCTGAGGTAATCCAGCATATTCTGTCCGCCATAATCACCGCTGATCTGTTCGTTCCATGCCTGTCCGAACCCGGGTAAACCCCTGCGGTTCGGCGCCACGATAATATATCCGTTGGCAGCCATCATCTGAAAGTTCCAACGATACGACCAGAACTGACTGACTGTGCTTTGTGGCCCCCCTTCACAGAAAAGAAGGGTCGGGTATTTTTTCGCCGGATCAAAATGGGGCGGATAGATGATCCACGAATGCATGTCCTTGTTATCAGTGGTCTTGATCCACCGCTGTTCAACGCGTGCTATGGCAAGTTGGTCTAAAATATCCTTATTGGTTGTGGTGATCTGCGTATCTTTCCCGGTAACCGGATCGACCGAATAAAGTTCAACAGGCATCGACATTGACATGCGGGTGGCAATCAACCGGTCGCCTGCAGGGATTACACCGGTATAATTATGAATCCCTTCTGTGATCTTAGTGATCTTCCCGTCAGAAATGTCAAGCCGGTAGATCTCATCAGTTGCGTGATAATCACTGATGAAATAGACAGATTTGTTATCATCAGCCCAGGCAGGGCTTTCAGCATTCTGATCAAAATCCCGGGTAAAATCCGTTTTTGTCTTTGATTCAATATCATAGACAAACAGACGGTTTTTATCCGATTCATATCCATCACGTTCCATGCTTTGCCAGGCGATCTTTTTTCCATCGGGCGAAAATACCGGAGCAACATCATACCCCATCATCCCTTCGGTGATATTGGTGGTTTTTGCTCCTTCCGGTTCATAAAGAAAAATGTCAGAATTGGTTGACTTAGCATATTCTACGCCCTTTTTCTTACGGCAGGTGTATGCTATAATTTTACTGTCGGGACTCCAGTTGATCTGCTCCATGCCTCCGAATGGCATCAGAGGGGATTCGTATGGTTCATTCACCATGATATCGGTTCCGCCGGTAATCTTTACGGAGGTAAGATCAGCAATAAAAATATGGCTGTATGACTGAACCCATGTATCCCAGTGACGGTACATCAGGTCATTATAAATCCTACCTGTTGCCTTCGGAAGGCCGGCATATAGATCCTGGTGTTGTTTTTCTTGTTGAACTTCAGCGGTAAAAAGCACCTTCGTCATATCCGGTGCATATTTAAAACCATTGATGCCGTTTTCGATGTCGGTCACCTGCTTCCGGTTCTTTCCGTCCGGACTCATTTCCCATATTTGCATGGAACCACTTTCCGCCGACATGAACACGATCTTTTTTCCATCCGGGGTCCACATCGCCTGGTATTCGCTGAATTTTGTCGAGGTGATCCGTTTGGGATTTTGTCCGTCGGTTCCGATCGTGTACAATTCACGGTTGCCTTTGTTCTGAGCGACGTCATAATAAGTTACTCCATAAACAATTGTCTGTTTATCCGGCGATAGCTCAGGTTCACTCAACCTGCCGAAACTCCACAGCACTTCAGGGGTCATCAGGTCGCTGTTTAGCGTAATGGCCTGTTTTTCAATCAACGGAGCATCTTCACTTTTCTTCTCAGCCGGCTTGCAAGAATATAGCCCGGCAATCAGGGCCATTGACAGTAATAGGAATAGATTTTTCATTTTGTCGTTATTAAGGTTTCTACAATTGCATTATGTTTTATTACCCTATCCCCCAGAGAGGGTGTCTCAAAAGTCCTACCCTTGTTGGGGTGGGATTCAGGGTGGGGTCTTATTACACCATCTTCGGCAAAAAAATTACAAGTCCGACAATTACCGCGCCGATTGCAGTGATCAGGACTGCACCGGCAGAAATATCCTTAACCGTTCCGGCCTGCTCATGAAATCCTGGTGACACAAAATCCACCAACTTTTCGATGGCCGTATTCACCGCCTCCATGGCAAGTACCATAGATATGGTTATCATGATGATGCACCATTCGCCGGCGCTTAACCTTGCAAATATTCCGGCTGCAACTACAAGGACAGCCACCAGGACATGAATCCGGAAATTTTGCTGGCTGCTTATTGCCAGCTTTAGCCCTTTGACCGCAAATCCGAAACTTTTAAACATATCTGCTCACTTTTGCACTGTAAATCAACCAGTCAGTGCCAAATCGTTCTGCCAGAAAGCGTTCCTCCTGTTTGATGATCCTGTGATGCATGAAAATACCATAAATAGTGAACGTAACATTAATCAAATCAGGAAAATAGATACACGAGGCCACCGCGATGATATGGACTCCAAGGTATATAGGGTTGCGGCTTATGCGATAAATCCCAGTGGTACACAACTTTGTTCCTTTGCCGGGCAACCCGACTCTAAGCGATTTCCCAAGCTTCAATAATGCCATGGTGAGGATGATCACGCCAAAATAGAGCAATCCGACGGCCACCCATGAAAGACCAGTGGGAATATTAACATATCCAAGTCCCGGACTGATGGCTTTTAAAACAAACAGTGTCCATGATGTAATAATTGCAATTTTGCCTGAATAGAAATGTAGTTTTTCAATAGTTGGAATTCCAATAACATCAGACCCGGAATGTTTCAACCTGAGGTATTGAAAGGTGAAAAACATCAACAGAAAAGAAAATGCTGTCAATGCAAAGTAACTGTGGAGCGGCATTTTTTTTTGGTAAATTTAGATAAATTTCTGTTTTCCATTGATCTTTGAGGACATATTTTTCATGTCGATATTGACTACCTTTGCCAATCACTTATTTCATGCATGTCGACAATTCTTCAAGTTGAAAATCTGGCCCGTTCATATGGTGAAAAGAATTTGTTTGAAAATATTTCATTTGTTCTGAGCCAATCTCAAAAAGTAGCCCTTATTGCCAGGAACGGTGCCGGGAAAACCAGTCTGCTGAACATCATTGCGGGACTCGAACCCTGCGATGACGGAACCGTCAACCTATTTTGCCCCGATTCAATTGAATATCTCAGGCAGGAACCCGACCTTAAACCTTCCAACACCGTGTTTGAGGAGGTATATTCTCATTCCAATGATATTCAGAAAACTATTCTGAACTATGAGCATGTGATCAAGGGCGACGACAAAGAGGAGATCCAACATGCCATCGAACAGATGGATGCCATCCAGGGATGGGAGTATGAAACACGGGTGAAGCAGATCCTGACACAGCTCAGGCTGCCCGATCTTGACCAGCACATCAAAGAACTCTCCGGGGGTCAGCGTAAAAGAGTGGCGCTGGCCAAGGTTCTCATCACCGAACCCGCTTTCCTTATCCTCGACGAACCTACCAACCACCTGGATGTTGAGATGATCGAATGGCTGGAAGAGTACTTGTCGAAAACCAGTCTCACCCTGCTGATGGTGACCCATGACAGGTATTTCCTCGACAGGGTGTGCGACGAGGTGCTTGAGATGGAAAATGCAGCCGTTTACAGGTACCGGGGAAATTATTCCTATTTTATTGAAAAGCAGGCCGAACGCATTGATAACCAGAATAAAGAGGTTGAAAGGGCACAAAACCTCATGCGCACCGAGCAGGAATGGATGCGTCGCATGCCTAAAGCGCGTACCACCAAGGCCAAAGCCCGGATCGATAGTTTTTATGAATTGCAGGAAACGGCTTCGCAAAAAGTATATGAAGAGCGAATGAACCTTAACATTGAAGGGGCCCGCATGGGTAATAAGATCCTTGAGATCAACGATGTTTCGTTCAGCTGGGGTGAACTGGCCATTCTAAAGGGATTCACTTACACCTTCAAACGCAGGGAAAAGGTTGGTATCGTTGGGAAAAATGGATCCGGCAAATCAACATTTCTTGATGTCATCACCGGAAAGATCCGGCCGCAAAAAGGTCATATACAAACCGGCGAGACGATCCGGTATGGTTATTACAAGCAACAGGGGCTGGTTTTCAATGAGGATACCAAGGTCATCGACGTGGTAAAGGAAATCGCCGAAGTGGTTAAATTGGGAAACGGCGATACCATCACCGCTGCTGCCTTCCTCAACTATTTTATGTTTCCATACCCTTCACATTTTCAGCAGGTTTACAAGCTGAGTGGGGGAGAGAAGCGAAGGTTGTACCTTGTGACGGTACTTATGCGAAGTCCCAATTTCCTGATCCTTGACGAACCAACCAACGACCTCGACATCCTTACGCTCAATGTACTAGAGGAGTATCTGGCCTCATTCAATGGCTGTGTGGTGGTAGTTACCCACGACCGGTATTTTCTCGACAAGATCGTTGATCACCTGTTTGTCTTTGAGGGAGATGGCGTTATCAGGGATTTCCCCGGAAACTATACGCAATACAAGGAATGGCTGGATGAGCGAAAAAGAAAGGAGCAACTGGTAAAACGCATAGCCGTACGGAACAGCGAAGCGCAAAAGCCAGTGGCGCCTCCAACCAACAAGCTGTCATTCAAGGAGAAACGTGATCTTGAAACTCTAGAGAAAGAGATCGCGATGCTGGAGAAGGAAAAACTGAAAATCGAGCATGATCTCCAGTCCGGCAGCCTGGATACTGAAGTGTTAAAGCAACGATCTGAGCGCTGGGCCGCGATCATGCCCGAAATTGATGCACGCACCGAACGCTGGATGGAACTCAGCGAACGGAAATGATCTTATCCTATCCCCATTTCGATACGGCTGCGCCGATTGCCGGACCGGCTTTCTCGAGATCCTTTAACTCCATCACTGGTAGAAAAGTGATCCCAGCATTCAGCCATAAAAAAAACGGTTCCGAGATGGCGGGGATTTGAGAGGGATCATCAATGTTTACAATGATATGGGCGCCTCTTTCGCCGCACATGGTCGTAAAATAAGCTGCTTCTGCCTTAATTTCGAGAGCAACGCTTTCATTTTTTGTCCAAATTGTGGGTCCTTTAAGGCTACATTCCCTTTTTCGACCGGTATATTTACTTTCATGATGTATTTCATATTCGTTCTCCTTATCTGGTTAAAATTATTAATTGAAATAATCTGTTCCTGAGATGAAACAGTGTATTATTATACAAATATAATTAAATTTAGTCTAAATTAACCTATTTTTATGACTTTTTTATAAAAACTTAAAGTTTGAGTCCACTACAAAAAGTGGTTTCTTTGTGAATCTACCCACCCCCAACCCCTCCCTTGAAAAGGGAGGGGCACACCGCTACTACACCTAATGTCATGATTGAAAGGATTATGCTATAGTATACGGACTCCCATCCTTGCTCACAGCTACTCTTTATACACATCTTTTTTATATCTGCAAATTAGCAATGTTTGGTATTCTCTTATAAAGGTACTGTGGGTATTTTGGTCATTAACCTCGACCCCAGTGGGGTCGAATATTGGTAGCAAAAGTGTCCCCGTATGTAATCCGCGACCCCTTAGGGGTCGAATTATCGGTTATTGTTTAGCAGATAATTGTCGTATGATCACACATATGATGGTGACGATGGATTCTGATGGTGATTTTTGACAATATCCGACCCCTACGGGGCCGATAATCTTGTTTGTCCTCCCAAAGCTACCAATATCTGATCCCTACGGGATCATTCCCTTTCAGAAATGGATGACCTGCAATCATTTATAAATATTGACATTCCGACATTTATAGGTGGATTCGTCTTACAGGCATCCACACATATAGATCAGACCTCGGCATATGTTGACCACAAAGATGTGTATAAAGAGTAGCTGCTTGCAGGGAGCGGTTGGGGGTGGGTAGATTTGTGATAATTCTGGTTACAAATACTTTTCGGAGGGGATTCAGGTTTTATAGTTTAAGCGAATGGAATTTTCCGGTTATAAAAATACATTAACGGATTTGAATATTTCCGGTTGTTGAGCTATTGAAAGGGATGTTACTTGGATAATGTTGAATCAATCTACTCTTTTAGATAGCCCAGGATTTTCTTCCGGACAATTTCGTTGTGAAGTTCATGGAACAATCCTTCCCAGGCCTTGAAGGTATGATCGGTGAGCATATCTTCTGACAATTCCCTGGTAGCGGTAAAAGAGGTTAGTAGGATGGTATGATTGGACCTCCTGTCATGGGACCATTCACGCGTAAAAAATGGCTGGCCTTCCCGGCTGGGCATGAAGAACTCGAGTTCAGACATATCTCTAAAACCAATTTATTAAGGTGGCAGGGTGAATTGTACCTTTACATTCATTGGGTTATTTTCATAGTATCCATCACACACCTGAACCCCAGCCATTCAGCGCCGTTTATTTCATCCTCTGTTGCCCAACGGAACATCGTCCGCACGTATGCCCCGCTGTTTAAATAACAACCCCCTCTCATGGTATGCGAGGTGACCTGCCATTTCCCGGTGGTCATTTCATATACATTTCCTGCCATGTCAAGAACACCGTATGGGCTGGCCCCGTTTTTAAATGTACCAACCTTGACCGGGGCATAGTACCCCTGTGTTTTCCCATTATAGTTATCAGGAGCAGGTGTATTGCCCCATGGCCACATCCTGCCATCCGTCCCTCTGGCTGCTTTTTCCCATTCTTCTTCGGTCGGAAGCCTTTTGCCTGCCCATTTTGCATAAGCTAAGGCATCTGCCCATCCGATACCAACGACCGGTTTGTCAGGTGATCCGAAGATCCTTGAATCCCTGAGCCTTGAAGGTTTGTGGCCGGTGGCGGCAACGAATTTATCATATTGGGCATTGGTTACCTCCGTTTTATCAATGTAGTATGATGGGAGGAATTTGTTTTGCAATGGGAGTTCCTCTTCAAAAATATCCAGGTTCGCGTTTGAAAGTACTTTAAGAATGCTGTCCCGGCTTTTTTTTCTGATCCCATAGATAAAGTTGCCATAGGGGATCAGGATCATTTCGGAACTGTCAATCCCTGAAATGAATTTTTCCGGCAGTTTCCCCCCTGAAATTGCTGCAACGGTATCACCTTGCATGGAAACACTGTCGGAAGGCTGACTTTGTTTATCTCCCTGCATCGAACACGATTGGTTAAAAAAGAAAAACAGGCTAAAAATCAACAGAAAGCCTATCGCGGTTAACAATGATTTAAGTGATAACATGGTGGATATCAATTTTGGGTTAACGTCATGGGTGAGGTGATCTTGTTGAACTTGTAATGAAACTTGTTCATCGGGGAGCCTTTCCTGATAAAGTTAAGGGTGTAATCAACATCAGGCTCGATATTCCGGTTAAACTCGTAGTAATTGTTATGAAAGCCTTTTTCATTCACGATCGTTGTATCGTCTCCCTTGACGGTGATCACCTGGACAGTGACACTGTCGGCTGTCCTGCTGTTGTCGAGCATCAACGGAATGTAAAGTTCCAGCTTCAGGTCCTTTTTTGCGATAAAATTCTCCGACACCTCTTCGGCCGGGATATAATTTCTTTTCCAGTAGTACAATCCCAGCGGGGCGATGATCAGAAATGCGGAGATGACGGTCAGCAGGATGATTGAATTACCGCTTACTTCAACATACTGTCCGATTTTAATCCTTTGTTGTTTTGCACCCGGATCATCAATTTTTTTCCCCATGATGATGATGGAAAGACAGATGAGAAAGAAAACGATTCCTGCGATGGTGATGATCAGCGTAAGTGTTTCAATGTTCATGGTTTTTGGTTTTATTTAACAGATCAGCATCTTGCACAGGATGTTGATGAAAAAAACAGGTCATTTCTCGAATTTGGCAATATAAAGTTACGTGATTTAATTGAAAAAAGCATCAGGAAGGAGAATCATTTTTTTCCTAATCCCTTGACCGGGTATCCAAAAAACTATTATATTTGTATTGTAAAATAGCAAGGTCAAAAGCAATGGTTTATTCACATATGCGGTAGTAGCTCAGTTGGTAGAGCATCAGCTTCCCAAGCTGAGGGTCGTGGGTCCGAATCCCATTTACCGCTCAAAGTTAATAAAGGCTTTCAGGAATTCTGGAGGCCTATTTTATGGTATGTCGTGAATGGTTCTTTAATGTGGAGACATCGGGAAATATCAGTACAGAAACCCCAGTAACCACAAAGGAATCCTGTTATGGTGCCCTATTTCAATGTCGTCAACGAAAATATATGAATTATCAAAATCCCTGACCTGCCTGTTATCTTTGTTTTTACCCCCGATTTCGATTGCATATTTATGATCTACCAGAAAATCGGCCTGTTCGTGAAGAGACACGTCATGATGTGCAGATAGCTGATTCATCGCAAATGTTTCCCTAAGGTTACCAATATTCACCATATCGTGGTTCAGCGCATAAAAAAGGTTAGGGTTATCAAGGAATATTTTATCGGGTTTTTGCAAACGGCTGATATACCTGTCAGGCTGATTGATAGTTTTAATCATTCTTGCCTTTTCCAAATATTGAAAATATTGTAATATTGTCTGTCGGTGTAAACCTGTTTTTTGACTGATTTTTGAAATATTGGGCTTAAACGGCACAGATGCTGCTATCACTTTTAAAAGCGTTAACATCTTTTTACTCTGTGCGATGTCGAAATGTTCAATAAACCTCAGGTCGGTTTCCATAACCGTACGTATTATTTGTTCAAGCGTCGTAAAATAATCTCGCTCCGGTTCAAGAAAATATGGATAGAATCCACTTTTCAGGTAGGATGAAAAATGTTTTAGAACAGGAATTTCTTTAACAATCGCTATCGCTGTCTCCATATGATCCCTGAAAATTTCAATTAAAGGGTATACCGGTTTTGAAAGGATACCTGACATAAGCAGATATTCCCTGAATGAGAGTCCTGTCATTTCGTAAATTAACGCCCTTCGACTTAAATCGGCGTCTTGTGTAGTCAGTTCGAGGATGGAAGATCCTGAGAAAACCAATTTCAACCCCGGAATTGAATCATAGATGTTTTTCAATTCCCTTGCCCAACCTTCGTATTTATGGACTTCATCCAGATAAAGATATTCGCCGCCTTTTTTCCTGAATGTGTCAGCCAGATCATAAATGTGATGATCGGCAAAATAGAGATCGTCAAGGCGGACATACAATACTTCACGCCCTTCATTTTGAAATTGCTGTAATTTTTGAAGCAGCAGGGTAGTTTTTCCTGTTCCCCTGGCCCCAACGATGCCGTTCATCGTCCATGCCCAGTTAATTTTACCAATCACATCACGTTGATAAGCAAAGTGTACAGACTGAATGCTTTTATTAGATTTTTCACGTAGGTTTTCCATTATTTATCAGCGTATTATAAATGATTATGATTATTTTGGTGATTAGAACCACCAAATATAAATAAATTTTGGTGGTCTCTCTATTCATATTTCAAAAATCTTACTAATACACAATGTTAAATCTTAAAAATAGATTATTGAAGCCACTCCGAAAAGATTGAATGAGCCAGAAATATCACAAAGGAAGTTGACCAAAGGTGGTCAAAACTGAAATTCCGGATTGGCAATGGTTACCAATGTCTTATGCTATGGTAAGACTTTCCCGGGAAAAATCACGATGCTTTTCAGCGAAAATTAATTTCCCCGTTATTCACTATCCTGTAATTGCGGCTTTTTCTTCCTGACAATATTCCTGAAACGGATCTCAAAGGAGGTACCGTTATTACGGTCAATTTTTAAAGTACCTTCGAGTTGTTCAACGAGCAGATGAACAATATAAAGCCCGATCGACTTTTCCGAGTCCATGGATATGGATTCGGGAAGACCCACGCCATTATCTTCAACGACAAGGGTACACATCTGGTCATCTTCTTTTTTAAGCCGGATATGGATGACTCCCTGTCCTCCGGCCGGGAAGGCGTACTTGAATGAATTGGTTAAAAGTTCATTCACGATCAATCCGATTGGCAGGGCAGTTTCGATGCAGACTTCCATGGGATCAAGATGTCTCTCCAGCTTTATGTGTTGCCCACTATAGGTATTAATGATCATATAGACAAGTGCATCGATATAGTTTGTTAGCGGGATGCGGTCGATATTTTCGGACCGGTACAGATTTTCATGGATGAGGGCCATCGAGCGAATGCGCATCTGAATATCAATGATAATCCGGGCAAGTTCTCCGTTGGTATTATTCCTGAGCTGAAAGTTCAACAGACTGATCACGATCGCCAGGTTGTTCTTTACACGGTGGTGTATCTCCCTGAGCAATACCTCCTTTTGTTCTGCATTTCGACGCTTCAACTCCTCGATCTCTTTCTCCTTCGACCGGTCACGGATCATCAGGATCACTTTGACAACTTTGTCATTCTTTAAAATAGGTGCACAGGTGATTTCAACGTGATGCTTGCTGCCAGCCAGGTCAACTTTTTGCTCACTGACCGATACGTTTCCGGTACTGAACACGAGTTTTACTGTCTTAATTGCTTTACCGGTAATAAATGGAAATTTATGCCCGATTTCCATGCCCAGGCAGTCCGGTTTAAACCCCTGTCGGATCAGCTCCTGTGTTAACGCTGAGTTGACCAGGGCAATCTTATAATGTTCGTCGACAACATAAATCCAGTCAGGCATTGAATTCAATGTGTCACGGTATTCGATCTCCGAGTGGCGAAGGGCTTCTTCCATCTGTCTTCTCCTGGTAATGTCGGAAAAATCGACCGCGATTGTACGTGAACCTGTTCTGAACACATGAACAGTATAATATCCCGAAAACCTTTCGTCCTCATAAGGAATCTCGAAATATTGAGAACCGGTATCACCGGTGGCCACTTTCTTGTACAATTCAGGAATACCGGTAGATGCCAGGTTTGGAAATGCCTCCAGGATCGTACTCCCAATCAGTGTTTTGTGCGATATACCCAGAATATTGTCGGCAGCAGGGTTGGCGCCAGTAAGGATCAGGTTGTCGCTGTTATCGAGTTGGTAAAAGAGCATACCAGTCGGAGAGGATTCCACGATACTCCTGAACTTCTCTTCCGATTTCATAAGGTCGTCTTCTGCCTGTTTCCGCTTGGTGATGTCGCGCACGATTGCCCACATCCCTTCATTCCTCCCGGAGGTATTCCTGACAAGGAAGGTACGCAACTCAACCGGGAAAACAGTGCCATCCTTTTTAAGGTATTCTTTCTGGTAAACACCTGAGTGGCCGTTGGGTAATATTTCCTGGTCAACGATATTATGCTCAAAATCATGCCATTTCGAAGGGGTCAGGTCTTCATAAGTAAGGGCGTTAAGTTCAATGGCATTGTATCCGAGCATCCGCTGATAGGCGCTGTTACTGTCTATTATTTTTCCGTTCATATCCACAAAAACGTACCCGTCCATCATACTCATATGGAGGTTTCGGTATTTAAGCGCTGTATCAAGGGCGGCTAATTCTGCATTTCTGCTCTCAGTGATGTCTCTGAACAGCGACTGGTAGGTATCATCGGGCATCGCCTTTGAAGTCATTTCAATAAGAAGTCGCTTGTCGTCCTTACGGATGATCTCCCTGACTGTTTTTATGGTTATCCCACCCGAAAGCAGATCATAATTCAATGGATTACTGTCCGGAGCGTAATTGGGGAACAAGTCCCGGATATTCATCTTCAACAGTTCTTTCTTTGAATATCCGGTTAATTCGACAGCTTTATCGTTTACTGTGATAAACTTGCCAGTACCGTCACCATGGAAAACTGCATCCACCGCCAGGTCAAGCAACATCCTGTACTTCTCTTCGCTTTTTTTTAATGCCACTCTTATCTTTCTTTCTACGGTAATGGTATTACTCTTTTTTGCCATCTAAAAAATTGTATTTGTACCTTAGTCAGGTTCTAGTCACTTCAAAGGTAACTCTTTTTCATTATAATATCCGAAACCCGGTACAAAATATAGGAGGAGAGTATTCTGGTTGTGAGAATGGTGAGTGGTATTGATATCTATTCAGGAATAGTAATACCTGTTAACTCAATCATTTTTTTTGCCTACTTTTGCTCCGGATTTATTTTGTAAAATAAATTAAACGTCATTCAGCCAATCTCTGACCACGTAGGTGAAAAGACGCAGGATAATTTCAAGATCAGTCCTCCAATAATTGATGATGGAACAACGTAAAAACGATCATATCGCCATGGTTTTTTCTTCGCAGGTTGAACCGGCGCTTGCCGATACAAGGTTTACCTACGAACCAATGCTTGAATCACACCTGCATAACCAATTGACACCAATTTCATTTTTAGGAAAGACGCTGCAAGTACCCATCTGGGTGTCAAGCATGACAGGCGGCAGCAAAGAGGCGAAAACGATCAACCGCAACCTTGCCCGCGCCTGTAATGAATTCGGCATGGGAATGGGGCTGGGCTCTTGCAGGATATTGCTCGAAAACGCTGATCTTTTTGAGGATTTTTACATGCGGGAAATTATTGGGGATGACTTGCCATTGTACGCTAACATAGGCATCGTACAGGTTGAGGAGATGTTGTTGAATAAAAGCCATGAGAGGCTTGTCGAACTTGTTGCACGGTTAAAAGCCGATGGTTTGGTCATCCATGTGAACCCGGTTCAGGAATGGCTTCAAAAGGATGGCGATGTGTTAAAACAGCCTCCGGTTGAGACTCTTGAAGCTTTTCTGGCTTTAACGAACCTGAAAGTCATTGTTAAGGAGGTAGGCCAGGGGATGGGCCCGGAGAGCATCAAACGGCTCATGGAACTTCCGATCGAAGCATTGGATTTTGCAGCTTTCGGGGGTACAAATTTTGCCAAAGTAGAATTGGCCCGCAGTACGCTTCAAAATCAGGAACTTTACGGACCGCTGGCTATGCTCGGCCATTCTGCCGGGGAGATGCTGGAAGTGGTAAACTCACTGGTGAACAGCGCCAGACCTTTGGCATGCAGGCAAATTATTATTTCCGGAGGAATTCATTCATTCCTCGACGGCTATTATTTTATTTCAAAGAGTTTACTTCCCGCTATTTATGGACAAGCATCAGGATTTCTCCGTTTTGCCCGGGGCGATTATCATGAGCTTCACGAATACGTAAATGGACAAATCAACGGGTTGAAATTCGCAAAGGCATATCTCCGAATCAGAAACTGATGATAATTAATAATGTTATTCGCGGTTTTTCCAAACTTACCGAAGAGGAAAAACGAAATTTTATCGCCGGTCTTTGCATTGATCCGGCCCAGGCCGAAGACCGGCTGGAACATTTTTTAGTGGCTGATGAGAACGAACGCACCCAATTTCTGGAGTTGAGTGAGAATACCATCAGTAGCTTTCATACCCCGTATGGAATTGCGCCGAACTTACGTGTGAATGGGAAAGTATATCATGTCCCGCTTGCCATTGAAGAGAGTTCTGTGGTCGCGGCAGTTTCCCATAGCGCCCGTTTTTGGGCCGAACATGGTGGTTTTACTGTAACCGGACTATCGACTGTTAAACTCGGGCACGTTTATTTTCGATGGTTTGGCAACCCATCCTATATCCGTGAACATTGGCGCCAGCTTAAATTATTTCTGTTGGAGCGTCTCAAAAAAATAACCACCAATATGGTTGGTCGCGGAGGAGGTATCCTCAGCCTCGAGCTTCAGGATGAGACGTTAATGATCGATAATTTGTTCAAGATCGAACTGAAGGTGGAAACTGTCAATTCAATGGGCGCCAACTTTGTGAACACCTGCCTTGAGGATATGGCCGAGGCGCTGGATATGTTCTTTAACCTTGATAACGGCCAGGAAGGAAGGAAACTTCAGGTGGCCATGGCCATCCTGAGCAACTATACGCCCGAATGCACGGTAACCATCGAAGCTTCCTGTGAAATTGACGATCTTAAACCGATTTCCGGGTGGTTGCCGGTTGAAGTTTTTACCGATAAACTTCGTCTGGCATACCAGATCGCACATCATGATCCTTACCGTGCAGTAACGCACAATAAGGGGATCATGAATGGGGTGGATGCAGTTCTGATGGCTACCGGCAACGATTCCCGGGCAGCAGAAGCAGCAGCTCATGCCTTTGCGGCCCGCGATGGCCAGTATCGTGCCTTAAGCCATTGTTCTGTAAATGGTAACAGGCTTTCCATTGGCCTTACCATTCCAATTGCCCTGGGAACCGTTGGGGGCATTACCAATCTGCATCCGCTGGCACGTCTGTCGCTTGAGATTCTTGGCAATCCAACAGCAAAAGAGTTGATGGGTGTGGTGGCTTCCGTTGGGCTGGCAAGTAATTTTGCCGCCGTTCGCAGCCTGGTGACGACAGGGATTCAAAAGGGTCACATGAGGTTGCATCTTTCGAATATCCTTAACATGTTGAACGTTACCAACGGTCAACGTGAAGAAGCCGAATTGTATTTCAATAACCGGACAGTGAGTTTTAATGCCGTTAAACATTTTTTGCATGAAATTACCCATTGAGTTTCATGCCAACGGAAAACTTCTCCTGACAGGTGAATACCTTGTACTGGCCGGTGCCAGGGCGCTTGCTTTGCCTGTGCGTTTCGGTCAGCATATCTTTATTCACGAAATATCCGGGGGCATCATTGAATGGGAAAGTGTTGCTCCTGACGGAACATGGTTCAGGTCGAGGTTTGATACTGCAACATTCAGGGTCATTTCCACCGACAATCACCCCGTAGCCACCGGGCTTGCAACACTCCTTGGCGCTGCCCGAAGTATGAACCCTGATTTCCTGCCTGATTCAACAGGATGGAATGTCAGGGTAACAGCCACCTTTCCCCTGGCGTGGGGTTTCGGAAGCAGTTCCACCCTCTGTTCACTGGTTGCCAGGTGGGCAGAAGTTCCTGCTTTTGATCTGTTTCGCATGATATCTCAGGGATCGGGCTACGATATAGCTTGTGCCACACGGCAAAGCTTGTTATACTACCGGTTGATTAAAGGCCAGCCGGAGATCACGCCAGCGGTGGCAGGTAAAGCTTTACGCGAAAATACCTGGTTTGCTTACATCGGAAACAAGCAGGACAGCGCCAGTGAGGTTGCCTCATTTTTGCAGGGTAAAAAGTATTCAGGCATTGATCTGGAAGAGGTATCACGTTTGTCTTCGGCCATTTGCAACGCCGGTTCGCCTGACGAACTGATAGCGTTTGTGAATGAACATGAAGCCATTCTAAGCGCTATCCTCGGACGGGAACCGATCTCCGGAAGTCTTCCCTCTTTTCCGGGGACAGTAAAATCACTGGGCGCCTGGGGCGGTGACTTTGCCATGTTTGTCAGCAGCAAGAGAAAGGAAGATGTTGTAAAGCGCCTTCATGAGATGGGATTTTATCATTTATTTTCCTACCAGGAATTGGAAATTGCCGCATGAGTATCTCTCCATTTTTACGGCTTAAAGAGATTGCACCTCAAGAGCAACCTAAATCAGATGAAGACTTCAGTGTTGCCTGGCAGAGTCCTGCGAATATCGCCATTATAAAATATTGGGGTAAAAAATATGGCCAGTTGCCAGCCTCTCCGTCATTGAGCATGACCCTTGATCAGGCCGTCACGGAAACCCATGTCAATGTTTTTACGAAGAAACGTGTCAAAGGAATTATGGCCATCAATGGCGACCCTGACCACCTTTTTTTACCGAAGATGCAGAGGCTCTATGATTGGATGGCAGCGGACTTACCAGTATTAAACAGTATCTCACTCTCGGTTTCCACCAGGAATACCTTCCCCCATTCTACCGGGATCGCATCGTCAGCTTCCGGCATCAGTGCATTCGCGTTGTGTTTGCTTAGCATTGCAGGCAAAATAATGAGTGCAGAACCATCGATGGATGAATTCCTGCACATGGCCTCGGGATGTGCGCGCATCGGGTCAGGCAGTGCGTGCCGGTCAATGTATGGCGGGTTTGCCGTTTGGGGACGATCCGGTTGCATTGAAGAGGCGGCGGATGAATACGCCACACCTGTCACCGGACATATACATCCTGCCATGTATTCAATGCGTGATGCCATTCTGGTCATCTCTGCTGACCCAAAGATTTTATCCAGCACATTGGGACACGAATCAATGCAAGGTCATCCGTTTTTCAGCGGACGTATCGGGCAGTCGAATAAAAATCTTGAAGAGGCGTTGCAAGCGATGTCTGCCAATGATTTTGAAAAACTTAGCGCGGTTGCCGAGTGCGAGGCGTTGACCCTCCATGCGCTGATCATGAGCGCGAACCCGGGTTCATTGCTGATGAAACCGGCTACGGTTGAAGTTATACATCGTGTGCGTGAAGCCAGAAATAAAGGTATTCCCCTGTTTTTCACCCTCGATGCCGGGGCCAACGTCCACGTGATGTACCCGGATGCATCTGCCGCGATCGTAGAAAATTTTATCAGGGATGTCTTGCAGCCGCTCTGTGAAGATAACCGGGTGATATTTGACCGGTGCGGCAAAGGGCCGGTGAATATCACTTCAATTCCTGGTTTATGAACCATTTTCCGGCAAAACTGCTTCTGTTTGGCGAATACACCATCCTGTTGGGATCATCGGCGTTAAGTTTACCTTTCAATTATTTTGGAGCCGCACTGATGTTTTCGAATCAGGAACCGGAACATTTACTTTCACAGACGCAACAGAGTAACCGTCAGATCAAGGGGTTGAGTGAATATTTAATGTCCAGCCGCTTTGCGGTTGAAAAATTTCTTGACCTTGACCGTTTAGCCCGCGACATCAGCCAGGGACTGTACCTCGCATCGACCATCCCCCAGCGCTATGGCATGGGTAGTTCGGGGGCGCTTTGTGCTGCCATTTACAGCGGTTACCCGTCAACGGATCGTGCCTCCTCCCGCCAGTTGAATCCGGAAACACTTGTTCCCCTCAGGAGTTCGTTCGTCATAATGGAATCTTTTTTTCATGGGAAGAGTTCTGGTTTTGATCCGCTGGTTTCCTGGTTTAACAGGCCATTGATGCAGGACAGGTATGGTAACGTGTCAGTGGCAGAATTTAACAGACAGATTTTGGCCGATCATGGGGTTGCGGCGCTGTTGGTCGATTCGGGCCGGCAATGCACCACGGGCCCACTGGTAAAAAACTTTTTAACCGATTTTGTACCAGATGGAAAAGTTACCTCAAGCGGATTTGAAATGTGTAACATGGTCAATTCAGCTATTGAGAAGTTAATTTCCGGAGATATTCATGGCATGCTGCATGAAATCAACAGGCTTTCACTGTTTCAACTGACACATTTGAAGCATCTGATCCCGGAGAAATTAAGACCTTTATGGGCTGAAGGACTGGAGTCGGGATTGTTCACCATGAAACTATGTGGCTCCGGGGGTGGCGGTTTTCTGCTGTGTTTTACGCGAAATGAAGAAACGACGACTGAATATTTTCATAACAAAAAGGTTCCCATCATCAACGTCTCTCTTTCTTAATTTCACCATTTCACCATTTCGCTACCTCGCTACCTCGCTTCATCTTAAAATACAGCGCATCCAGATAATAGAGCACCCTAACAGAGAAGCTGTTCGATGATGGAGCGGAAATAGTATTTTTTATATCCTTAAAGAAACCAGGTTGAATATCATGATCAAACGTGCTGATCGCATTCTTCCACACGATCGATAGCTGACTTCCCGGGGCAAAGTTCAAGATATATGTGAGATCGAGGTTAAAGAGGTTGTAATTGATATCCGGATCTCCGGAATAACCGGCCGGCAGGAGGGACCCATCACGCAGGAGTATCGAAAAATCGTAATATGGGGCGGAGACCCAATAATGACGTGCTCTCAGGTCTATACTCATGGCGCTTGTGATCATGTATTTTGCCTCCACCACGTTGGTAACGATCTGCCTGTCGCGTCGTCCGAAAAATATTTTGAGGCTGTCATACGAACCTTTGGTTTGGTCAATGTACCCGGTTTTCCGTTGTAAGGTTCGCGCTGCACAAAACCGCTGGCCGAAGGAATAGATTTCCATGCAGGTTCGTCGAGTATCCCGTCAATTTTTGGTGCATCGGCTACCTGGATGGCTGTAACACTTTTTTTTTCCGTTTGGGTGAAAGCACTATTCCAGGCGAGGAAAAGTAAGAACAGGAGCAGGGTGTTTTTCATGAATTCAACAGACGATCAAAAATTATTTCAAATCTGTTTTCCACGCGCCAAATAACTTTAAAAATTCCGTATAGATCGAACTGTTTGTTGCGATGATCTGCTTACCGAAAATATAGTCCTGGGTTCCCAGGAAATCAGATACGACCCCTCCGGCATTTTTAACAAGCAATGCGCCGGCATTTACGTCCCAAGGACTCAGGCCATACTCGAAGAAACCATCATACCTTCCGCAGGCGGTATATGCCAGATCGGCGGCGGCTGAACCAAGGCGACGGACACCACGGCTGTTTTGCAAGAGGTGTTTGAAGATGTCGAGGTAATCGTCGAGCCGGGTGTAATCATAATATGGAAATCCTGTGGCAAAAAGAGATTCGTTGATCGTTGCAGTTTGCGTAACATGGATGGTCTTTCCGTTCAAGTATGCCGGCGCCGACTGCCAGGTAAAAAAGCATTCATTCAGGTTAGGTTCATAAACCATGGCCAGGATGGTCTCGTCATGATGCATCAAACCGATACTGATGCAATAGAGCGGTACGCCATGGATGAAATTTGTAGTTCCGTCCAGCGGATCGATGACCCAGGTGAACTCGCCCGTTTTCAGCGCCGGATTCTCCTCGGCGATAAACCCGCTTCCCGGAAGTAACTTCGATAGTTGTTCCACGATACGCCGCTCTGATTCCTTATCAACCCAGGTTACGTAATTGTGAAGTCCCTTCGATTGTATGTCGGTCGTATTTAGTTTTGAGACCTCCAGTTTTAAGAATTCACCAACCTCCGAGGCGAGGTCGCAAACCTTATATGTCAGGTTTTCAAGGTTCAGTTTCATTGTTGTTATTTTTTACCGCGAAGGCGCAAAGACGCAATTTGATAAATGCCATCTGCGTCCAGATTTGTAAGTTTCCCATGGATCAACTGGTTCACATATTCTTGCTGGTATTCAGTTTTTACCCTGATATAATTCTCGGTAAAACCATGCATGAACCCCTGAGAATTGTCGGATTCAAACAGGACCTTTACCTCCCTGCCCATGTTTTGAAGGTAGAATTGTTGTTTCTTGTGGTCGGAGAGCTTATGCAATGCCTTACTCCGTTCTTTCTTGACCTTGTCAGGAACCGGAGTATCCATTTTAGCGGCCAGGGTGTTGTCGCGCTTTGAATAGGTGAACACATGCATATATGATATCTCAAGTTTTTCAAGAAATTCACAGGTATCCGTAAAATCTTCATCCGTCTCTCCGGGGAATCCAACAATTACATCGGCCGCTATGCATGCGCCAGGGATAAGTTGCCTGATCTTCTGAACCCTGGAAGTATAAAGTTCCCGGTCATATTTGCGATGCATGGCCTTGAGAATTTTATTGCATCCCGATTGTAAAGGAAGGTGAAAATGGGGCAGAAAATGTTCAGATGCTGCGACAAACTCAATGATGTCATTGGTAAGCAGATCAGGTTCAATAGATGAAATCCGGATGCGATTCATCCCTTCAACTGCATCAAGGGCGCGTATCAGACCGATGAATGATTCTCCGGTGGTTTTACCAAAATCGCCGATGTTCACCCCGGTCAACACGATCTCCCTGATGTCGTTGGCAATTAATTCCCTGGCGCTCTTCACGGCATTCTCGATCGTATCGCTCCTGCTTCGTCCCCTTGCAAGCGGGATGGTGCAATAGGTACAATAATAATCGCAGCCATCCTGGATCTTCAAAAATGAGCGTGTCCGGTCGCCGTAGGAGAATGAAGGGATAAAAGCATCGCGGCCGGCCTTAGCCGGATGAGCAACTCCGCCATGATAATCATGGTCGTCGGATTCAGCCTTTGGGACACCGACCGGTTGATAAAGTCTGGTAATTTCTTCGAGGAGGCCGAATTTGCCGGTATGTCCCAGCACAAGGTCAACACCCTCCATCTGAGAGAGTTCGCCGGGTTTCAATTCCGAAAAACAGCCGATCACGGCGATCCTGGCGTTTGGATTTATCTTGTGAGCCTGCCTGATCGCAGCCCTGCATTTTTTCTCTGCAACGGTCGTCACAACACAAGTGCTGATCACATAAACATCAGCCGGGTGGTGGAAATCTTTGATCTCAAATCCTTTTTCCTGAAATTGCCGCGATAATGCCGAGGCTTCCGCGAAATTAACCTTGCAGCCAAAATGATGGAATGCGATGGATTTTGGTATCATCCCGCAAAAATACGAGTTTTTACCTACTCTGCACCGGTGGCGGGCACAACTTCCGGAGTTGGCTGCTCCTGTTGTGTTATCCTTTTTTTATTGATCGCAATATTAATCCCGAACTGGATGGAGGAACTGTTTGTTCCATGGTAAAAGATCAATCCGGTTACGTTATCGGAAATGACATAGAGTTGTACAGGGCCGGCACTTACGCTCAGGCCTGCCCCGAAGTTGGTGAACTGGCGATTGAATATATTATAGGATACCATCAGCCCCAATATCCCGGGAAGCTGGTAATGATAGGATACTGACAAGGCCGGATAAAAACGCTGACGCCACGAAATTCCGTTTAACAGGAGATTAACTTGCTGATTGGGACTGATTTTATATGATCCGCCAATGTTGTATCTGACAGGTAACCAGGAGGTGTATTTTTTGCCATATACCGTATCTATTTGCACCAGATCCAGAACGCTGTCTGCCAGTTTTGTTCCGAAGGTATCGAGGTTACCGATCATATCGATAAAATTTTGCAAGGTGAATCCCTTAAATGCGAATTCCTCTCCCGGATTATGGCTTACGATGGTCATGTTACGGGATTTCCAGGTGATGAACCCGATATCGAGAATGCTGGCGCTCAGGCCGATCTGGTCGGTCAACTGATAACTTGCGCCAAGGTCGATCCCAATGCCGTTGTTACCTGGAAAAACCAATGAAGATACACGCTGATCCAGGTAATTTTCAATGTCGTCGATGCCGGATGTCCTGATCTCGAAATCTGACCGCATATTCAGCTGGTAACTGTTTTTATCGGTGTACACATCGAATTCCGACTTGACTGTCGTGGCATTGATCCTTCCTGAAAGATACTTCAACCGACCTCCCCAGGTCATCTTCCGTTGCAGGGCATAGCCTGAAAAGGAGGCGCCCCATTCATCAAAAACAGTGAAGTCTATTGAAGGCGCAATATTGGCATGCTGGCCAAAAATCTGAGGCGCTGCATTGCCATACCAGAGCAGGGTTCCCAGGTTCCCGGGGATCATAATGTGCTGAACGAGCCGTTCACGAACACTGAAACCAAAGAAAAACCGGTCTTTCGATATCCGGGCGCCAAGGGATAAAATCTCGAGGTTGGTATATAATCGCAGTTGATTGTTCTTGGCAATTTTTCCAAGAAAATTCTCCACCCTGAAAGTAACCGAATCATAACCGTCCCTTTCGATGAGGTCGTTATAGGAAAAGGGATGTGCGTAAGCCGTTTGCACGCCCGAAAGCAGTGGGATCCCAATAAAAAAACTCTGATCGGGGATAAATGCCGGATTCTGAAATATACGTTGTGGTACCATCTGCATGTTATACAAACCCAGGTCATGTTGTGCAAAAATGTTTATCGTGCTATGACCCAGCAAAAAACAGATGATCGTGAAACAAACTGCCTTTCTTTTCATGTTCTTCAGTTTTAGTTTGTTGTTACTTGCTGGTTTCGATCGTTTTCCGCAGTTTAGCTCTGGCTGAAAAGTTGAGTTTGATTGCCTGACTTACCCGAAGTTTTACAACCGACTGGCCCTCGTTGGCAGAAAAAAGCACTGCCTTGACAAGCATTTTTTTTACATTTTCAAGATTCTTCATTCTTCCTGAATTCAGGATATATGTTGTGTCCTTGATCCCAAACATTCCAGGATATGGCAGATAGGTGACCGGGTCAACCGGGGCTTCCCTGATCAGGATCATGTCGCTACCGGCCAGAGAATCTTTCCTGATGAAATTATCATCGGTAAAGTAAACTTGCATCAGTCCGGTCAGGGGGAGCCCGTTTATTATATTCGTCCTGAATTCAAGATACTCAATTTCTTCAGGTTTGTCAATTTTCAGGTCAAAGGTATCCTGATAAGTAAGGTGGTCAACATGACCCCACAGGGGAAGTTTCACCCGAAGGTCGGCATAAAAGGAGCTGGTGTCAGTGAAAAAATTAAAAGGGGTTCCGACCGGGTTGATCACTGTCTTGACCTGAAAAGCTACATTATCTGGCTTCAGATTGAAGAAATCGTACATGGCGTTCCCCGTATTCTCATTGGAATAGTTCATCCTTGTTGTGGCAGGTTGAAGCACAGGGAAAGGTGGGGCGGGAACGGGTAAAAAAGCTCCTGCTCCCAATCTGTCAGCAATGTCAAGGGTGTTGCCGGTAGCGTTATTGATGGCGATAAGATTTTCGATCGTGACCTCGGATGGAAATCCTATGGAATTTACCATGGTGATGGCGATCTGCGGGTCCATGAAAAAGACCTCGCCCAGGGTATAAGCATTGTTAAAAACATTTACCCTGACCGTATCGGTTAATTGTGTCAAGGTATAATGACCCAGGTATCCTTCAAACACACCGATCGTATCAATGGCAACCTGAAATTCAGCCCGGATTTGATCACCGGCGACGGGACTTCCCGATTTCTTTAAAAAACCTTCAACCTCTGCCGTTACTATATTTGGCGAGGAGGAGAGGTTGAGCAAAACATCTGTGAGGTCAACATTTGTTTGTGTTTGCCCGGATACAACAGGTTGTAAGGTAAATGAGAATGGAACACCGTTTTTTGTGGCATTGAGCAGCCTGATGGTCAGATATCCGTCATTGCTGAAGGTGTTATTTGTCAGCACTTTGATCACTCCCTTCTTGATCATCAGTTTATCCACCCTGGTGTCTGGATTGTTTCCCGAAAGATTGAATGAGATAGTTACCGGATTGATGGTGAGATCGGTGATGCTCAATATGCCCTGTTCAGCTTGGGTAATCTGGTGCAGATAGGAAAAACTGACCGGCGAAAGTCTGATCAGGTCATTCGGCCTGATCCTGAATGCGTCATTATTAAAATAGTACAGTATCGAAATATCTCCGCTTTCATCAATGAATAGGTGGTCTTCAACGCCCCCCTGTGTCAATATTTTTCTAAGGGTGATGGTATCATTGACCAGCGGAAGTGCAAAATCGGGATTCCAGGAGAGGTTTTTAACCTTATCGAATTCGAAATCCTTTCTGCACCCAGACAAGGCAATGATAAACATCAGACCAAAGGCCAGGAGGCCGGTTTTGGCAGAGAATAGCCTTCGTATATTTCCTTTATTCTTGAAATATTTCATGTTCGTTCAGTTTCGGTCAATTTTAATCAAACAACTAAATTACGATTTTTATCTGATCCGTGGTATTTAAGATTTTTGAATCATAACAAACATTCCGGTCATCAGCGTTTCAGATATTGCTGCAACCCGATTCCTCCGATGATTAGCGCAAGTCCGGTGACCGTTGAAGGCAGGATGGTTTCGCCAACAGCGAAATAGATGATGATCAGGGAGATGAAAGGGGACAGGTAGATCAGGTTTGAAACTTTGGCCGTTGTTGACGAATATTTCAAAGCATTTAGCCACAGCACAAAGGTGATTCCCATCTCAAACAAACCAATATAAATACCACCGGCCAAACCCTGCCATACTGGAAGGGTAAGGTTGCCGGTAAGGCCTGATAAAATGACAGTATATAGAAAACCGAAGCAGAAATTCAGAAAGAGTTTGCTTACGGCCTCCCGCCGGTCTTTGAGGTTGAATATCCAGTATAGCGCCCACAAAAAGGCGCTGCCCACAGCCAGAAATACGCCCAAAGTGTGTCCGACGGTGTCCTGTTTGGTTGATTCGGCTCCGATAAAGAAATTCCCGTGACTGGAAATGGTGATAATTCCGAAGAAACTGATTACGATGGCGACGATGCTGACGAAACTTATTTTCTGACGTAACATCGGTATCGAAAGGAGTACCAGGACAAGCGGCCAGATATAGTTGAGTGTCCCTGCCTCCTGTGCCTGCAGCAAATCATAAGCTTTCAGCAATACTGAATAGTAGAGAAACGGATTCATCAACCCCAGGAATGCCGAAAGCAAGATCTCTTTACGCGTTATTTTGAATAGCAAGTATATCTTTCCCTGAAGCAGCAGGATAAAAAACAAAGCAACGCAAGCAACCAGCGAAGAAATGAGAAGCAATTGCACCGGGTCAAGATACCGCAAGGTTATTTTAAATGCAGAACCAATGGTTGACCAGCAGGCAATGGCAGCGAAGGCAAACAAATAGGCTTTTTTCTGAAGTTTCATGGCGTTGCGAAGGTACCAATTGTCGGAAAATATTTCTAATTTTGCCGTCTAAACCATTGAAACCATGAAAAAGCTTGCTGTTGTTGCCCTTGGGGGAAATGCTCTGTTACGGGGAGATCAGAAAGGAACCATCGATGAACAGGAGGCAAATGCAAACGCAACGGCCGAAAGTCTTATCAAGCTGATCAAACGCGAGTACAACATCGTGATAACCCATGGGAATGGGCCCCAGGTGGGTAACATCATGCTGGCCAACTCGGCCGGGTTTAAAATGTTTGGGATCCCGGAGATGCCACTGGATATCTGTGTTGCCTATTCCCAGGGATTTATTGGCTATATCATTGAACAGCAACTGAAAAACGTACTGGAGATCCATGACATGGAACGCGACATCATCACCATCACCACCCAGGTGCTTGTCAATAAGGACGATCCGGCTTTTCAGAAACCAACGAAGCCAGTCGGTCCTTATTATACAAAAGAGGAGGCTGATACATTGACTAAAGAAACAAAATCGGTGTTCAAGGAGGATCCCCGCGGCCGGGGCTGGAGAAAAGTAGTTGCATCTCCCATACCGCTCGTTATTATCAACAAAAAAACCATTGAATCGATCGCCCGTGGCGGACAAATTGCCATTGCAGTGGGTGGAGGCGGAATTCCGGTCTATTATGTTGAACCAAATAAATTACAGGGCATCGATGCCGTGATTGATAAGGATCTGGCGTCAGCGCTCCTTGCCTCACAGATCAATGCGGATAAACTTTTCATACTCACCGATGTTCCAAAGGTGTGCATCAATTACAATACTCCCCAGGAAAAAGCACTTGACCGGATGACCATTGCCGAAGCCAAACGCTACCTTGACGAGGGCCAGTTCCCTGAAGGCAGCATGGGCCCCAAAGTACGCGCTGCGATACACTTTGTTGAGCGCTCCGGCAAAGATACCATCATTACCCAAACGACCATGCTGGGAATTGATGACGGTGGAACAAGGGTAACGCTTGTATAATGACGAATTATTCTTCAAAAACCATCTTCTTCACCTCCAACCCATCAATCTTCAGCAATTCGTTCTCCAGTTTAAAAAACTCTTCCCTGTTGCCGGTAAGCTCAAGTATGATCAGCCCGGAGCGTGCGCAGAAGTCGTCTTTTACTTCGTGCAGGCCCAGACGGGTCTTGATGGTACATCCGAACTTTGTCAGGACTGCCTGAACGACTGAAACTTCCGGCACTCTGTCGGTGATGTGTACACCGAGAATCCAAATCTCTTTCATCTTGAATAATTCATAAGAACACTTGTCGTTTTACCAGAAGGTTACGGAATTGAATGGTAAAGGAGGTCCCGTTTCGCCCGGAATAATCAATATTACCATCCAATTGCTGAACCAATAACTTTACGATAAACATACCCAGTGATTTTTCCGAATCCATCGAAAATGAATCAGGTAATCCAACACCATTGTCTTTGATCATGAGGGTCAACTGATCGTCAGCTGCTTTGTTTAAATGGATTTGAATTTCCCCATCCTGATGCCGCGGGAAAGCATATTTATAGGCATTTGTCAGCAATTCATTGGTGATCAAACCTATCGGTAAGGCAATTTCAATGCTCACATCGGTAACATCAAGTGAAGTCACAAGATTTACCCGGTGGCCGCTGAAGGTACTTGTTATAATTGTAGCCAGGGAATGCAGATATGTCGCCAATGGAATACGGTCGAGGTTTTCCCCTCTGTATAAATGCTCATGGATCAGTGCCATGGAACGGATGCGCATTTCAATATCACGAATGATGCGGACTAACCCCTGGTCCGTATTGTTGCGGAGTTGAAGGTTCAAAAGGCTGATCACGATTGCAAGATTGTTCTTAACGCGATGATGGATCTCACGCAGCATGATCTCCTTTTGTTCAGCATTTTTTTGTTTCAACGCCTCAACCTCCTTTTCTTTGGACCGGTCGCGGAGAATTGTCATCACCTGAATTACATCACGGTCATTAAATATGGGTACCTTACGGATCTCCATATGGACATCCGTGTCAATAAATGATATTTTCTCTTCTGTGACCAGAATCTTGCCTTGATCAAATACATAATTAAGCTCATCAATGGTATCAGACGGCATAAATGGCAATATCTCATCAATGCTCTTTCCGGATGTATTTGCTACCTGACCAGATCCAATGTGCCCGTATTTCAAGGAAGAATTTAAGATGATAACGTGGAAATTCCTGTCAACAACAAAAATCCAGTCAGGTATAGAATCAATTGTGTTATGATACTGGGTCTCGGATAGCTGTAAAGCTACAACGGCTTGTTTCCGTTCATTGATCTCTTCCTGGAGTTGCAGGTTGTTTTTGGAAATGGCTTTCTGGTGCAGAAAGTTTTTCCAGTTCAGTGTTCTGAACATAAACGCCAATATGAATCCGATTGAATAGATGGCAAAAACAAAAAACAGGTTGTTGTAAAAGAAAAATGGTTTTTGTGCCAGCGTATGATTGAAAATCGTTGCTGCAATGAAGGCGGTGATCTGGATCAGGCCGATGATGACGTTCGTATAGAATGGCATCCTGTAGAAAACAAACAACCCGATCACAACAAGCATCACCCACGTATAATAATACTCAGAACCCGGCTGGGAAAAGTCAGAATGGATGCCTACATTGAATATTGCAACGCAAACCAGCAAGTTCAGGAATATATAGATCAAGTGAAGCCATTTATACAATGGCCTGAAATAGGTAACGAGGATCGAAATGACCAACACAGGGGAGATGATTCCAAACCGTTGATAGTAAAATTGTTCCGGTGAATCGGGAAAGAATATGTAATTGAAAATGACAAAACATGTGAACAGGACAAGGGTAAGAAAGAGACCGATGCGCATGGTGGGTAACGAGGAAATCATATAGAAATCCTGAAACTCCCTGCGTAATTTTTTCTTAGAATGAAAGTTCATTCAAAAGATTTTAATAGCTGAAAACCATCCGCTGAATCTCGAGTCCGTCAATTTCACCAAGTTCATCTTCAAGTTTATTGCAAGCTTCAGCGCTGCCTGCAAGCTGAAGAATGACGACACCTACCCGGCTGCATACATCTTCAGAAACTTCATGAAATCCGAGCCTTGATTTGATAACGTGGGCATGTTTTGTAAGTGTTTGCTGCATTCTTCCGGCTTCCTTAATGCGGTCGGTGATCAGCAAACCGATAATCCTGAGTTCTTTCATGCTCAATAGGTTTCAAAAATACAAGTCGCGTTTACCTTCTTTGATCATGCTGATCTTGTCAGTCAACCTGGCTTTGAATGTTTCATCTTCAATTTCATCCAATTTCTCCCGGACCAACTGATAGCCTTTTACTTTGGTATCTTCCGGCGCATAGTCTTCAAGGTATTCCACCAGGGTCATTAAAGCATTTGGCTGACAAAACCGCTTAATAAATCCCGGAACAGAAAATTCCATAAAGTGTTCACCTGTTCTGCCCAAACGGTAACAGGCGGTACAAAATGAAGGGATATACTTATGTTCGATCAGGTCGTCCATGATCTCGTTCAGGCTGCGGTTATCGTTGATCTGGAACTGTTCGAGGTCTATGTCCTGCTCTTCATTCTCCTTTCGTTTTGAATAACCGCCCATTTCGATGTTCGTGCCGCCATCGATCTGTGAAACACCGAATTGCATGATCTCATCACGAATGGCGGCTGTTTCCCTTGCGGTGAGTATGAGTCCGGTATATGGGACTGCCAGACGTAAAATAGCAACCAGCCGGGTAAATTCTTCATCGCTTACCAGGTGACTCTTGTCCAGGTTCAGTTCAGAGGCATATTGGATCCGTGGAAATGAGATCGTATGCGGGCCTACATTGTAAACGGCTTCGAAGTGGTTCGTGTGCCTTACCAGCCCAAGTACTTCGAACCGCCAGTCGTAAAGTCCGAACAGGGCTCCGATTCCAATATCGTCGATCCCCGCCTCCTGTGCACGGTCAAGTCCCGTAAGTCTCCAGTCATAGTTCCTTTTTTGTCCGCCGAGATGGACCTTTGCATAGGTTTCCTGATGATAAGTTTCCTGGAAGATCTGATAAGTTCCGATCCTGGCATCTTTTATGATCCGGAAACCATCAATTTCCATGGGCGCGGCATTGATATTTACCCGTCTGATCTCGCCGTTACCGCTTTTGACCGAGTAAACAGTCCTGACTGAATCTGCAATGAATTTAGCATCATATTTCGGATGTTCACCAAACACCAGGATCAGCCGTTTCTGACCTGAGTCCTCCAATGCCTTAACCTGAGAGATCAAGTCATCATGATCAAGCGTAACCCTGGTTATCTTCTTGTTCGAGGCCTTGAATCCACAGTAAGCACAGTTGTTGGTACAAAGGTTGCCAATGTATAATGGAGCAAACAGCACAATGCGCTGTCCGTAAACTTTTTCCTTGAGTGTCCGGGCTCCTTGTTTGATCTCTTCGATCAGTTCGGGATCCGAGGCGTTGATCAGTATGGCCGTTTCAGCAAGTGTCAACCGGTTTTTATCCAACGATTTGGCAATAACTTCCCTCACCTTCTCCTTTGTAGCAGGGGTGGTGTTGATAAAACCCCATAGCTCCCTGGCATCAATAAAGGGTTTCATTCGCTGATCCCTGATCATTAATTTCTCGGGACTGAAAATCATATTTAATGCATTGTTAGCAAAGATAGGACAATTGCGGTAAATTAAACTCTTTTCTTTGTCCTTTCCGACAGATACACTCCGAAGATGACCAATGCAATTCCTGTGATTTTTTGAATGTTAAAAAGTTCAGCAAGAATGAGATACGAAAAAAATGCCGTAAATACAGGGATTAAATTGGAAAAAATATTCGATTTGCTGATCCCAAGTAACTTCACCGAATGGGCGAAAAATACAAATGCCAGGGAGGAGGCAAGAATGGCAAGGAGAAACATGGATACAATTATCTCAGAAGTAATTGGTACAGCAATGGCCAACTTTGCTTCGTAAAAAAGAAAAAATGGGAGAAAAAGAAAAATCCCGATCAGGTTTTGTAAGGCAACCAACAAGATGGCAGAGTATTTCAAGGTCAGTTTCCGGAGTGTGACAGAGTATAATAATGCGGAAAATACCGCACAAAAGAGAAAAAGGATACCTTTGATATCTGCAGCCAGCGAAAGATCACGGGTGACCAGCATAAGTATGACGCCAGCAAATGAGACAGCAATACCAATGAAATTGACTGGTGTCAGCTTTTCCCTGAAACTCAGATAACCGACCAATGGAGCAAAAACAGGAATGGTAGCTATTACAACAGCTGCAATTGTTGGGGATGAGTATTTCAAACCGTAATTTTCACCCAGGAAATAGAAGAATGGATTGAACAGGGCACTTAATAAGATCAACTTGTAATCCTTCCGGTCCACTTTTTCATTTCTGCCTAAAAAATAGATCAGTGTGAACAGGAATGCCGAAGAAATGATCAAACGGATAAAGATGATGGTGACAGGCTGGTAATGTTGCAGAAGCATTGAACTCCATATGAACGAAAGACCCCAGAAAAGCATGGCGGCCACCGGATAAAAATAGACTGGTATGCGGAGTTTTTTTAACAAGGTGCAAAGTTAATCGTTTGTAGATAGTTACAAAAAATGAAATAATGAAAACAATGCAGACAATGCAAACAATTTCACCCGTCCCCCCGTCCCCTTGTCCCCCTGTCCACATTTAAGAAAAAAAATACCTTCGACCTGTAACATTTCAAAAAAGAGTGAGTCATTTATAAAAAATCCGGATAGTTGGAAGGTAAATACATCAACGTTCATCAAGACCTGATCAATGCCTGTCTGAACGGTGACAGAAATGCTCAGTTCAGAATTTATAAACTTTATTATAAAGCCATGTACAACACAAGCCTGAGAATAGTGAACGATACCGCCGAGGCTGAGGATATCATGCAGGAATCGTTTCTGGATGCCTTTGAGCGCCTGCATAGCTATACCGGCGAAGGTAGTTTTGGTTCATGGCTTAAGCGGATCGTTATCAACCGTTCCCTGGATTACCTGCGTAAGTGTAAAGAAACTGTGTATATTGATGAAGTGGCATACGAATTACTTGATAACGTTGAGGAGGACAGAGAGGAAGAGATCCAATGCCGGGTTGCAGAAATCAGAATGGCGATTACACAACTTTCTGATGAGTACAGGGTTGTTTTGTCCCTGTTTTTACTCGAAGGATATGATCATGAAGAGATCGCGCAGATCCTGAACATTTCAAACCAACTTTCACGAACCCGATACTCAAGGGCACGTCAGAAGTTGATTGGCCTCCTGAAGCAAAATAGTTATAACAAAATGTTTAGTACGAATTGACCATGCCAAAACTCGAAAAATATATTAAAGACCACCTTGACGAATTCGACGCGTTTGAGCCGGATCCGGGCCATTTTAAACGATTTGAAGATCGGGTGGGGGCAGTGCCGGTATTAAGTCCATTTCGGTTTAACCGCGCTGTGATGCTTAAGGTTGCAGCTTTGATCCTTGTCATGATCAGTGTCAGCGTTATTGTGTTCGATTTTGCAACCAGCGAATTAAGGGTAAGGATTTTTGCTGAAAACCAGGGGTCAGAATTACCGTTGGAAATAAGGGAAGCTGTCAGGTATTATGACAATCAGGCAACTATAAAAATTGCCGCCATCCAAAAACTATCTGTCAATCAACAGGATGCAGATGTGCTTAAAAATTCAGCCATTTCGGAAATTCAGAACCTCGATGCTACCACCGAAGAGTTGAAAAGGTCATTGGCCAAAAATCCCGGCAATGAACATATCCTTGATGCGATCATTCAGAATCAACAAATGAAAGAAACAATGCTGAATACAATTCTGACTCAATTGTCTCTGGCCAGGAAATAGTTAAAATATAAAACCATGAAAACAATAATAAAAATAGCGCTATTCATTTTAATGATGATTTTCCTGCTGGGGATAAAGGGAGCAACGGCAGGTGAAGAGTTCACCAGGGTTATTAAAAGGGAATTTCCGGTGAACCCTGATGCACAGTTGACGGTAAACAACCGTTTTGGGAAAGTCCACTGTACAAACTGGGAAAAAAAATCGGTTTCCTTCGATGTTACCATCACTGTTACAGCGGCAAATCAGGAGGAAGCAGAAAAAAAGTTTAAACGCATTTCAATCGATTTTACCGACACTCCATCATCAATAACCGCGACTACGACTATCCAGGAATTAAAAAATTCAGGAAAAGGACGTTTTTCGATCGATTATATGATAAACATGCCAACGAACATCAATCTGGATGTTACCAATAAATTTGGTAATATTTTTATCAATGAATTACAGGGTAAAGCACGGATCAACCTGGGTTATGGTAACCTTGACGTAAATAAACTCGGGAACTCAGATAACCTTTTAGATATAAAATTCAGCAAAGCAAGGGTGAATTGGATCAAAGGAGCAGTGTTGTCCCTGAAATATTCTGATATGAACCTTGACTATGCCGGCAGTTTAAGACTGGACTCTAAATTCTCCAACCTTGATGCAGAGAAAATAATCGCGCTCAGTGTTGTATTCGAAGGTGGCAAACTGAATATGGAGAACTCGTCGGCGGTTGATAGCAAGTCGAAATTTACCGACATTGACATTCAAAGGATTGAACAAAGCCTGAGCCTTGATATTCAATACGGTAGTTGCAAGATTCGTGAAATGCCGGCCGATTTTACTTCGGTCAATATCAGGAACAAGTTTGGTGATGTCTCAATTGGTCTTAGTAAACAGGCAAAATATCGAATTGAAGCCCTTCTGAAATTTTGTGACCTGGATTTTCCGGAGGAAAAAGCAAAATTCTCCTATCGGTCAACTTCACCGACCGAAAAAAGCTACAAGGGAACGATAGGGGGCAGCGAGTCTCCTTCAGGAACGGTGATCGTACGGAGTGAATATGGGAATGTCAGACTGAAATAGAAATGCAAAAACCAAAATGCAAAATCAAATTGCAAAAGTCCCCTTGTCCCCTTGTCCCCTTGTCCCCTTGTCCACCTTACCATTTGTAACCAAATCCAAAAAAAACGTCTAATCAATTAAATTCAAATCCTATGAAAACAACGAGATTTTTTTCAATGTTAATTTTCGGTAGCCTGTTCCTGGGGATATCGACTCTTTTCGCGGGTTGCACCATGATCGGAGGGATGCAGGGAGATGGAAATGTGTTGAAAGAGACCCGCAAGGTTACCGCATTCGATGGAATAGAGGTTTCTGGCGCTTTTGATATTATACTAAAACAAGGCGCCGTAGAAGAGGTTACCGTGGAAGCAGATGCCAACCTGCTGCCAGTTATCCGTACAGATGTTGTGGGTGGGATACTTAGAATTGAAACTAAAAAGCCGGTTCGCAAGGTCACGGTCATGAAAGTATATGTGACAGTGAAAGACCTGAAAATAATTGATGTGAGCGGGGCAGTTGATATCGATACCGATGGGATGTTGGCAGTACCTGAACTCAGGATTGAAGCATCTGGCGCATCTGATTCGAAATTGAATATTGAAGTACAAAATCTGAAGCTTGACTGTAGTGGCGCCAGCAAAATGAAGTTTTCCGGGTCTGCGGTAAATGTTAAAATGGATCTATCCGGCGCTTCCGACATATTCGGATATGACTTGCTTGCCGAATCCTACGACATCGACATCAGCGGAGCAGGCAATGCACAGATCAATGTTTCCAAAAGGATTCGTGCCGGAATTTCCGGAGCAGGCAGTGTAAAGTACAAAGGATCTCCAAGCGAGATTGATCAGCATGTGTCAGGTGCGGGATCCATTAAAAGAGTAAACTGAAAAACATATTTATGAATATTTATTCTAAATTAGAATAAAAATTTGTATTTTTGATTACGGAAACAGGTTATGAATTCGTCAATCGTAATTCTCGTTCATTCGGGAACATTACTGATGAACGGGTAAAAAAATGGCAACGGGAAAATAATTTATCTCCCGATGGAATTGTCGGGGATATCACATGGGAAAAGATGTTCCCCGGATCAGGTTCACAAAGGCCGGATATATTATCCTCAGGAACGTTTAACCTGGAAACCCTCAAGGGCAACATACCGGATGCTGTCATTGCCCAGATTCCGGAAACCGCTGCAAAATTCAACATCACCTCTCCATTAAGACTAACCCACTTTTTAGCGCAGTGTAGCCATGAGAGTGCAGGATTCACGCGAGTTTTTGAGAATCTCAATTATTCCGCCGAGGGCCTGATGAAAACTTTTCGCAAATATTTCACCGATGAATTGAGTGTAAAATATGCACGCAACCCTGCTGCCATTGGTGCGAGGGTTTATGCGAACAGGATGGGAAATGGCGACGAGGCCAGTGGGGAAGGGTACAAATTCAGGGGGCGGGGCTATATCCAATTGACCGGAAAATCAAATTACGCTGAGTTCGGTGCATTTATTGGCGTAAATATCTTAGAAAATCCCGATCTTGTTGCCACGAAATTTCCCCTTGCTTCTGCTGCCTTCTTCTTTAATAAAAATAATTTATGGACCATTTGCGATCAGGGAACCAGCGAGGAGATTGTAACAAAGGTAACTATCGCCGTGAATAACGGAATCAACGGCTTGTCCGACCGTGTTAAACACTTCAATGAATACCTTCCGTTACTGACCTAAAATAATGTGACCCTGTTCTGAGGGATTCCTATTAACGAATGGAAATCGAATTCGGATATTATCTTAACTCCCAACTTTTCCGCCTTTCTTCTTTTTTCAGGGCCCATATTCTCACCCGCCACAAGATAGGAGGTTTTTGCCGAAATTGAGCCGGTATTCTTTCCACCGTGCGCTTCGATGGTTTTCTTCAGGTCCTCGCGGGAAAAGTTTGTGAATACACCGCTGACCACGAAAGTGAGCCCTTCAAGCGTGTTGCTGATGCGGGCGACCAGCGGTTCATCGAGGTTGAATCTAAGTCCGGATGCCCTAAGCCGTTCAATGAGTTCAATGTTTCGCCGCACCGAAAACCATGCAAGGATGCTCTGTGCGATCTTATCGCCGATCTCCTCAACCTCAACCAAAGCATCATAATCAGCTTTGGCAAGCGCATTTATGGCGCCGAAGTGGGAGGCAAGCTTCCTGGCTACGGTTTCACCAACGAAACGTATCCCTAAGGCATACAGGACCCTTTCAAAACTGACTTTTTTTGATGCTTCGATCCCGTTCAGGATGTTGGTTACGGTTTTATCCCGAAAACTGATCTTCCTCTCCTTTTTTTCATCTGTCGATTCATAGGTCGTCTCAAGACCGATCAATTGATCGTAGGTCAGATCATAAAGATCGGCACAATTGTAAACCAATCCGTTATCAAACAGCGTCTCTATTTTTCCTTCTCCAAGGCTGTCAATATTCATGGCTTTACGTGAAATGAAATGTTCAAGCTTTCCTTTGATCTGCGGGGGACAACCGTTTTCATTCGGACAGTACCATGCCGATTCGCCCGCTGTTCGTATCAAAGCCGAGTCACATTCAGGGCAATTGCTGATAAACACGATGGGTGTTGCCTCATTCGAACGCAACTCAAGATCGACGCCATTGATCTTGGGAATGATCTCCCCACCCTTTTCCACAAACACCATGTCGCCAATTCTAACGTCAAGTGCAGCGATGATATCCGCGTTATGTAAGGATGCCCGCCTGACAACGGTTCCGGCTAATTGCACCGGCTGCAGGTTAGCCACAGGGGTAATTGCACCGGTACGTCCCACCTGATAGGATACCGATAACAGCTTCGTAGTAACCTGCTCAGCTCTGAATTTATATGAAATGGCCCAGCGTGGCGATTTAGCCGTATATCCCAGAATTTCCTGCTGCTTCAGGTTGTTCACCTTGATCACCACGCCGTCAATATCATAGGGCAATTCATGCCTGGCCTTGTTCCATGAAATGATATAATCAAATATTTCTTCGAGGGTTTTACAGCGAACAGCATATTCTGAGATTTTAAATCCCCATGATCTGGCTGCGAGCAAACATTCATAATGGGTTTTGAAGTGAAGATCTGTGCCTGGCAGGTAATAGAAAAATGCATCCAGATTCCGTTTCGACACTTCCGCAGAGTCCAGCATCTTTATACTGCCGGAAGTAGCGTTACGAGGATTTGCAAAAGGTTCATCGCCATCCTCCAGCCGCTTTTCGTTCATTTTTTTAAAGCTGGCATGGGGCAAAATAATTTCACCCCTGATCTCAAAATCTTCAGGAAATCGGCTGCCCTGTAATTTCAAAGGAATGCTTTTAATGGTTTTGACATTCGTGGTCACATCATCGCCGCTCACGCCGTCACCACGGGTGACCGCCTGTACCAGGATGCCATTTTGGTAGGTTAATCCGATCGCGACGCCATCGAATTTAAGTTCACAAACATATTCAACATCGTCGCCGGTAATTTTGTGGATCCGCTCTCCGAAACTGCGGATCTCCTCTTCCGAATAGGTGTTACCCAGCGACAACATCTGGTATTTATGCTGAACTTGCCGGAACTCCTTGGTAATGTCGCCTCCCACACGCTGCGTAGGGGAATCAGGTTCAGCTAATTCAGGAAACTCTTTTTCAAGCCGGATAAGTTCCTCCAGCAACATGTCGAATTCAAAATCACGTATCGTTGGCTTTGATAAAACATAATAGTTGTGGTTGTGCCTCCGGATTTCATCCGACAAAAATGCAATGCGTTCTTTTGCCTGAATCTTTTCCATTTCACCTTTCACTATTTCGCCATTTCGCTATTTCGCCATTTCGCTATTTTAATTTACGCCAGCATTGACCATTCATAATAATGGTAACCGTATTCAATTGGATTGATTCCCATTACCGGAATCTGCGCCTCATTGAACATCAGGCGTTCATCCCATGCGGAGAGGCTGAACCCGACCACATCAATATTTGGCCTTGTCATGATCATGATCAGATCTGCCTGGTTGATAACACTGTACGAAATGACCTGATGGGCAAAACCTGTGGGCTTATCTGCAGTCGTAATGCTATAGGTTATGTTTTCAGCATCAAATATTGAGGTGATCTGCTTTGTGATAATTGCCAGTGATGTGCGCCGTGCAGTCTCTTTTTCAGGAGAGATATAGATATGGATCTTTGCGTTGAACAATTTTGCGATCAGTTTTGCCCATTGAACAGCCTGCCGAGGCTCAATATCAAAGCTTACGGGGAAAACAATGTTTTGGTAGCCTGATTTGAACGCTCGTTTCTGAACCACGACAACGGGAACTGTCGACTCTTCTACAACTTTCATGACATAACTGCCAAAAACGTGTTGCAACCCCTTTTTTCCATGGGTACCAAGCACCATCAGGTTCGCTTTAATCTCTTTGGAAACAGTGTTGATGGTTGAAAAAATTGATCCCTCCACCGCCATGGTCTCGATATCAACAGAATATTTTCTGGCATAATATTTTTTATATTCCTTCAGCCGGGTATTCACATACTCAACGCCTACCTTTTTCTTTCTTAACTCTGCCTTGGTTTCCTTGTTTATAATATGCAGGATAAAAACATTATATCCGAGAAATTTTGCCAGTTTTACGCCATGAGATATGGCGTTGCCGCATACTTCAGAAAAATCTGTAGGGATCAGTACTATGTTGTTGTACTTTGCTTCCTGTTTTGCTTTTGCCATAATATTACAGTTTTTATAATGGTTTTACAATTTATGAATTGATTCCTCCCGCCGACATAATTGTTGTATCTCTGCCAGATGTTTCAGTTTTTTCTCATTTCTGAGCAAAGAGGCTGATTTTGTAAAATATTGGTGTTCGGTCAGAAAGTTAATCTGAATTTCACACCATTCAGCCAATGTTGTAACCCTGACTTCATTGACCTGCCACTCAAGCTTTAAATTGAAAGAATGTATGAAAAAATCATCGCGTCCAAGATAATCCAGGTCAGCATCACAGATAATCTGTTCTAAATGATCATAAGGTCGTTGAGGTAACTTTGTGACCATGATCAATCTGGCGATTTCATCGATATCTGAATCTGGAAAACCAAATCCCGGTAATGTTTGTTTAGCAAGGATCACTGAAGCAGATTCGTGATCTTTATATTGAATAATCATTCCTGCATCATGGTAAAGTGATGCCGTTTCTATCAATATTTTAGCGTGTGAACCGATTTTTTCCGCATTAGAGAGCCATCGGGCTGCTTCAAGTACATCAAGGGTGTGTTCAACGGAATGATATGTCAGTGAGGGATTTAACTCCCGTCGTAAACGTTGAATGATGTCCCTGCTGGCTGCATGAAAATCCATGTAGTGATCTTTTTTTTGTAAAAATAGGAAAAATTCCTAGACCCGCAGGGGAACATGTAACCCGGAAACAGAAATTCAGCAGATGGTTTTTAACTGATGTATCGTCTGCACCGGATCGGGGGATGAAAAAATGGTATTGCCTGCCACCAGAATATCAACGCCAGATTGAACAAGTTTTGGTGCGTTATTGAGGTCGATGCCACCATCCACTTCAACCATCACATTGAGTTGGCGTGACTTTATCATTTGTCTTATTTCAGCAATCTTCCCAAACGTACCAGGCATAAACGATTGCCCGCCAAATCCCGGATTTACTGACATAAGCAGAACCATGTCAATATGATTGATCACCGCTGACAAAGTGCTGACCGGTGTTGCGGGGTTGATCACGATACCTGCTTTTGCATTCAGGTTCTTTATTGTCTTGATGGCTTCAATCGGATTTTTGCAGGCTTCCTGATGAATGCTGATGATATCGGCCCCTGCCCTTTTAAACCGTTCGAGATACCGTTCAGGCTCTACGATCATTAAATGAACATCGAGGATTTTATGGGTCGCTTGCCTGATCTTTTCAATGATGGCGAATCCGAAGGAAATATTGGGAACAAACAGGCCATCCATCACATCGAGGTGAAACCAATCGGCCTCACTTTGATTGAGCATCCCGATATCTTTTTCCAGGTTCAGAAAATTGGCAGAAAGGAGAGATGGAGCAACAAGATGTGCCATTGATAAATTACGAATTAGGAGTAACGATTTCACCTTTTCGCCATCTCGCCATTTCACTATTTATTTAACCAAGGTAGGTCTTTAGAATTTTACTCCTTGAGGTGTGCTTCAGTCGGCGTATGGCCTTTTCTTTGATCTGGCGTACACGTTCACGCGTCAGGTCGAATTTCTCGCCGATCTCCTCCAGGGTCATCGGATGGCTTCCGTTGAGGCCGAAATAGAGGCGGACTACGTCAGCTTCACGCTGCGTCAGCGTTGACACGGCCCGTTCAATTTCCTTTTTCAGGGATTCATATAACAGTCCGGTATCCGGTGTGGTATTTTCCTCACTGCGCAATACATCGTACATGGTGTTATCCTCATCCTGGATCAGGGGTGCATCCATGGAAACATGCCGGCCGGAATTACGCATCGACTCTTTTACTTCATTTTCGGAAACTTCCAGAAGGAAGGCGATCTCTCCGGCATTTGGTTCGCGTTCATACTTCTGCTCAAGTTGGGCGTATGCCTTGTTGATTTTGTTGATCGATCCGATTTTATTCAGCGGTAAACGTACAATCCGCGACTGTTCTGCCAGCGCCTGAAGGATAGACTGACGGATCCACCATACTGCGTAGGAGATGAACTTGAAACCTCGGGTTTCGTCAAAGCGTTGCGCTGCTTTGATCAGTCCGAGGTTGCCCTCGTTGATCAGATCTGGAAGGCTAAGTCCTTGATTTTGATATTGTTTAGAGACAGAGACTACGAAACGAAGGTTTGCTTTTGTCAGTTTTTCGAGTGCAGCCATGTCACCCTGTTTGATCCGCTGGGCCAGAGAAACCTCTTCATCAGCAGTGATCAGTTCAACTTTACCGATCTCCTGAAGGTATTTATCCAGTGATGCGGTTTCGCGATTGGTAACCTGTTTGGTAATTTTTAACTGCCTCATGCGAACCAATTTGTTATGACCATAGATACAGGTCGGTTTACGAACAAAATAACTAAAGGTTACATCATGTTACCTTCTGTGACCACGATCATATCCGCGGTCATTTCCTCGGTCATTTCCGCGATCGGGGCGGTCTGAACGTGGTTCGGGTTTCCTTTCAACATAGCCTTCCGGCTTCGGGAGTAATGCTCTTCGTGATAGCTTCAGTTTACCGGTTTTCTGATCAACCTCGATCAGTTTGACTTCAACCTCATCGCCAACCTGCAGCGCATCTTCTACCTTTTCCAATCTTTTCCAGTCAATTTCAGAAATATGGAGTAGGCCATCCTGATTGGGTAGAATTTCAATGAAAGCGCCAAATGATTGAATATTTTTGACTTTCCCCTTGTAAATTTCACCAACCTCAGCCACAGAGGCAATTCGTTTAATCTTTTCAATCACTTTATCACGCGCTTCCATATTGTTGGCAACAATGTCAACAATTCCAAACTCTCCAACCTCTTCAATAACAATAGTGGTACCGGTTTCGCGCTGCATCTCCTGGATGACTTTGCCTCCGGGGCCAATGATCGCACCGATGAATTCCTTGGCAACTTTCATCTGGAAGATACGGGGTACAAATGGTTTGAAATCGGGACGTGCCTCAGAGATGGTTTTTTCCATTTCACCAAGGATGTGCATGCGTCCCTCGCGGGCCTGGGTCAATGCTTCGCGCAGAACATCAAATGAGAGACCGTCGACCTTGATATCCATCTGGCATGCCGTAATTCCATCACGAGTGCCGCAAACCTTGAAGTCCATGTCGCCAAGGTGATCTTCGTCACCAAGAATATCAGATAAAATAACATAACGCTTATTGTCTGTGATCAGTCCCATCGCGATGCCTGAAACAGGCTTGGTTATTTTAATACCGGCATCCATCAGGGCCATGGTACCAGCGCAAACAGTTGCCATGGAAGAACTGCCGTTCGATTCAAGGATATCGGAAACAATGCGGATGGTGTATAAGTTATCCACTCCCTGCGGGATCATGTTTTTCAATGCACGAAGCGCCAGATTTCCGTGACCGATCTCACGACGGCCTGTACTGCGAATTGGCTTTACCTCGCCCGTAGCAAAAGCCGGAAAGTTATAATGCAGGAGAAAATTCAGTTTTCCTTCGATAATGGCGCCATCGATTGACTGCTGGTCAAGTTTTGTGCCAAGTGTTACCGTTGTAAGCGATTGGGTTTCGCCACGGGTAAATATGGCCGATCCGTGGGCAGCAGGTAAATAATCAATTTCGGTCCAGATTGGGCGGATCTCGTCAAGTTTTCGTCCGTCTAACCGTTTCCGGTAGTCTAAAGTTGCATTACGGATGGCATCTTTTTCAACATCGTGGTAGTAACGGCCGATCAGGTTTTTAAATTCCTCCTTTTCCTCATCAGTCAATGTGGCAACAAATTCCGCCTTGATCTCTTCAATGATCCTTTTGCGTTCATGCTTGTTTGCATTTCCGCTGGATGCCATATCGTACACCTTTTGATAGGTTGCGGCTTTAATTCTTTCCTTAAATTCAGGGTTATTTGTTTCGTGGCAATAGACCCGCTTGACTTTTGATTTTTCGATCATTGCGGCAAGGTCGACCTGCGCTTGGCATTGCACCTTGATGGCTTCATGTGCTACACGGATGGCTTCCACCATGTCCGCCTCAGATACCTCTTTCATTTCGCCTTCCACCATCAGGATGTTATCCAGGGTGGCAGCCACGATCATATCGATATCAGAATCGACCATGGCTTCAATGGTGGGATTGATTACGAATTGACCGTTAATTCTAGAAACTCTGACTTCGGAGATGGGGCCGTTGAAGGGGATATCGCTGACAGCAAGCGCAGCAGAGGCTGCCAGACCGGCAAGTGCGTCGGGAAAAAAATTCGTGTCTGCTGAAATCAGGGTTACAATCACCTGGACTTCAGCGTGATAATCATCCGGAAAAAGTGGACGGAGCGCCCGGTCAATCAATCTTGAGATAAGAATTTCGTAGTCGGAGGGACGCGCTTCGCGTTTAAAAAAGCCACCGGGGAACCGGCCAGCTGCTGCATATTTTTCACGATATTCAACAGATAGTGGCATGAAGTCAACGTTTTCTTTGGCTTCCTTATTGGCTACAACGGTAGCAAGGATCATGGTGTCGCCCATCCTGACAACAACAGACCCATCGGCCTGTTTGGCGAGTTTGCCTGTTTCAATTGAAATTTCCCGACCATCGGGAAGGTTAAAAGTTTGTGTTATTCCATTCATGTGTTAGTCTCTTTCAGATATTAAAAGAGGCAATATCATATTGCCTCAGTCTTGATTTATTAAGAATATGGTTAATTTATTTACGGATACCGAGCTTCTTGATGATGTCACGATAACGTTGAATTTCCTTGCTTTTCAGATAATCCAGTAATTTCCTGCGTTTACCAACCATGATGACCAGCGACCTTTCGGTCACCATGTCTTTTTTGTTGATCTTCAAATGTTCGGTAAGATGCTGAATTTTCATAGTGAACATCGCAATCTGGGCTTCAGTTGAGCCGCTGTCAAATTCTGATTTCCCATGTTCTTTAAATGCTTTCTTCTTTACTTCGGGCGCTAAATTCATTGCTCTGCTTGTTGTTTTTGATTAACTTAAAAGGCCTATTAAACAAGATGCAAAAATACTCATTTCTTTTAATACTACCAAATAATTCTTATTCTGTCACAATATTCACTGGAACTGAAATAAACTGTAATTTTGAACAATCAGATGGAAATTAGGCTTCCTTAAAAAGTTAAAATATCTCAAAATGGAAAATTTCTCAGAGGAATTCAAAGTCAGGGGTGAAGAGTTGGTTGAAAAGGTAAAGCAACTCATTCATGAGGGCAACGTGAGAAGGTTGATCATCAAAGACGAAGATGACAAGGTGTACCTGGAAATTCCGGTCACCTATGGCCTGATCGGCGCCCTGTTTGCCCCGATGCTGGCAGCAGTTGGCGCAGTTGCTGCAATGGTGGCGAAACTGAAAGTGGAAGTTATCAGAGACGAGGAACCGACAACTCCGGAGAAAAAAGATGCTATTTAATATCTGAGATTCTGGCCTCCTCCATGATCACATCATACTTGTATCCTGAACCAAAATCTTTATCCAGGGCAATAATACCTTTGAATGTAGCGGTACTGCCAACGATCAGGCTGTCAAGGGTCGTGATGGTCAGGTCAAATTTATCGGAATAGTCGGTGCCATCCTGAATATGTACCCAGTTTTTGTTCATGATCTGGTCATTGAACCTTACAACAACTCCCCGGATGATCACTGTTTTACCTGCATAATTACCCGGATTTTTATAAAGATCTGCAATTGTGATCCCCCCTGCCGGTGGCGTAACGTCGATTTCAGTCCATCTTTTGATGGCCACCTTTTGCGGTGTAAGCGGTTGCTGCATCAGATTTTCGGCCGAAACGAGTGAGTTGTGGGGATTCTGTACAAAAAAGATGGACGGAAATGTACGGTTTAATTCTTTGCTGACAAAATCTTTCATCTCTGATGCCTGACTGTAGTAAACCGAATCGCCTGTTTTGTATTCACCACGTTCAACAGCTATCCACAATTTTGTGCCGTTTTCTTCACCGTGAAGGTAGGTATAATTGGTCGTCTGAATAACCTCGGTCACAATTACACCATGTGTGCCGGGAGGTAAATTTACTTTGTTCTTCTCTCCGCCTTTGTAAAAGATTGTGACGATAAAGAATACTCCGAGGAGTACTAAAATTATTGTAAAGGTTAGTTTATTTCTATTCATGTCAGTTAAGAGTTAATTTGATTTTTATAGTTTTAAGCGCACAAAGATAATTATTAATCAGGTAGGGGATGGCGTGAAATCAAGGAAAGTTAAAATCGTTGGGTTAGGTTAACGTAAATGCGATTGAATGTTGATGATTTGTCAAACGTGCCTTCATAATACAAACCGCAGGAAAGTTTTCTTAATATCCGCCAGGTGAAATTTATCTCACCCATGTTTTGAACCAGTTGGGTTTCACCGCCCTGAAACCGGTAGCTGACATACCGGTAGTTCATGCCTGCCGTCAACTTTCCTTCCACCACATCACGTGAGACACCCAGGCTGTATATGTTTCCCGACAGATAACCGGTTTCCAGAATAGTAGCTGAAACAGTACTTGTCACATTGATGCCCGGAATCCTGCTGAATGAGACATACCCGTAAATATTTTTCGATGGCCTTGGGTCCGTTTTGCTATTCCGGTATCCGGCATTTATGCCAATGGATAATAATTTAACAGGCTGATAATTGATTTGAAAGGTAAACCCCTGCACGGTTGCCTCCTCAAGCAGCCTTTCAACCAGAGATTTATATGTTTCATAGTAAATTACATTTTGCCTGGCGCTGTACGACAAAGAAAGTGACAATTGCCTGACCGGTCTGTATCTCAGCGATAAATACAGGTTGGATAGGGCAGGTGAGTAGTCCTTATTGTATGTTGTGTCTTTACTAACGGCCGTATCCGGGTGGTTCATGGTTTTTTTATAAAGATCCACCTCGAGTGAACCGAAAAAGTACAAATTACGAACGAGTGGATTGGTGTGCTGCAGATAGGCAAACCTGCGGTCGGTGATGCCGTTATTCTTTTGTTCAAAAAAAGCCAGCGTTGTTTGCATATTTCCATTTTTTCCGGTATGGTCGTGCCCGACATACCCGCCAAACTGAAGCAGGTTTGCGTTGAAACTGTAGTTCCTGTAATCGGGTCTGGAGCCCACCAGCAACCCAACGGAAAATGCACCCGCTTTAGTTTCATACTGGAGTCCATCTATTGCTCCGACATTGGAGATCCGGGGGTTGATTTTTCTGCCTAACAAAATTTTATTGTGTTTATTGAACATATAGTTAAGCGATAGACTGTAGATTTTTAATCCATTGAAGATGTCATGTTGAACCGTATTCCATTCACCCAATTTATGAGCGAAGGATATGTATGTTTCAGCAGATAACCTTGAGTTACCTATATTCTCCACTGCCATCGCGAAATTATATTTCATCCGTTGCGTACTCTTGCTTACACTTGAAAAATTCAGATAAGAAGCAACAGAAATATTTCCTGTAACCACCTGCAACCGTTTGGATGGTTGCTCCTGCCTGACAATTACAGAATCGCGGTCAGAGGTTAGCGGCGGTAACTCCGGAACTGTTTTTTTATCCCCGGTTTTGGGTATCTGAACTGGTTTTTGTTTTGAAAAAACCTGATCTCCGACAGATATTTTTTTTTCAGAAATCACCAAGCAAACACAGGAAATAGATGATTTTTCCCTTACTGTAAGTAACGGAATCAGGGTTCCATCCTGGTTCGAAAACAGCGTATCCCCCGGGGCGATATTTTCAGTGGATTGGAATTTAACGTAAACGGTCTGTGTGGTTACATATGAAACCTTGCCTTCTTTGGTTTCATAAAGGGTTTGACCTGTCAAGGAGGACAAGGAAAAAAATAACAGTATCGCCGGAAGTAATTGTTTCATGGAAATAGTTTTATTCTTTTCGATTGATCTTGTTGAACTTGTCCAGCATTTTTCCTGCCGATGTCCCCTGGGGATGGCAGTTATAGCAGGCAGCGCTGTTATAAAAATATCCGCTTACCCCCTGATGGTCATTGTCTGTTTGTGATTGAGGATGGCAAGCGGTTATACAGGTAAACACTGAATAATTCCCCCCATTAGTATGGCAATCGGCACAGGTATTCCATTCATTTTTATGTTTTCCCGAGTAGATTGGGAAGTACTGTCCGTCATGATTCCAATTGGCAGGAATCCAAGCTGATTGTGTATGGCAATCGATACAACTGGTCGGAAACTGTGCTGCAACATGCGATGGATTGGTTGTTTGATTATAATCCGGCTGGTGACAACCAACGCAGGTACTTGGCGTGGAATTATAATTCCCCTGGTGGCAGTCGGTACAATTGTTCGCTATGGCAACATGAGCTCCGGCCAGAACATAAAAAGTGTTGTGTATATCGAAAGTGGCAGGTTTCCAGTTTGGATTGGTGGTATGACAGGAAGTGCAGGTTGCCGGAATGCTTAGGGAGGCATGATTTGGATTTGTTGATGAGTTATAAGCCGGTAAGTGACACCCCTCGCAGGTATTCGGAGTGTTGATGTAGTTTCCCTGATGGCAGGTAAAGCAATTGGCAGCGATATTCGCATGTGCGCCTGTAAGCGGATAACTGATGTGGTTAAAGGCACCTTCTTTTGAGCCGGTCGGGTGACATGCAAAGCACGCTGGACTGTTATAGGCGTAGCCTTGAACCTCAGCGTGCTCTTTGTCCATGTCAGGTTGGTTGTGGTCATGGCAATCGATACAGGTGAATTGTGTATAGCTTGCAGGATTAGTGTGGCATTCGCTGCATATGCTCCATGTGCCATTATGTTTTCCGGAATAAATTGGAAATGATTTGGCATCATGTTCCCGGTATTCGGCAGGTTTCCAGCCAGGGTTTGTCGTGTGGCAGTCGGTGCAGTTTGTCGAAAAACCGATGGAGTTGTGGTTTGGGTTAGAAGTTGAATTGTAGTTTGACTGATGACAGGAGACACAAACAGTGGATGTACCGGTAAAATTGCCTGTTTTATGGCACTCCTGGCAATTATTGATTTTATGACCCAGGGTGAGTGGGAAGAAATTGTGATTTATTCCAGCTCCTGACCATGAAACAGAGGTCATATTATGACATTCGAGACAGTTTTTCGAATAAGCTCCGGCCGTGTGATCCGGTCTGGTGGTGCCTGCATAATCTTTTAAATGGCAATCAAAACATTCTACCCCCAGCGGATAAAAACTTAGCTTCGATGCCGAGGCATTTGTATGACAGTCGAAGCAATCTGCAGTCACATGGGCTCCCACAAGGGGGAACCGACTCCGTTGATGGATCTCCGTAATATTATTTACAACCCATGACTTTGGAGTATGGCACCTTACGCAGTCATGCCCCAAAGTCTGATTGTGCATATCTGTATGACAATCAATGCATTCAGCCCCTGTTTTAACAAATTCAAGGGAAGTATGGCACAACCTGCAGTTCACCGACCGGTGTTGCCCGATCAGCGGAAACTGAGTGGAGCCATGATTAAACGAAAGGGTTTTCATGTTTATGGTCCAACCCGAGGTACTGTGGCATTCCGAACATGCAACAGCAAAATCCGCTCCGTGTGGCGATGGCTGTGCAATCAGACTTACAGACAATACAGACGACAAAATCAATGATGACAATTTTCGCATTTGAACTCCTTTATTTTGTACAGTACATAATAAATTCCATTATTCTCCATTACCTTGTGACATTTGTTACAGGCAAGATCTTTGTGTTTTCCATCCAACGGGAATAAGGTTTTACTGTGATCAAATTTCGTCACAGGTTTAAATGAAACAGGGTCATGACATCTTGAACAATCGTTAACCCCATTGTTATCAAACTGTTGTAAATGAATGTCGATATGGCATCCTGAGCAGGTGGCTGGCGTACCCATAAATTTCTGCTGTGTGGTTCCTTCCTTTTCTTTGTTGAAATGACAATCCCTGCAGGTTTTATGGGCATGTGTACCGGTAAGTTCAAAATTCGTTTTGTTGTGATCAAAGTTGATTGAATTCCAACGGGTCTCGTCATGACAACTCTCGCAACTTGATTGGGGATAATATCTCTCGCTGATAAATTGTTGGTGAATATTCTGGTGACAGTCGATGCAACGCATCCCGATCTTCGTGAACTGCCAGTTTTTCTGCGTCTGACCGGCATTTTTATTATGACAGGCAAAACATGGCGTTGCCAGATGAGCTCCCCTTAACGGAAAGACGCCTTGGTTGTGCCGTTCCATGGTATAAGTACTTTCAGAGAACCCATTTACGGTATGACATTGCGAACAATCAGGTGATACTCCCTGCGCAGCAAATTGGTTCTTATGATAATCGGCATGACAGTCGGTGCACCGACCGAATTTCAGCGCATTGGTTAATTTAGTTTTATGACAATCATTGCATCCGACTGTTTGATGTTTTCCCTCCAGCCTGAAATCAGTTTTATCGTGGTCGAAATTCCGGACGCCTTTGATGTACCCGAATGACTGTTCTGTATGACATTGTGTGCAATTCTGTCCAAACTTGTTGTTGTGTACATCCTGATGGCAGCTTGTGCAGTTATCGAATTTGATGTCCTTGAATTCCTGGAAGCTTTGTCCGTTTTTAGTTCCGGTCTTATGACAGCCAATGCATGCGACCTGGATATGTTTCCCGATTAATTTAAATTCAGTTTTGTCATGGTTGAATTTTGAGGCAGGTTTGAAGGCTGTAAATTCATGACATTCAGTGCATTTTGCCGACATTGTTTGCTGGTGATAATCCGCATGGCATGTCAGGCAACCTGAACCCAAGCCAAGGTAAGTGAATTTTTTCGCTTTGATCTTCTGATCTTTAATGAATTCCTTTTTATGGCAGTCGGAACATTGCTTCTTGCTGTGTGCGCCTGACAAACCGAATCCTGTTAAGTTGTGATCGAATTGTTCTGTGTTGAACCGGATGATCTGAAAATTTAACCCGTGATGGTCGCTGTGACAGGCAACACACTCCTTACCCCTGATGTCGGAAGATGAATGATATCCAGTCTTTTGTTCAATCCGTTCTTTGATCTCTGTATGGCAATCCAGGCATTTTTTATTGGACACCTTTTTTCCCAGGATATGGCATTGTGTGCAATTTGATATCCCCTCCAGATGAGCATGAACCTTGGATAATTCCCCTGGTGAGATTTGAGCATACCCCTGACAACCAACCAATAAAGCCAGTAAACTAATTATTAATTTCATTCGCGCCATTACTTGCATTGCCTTCATTGCCTGCATTGTCTTCATTACTTGCATTGTTTTCCTTGCTTGCATTGTCTCCATTGCTTGCATCGATAAATTATCAATGTTTCAAAATCGCCTCTCCGAATTTTTTTGTGATGTGCAGGCCGACCTTCTGCAAAAATTGTGTTGGAAGTTCACCTCCGGCAAATATGTAAATCAGGTCATTTTTAATTCCCAATTCATCTCCTTCGGTATTTCTTGCAAGCGTGACCGACTCTTTCTCAATTCTGATCGGGTTGGTATTAAAGAGAACCTGGATCTTACCTGAAGCCATGGCTAAGTTGATCTTTTCGTTGTTCTTAGGTTTGATCCTGTTGAATACTTCATTTCTATAAGATATGGTTACTTTGTTCTGGTCCGCAAGCAGTAGGGCAGATTCAATTGCGGAGTCGCCACCCCCCACGATCATGATCTCATTATTGCTGATAAGTTCAGGCTCCAGAAGCCGATAGGCTACTTTCTCGAGTGTTTCTCCGGGAATGCCTAATTTTCGCGGGGTTCCCCGCCGGCCGATGGAAAGCAACACCTTTTTACCAGTATATTTATCACCGTTTAGCGTTACCACATTGAAATAATCATTTTCAGAAGTAATGGACTCAACCTTTGAATTTTCCTTTATTATAATGTCGTTTTTTGTCAATACGTCATTCCACAATGAAAGCAATTCTGATTTGCTCGTTTCGAAGAGTTTCACTTTTCCGTGAAGAGGCAAGTCCATGGCCGATGTCATCACGATCTTTGAACGTGGAAAGGTGAAAACTGTTCCACCCAGGGTATCCTGGTCTAAGGTGATGAATTTAAGTTGATGTTTTTTTGCGGTCAGCGAAGCAGAAATACCTGCCGGCCCTGCTCCCACAATAATCAGATCGTAGGCGCCTTGATGGCTTTTAGGGATCGACTTCACAATATTTTCCACAGCCTGTTTGCCTTGTTCCACAGCATTTTTGATCAGGCCCATGCCACCCAATTCCCCGGCAATGAAAATCCCGGGAATGTTAGTCTCAAAGTTTTGGTCGACATGCGGTAATTCAACACCTCTCTTCTCGGTGCCGATACATAATGTTATTGCCTCTGTAGGGCATGCATGAAAACAGGCGCCATGCCCGATGCATTGAGAAGCATTGATTGTAGTTGCTTTTCCATTTCTGATCCCGAGGATATCCTTTTCAGGACAGGCAGCAATGCAGGCTCCGGTTTTAATACAACTTCCTACATCAACTACGGGATGAAGTGATACAGGTTCATACAACCCCTCAAGCTTTGCCTTGACGATTTTTTCCTCAACCTTATTCGAATCCCGTTTTTGTTTTCGAAGATATATAACGACCACCACCAGGCAGAAGAGGATCGCCACAGTGTAGACAGCCACTTTCTCGAATACTAATTCCATCTTCAAAATATCCAGCGGTAACCAAAAATGATGGTTACAGCAATGTGAATGATCATGATGATCAGCATCACAAGTGCAAACGGCAGATGTGCGACATGCCAGTATTTGAATAAATTTTGCATGGTCACAAGTCTTTCAATCCTTCTGTTCAGTGAAATATCACTCTTCACCAGGGCCAGAACTTGTTTATGCTGCGATTTGGTAATTTTGTTTTGCCTGAGGACCGTTTTTACGTTGCGGATAGTTTTCCTGTCATCGCTGTACTTCCTGATATAGCGAACAAGGAAATTTTTATGACTTCGTTCAACCCTCTTCCTGGTTGAATCAACAATAATGTTGTAGCTTTCATCATTCAGGGAAACAAGATTCCGGATATGGTCACCGATATCACTCTTCATTTCCCTAACTTCATTTAAACTCAATTCCCTTCCTTCTATTGTTCTCGGGATCTGGATATAGATGAACCTCCCGATGATACCGCTCACGAAAACCGCCACCATGCTCCAGAAACTGATGGCAACCAACCCGCCAAATTTAAAAGAGGTGTGAAAAAGCACCAGGATCGGCCCCATCGAACACAGGAAAATGTGAAACTCCAGCCAGTGTTTCAGGATGCCTACCCGGCTGAATATCCTGAATCTTTTCCTTGCCATATAGATGGAAACACCGGTTATCATAAACAATGATCCGATGATGCCCATGCCATGGCCCCAGGTCCCGCTGGGTTTCAATTTTATATGGTCAGGATGAAAGAACCGCTCTTCAATTCCAACCGTGTAGTATGATAATCCGATGCGGGTAACCGCAATAACCACAACAATGACGATGATCGTCAACACTGAAATATATATGATATGGGCAATTTTTGACATTGCTGTGAATACTGGCAGAGCGAAACAGATAAGGTTAATTTAACTTGTCGCACCCAAAATTAAGCAAAAGAGGGCATAAATTTGCAAATACAATTAATTGAGAATGCTTCTAAATACGGGATTCAGGAATTTTAGGAGAGATAACTCTGCCTGGTTTATCAGCATCTGTGCGCCATTCATGGTTTTGGTGTTCATGGCTTTTCCCCGTTTGATGAATTCGGTCTCTTCAGGGTTATAGATCAGATCATATAAAAAGTGATCACCGGAAAGAAAATGGTATGGTATTGGCGGAAATCTTTCAATATCCGGAAACATCCCAAGTGGTGTGGCATTAATGATAAGCAGATGATGGCTGATCACCTCCCGGGTGAGGTCGTTGTAAGATAAGATTCCGGGCCCCTTATTAATGGAGGAAACAAATGTAAACCGGATATTTTTCAGGGTCAAAGCATGTGCAACCGCCCTGGCAGCGCCACCGGTTCCAAGGATCAGCGCAGGACTATGGGGTATTCTGGCCGAGAGCGTTTGAAGAAATCCGGGTGCATCCGTATTGAAACCCCTGGTCAGGATCTTCCCCTTCGTTCGGATGATAATGATTGTGTTAACCGCACCGATCAACCGGGCTGTTTCATCCAATTCGTCGAGGTAAGGAATAATTTTCTCTTTATAGGGGATGGTGACATTCAAGCCGGCAAGTTCCGGATATTTTATCAGCAGACTTGCAACTTCCTCAATCCTGGCCAAAGGAAAAAGGCGATATTCATATTCATTTTGTCCGGCGGATCTGAATTTTTCATTAAACCATTCCGGCGACCGCGAATGACCCAGCGGAAACCCGATCAACCCGAATATTAATTTGACCTGGTCCATTTCACCATTTCGCTATTTCGCCATTTCACCATTTTTCTATTTCGGTTGGAATTTACTGAAATCAGCCGGCAGAAAGCTGAAAAATGTATCCCCCCTTAGTCCAAGGCGCAGTGTTTCAAGCGGGATGAGCTCGGCAGGTGCAATATTTCCAAGGTTCACGTTTGCACCGAAATGTTGAATAAACCAAACCTGCTGAGATTTCAACGGCGCCTCCCACAGAATCAGGTCACCCGGTACTTTTGCTAAAATTTTATTGATCAGAACCGTATGGGCCTTACCGGTTGGACGGTATATCCCGACATTTCCACCTTCCCTCGCCTCCCCGATCACCTTGAAAGCGCCGGCCTGCAATTCGTTTTGCATCATCTCGATCCAACGTCCGGGGGCAATGATCATGCCTGATTCTTTGGAGCCCACCTCAGAAAGTACGGTATATTGTTCCGACAATTTGCGAATATATTCGCATTTTATTTCATGTTCCAGGATGATCGAGCCATCGGAAACTTCAATGGTATCAAGGCCAAGGTTATCAATGTACTTCAGGTAATCATCAAACCGGTTCCTGACCAGGAAAGCTTCGAAAAGGGTTCCGCCAACATATACTTTGATGTTTGCCTGCCGATATACCTTCACTTTTTCCCTGACTTTGTTCCCCACCAGGGATGTTCCAAAGCCAAGTTTTACAAAATCAGCAAGGTGACCTGCTGATTCAACAAAGTCTTCGGCCTCGCGCACGCTGAGACCTTTGTCCATAACCATCGCGATGCCGCTTAGTCGGGGTTTGGTTGTTCGGTCGGGAAGGAATGGGAGAATGGAATGGTAACTGTTGTTCACTGCGCACTGTTGTTAAATGATCCAATTGCTTCAAGTACCTGCGGATGATTCTGTGCCTCCGGAAAGGTTGTAAAAAGACGCTTGTGGCCATCATAGTCCATCATCAGGGCTTTCGTTATGACCTCATTTGCCTGTTGTGACTTTCCCATCATGAAAAGATAGTAAGCCATCCCAAAATAAAAATCGGCGTGTGTTTCATGATTTTTTATCCCCTCCGCGAGAACATCATATCCTTGTTCAAAATCTTTCTGATCAGCATACACCACTGAAAGATCAAGCCAGATATCCTTATCTTCAGGATCAAGTTCTATCACTTTCCTGTAAGAACTTATACCCTCCTCAATGCGCGACAATTTTATCTGAATGTCGCCCAGGATAAACCAATATTCAGGTATGGAAGGGGTCAGTTTAATTGCTTTCAGGATATACGGCAACGCTGATTGCGGTTTTCCCAATTCATCATGTGATACGCCAAGACCCAGCCAGGCATCAGCAAACTCGGGGTCGAGCCCCACTGCCTTGGAGTAATACTCGATGGATGCATCGAACTTTTTTAGCTTCTCATAACATTCAGCAATGTAATAGTAGGTTACAGGTTCAGCATCCTCATAAAAGAAAGTTTCACCATAAATTTCGATCGCTTTCTCATAATTACCGATATTGGCATAACAATTTGCCTTGTTAAAATAGGCAGAAGAAAAAGTATCGTCTATGGCCAGAACATAATCGTATGCACTAATGGCTTTTTCGTACAGGTCAACGTTGCTGAATGCGATACCCAGGTTAAACCAGGCAGCTACAGAATAGGGGTGCCGGTTGAGAAATGACTGTAGATAGGCGATTCCGCGATCAGACTGTTGGGAAACCTCACAACAAAATGCAAATTCATAAATTGCAGCATCATTCTCCGGGTTCAACTCCAGCGCTTTCAGCAAATATTCGATGGCATTATCATATTTGCCCATATTTTCATATTCAAAAGCAATGCTTGAGAAAATGTCATCTAAATAATCGGCGCCTGCCAGGGCCTTTTTGTATTCTTCTATCGCTTTTTCAGGTTTTTCAAGCTGACTGTATAGGTTCCCTTTGGCGACATACAATTCGCTGTCGGCCATATCAATATGTTCAATTTCTTTCAGAATTCGCAGGGCTTCATGATCTTTTTTCGCGTTTACCTGGAATTGTGCGAGTTTAACTAAAATGGAAGTGGATCCGGGATGTTGTTCCAAAGCCTGGTTGATGGTCAGAAAAGCTTTACGCTGTTCATTCTTAAAAAAATAATACTCGATGATCTCTTCAAATTCATCTACGTCAAAGAATAAATGCTGATCCAGTTGAAGCATTTTTTCAAAACGCCCAACCAGGGATAATGTCTCACCATCAAAAAAAGGGTCAAACGGTTCTTCCATCCAGCAAATAATAAACGCTGCCAATTGTCTGGCAGTTTTTGCAAATTTACTAAAAAAAGAATGTCTGCCGGTTTTAGATAACCTCGTACTTCTTTTTTTGACACGAGGTAGGCTGATAACCTGAAAATCTTATACATTTGCCTGAAAATAACGTATGGCGCTTATTAAATCAATTTCGGGTATCAGGGGAACGATAGGTGGAAAACCCGGATCAGGGTTGACACCCGCCGATATTGTCCGGTTTACTGCTTCCTATGCTGAATTCATTTCAGGTTCTGTTTCCGGCAAAAAGTCAACCGTGGTCGTAGGTCGCGATGCCCGGATCTCAGGGTTAATGGTTAACAACCTGGTTGTGGGTACGTTGTTGGGGATGGGAGTTGATGTGCTGGATCTCGGGTTGACTACTACCCCAACGGTCGAAATAGCCGTTATGGATGAGCATGCCGATGGGGGGATCATACTTACTGCCAGTCACAACCCTGCCGAGTGGAATGCCCTTAAACTGCTGAATGACAGGGGCGAATTTCTATCTGCCGCTGATGGAGAACGGATCCTTGCCATTGCTGAAAAGGATGAAAGTGTATATGCTGCTGTCGGGGAACTTGGAGTTTACAGAACTGATGATTCCTACATTCAGAAACATATTGACAAAGTGCTTGCACTTCCGCTGGTCGATCGGGATGCTATCGGGAAAGCGAAGCTGCGGATTGTGGTAGATGCCGTAAACAGTACCGGAGGAATCGCGATTCCCGCGTTGTTGCATGCGCTCAATGTTGAGAAAATAGATCGGCTTTATTGCGATCCCACAGGCCATTTTCCGCATAACCCGGAACCACTTCCCGAACATCTGGCGGATATCTGCAATGCAGTGGTTAAAAACAGGGCTGACCTGGGTTTTGTGGTTGATCCCGATGTAGATCGTCTTGCGATCATCGACGAAATGGGGGAACCGTTCGGCGAAGAATATACCCTTGTTGCCGTAGCTGATTATATCCTGCAGCATAAAAAAGGAAACACCGTATCAAACCTTTCATCCACCCAGGCGCTTAAAATTATTACAGAGCTGGCCGGTGGTGAATATTTTGCCTCTGCCGTCGGAGAGGTGAATGTTGTTGAAATGATGAAAGAGAAGGGCGCTGTGATCGGTGGCGAGGGCAATGGCGGGGTGATCTATCCCGCGCTGCACTATGGTCGCGATGCATTGGCCGGCATTGCCCTGTTTCTGACCCACCTGGTCAAATCCGGGAAAAAATGTTCTGCCCTGCGTGCTCATTACCCGGATTTTTACATTTCGAAAAACAAGATTGAATTTTCTCCGGAAATGGATATTGATCGACTCCTCCATGCAATGGTTCAAAAATATAAGTCGTATCCGATGTTAACCATTGATGGGATAAAAATCAACTTCGGCAATGACTGGGTCCATCTGCGCAGGTCAAACACCGAACCGATCGTAAGGATTTATGCCGAAAGTGATATGCTGAGCAAAGCAGAACATCTCGCAGAGAAAATAATCAATGATTTCAAGGAATTCGTAAATAACCGCTGAAGCCATGCCACGAAAAAAAACTAAAAAAGCCCGGAAGCCTGTTAAATTCAAAGTCATCACGATAAAGGTAACAGCACGCCAGAAAAAATCACTGACTAATTTCTGTAAATCCCGCAGAACTACCCCCAATAAGGTCATTAAAAAGGCCATCCGCCCCTTACTTGATAATTATGCCGATTTGACCGTTGTCGTAAATAAACAGGAAAAACAAAACCAACTGCAGCTTTTTTAAAAATTTCACCATTTCAACATTTCGCCATTTCGCTATTTCTGTTTCAACCCCGATTCATACGGAGTACGGTTCAAAATGGATCTCCCAAGTGTCACTTCATCAGTGTGTTCCAATTCGTCGCCAACTGAAACACCACGGGCGATGGTTGTAACCTGAAGGTTAAACGCTGTCAGCTTCCTGTAGAGATAGAAGTTTGTCGTATCGCCTTCGATGGTTGTAGGAAGCGCAAGAATGATCTCCCCGATCGTACCGGTGGCCGCGCGGCTAATCAACCCATCTATGTGAAGGTCCTTCGGGCCAATACCCTCTATCGGCGAAATGATGCCTCCCAGAACATGATAAACGCCATTAAACTGGCCTGTATTCTCGATGGCCATCACATCACGGATATCTTCCACCACACATACCAGGGCATGATCGCGCTTGGGACTTGCGCATATGACACACACCTCCTGATCGGAAATATTCCGGCACTCCCTGCAATAAATAATGTCATTCCGCATTTTAATAATGGCAGTTCCAAGTGATTCTACCTCCTGCACGTTTCTTTTCAAAAGGTGCAAGGCCATGCGTAGGGCGGTTTTTCTACCGATCCCGGGAAGCTTGGCAAGTTCATTAACCGCCTGCTCCAGAAGTTTTGAAGGATATGATTGCAAGTGAAATAATTATTTACTTTGCAAAAGTAATTTTTTAAGGATTATGTTTCGACTTTCCATCATGATACTTTTCACCATATGCTCAGTCTCGGCTGTCGCACAGGACCCGTTAAACGTTGTTGACGGCAAAGGTAAACGACAAGGTGCATGGAGAAAACTGGATTCGGCCGACCGGGTTATATACGAGGGCAGGTTTAAAGATGGAATCCCTGCCGGAGAGTTCCGCTACTTTTACCCTGATGGCAAGTTGAAAACCATTTCATATGTTTCCAACCAGGGCAAACGGGCGGTAACCACATCATATTTCCCCAACGGTCACAAAATGGCAGCCGGTATTTATATCAATGAAAAAAAGGACAGCACATGGCAGTTCTTCAGTGAATCAATAGGCACAATCGTTTCCGAGGAATCTTACCAGGCAGGCGTGGTTAATGGCCCCTCGAAAGTGTTTTATCCTGATGGCAAATTATCTGAAATGCATTATTATAAAAATGGTATCAAAGATGGCCTGTGGGAGCAGTATTACATGGACGGTAAGCTGAAGCTGCGGGGCGCTTATAAATCCGGGGAGAAGAATGGGCAATTCAAAATACTTGACCTAAGCGGGCATCCGATGGTTGAAGGGCGGTATAACCATGGCCATCAGGACGGAGTATGGATATATTATAGCGATAAAGGAGCCATCGCAAAAAAGGAGACCTATAAAAACGGTGAACTCTTAACCACTGAGTCCCCTGACAAATAGAGATCATTTGTTAACGTAGGTCAGAAGACCATCCTTTTCATCAATCTCAATCTCCGAATCAAATTCACGCTGCAATACTAAGTGTTACAATTGGAGCGTTATCTGATAAAGTGGCAGGAATCAAAGAATTTCTTATTTTTGCGGCAGTATTGAAATCCCAGATGAAACATTTTCTTCTTTTCCTGTTTTTATTTTCTGGCTTTGCAGCTTTTAACCAGGTGAACGTGGTGGTAATCCCGGTTGATACGACGGTGTGCTTTCGCGACAGCGTGGCATTTTCAACCATCATAACCGGTTCGGGCACGTCGAAAATTTCCTACCAATGGCAAAAGAATTACATTGACCTGACCGGTTCCGGCGCCAACGATTCAATTTTTTCCATCGCGCATGTCCTGAGCAGTTCACCGGGTATCTATCGCTGTATCATCTCGGTGGAGGGTTTGGGCGCCGACACCAGCAATGATGTCATGCTGAGGATGCATCCCCGGATGTACATAGATTCATTATACCGGTATAATCCACTTGGATGCAGAGAAGATTGCAAAGGACAATTCAAAGCCAGGGTTTCAGGGGGCACTCCGTTTAAAAGCGATTTTCCATATATTTATGAATGGCATGGCGGTTTTTCGCAGGATACCCTGGTTTTTGGCCTTTGTCCGGCCCGGAGTTATATCTTTACGGTGACCGATTCGTTAGGCTGTTCGCTCGACAGCGCTTATTTTGTCGATTATTTAAAATCGCCAAAGATTACTTTCGATATTAAACCCGATACGGTAATTTACCTGACTAACCCAAATGTTCAGGTTGCCTTTCCTGACTCCATGAAAAAGTATATCTCAAACTGGACCTGGGATTTCGGAGACTCTGTAAAGGTTGCCAATCTTAATCCCGCTACCCACACTTATAAAGATACCATCAAACCCGGCCAGGTACCTATCCGGCTAACTATCACTGATTTACATGGTTGTGATACAACGATCACCAGAGAGGTGACGGTAAAGGTAGCAGAACTCGATATCCCCAACCTGTTCACGCCAAACGGAGACGGGATTAACGACAAATTTGCCATTGAGTTAATGGATGACAAAAAGAAAGATTACCGCGAAGCATACCTTGGCAATGAGATACTGATCTTTGACCGTTGGGGAAAAAAGGTCTTCAATACTGTTAATTACAAAAGCGAAGACTGGGACGGGGAACGTCTTTCTGACGGCACCTATTTTTATATTCTGAAACTTACCGGACAATACAAAGATGAAGTCCAGAAGGGTTCTGTGACCATCTTGCGTGGAAAATAGCCCACCTTATCTTATCATTGTTTTCTTATTCCTAACTGAACAACAACCGCATATAAAACCCCGGCCGGGTCAGTTTTTTCCTGATATTGTCATTGGAATACATCGCCGTTAGTAATTCACTGACTGCCCTGTTTTTACTTGCTTTATCCACTACCAGATTGAATAGTCCGGCAGAATGAGCCAGATGCTGAATAACCGACATGGTTCTGAATTCCTGTGAAAATCTTCGCCTGAGCCTCGTATCATATGGTTTTAATGAATCAGCAGAAAAGTCATTGTTAATGAAGTTTTGTTTAAGGATTGCCGCAGCAATTTCACCACTGGCCATTGCGTTGCCAATACCTTCTCCGCTGAAAGGATCAACCAGAAACGCCGCATCTCCCAGCAGAATATACCTGTGTCCAAACTGATTGAATTTATAAGTGCCTAAAGGCAATGTATGTGCCTCAGCCTTCCCAACAATCCGGGCCTTGCTGAACCGGGGGGCGATCAATGGGTCGTTAGATATGATGTCTTTGAGGATTTGGGAGAGGTTTTCCCTGCATTCGCTGATCCGGTTTTGCATCATACCAAAACCTGCGTTGACCAGGCCTCCGGTTGACGGAAATATCCAGAAATATCCCGGGAGCAGGCGCTTTAAGAAGATAAGTTCAATAAAGTTTTCAGGATGGAGGTCGCCTACATTTTCAAAATAACCCCGGATCCCGAGGCAAAAATGCTTTTTATCCACAAGGTTATTCTGCTGGGATTTTCTGACGATCGAATGAACCCCATCAGCCCCGGCAATTACTTTCCCCCGATACTCATGGTTTTGTGTTTTTGCAACAACCTGATCCGGATCACTGATAACCAGTTCAATCTTTTCACCCTCGATAATTTGAATGTCAGGATGTTCCTTTAATCTTTCGAACATAAAATTATCGAAATCATTCCGCCTGCAAATATATCCTGGCGCCGGTTGTCCTTCATCTCTGTTCAGTAAAAAAGGCACATCGGCAAAATGGTGATTGGGAGCAGTGAACCGTATGCCCCATGACGGAATCTTATCGACCTCGTTGATAAATCTTTCGTAAACATTGCCCGGGATTCGCTTCATGACATTCAACACCTTGCCGCTCAAGGCATCTCCGCAGATCTTATGTCTTGGAAAAACATCTTTTTCCAGCATCGCGATGCGGATACCTGTTCCGGCAAGGTTGAGTGCAAGCGTACATCCGGCCGGACCGGCGCCAACGATAAGCAAGTCAAATTCATATGTGGCCATAGATTGAAATATGGACACAAACTTACTTGAATTCTCCCGTATTTTTCGCAAATTTGCTCAAACTCTTCCAAATGAGAAAAGATGAACGGTTCAGGCTTGTGCTCGATTACTTTCTCAGGCATCATCCTGTGGCAGAAACGGAACTCAGCTATACCGAACCGTATGAGCTGGTGGTTGCAGTAATCCTGTCGGCCCAGTGCACCGATAAGCGCGTCAATATCATTACACCTCCGTTTTTTAAAAAATTCCCTGATGCCGAATCATTAGCTAACGCTGACCCGACACAGGTTTTTGAATTGATCAGGAGTTGTTCTTATCCCAACAACAAAACGAAGAACCTGATCGGGATGGCAAAGGTACTGATTGAAGAGTATGACGGAATTTTACCTTCCGATGTCGATGAATTGCAGAAAATTCCGGGGATTGGCCGAAAAACTGCCAACGTTCTGGCTTCTGTGATTTACAACAAACCCACCATTGCGGTTGATACCCATGTATTTCGTGTTTCTGCAAGGATCGGATTAACCGCCAATGCAAAGAATCCGCTGCAAGCGGAGAGACAATTGATCAAACATATCCCTGAACATTTAAGGTCCATTGCACATCACTGGCTCATCCTCCATGGCCGGTATGTATGTCAGGCACGCAAACCCAAGTGCGAATCATGCGGATTAAAAGACTTTTGCAAGTTTTACCTGACGAAAAAGACAACATGAAGTTGTTGATAACTCACTATTCATTTCCGGAGGTTTTCAGTTCATAATTTCTAATTTTGAATTTTGAAATTTGAGTCCCCTCCGAAAAGGGGGTTTATAATAAATCGAAAAAATTAATGCTGATCAATAAAAATAGTGCAATGGAAA
>JAUXWT010000047.1 GCA_030681475.1 Bacteroidales bacterium | reverse complement strand
CCTCAGTCCCCTTGTCCACCTGTCCCCTTGTCCACCTGTCCCCTTGTCCACCTGTCCCCTTGTCCACCTGTCCCCTTGTCCACCTGTCCTCTTGTCCACCTGTCCCCTTGTCCACCTGTCCCCTTGTCCACCTGTCCCCTTGTCCACCTGTCCTACATTTACTAACATTTCCCTCACGGTTTTATTGAAAAGACACTTGCAGATCCTGTTTCTTCACCCTACCTTTGCTGCGGGTGTTTCCCAGGCAATCCATCGATGAGAAATTTCAGGACAATTCTGATTATACTGGCAGCAATCGTGGCCTTGACAGGTTTTTCCTGGCTTGCCTTTACCATCTATAATAAATTTCAGCGCCCCGTCGAATCACCCTTCAATGCCATTCCCGGCAACACTGCCCTGATCATCCAATTAAATAAAGCTGGGAACCTGCTCGAAGAGCTCAACCGGTCGAATATATTATGGAGATCGCTTGCGCGATTTCCGGGAATAAGAACCGTCAAGAGCGAGCTTCAGTATGTTGACTCAGCAAGCCGGAAAAATGCGAAAATCAGCAAAATATTCCAGCAATACAACATTCTGGTTTCCATTACTCTGAGTGGCCGGAATAATTTTGGCGCTTTATACCTTGCTTCAGTTTCGGGAAGAGATCCCGAATCGTACATCCTGGATTTTATCAACGAGATAAATTCAGGGAAAGCGATCCTGACCGAAACGCCCTATTCCATAACCAGGTTGCACCGAATCCAATCGGGTGGCAGTCGGGATGCCTTCTACTTTGCCGTGATAAAAGGTGTATTTATTGGAAGTTTCCATGCCGACCTTGTCAAACGTGCCATCGACCGTCTTTCACTTAACACACCCATGGCCACCTCCTCAGGGTTTCGAACAGTGCAGGCTTCTTCCGGAAAAAAGGTCGATGCTAACATCTATGTCAATTACCGTTTTTTTTCATTGGTTTTATCGAAAATATTCCGTGAAGAAAACCTTCCAAGCCTTTTGAAATTTTCAAATTTTGCAGACTGGAGCGGACTCGATCTGATCATAAAAAAGGACGAATTGTTATTCAACGGCATCACCGTGGCATCAGACAGTAATCAGCAGTTTCTGTCTCTTTTCACAGATCAAAAACCCCAGAAAAAAGATATCGCGGTAATCATTCCTCTACAAACGCTCTATTTTACGGCATACGGATGGAGTGATCCATCTCGCTTTTGTCAAAGATTTCAAAACCGGATGCAACGTGATGAAACCTTTACAGGCGAACAAAATGATATCCTCTCCCTGATTGACCAGTATCAACTAAATGTGAGTGAATATTTTCTGCCATGGATGGGCAGCGAAGGAGGAGTGTTCGTGATGGAGGATCCGATATCGTCAACAGAAACCGGATTCACGGCCTTAAAATCACGCGACACACTGCTCACAACTGCCTCCTTGTTTGCACTGGCTGATACATTGGGGATCAGATATGATTCAGTATACTTCAGGGGACATAAAATTTACAGGCTGGGACTGCCTGCTTTTATTCCAACCCTGTTTGGTCAAATATTCGGGAAGTTCGAAGCTAATTGTTTTACATTTTTAAATGGTTATATTGTCTTTGCCGCACAACCTAAATTTCTTGAACCTGTCATTACGGCAGTTACAGAAAAGGCCACATTTGGGTTGGATAAAGAATTTAATGATTTTGAAACAAATTTATCAGACAAATCCAATGTTTACTCCTATTTTAACACACGTAATGCCATACATACAATTAAAGGAGTATTAAATCAGGAACTCTCTGATCAGCTTAATCCCATGATGGATACCCTGCGTAAATTCGAATCCATTGCATTTCAATATAGTAATACAGACGGACAGTTCTATTCAAATATCTTACTCCGTTACAACACAAACCTTGGAAAAGAGGGGCCGTTGCAATGGCAGGCCAGTCTTGACACTTCAATAGCAAGCCAACCACGGATCATTCATACAACAACTTCAGGTAATCCTGCAGTTGTTGTTACCGACGTTGTCAACAACCTTTACCTTGTGACATCCCAGGGGCAAATTGCATGGAAACTTCACATCATGGGCAAGATCATGGGTGAAGTCCATACAATTCAATTTCACGGCAACGATTCGTTATTCCTTCTTTTTAATACAGACACGCATCTATATCTGCTACATGCCGACGGTAAGTTTGCCGACAAATTCCCGATGCGTTTCCCGCTTCACGCGACAAACGGAATCAAGGTGGCGGATTGGGACAATAACCTCGATTACAGCATCATGGTTGCATTCCAGGACAACAGAATTTATAGTTTTACCCTGGATGGGGTATCGCAATTTGGATGGAAGCGGCCAAACCTGAAGGAAGAAATAATTAAGCCGGTATCATGTTTCACTGTTGGAGAAAAAAAATACATCCTGGTTTCAGGAATCAATGGAAATACGCTGATCCTGGATAAAAATGGTGAGATTCAGATAACTCCCGGACCTAATTTCACGCATGCGCCCTCATCAGGCTTCCATATAAACAAAACCAACAATAAAGGCCCATTTCTCACAACCGGGCGCGATGGTAAGGTTATCTTTATCCACGAAAAGGGGAAAACTTCAGAGGTTACGCTTAACCTGTTCACACACGACCACAAGTTTTTTTATGAAGATATCATTGGAAATGGCCAAACGGAATTTATATATTCCGATAAAAACAACATCTATTATTATAACCGGAATTACAAGCTTATCTATTCATATGCATTTCGGCGTGAAATCAGTAATTCTCCGTTTCTGTTGCATGATAGCGATGGCAAGGCCATGATTGGTTACGTGGTACCGGAAACCAACGAATTGTTTCTATTTGACAGGAATGGCTATCGTGAACTCGAATCGGGTATCCGGGGTAATACACCATTTGATATGGGTTTTCTTGAGAATGACACACAACAGAACCTGGTGGTTGGCGCCGGAAAAGTTCTTAAAAATTATCGTTTACCGCAACCTTAAAACAGCTCCGGCTCTAGGTTCAGCGCCTATTTGCAAGTCATTCCGTTTATAAAGCAACTTCAACCTTATGCCATAGAGTTGCGATATGTCATATAATGATTCACCTTTTTGCACTTTATGATTTTCAAACTCTCCTTTTCGGCGTTTGTTATTCAGATAGACCACCTGGCCGGGTTTAAGCGCTGTTACGCGGGGTAAATCATTGTACTTAAGCAGTTTGCTCACAGAAATGTTAAAATCGCGGGCAATAACGTAAAGGTTGTCATCTTCACGGGCAATAATCATGTTTAACCGGTTATTTTCATAAATGTTACGGTTATCAATTCCTAAATATTTTACAATAAATTCTTGCGGTCCTGTTTTTTTTTCAGCAATATTCAAATCAAGTAACCCGATATTGGAAGTTTCAACAAAACCAGTCCGGTCGTACCGATCAAGAAGAAAGGTCTCAACAGTTTTAATGAGTAATTGTGCATACGTCGGATTGGTTGCATAACCCGCTGATTTCAAACCGTGAGCCCATCCTTTATAATCCCTGATATCAAGTTCGAACAATCGTTTATAGCGTTCACGCTGGGTTAGAAACTTGGAATGGTCACGGAACGATTCAAGCGGGTCGTTATATTTTCTGAAACATTCATTTTTTACATCATCATCGTGGTAAATGGTCATCCCGTTCCATTCCTTGTGGCATTTTATTCCGAAATGATTGTTTGCCTCAACGGCCAGTTTACTTCGGCCTGCGTTAGACTCCAATATTCCCTGGGCCAGCGTAATGCTCGCCGGAACGCGATACACCCTCATCTCATTGATCGCTATATCCTTGAACTTCAGAATATATGCATTTACTAATACATTGTAATCAGCCTGCTGTGCATAAAGCTGACAAATCAAACCCGATGTAACTACTAACAAACCAAAAAATTTCACCATTTCACTAATTCGCTATTTCGCCATTTCGCTATTTCGCTACCTCGCTACTTCGCTACCTCGCCACTCACCAATTCCCTAAACCTCTTTCCCCGCTCTTCAAAATTCCTGAACTCATCATAACTGGCAGCAGCAGGTGACAGGAGACAGGTACACCCAGCCTTTGTTTCACCAAAAGCAATCTCTTTAAATTCGTCAAACCTGTTGATGCAGAACAATTTCTTTCCGGCTTGATCAACCAGGGCGAGATGCTCCATGATCCGCTTTCCTGCTTCTCCAACCAGTATAAAATTCCTGACTGCTGAACGGCTAAGGAAGTCAGCCAGTAATGAGTAATCAATTCCCCTGTCAAAACCTCCGGCGATGAGGGTGTCCACGTTTGGGATAGCTTTGATTGCCTCCATACATGCTTCGGGAATGGTGGCAATGGAATCGTTATAAAAATGTATCTTCCCAAATTCACCCACATACTCCAGCCGGTGTGCTAACCCTTTGAACGTTCCAATGCCATCTCTGATCACTTCCGTGTCGATGCCATACAACATCGCCACATTCACCGCGGCCAGGATATTTTTCAGGTTATGCTCGCCTCGCAGAAATCTGTCCTGGTGGATTTTCCATACCGGAACAACCAGATCGTCAGTTGAAAAGCATACAACTCCATCCTGAACAAATCCTCCCGGCCGAGGCTGCAGCTGCATTGAAAACGGATAACCTGTGCGGTTTGCCAAATATGGTTCAATAAGCATTTTAACCAACGGATCATCGTCGTTGTAAATTATAAAATCGCCGGGATGCTGATATTTGGTAATGTTACTCTTGGCCAACTGATAGGCCTCATAGTTTTCATAAGCATCAAGATGCTCCTGGTAAACATTGAGCAGCACGGCAAAACGCGGAGCCAGCTTAAGGAATTCAAGTTGATGCGAAGAAAGTTCAATAACTATAACGGTATCTTGATCAATGATATCGATGAAATGAAATACCGGGTTGCCGATATTACCTGCCAGTAAAACATCTTTGCCAGCCGTTTTAAAAATATGGTGAATCAGACTGGCGGTAGTGCTTTTACCCTTGGTACCGGTAATGCCGATTACCTGTTTTGAATAGAATTCGAGAAAAAGTTCCGTTTGCGAGGTGATCTTTGCCTTGGGGATAAGGCATTTTGCCAGCAAATCACCGGGGGAATTAAAAAACTCCCCGGCATGGGATATCAACTGCCAGACCGGGATCCCCGGGGAGCGGAAAATCACATCAAAATCATTCAGTTTCCTGAGATAATCCGTTCCGGTAATAAATTGAACATACTTATCTTCCAGAATCATAGGATTTTCCCGTACGGTTTCGCTCAGATCGGCAATCGTCAGCGGTTTCTCCGGGAACACTTTCCGCAGCAACGAATAGGTTGATTGTCCCTCCCGTCCAAAGCCAAGCAATACTATTGATTTATATTCGAACCTTACTCTGATCAGGTCTATCATTTCCTGCAATTTCTTATTATTGTCATACTAAGGCCCAAAGCCGCCAGGTTGGTCACCTTACCGCCTGTTCACCCGTTTATTCTTCCCAGCCACTCCTGAACGATCGATAAAAACTCCGGAAGCAGGTGATGTTCATCCGATAATTGCAACAGTTCAGTTTTAAAATCAATACGTTTATATTGTAAATACTTTCCTGAATTCTTGTAATAGATCAGTAAGAAAGGCAAGGCGCTTTCATTGGTCTGCCTGATGGTTTCACAAAGCGCCAGGTTCACTTCACGGATGGTTCCCACGCAATCGAAAGGTTTTTCATCGGCAAGCCCGGTAAGTTGATCGAAAAGAGGCTTGAGGGATCCATCATCCAAAAGATTTTTCCCAAAGATATGCACAAGCTGCGCCTGTTGAAGAAACGGAGACAAAATAATATAGGTAAAAAGACACTTTGCACATTGCCCGCACCATCTATTGGCCTTGCTGCCTGCATTGCAACTTTTAAAAACAGGATGGTATCGTGAAAACGTCGCAAACAATGATGCGATCTGCAACTCATTCAGCGGACGTAAGAAACTGAAATAGTTGATGTCATCGCAAATCCATCTTTTCACATAATCCCGGAAATCCGATTCAAACCTGAACGACTTTGAATACTGGTGGTTAATCTCTGTACCTTCAACGGTGGCCTCATTGGCGCTCGACTCATTCGACAGCGCGATATTCCTGTGGCCGGTTAAAATGGCGCCAAGCACGGTGACAAAGGCCAGCAAGGCTGAAAATGGGGTATGGCCATTCAGAAATCCAAGATCATTCAATTTTAACAGCCCGGGGTCGATCGTGCGCTGGATCCCGATCATCTGATCAGGAGTAAATCCCTTAGCAGCAATTGTATCGAGACTTGCGCCCCTGGGGTTCAGGATCAAAGGGATACCGCTAAAACGATTTCCAAGTAGTTCGAGTGTTACAGCCGAATCTTTACCACCCCCTACCGGAATAATCACCTTGTTTTCAATTTGTTGAGACGCACTGCTGTGCAACTCAATAAAACTGCTGTAGGTCTCAACGAAATTTGCCGCACACTCTATTTCCATGAAATTTTCTTCGGTGACCTCAATTGAATTCAGATAAAAAAATTCACCCAATCCGTTAAAATAGATCTTTTTCCACCATTGTACCTGATCAGTATGAAGGGCATAAGGCTTGATGATGACCTTCGGGGGGCAAGCCGCCTTCCAATAGCTGATGAGTTCGATCATTCCAAGGTTAAAAACAATGCTATCGAGATGGTTCGCAATTTCTTCATCAGGCAGAAAAAACGATTTCCTGGGAATAAAAAGTGTGGGATAAAATTGATGCTTGCCGGCCAAATTAAAGGTAAACCTGATATCCAAACCGCGTGGTGTCATCGAAAATTCCTGCTTTTCAAAAATAAAAGCAGGAAATTGTTCCCGAAATCGAAAAAAATCAGTCTGTCTGCTTGACCTTGCCATGAATTGGTATTATATTTGCCGGGAGTGTCCATCGCAAAAGTACTAAATTTGTCAGAGCACCATGGAAAAACCAGTCACAAAACCAAAACAGGGAAGTATCCTGATCTCAGAACCATCATTGCGCGATTTCTACTTCCGGCAATCGGTAATTCTGCTGGTGGAGCATAACGATGAAGGTTCATTCGGTGTGATCATCAACAAACCCATTGAAGCACGGCTCAAGGATATCATTAAAGGTTTTTCGTTTTATAACCTGCCGGTTTACCTTGGCGGACCTGTAAAAACGGACAGTATTTTTTTCATTCATACCCGCAGCAATATCGAACAAAGTCAGCCGATCATGCAGGGACTTTACTGGGGTGGCGACCTCGACGTTATCAGGGAGATGCTGCGAAGCAAAGTGATGTTACCCAGAGAGATCCGGTTCTTTGTCGGGTATTCGGGGTGGTCGCCCAACCAGCTTGACCGGGAGCTCAACGAAAAATCGTGGGTGCTCTCTCAAACCAGCGTTAAAGAGGTTATAAACGACCATCCGGAAAGCCTTTGGAGCAATTACCTCAAAAACATGGGAAAGGATTATGCGATCTGGGCCAATTTTCCGGCCGACCCCACTTTCAATTGACGATTTGCAATTTGCGATTTACGATTGAGAGTTTATCAGGTGTTTGTCAAAAATTCTAACTTTGTCCGCTTGATATAAAAACTTCTCAGACCGTACTGCATGAAAAAAACAGACTTGATTGTTGCCGGGCTTGTTATTATAGTTTTACTACCATTTTTCATATTCCCGTTTGTTTTCCAGACCTATGAAACACTTAATTCAGGGCATGCTTATATATTAAGCTTTATCAAGTTCGCCATCCTGGCTACTTTCGGAGAAAGTCTGGGTCTGAGAATACGTACCGGCGTTTACTATAAGCCGGGTTTTGGCCTGCTTCCCCGTGCCATCGTGTGGGGTTTTCTGGGCGTGACCATTAAAATTGCATTTGTGATCTTTGGTGAAGGCGCCCCCGTAATGCTGAAAACCATGGGGGTCGTTTTTCCACATTCAAATCCTGCAGATATTTTAAGGCAGGCTGACTTCAGTTGGCTAAAATTTTTGTCGGCCTTCAGTGTCAGCACAACCATGAACCTTTTATTTGCCCCTGTTTTCATGGCTTTTCACCGAATCACCGATACACACATTCAGCGAACCGGAGGCAGTTTGCAAGGATTTTTCACACCCATACAGATCGGACAATGTTTCAGGGAGATCAACTGGTACGATTTCTGGGATTTTGTGTTAAAAAAAACCATCCCTCTTTTCTGGATACCCGCTCAGACCATCAATTTCATGCTTCCCGAAGGTTACCGTATCCTGGTTGCCGCCCTGTACAGTATCATTCTCGGCGTACTCATGTCGATGGCCGCATTGATGCAACAGAAGAAATCATAGAGTACAGTTGGAATGTTGGAAAATTTTCTTCAAATTTGTTGCCTGTTAATTTGTAAACAAACAGGCAAACAAAACATATACCCGCCCCTCATGAAAGATACTCCTATAAACTACGATGTTGTTAAACGACATATCCGCGAAAGTAAAATCCGTAACATTGGTCAGGCAACGATTCGTGAAATCAAGCGTTTAATAACCGGAATTGAGGCTGAAACCGGCGAAAAATATGTCCGCATGGAGATGGGGGTTCCCGGACTTCCTGCCACAGATATTGGCGTGCAGGCTGAGATCGCAGCGCTGCAGCGTGGTGTTGCTGCCATTTATCCTGATATCGAAGGAATACCGGTATTAAAAACAGAAGCTGCGCGGTTTGTAAAATTATTCCTGGACATTGATGTGGATGCGGCAAACTGCATTCCTACTGTTGGCAGCATGCAAGGCGGGTTTGCGGCATTCATTACCTTTTCGAAGATCCACCGCGATAAAGACACAACCCTTTTCATTGATCCGGGTTTTCCGGTTCACCATCAGCAACACAAAGTACTTGAGCGGAAGTTCGAAAGTTTTGACGTCTATGACTATCGGGGGGACAAACTTCGTGAAAAACTGGAAAGTTATTTTTCAAAGGGAAATATTCATTCAGTTTTATACTCAAATCCCAATAACCCATCCTGGATCTGCTTTACCGAAAAAGAACTAAGAATTATCGGGGAACTGGCGACCAAATACGATGTGATCATCATTGAAGATCTGGCCTATTTCGCCATGGATTTCCGCAAAGACTATTCCAAACCCGGGATACCTCCCTACCAGCCTACAGTCGCCAAATATACCGACAATTTCTTATTGTTGATATCTAGTTCCAAGGCGTTCAGTTATGCCGGTCAGCGAATCGGAATGATGGTCTTATCCAATAAACTTTTCAATACCCAGTCCCCCGACCTGCTTAATCATTACTCCACCGATCTTGTTGGGAAGGCACTCATTTATGGAACGGTTTACGCGCTAAGCGCAGGTACAACCCATTCAACACAGTATGCCCTGGCCGCCATGCTGAAAGCCGTAAACGATGGAGATTTTGATTTCGTGGAAGTGGTCAAGGAATATGGGGCAAAGGCAAAGATCATGAAGAAAATGTTCACCGACAACGGATTCACGATCGTATATGATAAAGATGAAAACGAACCCATAGCAGATGGTTTCTTTTTTACCATAGCCTATCCCGGGTTTACCGGGGAGGAGTTGCTCAAGGAGTTGCTATACTACGGCATCAGCGCAATCACCTTAAGTATTACAGGGAGTTTACGACTGGAAGGCATCCGTGCCTGTGTTTCGCTGGTCAAACGTGAACAGTTTCCTGTCCTGGAGGAAAGAATAAAAAAATTCCGCGAAAATCATAAAATATCATAAAACAAATCGGAATCGGATACTTAAACCCACGAACCCCTTCACCCGTTCACCTGTTAACCCGTTTACCTGTTCACTCGTTTACCCGTTCACTCGTTTACCCGTTCACTAATAACCCTTTCAAGCTTATACCCGTTCTAAATTAGTCGGCCTGTTCCAATTTCCCCGGATGGAGTGACCGCCGGTTCAAACAATTTTACTAATTTCGCCCGTGTGAATCCATTAACAATTCAACCCACAATATATGGCAAAAGTTATAGGTGACATTGCGATCGACATCGAAAAATGCAAAGGATGTGAAGTATGCCTCGCTGCATGCCCCTTTACGGTGATAGCGATGTCGAAGGAAGTGAACAGCAAAGGATATCGCTTTGCAATGAAAGTGAACAACGAATGTACGGGATGCACCAACTGTGCACTCGTATGCCCTGATGGAGTGATCACCGTTTACCGGGCTAAAGTTGAAACAGTTTAACATCAAAAAAGATACTCAATGGGTGAACTTAGATTAATGAAGGGGAATGAAGCTGTTGCTGAAGCCGCCATCCGTGCGGGTTGCGACGGTTATTTCGGTTACCCTATCACACCTCAGTCGGAGGTGATGGAATACCTGATGGCTGAAAGGCCATTCGAGCGGACCGGGATGGTGGTGCTACAGGCTGAAAGCGAAGTAGCTGCCATCAACATGCTTTATGGCGGAGCCGGAACAGGAAAAATGGTTTTGACATCCTCCTCAAGTCCGGGGATCAGTCTGATGCAGGAAGGACTCAGTTACCTTGCAGGAGCCGAATTGCCTGCTGTAATTGTCAACATCGTTCGTGGAGGTCCGGGGTTGGGCACCATCCAACCATCTCAGGCCGATTATTTCCAGGCAGTTAAAGGCGGTGGTCATGGCGACTACAGGATGCTTGTGCTTGCGCCTGCTTCAGTTCAGGAAATGTGTGACCACGTGAAACTCGCTTTCGATAAGGCTTTTGAGTACCGCACGCCGGTCATGATCCTCTCCGACGGCGCCATCGGGCAAATGATGGAGAAAGTGGTCCTTTTCGACCATATCCCCCGCCGCACCGATGAGGAGTTGATTAAACAATGTCCATGGGCTTCGAATGGAAGGCCGAAAACCAGAAACCATAATATCGTAACATCACTCGACCTTGATCCCGCCGGGCAGGAACGTGTAAACCTCAAACTTCAGGCCAAATACCGAGAAATGGAGAAGAAAGAGGTTTTATTCGAAGAGGTTCAATGTGAAGATGCCGAATATCTTATAGTTGCATTTGGCCTGTCGGCGCGGATCTGCCAGAAAGCGCTGGATCTTGCCCGTGCAAAAGGCATCAAAGTCGGTTTGTTCCGCCCCATTACCTTATTCCCGTTCCCTGCAACCCAGGTTTCAAATGTCGGAAACAGGGTGAAGGGAATCCTTGTTGTTGAAATGAACGCTGGCCAGATGATAGAAGATGTAAAACTTTCAGTTGGTTGTAAGGTAAAAATCGAACATTACGGCCGTTTCGGCGGCATCATCCCCTCCCCGGATGAAGTTTTAAATGCTCTTGAACAACAAATAATCGGAGGTTAATTATGGAAGATCAATTTATCAAAACCGACATACTCAAACCGGAAAATATTGTCTATAAAAAGACAAGTCTGATGACTGACAAGCCCCTGAGCTATTGTCCGGGCTGTGGACATGGAACTGCACACCGGATGCTGATGGAGGTGATCGACGAGATGGATATTGTAGATAAAACAATCGGGATATCCCCGGTCGGATGCTCCGTGCTGGCTTATGACTTTATGGCGATAGATATGCTTGGCGCTGCACACGGGCGCGCCCCTGCCCTGGCAACTGCCATCAAACGGATGTGGCCCGGCCACTTTGTCTTTACATACCAGGGCGATGGAGACCTCGCCGCAATCGGTACGGCAGAGACCATTCATGCCTGCAACCGCGGAGAAAACATTACCATCATCTTTATCAACAATGGGATCTACGGAATGACCGGCGGCCAGATGGCCCCTACAACCCTGCCGGGGATGCGTTCTTCCACCTCGCCTTACGGGCGCGACGTGACTACGATGGGACATCCGCTCAAGATCACTGAACTGGTTGCACAGCTTCCCGGGGTTTATTACGTTACTCGTCAGGCCGTCCATACGCCGAACCATGTACGTAAAACTAAAAAAGCGTTGCGGAAAGCGTTCGAACTCCAAAAGGAGAACAAGGGTTTGAGCCTGGTCGAGATCGTTTCCAACTGTAATTCGGGCTGGAAAATGACACCGGTAAATTCCAATAAATGGATGGAAGATAATATGTTCCCGTTCTATCAGTTGGGAGATATCAAGGTAGATGGAAAGCTAGTTGTAAAGACAGAAACCTCTGAAAAGGAATAAGATCTGATCAGAATTCAACATTCGTTAATCAATATTCGATATTAAAACAAAATGACAGAAGAAATCATTATTGCAGGATTCGGCGGCCAGGGTGTCCTCTCCATGGGTAAGATCCTCGCCTATTCGGGAGTAATGCAAAACAAAGAGGTGAGTTGGATGCCTTCATACGGTCCTGAGATGCGCGGTGGAACCGCCAATGTTACTGTGATCATCAGCGATGAACGTATAAGTTCCCCAATCCTGAACTCTTTCGACACAGCAATCATTCTGAACCAGCAATCCCTTGATAAATTTGAAAAATCCGTAAAGCCTGGCGGATTACTCATTTATGACCCAAATGGGATTACCCGGAACCCCGTGCGAAAGGATATCAATATCTACTCCATCGAAGCTGCCGATGAAGCCGGAAAACGTGGCCTTGCCAAGATATTTAACATGATCGTCCTGGGCGGATTCCTCAAACTAAAACCTTTGGTCGCACCCGAAAATATCCGCAAAGGATTGGAGAAATCACTCCCTGCCCGCCACCATGCACTTATTCCTGAAAATGAAAAAGCCATTGAGGTCGGGAAAGAATTATTGAAACCAGTGCACCTGGCAACCTGATGCAGGCCAAGGAGTTAATTATAAAACATTAACGCGAAAAGGTTGACGAAAGCAGAATTATTTGACATTCTGGAAGCAAAGTACACTTATTATAACCAGCCTGCTTTCATCCCACCTGATCCGATTGTTATCCCACACCAGTTTTTACGGAAACAGGACATCGAAATTTCAGGATTTCTTAGTGCGACCATCGCCTGGGGGAACAGAAAATCAATTGTAGGTAATGCACGCAGGCTTGTGCAATGGATGGATAATTCACCCTATGATTTCCTGCTCTGTGCAAAGCCACAGGATTTTAAACCATTTCTACATTTTGTCCATCGTACCTTCAACGGTGATGATTGCCTGTTCTTTCTCACTGCACTGCAGCGAATTTATATAAAGTACCAAGGCCTTGAACCGCTGTTCAGCGAGCTAAACGAAAAAGGGCCAGCGATTGCAATAAATGGTTTCAGGGAAGTCTTTCTATCGACAGACCACCTGAAGAGATCCGAGAAACACATTGCCAACCCGCTCGCGGGATCAGCAGGTAAACGGATCAATATGTTCCTGCGTTGGATGGTAAGAAAAGACCAGCACGGGGTCGACTTCGGCATCTGGCATTCAATTGATCAGGCAAACCTGGTTTGTCCGCTGGATATCCATTCAGGCCGTGTTGCCCGTAAACTGGGGCTGTTACACCGCAGGCAAAACGATTGGAAAGCGACCATCGAACTTACAGAAGCGTTGAAAGTTTTCGATCCTTCAGACCCGGTTAAGTATGATTTCGCCCTTTTCGGAATGGGCGTACATGGTTACTGAGGGATTTACGGTATATTTACGCCGGTAAAACCGGATAAAAGTGCTGCAAACCAAAAAATTATTCAGAATCGCATTGTGGCTGGCCATCTTCACCATTGCTTACAATATCATCGAAGGAGTTGTCAGCATATATTTTGGATTCACTGATGAGAGCCTCACCCTGTTCGGGTTTGGCGCAGACAGCCTGATCGAAGTCATCTCTGGGCTTGGGATCGTGCAAATGATCAATCGTATAAGGATTTTCGGCGCCGATAATCGCACTTCATTCGAACAGCGCGCGCTCCGGATCACCGGAACAGCATTTTATATTCTCGCGGCTGGATTAGTCATTACTTCCGGGTACAACTTATATACCGGACATAAACCGGAAACCACCTTCTGGGGTGTGGTCATCTCAAGCATCTCCATTGTCGTCATGATCATTCTTTTCTTCATGAAACTGAGGGTGGGAAAGAAATTGGATTCCCAGGCGATCATTGCTGATGCGTATTGCACCAGAGTTTGCATCTATATGTCGGTAGTGTTGCTCGTATCCAGTGTCATTTTTGAATTGACGGGCATCGGATGGATTGACATACTTGGAACTCTTGGGCTGGCATGGTTTTCATTTACCGAGGGACGGGAATGTTTCGAAAAAGCAAACACCGGCAAACATTGCAATTGCCACAATTGATATTGCGTAAATATCAATTGGACTACCTATAGCCCGTTTACCCGTTTACGCAATTTTTCATTACATTTGTCTAAATACCCGTCCAATTGAAATCTCTTCGCAAAAAAATAATTGCCTACTTTTTAGGTCTGTTTACTTTACCACGTGTAAAAGAGATCATTGCAGGATATGCAAAGGCTTTTCTTGGTGAAGCAGGCCGGTATTCAACCGGAATAAAAACGGAGGCAATTGAAACAAAAGAGACCTTCCTCATCCTTTCCAAATACATTAAGAAAGAGAAAATATCCAGGGAAGAAAAAAAGCAATTTAAAAAACAGGTCATCGATATTCTGAGAAGTTCCGGGGTAATGGTTCCTGTAATGCTTATACCGCTTCCAATTGTCGGCACAGTGCTGCTGATCATCATGGATCACCTGCTGATGAGCATGAACATACAACTGCTGCCCGACTCATTTTATCCAAAGGAGAAAAAGGAACTACTTACCACCGAAGGTATTGAAAAAGACCTGGAAAACGAAAAGATATCCAGGTTTTAACCATTCACCCGTCACTTGTCACTTGTCACTTGTCACCTGTCACTTGTCACCTGTCACCTGTCACCTGTCACTATGCACAAAATCTCCCGTGTCGCTGAAGTTACTCTGAACCTGTGATCAATGCGGTGCCCGACGATCCAAATGATATCATTCCCGGAACAAACAAGCCAAGTTTGCTCTTTGTCTCTCAATGAAAATTTCTGATCAATAAAAAAATCACTCAGTTTTTTTCTCTTTTTCATCCCCAGTGGATAAAACGAATCTCCATGCCGCCACTTCCGTAATAGAAGTGGAAATTGAAGTTTGCTGAAATCCAGGCTTGCGATGTTGCCGGATACAGGGATGGTAAATTTTTTCGGATCTTTAATCCTGCTAAAAACAAGTTTCAGCGGTTTACTGATCATTTTTTTCTCAACAAACGAATCAATTATTCTTGTCTGGTCAGGGATTTTAGGCGTTAACCACCTGATGACCAGCCTTTTTCGCTCCTTTACCAACTGGTAATCCGCAGAAAGAAAAATAGTTCTGTATTGTTTATCGAGGCAATCAAGTATGTTTATGATCTGAGTTTCATTGAACCCAAACGGTGACAATAACCGCCAGGCATAGGATTCAATTGGTGTAACGGACAAAAGCTGTTTGATATCAATGAAGTAATCCTGTCCATCGGGTTTCAGGATTTCTTTACACCATTTGTCCAACACATCATTGCCGATTTGTTCAAAATCTCCTATTCGTCTGATACTCTCAGTTAAAACATTTGTGAACTCCGGGTTGATCCCGCACATAAGCGGAACTATTTCGTGCCTTATTTTGTTTCGCAGGTATTTTATCTCATTGTTTGATTGGTCAGTGCGATAAGATAATTTGTTTTTAGCGGCATATTGCTCAATATCCCTGCGAAAAGCAAACATGAGTGGTCTGATCACTTTCCCGTTTTTTACAGGGATTCCATGCAAGCCGGCAATTCCTGTTCCTCGGATGAGATTGATCAGGAAAGTTTCCACCTGGTCATCAAGATGGTGGGCAGTCGCGATGTAATCAAATTTATTCTCACGCCTGATCTTTTCAAACCAGGTATACCGAAGATCTCTGGCAGCCATCTGGGTTGAAATCCCGTTTTGAGCTGCAAAACCTGAGGTGTCGAATTTTTCCGAAAAGAAGGGTACATTAAAATAGATGGACATCGTTTTTACAAACTCCAAATCTTCATCACTCTCTTCACCCCGAAGACCGAAATTGCAATGGGCGATAAAAAACTGCAGTTTTGCCTTGTAAAACAGGTGAGCCATCACGGTGGAGTCAATTCCACCGCTTACAGCAAGCAGAACTCGCTCCTGTCGTGAAAATAGTTTTTGAACTTCTAAGAAGTGAATAAAATCTGATAAATCCACTTTACGAAGTTATAAGAAAAAAGTAATGATCTTTAAATCTCCCAGGTATCTCCCGAATTCAGCAAATCATCGACATTTCTGATTTTCGAGGTCTCCTTGGCATATTTGATCTGCTCTTCAACCAGGTCATCGTAGGTGGGGTACATGGTGGACCGTATTATGCCGAACACCATCGGAAAATTAGGAGGAGCAAGTTTTGCCAGCATGAGCTGGATTCCCGGATCCTGATTGTACGCATCGTGAACCAGAATATCATCTATGGTTATCCCATCCTTTCCGATTTCAACAACTTTCAGTTGTGTACCTTCCAGAATAATCCCTTTATCCATGTTTTTTCCAAATACCATGGGAGCGCCGTTTTTAACGACCAGCATGGCATTATCTTTCACGTCTTTGCCTAATACCGCGATATGCGCCTTATCAGCAAAAATGACGCAGTTTTCCATGATCTCGATCACAGACGTTCCGTCATGTTTGGCAGCTTCAAACATCGCCTCGGTCATTTGATTGATATTGTTGTCGGGGACACGGGCGAAAAAAGTGCCCTGGGCTCCCATCACAAGTTCCCCGATGTTGAACGGATGTTCGATGGTACCCATTGGGGATGTTTTCGTTACCTTTCCCATGGGGGTGGTTGGAGAATATTGTCCCTTGGTCAACCCGTAGATCTGGTTATTAAAGAGGAGGATATTGATGTCCACATTCCGGCGTATCACATGGATAAAGTGATTCCCCCCGATGGCGAGAGAGTCGCCGTCGCCCGTGGCCATCCACACGCTGAGGCGGGGATTGGCAATTTTCACGCCGGTAGAGATGGCGGCGGCACGTCCATGAATGCCGTGGATGCCATATGTGTTCACGTAATAAGGAAAACGCGAGGAACATCCGATACCAGAAACGATGCAAAAGTTCTCCTTCCGGTAACCTAATTTCGGGAATACGCGTTCTACAGCGCTAAGGATGGCATGACCTCCACAACCGGGACACCATTTTACCATCTGGTCACTTTCAAAATCTGCTTTGCAAAGCTGAACATTTGTACGTTCAACGGTCATATTAATAAAATCCATCTTATTTTTCCTCCAAAAGTTGGTTAAACTTAGCCGATAACTCGTTGATCATAAAAGGTAATCCCTGTACCTTGTTGAACTGTGATATATTAGGCATCGGGAACTTCATTCGGAGATAATTCACGAATTGTCCGCTGTTGAGCTCACAAACAACAATTTTTTTAAATCCCTTAAGCACTGTGCCAGTATTCTTCGGAAGCGGCATGATGTAATGGAAATGAGCATGACTGATACTCTTCCCCTCCTTTTGCAATTGGCTTACCGCCGAATGAACAGCGCCATAAGTGCCTCCCCAGCTAACCACAAGCAGATCGCCTTCCGGCTTGCCATCAATTTCCTGTTCCGGGATGAAATCAGCCACTTTCTCAACCTTTTGAGCACGCAGATCGGTCATAACCTGGTGGTTCAACGGATCGGTTGATACAATACCTGTAATATTCTCCTTTTCAAGGCCGCCGACACGATGGCGTAACCCTTCCGTACCGGGGATGGCCCATTTGCGTACCAGGGTTTCGGCATTACGCCTGTAAGGTTTGAAATCAGGATCATTGGGTTCGGCAAGCGGTGGGTAAATGAAAGGCATATCAGCCATTTTCGGTATCCTGAACAAGGCTGAACCAAATCCAAGATACCCGTCTGTAAGCAGGATGGTTGGCGTCATGTGCTCCATCGAAAGCTTTGCTGCCATGTATGCATAAGTAAAACAGTTTTCGGAGGATGATGCAGCGATGACAATGACCGGACATTCGCCATTGCGGCCAAACAATGCCTGATACAGGTCGCTTTGCTCCGATTTTGTCGGCAAGCCGGTTGAAGGGCCACCCCTTTGTACATTGACGATTACCAGGGGCAATTCGGTGATAACTGCCAGTCCGATCGCCTCACTTTTTAACGAAAGGCCTGGCCCTGATGTGGTTGTGCAGGCAAGCGCACCTGTAAAAGATGCACCGATGGCAGAACAAATTCCTGCAATCTCATCTTCGGCCTGAAACACTTTCGCTCCCAATGACTTGTGTTTTGAAAGCTCCATCAGGATCTCTGTTGCCGGAGTGATCGGATAAGAACCCAGAAAGAGCGGGCGCCCCGATTTCTCTGCGGCGGCAAGCAGTCCCCATGCCACAGCCACATTTCCGGTAATATTGCGGTAGCGGCCTTTTTCCATATGAGCCGCAGACACATGGATCACCGATTCCAGCGCTTCAACAGTATCAGCATAGTTATAACCGGCCTGAAGGACAATCTTGTTTATCTTGACTACGTCGGGATTTTTCTTGAATTTTTGTTCAAAATATTTGAATGAGGAGTCAAGATCCCTGTTAAAGATATAATAAAGCATGCCCAGCGCGAACATATTTTTACTGCGTTCAGCAGACTTGGTATCAAATCCAAGTTCCTTCAAGCTCTCTTTCGTCAGCGTGGTAATAGGCGCCTTGACGAGGTTGAAACTGCCCAGTGAATTGTCGGTAAGGGGATCTATTTTGTAACCTGCCTTTTCGATCGACTTGTCATCGTATGCATCTGAATCGGTAAGGATGGTAGCCCCGATTTTTGCCCACTTCAGATTCGCTTTTAGTGAGGCGGGATTCATGGCAACCAGTACATCTACCTGGTCGCCGGTTGTGAAAATCTTTGAACTGCCCATGTGCACCTGAAATCCGGATACACCTGCCACAGTGTTCGCAGGGGCACGGATTTCAGCCGGAAAATCAGGAAAAGTTGCGAGGTCGTTTCCAACCAGTGCGGCAACATCCGAAAAAATGCTTCCGGTGAGTTGCATCCCATCACCGGAGTCGCCGACAAACTTTACCACTACCTCTTCACGTTCAATTACAGGTCTTTGTTTCGTAGCCATAGATTCATAGAGTTTAGAGCTGCAAAGTTACTTAATAAACATTGACAACAAAGTGCAAAACCTAAAAGTTGACACTAAAAATAATTAGCGCTTATACTTTATCCCGGAAAATTTTTATCTTTGCGCCGGAAATTGCTTTATTCACTCGTCCCTAAAATACGGGACATAACTCAATAAGTCATGGCTTATATAATTAATGATGATTGCACTGCATGCGGAAGCTGCATTGATGAATGCCCTGTGGAAGCTATTGCTGAAGGTGATATCTATAAAATTGATCCGGAAATTTGCACCGATTGCGGCGCCTGTGCAGATGTTTGCCCTGTAGAAGCTATCCATCCTGAATAATCAGGGGTAGAACACCTTCAATTCTAAACTCTCTCCATCAAATACAGCGTATGTAAAGTGGGTGATCCAATCGCCCAGCACCAATTGCCTTGCTTTATCAGTAAGGGGTGCATCAAGTGGACAATGATAATGTCCATAAATTAGATAATCCAGCTCAGGATGCTGTTTAAGCAATTCGAGCGAATGAACGGTGATACGTTCCCGGATAAGTTTTAGATTGAGGTCTTGATGTATTTTCTCCTTCCCGAGATTGGCATTCCGGCTCTTTCGAGACCAGAATAACGCTAATCTGATCCCGATATCCGGATGTAACTGGCGGAATAACCATTGGTTGACCCTGTTGGCAAATACCCTCTTGATGAATTTATAACCCCGATCGCCAGGCCCAAGGCCATCACCATGAGCCAGATAAAAATGTCTTCCGTGGAATTCGTGGAATTCAGGGTTCCGGTGAAGCAGGATACCAATTTCGCTTGTCAGGTAATCAAACGCCCACATGTCGTGGTTACCACGGAACAGATGAACAAGAATACCAGCATCGGTAATCTCTGCCAGTTTTCCTAAAAGCCGGGCATACCCGCGCGGAATCGCTGTTTTGTATTCAAACCAGAAATCAAACAGGTCGCCCATCAGGAATATTTCGGCAGCATCATATTGGGCCAGGTCCAGCCATGCAATCAGCTTTTTTTCCCGGATCAGGCTACTGTCATGATCGGGGATCCCCAGGTGAAAATCAGATGCGAAATATATCTTCTGGCGCATAAAGTAATTTGAGGCAATTTACAAAAAAAACATCACCGAGCCTGTTTTCACCTGCCCGCAGACATGCTGCGTTTGATCTCCTCCACCCGTTGATGATGAAACCTGACATGTTTGTTTTCGGGAAATTTCTCCATCAGGGTGGAATCCAACTGGTGATAATATATAAAATCCTCAACCGGATCGAGCACAGGGTTCGCACCGAAAGCATAGTTTAACACGACCAGTGATCCGAGTGAAAATGGATGGCGACTGATAAACTCAATTTCATTTCGCCGTTGAATCTCTAAAATTTGACGGAAAGCGTTGTCCGTTATCTGTGTAAAGTGGTAATAATCTGAACTATCCTGATGCAGAACGAGCAACATTTCAAGAGAGTCCACCGCCGTTTCGAATAAACGTGTCTGCTTAAAGAAAGCATTCAATATCATGGCCTCTTCAGTGCCTTTCATGATGACATTGTCGGGAAAATCCCTGGCGCTGCCCGATAACTCGATATGATCGCCTTCATCAAGCAATAAAACCATGATTTTTCCGGTCGCGGCTTTGAGCAGCCAGAATCCGGGTTCACCGACAACCAAATTGAATCTGAAATTACCCGTATGGTCAGGAACAACCGAATCAACTGCACGAATCGCACGGGGATCCATCTCCTGCAAAATCAACTTGATTCCTGAAGCATCGGCAAGGCTGCCATTCACTACAGCCCTTTTCTCATTAGTATGCTGACAAGATGAAAAGAGAGCCAGAACTATTACAGCCAATGCCGCAAATGATTTTTTAATGATTCCTACATTACATAAAACCATAAATTTCACTATTTCACTATTTCACCATTTCGCCATTTCACCAATTCTCCAACAATAAACCGGTCAATCGGGAAGGTAAACTCTTCCTCTGTCAGTTGATCAATCCTTACCCACCTAAAACATTGAGCGCCGTCAAAAGCCGGGATATCGTTTTTTGTATCCGTAGTTTTGAACCCATATGGTTTTTCGGTCGTCACTATGTAGTAAACGTTGAAAAGTTGCATATCTGATGGGAGTAGCGTGGTTGGCTGATAAAAGTCGGTGGTGTAGAAATGGGATATGATTTCAATGGGAGTTTTCAATTCTTCCATGAATTCACGCTTCAGGCAATCGATCGTTCCTTCGCCAAATTGAAGTCCGCCACCGGGAAACTTTGTCATATAAATCCCAAGTCTGAACTCATCGGTGATAAGAACGCTTCCGTTGTCAATGAGAAATCCATAAACCCGGATATTGAATTGATTGACCGCCATACAAATATTTACCGCAAAATTAGTTGAAAAAATGAATACCGCACAGGCACACCATTACCTTACAGCAGATATTCTAACTAACGATCTGAATGGCGTCATCCCCGATCAGGGGAATACCTTTAAACCTCAAAAACAGATTCACGATGGTGGCTACATCTTTCTGGCAATAAGCGACAATACGAAGAAGGTCATTTTCCTTCCAGTAAACCCTTGCCACATCACTTCCACGAATGTCATCCTTTGGGGTAGGGATATTGAAAACCGTCGCCAGCAGTTCAAGGGAGGTATAATTCTTGAAATCACCGAATTTCCACAACTCCATAGTGTCGAGATGTGTTACTTCCCATGGTTTCTTGCCGGAAAGATCAAGAATGGCCGGCACATCGATGCCATTGATCAGCATCCTCCGGATGAGGTATGGGTAATCAAACTCTTTACCGTTATGAGCACACAGATAGTTAATATTCTTCTGTTTTAACTTGCTGAGCATATCGGTGAAACCGGCCAGGAGTTCCTTCTCATCATCGCTGTAAAAAGATTTTATCCATAGTGTTTTATTACGCATCACCCCCGTGGAAATGCACACGATCTTCCCAAATTCTGCATAAATCCCTGCACGGTCGTAAATTTCATCAGGATTTGCTTTATCATCAGTGTTAAATTTCTCAATCCGGGAGAGCTGACTGGCTTTTTTTTTCCATAAACCCGAATAATTCTCCGGAAGATGATCATGTTCCGGATATTGAGGCACGGTTTCGATATCCAGGAAAAGGATATTCTCAATATGATAGTTATCCAGCATAATGTTTCAGGTTACAGCAATGTATATTAAACCAGGCTAAAGTGCAAAATCATCTGATACTTAATCGTTGATTTATCAAAAGGTAATGCTATTGTTGAAAACTTTTACTTGCCCTCAGAATATGCCGTTTTCCGGGTGGACCTGGTTTTTTTTCGGTCTGAAATCCAGCCGACTGTAAAGCTCTCACCACTGTGCCTTTCACTGAATATGTAACCAAAATTCCTCCGGTTGACATGATATTTCCCAGGTTGCGGAAAATTCGTTCAGTCCAGAGTTCCGGTTGAACATCCGGTCCAAAGGCATCGAAGTAAATCAGATCAAATGAGCCGGCCTCAGGGCGATATTCAACAAGATCAACCTTGATTTTATGTAAAGTAAAACAGGTAGAGATCTCTACCGGATTGTGCCAGGCGGCCAAGTGCAGTTTAGCAAAGACATGGGAACAATAAACGGAACCGGAAACTTGCGCGTAATTCAGCGACCTCCAGTAACTTTGGGTCAACGGGTATGCCTCAATGGCAGTATAATGCACGCTGATCTCATGTTTCTCAGCTTCAGCCTGGGTTAACAGAGCATTCAAGCCAGTACCGAATCCAATCTCGAGAACTTTAAGGTCAACACGTTTATCTCTGCTCAAGGAGAGGAATTTCCCGGCGGCATGCAAAAAGCCCTGCTCGATGAAAATATGCCGTGACTCCTGCACAGCCCCGAAAGTTGAATGGTAATGCTGACTCACGTCCTTATCAAACAGTGTGTCTGATCCATCAGCAGTCCTGAAGATTTGAAGATTTAAAGATTTGAAGGCTATCTTGTTACCGTTCTTCAATTATCATTTTAAAATTTTGATCTTTGAGTTTTAAGTTTTGATTTCTTAACTACCATATCCTCGGATACTTATTGGGATTATACTCATGCATCATCTCATACACCATTTCAAATACATCCTCGGCATTGGGGTTTGAGAAATAGTCTCCGTCATTGGTATAAGCCGGGCGATGGTCGTTGGCAGTCAGTGTGCGTGGTTCAGCATCGAGAAACCTGTAACCACCCTGTTCCTCCATCACTTTTTGCATCATGAATGCTGTAGCGCCTCCACTTCCATCTTCATCGAAAAAGAGAATTTTATTGGTCTTTTTAAGTGACTTCAGGATTTCATGGTTGATATCAAAAGGGAGCAGGGTTTGTACATCGATCAGTTCGACCGAGATGCCGAAATCAGTGATCTGTGGAAGCGCCTCTTCAGCTATCTTCACACAAGATCCATAAGTAACAATGGTGATGTCTGAACCTTCGGCCAGGACTTCAGGGGTACCCAGGGGAATGCGGTAATTGCCTATGTTGGCAGGCATCTTTTCTTTCAGGCGGTAGCCGTTCAACGGCTCAATCACCAGCCCTGCATCATCAGAGGCCATCATGGTATTATAGAATCCGGCAGCCTGGGTCATGTTCCGGGGGACCATCACATAGATTCCTCTGATTGAGTTGATGACCATGCTGAGGGGCGAGCCGGAATGCCAGATCCCTACCAAGCGGTGCCCACGGGTACTGATGATCAGCGGGGCTTTCTGTCCCCCGACCGTGCGGTAATGGGTTGTGGCAAGGTCATCGCTCATCACCTGCAAGCCATACAAAAGGTAATCGAAATACTGTATTTCGGCTATAGGACGCAAACCACGCAGGGCCATACCAAGTCCCTGCCCGATGATGGTTGACTCGCGGATGCCGGTATCGGACACCCTGGTTTCACCGTACTTTGCCTGCATGCCTTCCAGCGTTTGGTTTACCCCACCGATCTTTCCAACATCTTCGCCAAAGATCAACGCCAAAGGGTTGGTTTTGAACAGAATGTCATAGTTGGCGTTAAGAACTTCCCTTCCCGTAACCACCGGAGAGTCTTCATTAAACTCAGGCAGAATACCAGCCACCTTGAGGGCGCTGTGCTCCGATTCGCTGTAAAGATGTGAACTATACCTTGCCTCATTTAGTTTACGTTGTTCGGCCATCCAGACATCGAGGTCGGCCTTCATCGGTTTTTTCATGCTGCAGGAGGTACACACATCGCGCATAATCTTTTTGGCGGCAGAGATAATGTCTTTCCTGATCGGTTCAGCAATGGCTTCAAGGTCGGCCACGATCTTGTCGATTCGGGCCTGCTTTTTACAAGGACAATGTGTTGTTTTCACTACACTCACCAGGTGTTCGCGTTCGGCTTTGAATGGCGACAGGAAAGCCTTCCATCCCCGATCCCGTGCTGCTTTTGCCGCTTTTACCGCATCGGCTTCAATGACATCCAACTCTGCCGGGGTCGCAATTTTTTCCTCAAGGATCCATTTTCGCATCCTGGGTATGCAATCATGGTCCTTTTCCCAGGCAAGTCGTTCCGCTGATTTGTAGCGTTCGTGAGATCCTGAAGTAGAATGTCCTTGTGGCTGTGTGAGTTCCTGAACATGAAATACCACAGGTACCATCTCCTTACGGCAAACGGCAATTCCTTCTTCATACATGGCGTACAATGCTGCATAATCCCAACCCATACAGGTGTAAAGCCGGATGCCTGGCTTTTTATCATCGGCCACGAAACCTTTCAGCAGTTCGGATATATCCTCTTTGGTGGTTTGGTATTTTTTTGGAACTGAAATTCCATATCCATCATCCCAGATGGAGAGTGCGATGGGTACCTGCAACACGCCAGCGGCATTGATGGTTTCAAAGAAATGTCCCTCTGAGGTGGAGGCATCGCCAATCATACCGAAGGCAATTTCATTGCCTTTTACGGTGAATTTTTTCGCAGCATCCCACATCTCCGGACTGTCCCGGAATACTTTTGAGGCAAGGGCAAGGCCGAGCAAACGTGGCATTTGTCCGGCAGTGGGTGAAATATCCCCCGACGAGTTCTTTTGCTTGGTCAGATCTTTCCAATCGCCCTTATCGTCAAGGCTCCGTGTGGCAAAATGAGCATTCATCAACCGGCCGCCGTTATCAGGGTTGCGTTTCAGATCAGTGTCGCCATATAACTGAGCAAAAAAGACATCAAGATTTGACAACCCGGCAGCCATCATAAAAGTCTGATCGCGATAGTAACCCGAACGCCAGTCACCATTTTGAAAGAATTTCGCTTTTATGATCTGCGGGATCTCCTTCCCATCTCCGAAAAGACCGAAATTGGCCTTTCCCCCCAGTACCTCTCTCCGGCCCAATAAGCTAACCTGGCGACTTTCATTGGCCAGTTTATAATCCTTTAAAACCTCTTCTTTGCTGAATTTGCGTTTTTTTGACATTTGATTGTTGTTTTTTTTTGTAAACGGGTGAACAGGTGAACGGGTAAACAGGTAAACTGGTAAACATGTAACGGATCGTTTATGCGGTCATGTGTCACGCGTCACGTGTCACGCGTTACGCGTCACGTTTAATAATTCGTCTGCATCACCTCAAAATATCCCATGGGGTGATCGCATGCCGGGCAGTTCTGTAATGCTTTGATACCATAATGTATGTACCCGCATTTACGACAGACCCAATAAGTTTTTTCATCTTTCTCAAATACCCTGTTCTTTTCAAGGTTGTTGAGCAGTTTCAGATAGCGTTTTTCATGGTGTTTCTCAACTGTGGCGATCAGTTTGAAAGCCGTGGCCACCTTGGGAAAACCCTCATCGGTTGCAATTTTTCCAAATTCAGGATAGAGCTCTGTCCACTCTTCATGTTCACCATCTGCAGATGCTTTCAGATTTTGTGCTGTCATGCCGATGATCCCGGCAGGGTACGACGCTGTAATTTCAACCGGGCCACCCTCGAGGAAACGGAAGAAGATCTTAGCATGACTCTCTTCATTCATGGCTGTTTCGTCGAAAAATGCTGCAATCTGTTCAAATCCTTCTTTTCTTGCCTGTTTTGCGTAAAAAGTATAACGATTTTTTGCCTGTGATTCACCTGCAAATGCCTTCAGCAGATTTTTTTCTGTTCTGGTTCCTTTGATGCTCTTTTCCATAATAAATCTCTTGGTTTTGGAATATCAAAGTTAATTGAAATTTCCGAAACCCGCACAACTGCGTCTCACGTCCATTGTCCTTCTATCGCATCTTTACATAATCCTCTTTTCTAACGCCGCAAATCGGGCAGACCCAATCCTCAGGAATATCTTCAAAGGCAGTTCCAGGGGCGATACCTGAATCCGGATCACCTTCCAGGGGGTCATACACATGGCCACAAATTGTGCATTTGTATTTAGAGAGAGTTGACATGCTTCAGATATTAAATAGCGAAATAGTAAAATAGTGAAATAGTGAAATAAATGGAATTAGTTTTTTTCAATCCAGGAGATGATTTTGTCGTCGAAGGGCTTATCGCCGGATGTGGCAAAACCAGCCACCTGACCTTGTTCGTTGATCATGAATTTTTGAAAGTTCCATTTTACCGGGGCATCGAGCACACCGTTCTGATCCTTTGAAGTAAGCCAGTTATAGAGTGGATCAATGTCGTTCCCTTTCACGGAAATTTTAGCCATCATTGGAAAGGTAACATGGTACCTGCTTGTGCAGAACTCCTTGATCTCCTCATTGGTACCGGGTTCCTGGCTCCCGAAATTATTAGCGGGGAAACCCAATATCACTAAATTATTATCGTGGTATTTATTATAAAGCTCTTCCAGTTGAGCATATTGCGGGGTGTAACCGCATTTGGAGGCTACGTTGACAACTAATACCTTTTTCCCTTTCAGGGTAGCAAGGTCAAATAACTGGCCATCAATAGTCTGAACTTTAAAATCATAAAATGATTTATATTCCTGGGCGTTAGTCATCATAGTCAGGGCAAAAAAGTTAAATATAAAAAATACTACCTTCATCATAGCACATTGATTTTTAAAATTTCTATTAACATGGATGCAAAGATACGAAAAACCTGTGATTATTTGGATGAATTCTAAATAAATAAAGTGATAACTCTTGCTTAGATAATTGTTTTAATGGGTAAATCATTTTTTTGCAGAAAAGTTATATCACGGGATACAACCGATTATTTTTATTATCTTTATGGTTTCAGCTTTTTCCCAGAATACCGATGAAATAATGCCACCGAAGACATTTTTTTTTGGATTTACAGTACTTCTTACAGTTGGTGTATTGTATGCTTGCAACAACAGTCAATCAGAACCTTCCGGTGAACAATCCGGAATTATAAACAACGACATGACAAATAAAATTGAAATTGGCAGCAAAGCGCCTGATTTTTCCTTACCTGATCAGTATGGTCAGAGAGTGAATCTCAGTGATTACCTGGGGAAATCGAATCTGGTTCTCTTTTTTTATCCCAAAGATGAATCATACGGCTGCACAAGGGAGGCCTGCAGTTTCCGTGACAACTATGAAGTTTTCAAAAGTGCCGGCACCGTTGTGATCGGTATCAGTTCCGATGATGTAGCATCTCATCAGGCATTCGCGGCTAATCATAAATTGCCATTCATTCTCCTCTCTGACAGGGATAAAACCGTAGCAGAGAAATATGGTGTGGGTAAATCTCTCGGAATTTTGCCCGGGCGGGTTACATTTGTTATTGATAAGCAAGGTGTTATCCAAATGATATTCTCATCTCAGCTCAACTTTGAAAAGCATGTTAGCGAGGCTATCGAAACGTTAAAGAAAATATAGATTCGCACATTGCTTTACAGTAAATTCGTAAAAAATTTCTGTTATGACAAAAATCGGGCTCATCGGAGGGTCAGGCCTCGAGAAATTGAACATTTTTACAGATTCCGGGGAAGTAAGCATTGACACACCATATGGTTCGCCAAGTTCGTCATTTTTCACCGGAAATATCGGGCGTTGTGAAGTGTATATCCTTTCAAGACATGGCCGCGACCATTCCATCCCACCGACACAAGTCAACAACCGGGCGAATATATGGGCCTTGAAAAATTTGGGTTGTCAATACATCTTTGCTACAACTGCATGTGGCAGCCTGAGGGAGGAGATCGGACGGGGAGATATGGTCATTGCCGATCAATTTATTGATTTTACCAGGCACAGGATCAATACTTTTCATGAAAAATTCGAACCAGGCATTTTGGGACATACCGCAATGGCGGATCCATTTTCCGAGAAACTGCGGTTGATGCTGATCAGGGGATGTAAAGAGAACGGTATTTCGTTTCATCCTGCCGGAACCATTGTAACCATTGAAGGACCACGCTTTTCAACCAGGGCAGAATCGAAAATGTTCCGTCTTTTTGGGGCAGATGTGATCAACATGAGTATTGCTCCGGAAGCAAGTCTGTCAATGGAGGCTGGGATTCCCTATGCAGCAATTGCGCTTTCCACAGATTATGATTCATGGAAACATGATGAGGAGCCGGTTACCTGGGAGGATGTTCTACGTGTCTTCAACGAGAATGTTAGACATGTCACCGGGCTGTTGGTGAATGTCTTGGAGAACTTCACTGAATAACAGGGTGACAGGGTAACAGGGTAACAGGGTGACAGGGTAACAGGGTGACAGCCTGTCACCTACTTCACAAATTTAAAGTCTTTTCCCAGGTATTTCGCGGTATAACCCAATTGTTCTTCGATACGGAGCAACTGGTTGTATTTGGCGATCCGGTCGGTACGGCAGGCGGATCCCGTTTTGATCAATCCGGTATTCAAGGCTACCGCAAGATCGGCAATGGTAACATCTTCGGTCTCGCCAGAACGGTGGCTGATCACAGCAGTATAGCTGTTCCGGTAGGCCATATTCACCGCATCGATGGTTTCGCTCAATGTTCCGATCTGGTTCACCTTAACCAGTATTGAATTGGCAACACCTTGCCTGAACCCTTGAGCCAGGCGTTCAACGTTGGTTACAAAAATATCATCCCCAACAAGTTGAATCTTACTGCCAAGTTTTTGGGTCATCAGTTTCCATCCATCCCAATCATCTTCCGCCATTCCATCTTCAATCGAAATAATCGGGTAGCGTTTTACCCAGTCTTTCCAGAAATCAACCATTTCGGCAGGTGAAAGTTTCTCCCCGGTTGATTTTTTCAGATGGTAAACATTTTCCTCAGCGATATAATATTCGGAGGAGGCAGGGTCGAGCGCAATATAAATATCCTTGCCTGGTTCATACCCCGAAATTTCAATCGCCTTCATAATCACCTCGAGGGCTTCTTCGTTCGACTTTAGATTTGGAGCGAATCCACCTTCATCACCAACGTTTGTTGAGTATTTCCCTTTCTTCAGAACTCCTTTAAGGTTATGGAACACTTCAGCTCCCATACGAAGCGCTTCACTAAAGGATGAAGCCCCTACCGGCATGATCATGAATTCCTGAAAATCGATGGAGTTATCGGCGTGAGACCCTCCGTTAAGGATGTTCATCATGGGAATCGGCAGCGTTTGTGCGGCCACTCCTCCGATGTACCTATATAATTCCTGTCCGGTAAGGTTAGCCGCTGCATGTGCCGCAGCAAGCGAAACTCCAAGAATTGCATTGGCGCCAAGTTTGGCCTTATTCGGGGTTCCATCAATCTCGATCAGTTTCATATCGATCTCGATCTGATCGGTTACAAACATCCCCTGGATTTCCGGGGCAATCACGGTATTCACGTTGTGAACGGCTTGTAAAACACCTTTTCCGAGGTAAAACATCGGATCTCCATCACGTAATTCTACCGCCTCATGCACTCCTGTCGATGCTCCGGAAGGAACAGCTGCCCTGCCAATAATCCCATTGTCAGTAACGACATCTACTTCAACCGTGGGGTTTCCTCTTGAATCAAGGATCTGTCTGGCGTGGATTGATAAAATAGTACTCATAATCAGATTTTTAAATTGTTTTTAATATGTTAAACAAAAAAGGACAACATAATTTCTTACGTCATCCTTTTCCTGCATTTATTTATAATATGTTATACTTTAGGTTGTTCTTCAGTTGGTTCGGATTCGACCGAAGGTTCAGGTTCCGGATCTGATGCAGGCTCTGGTTCAGGTTCTGGTGCAGGCTCAGGTTCTGGTGCAGGCTCAGGTTCTGGCGTAGAATCAGGTTCTGGTTTGGGGTCTTCTGCTTTCCTGGGTTCTTTTTTAGGTTTTACTTCTGTTTCTGTTTTCACAGAAGTTGTCTCTTCAACTTCATCGCCAACCTCATCAGCTTTTTTCTTGGAACTACCCCTTCTCCTGCGCTTTGATTTAGCTTTGCCATCATCTTTAACCGACAACATGGCTTCATTATAATCAACCAGTTCGATCAGGCACATTTCTGCGTTATCACCAAAGCGGTTACCAGTTTTCAAAATGCGTGTATAACCTCCGGGCCGATCCATGATCTTTTTTGCAATCTCACGAAAAAGTTCAGTAACAGCTTCCTTGTTTTGCAGGTAGCTGAAAACTGTACGTCTTGAATGTGTGGTATCCTCTTTTGACTTTGTGATCAGCGGTTCAACGTAAATACGAAGGGCTTTCGCTTTGGCCACGGTCGTATGGATCCTTTTATGCATGATCAGTGAGGCAGCCATATTTGAAAGCATAGCCTTTCGGTGCGCACTTTTTCTTCCTAAATGATTAAATTTCTTTTGGTGTCTCATTGCAATTAATCCTTATCTAATTTATATTTTGTCGTATTCATACCAAATTCAAGTCCCTTTGATTTTACCAGTTCTTCGAGTTCGGTTAGTGATTTTTTGCCAAAATTGCGAAACTTCAACAAATCATTTTTATTAAATGCCACAAGGTCGCCCAGGTATTCCACATCAGCAGCCTTCAGGCAATTCAATGCCCTTACCGACAGATCCATGTCAACCAGTTTGGTCTTCAACAACTGCCGGATATGCAGGGAAGTTTCATCAAACTCCTCTGCCACAGCTTTTTCGGAGGCATCCAGCGTTATTCTTTCGTCAGAAAACAACATGAAGTGGTGGATGAGGATCTTTGCAGCCTCTTTCAAGGCATTTTTAGGTTGGATTGAGCCATCGGTGACTACTTCCATTACAAGTTTTTCGTAGTCGGTCTTTTGTTCGACCCGAAAATTTTCGACATTAAAAGTCACATTCTTGATCGGGGTGTGCACTGAGTCAATGGAGATTCTACCCAGAGACGAAGTGAGTGTTTTGTTCTCCTCGGCAGGAATATAACCACGGCCTTTGTCAATGGAAAGTTCAATGGTTAATTTGACATTCGGCTCCATATGGCAAATCACAATTTCCGGGTTTAAAACCTGGAAAACTGATAAAAATTTGTTGATATCACCAGCTTTAAATTCCTTTTGCTGGGCGATAATTACTGTAACCTTTTCGGAGCTTTCGCTATCGATCAACCGTTTAAACCGGATTTGTTTCAGGTTCAGGATCATCTCGGTCACATCCTCAATTACTCCTACGATGGTCGAAAATTCCTGTTCCACCCCTTCAATTTTCACCGAAGTGATGGCAAAGCCTTCCAATGAAGAAAGCAAAATCCTTCGGAGAGAGTTTCCAATGGTTACGCCAAAACCGGGTTCAAGCGGACGAAATTCAAATACACCGCGGCATTCGTCGGCTTCCACCATGATGACCTTATCAGGTTTTTGGAAAGGTAATATTGCCATGTTATTTTTTTTTTAAGATTATTTCGAATACAATTCGACGATCAGTTGCTCCTTAATGTTTTCAGGAATCTGTTCGCGTTCGGGGTAATTCATAAATTTGCCTGTCAGCATACCACCATCCCATTCAAGCCAGGGATATTGGTTTCCGCGTCCAGATAAAGAGTTCGTAATTACCTCCAGCGACTTTGAACGTTCGCGGATAGACACGAGATCACCCGGACGTAGTTCCATGGATGGGATATTCACAATTTTACCATTCACAAGGATGTGGCGATGGCCAATCAACTGACGCGCTCCATCCCTGGTGGGTGATATCCCTAACCTGTAAACCACATTATCGAGACGTGATTCAATGAGTTGCAACAACACTTCTCCGGTGATACCACCTTTACGGGATGCTTTCAAAAAGACATTTCTGAATTGCTTTTCAAGGATACCATAGGTGTATTTGGCTTTTTGTTTCTCCATGAGTTGAGTCCCATATTCTGAAACCTTTGCCCTGCGCTTGGTCTGGCCGTGCATTCCCGGCGGGTAATTCTTTTTTTCATAACTCTTGTCAGGACCGAAAATAGGGTCGCGGAACCTTCTTGCAATTCTGGACTTAGGTCCGATGTATCTTGCCATGGTAATAGATATAATTTATTGTTAAACTCTTCTTCTTTTCGGCGGACGACAACCGTTATGCGGCAATGGAGTGATATCGACGATCTCCATAACTTCTATCCCCGCAGTATGCAGGGTACGGATTGCAGATTCACGGCCAGCCCCCGGACCCTTGATAAACACCTTTACTTTACGGAGACCGAGGTCGAAGGCAACTTTTGAAGCATCCTGGGCCGCCATCTGTGCAGCATAGGGTGTGTTTTTCTTAGACCCCCTGAACCCCATTTTTCCCGCGGAGGACCAACTGATCACCTGCCCGCCATTGTTGGTCAGGGTTATGATGAGATTGTTGAATGAAGCATTGACATAGGCTTTCCCTATTGAATCAACTCTCACCACTCTTTTCTTTGAACTTTTTTCAGTCTTTGCCATATATTTATGTTGCTATGTGCATGAACGATTAACCCTTGGTTGCCTTTTTCTTGTTGGCAACGGTTTTTTTTCTGCCTTTGCGGGTACGTGCATTGTTCTTGGTGCTTTGTCCCCTGACAGGCAATCCCAAACGGTGACGAATTCCGCGATAGCAGCCAATATCCATTAATCGTTTGATATTCATCTGTACCTCGGATCGCAGAGCGCCTTCAATCTTGAAATTATCATTGATGATCGTACGGATTTTATTCTGTTCGTCATCATCCCAGTCCTGAACTTTTTTATTCCTGTCCACGCCGGCTAAATCCAGGATCTTTTGAGCATTGCTTCTTCCGATACCGAAAATATAGGTCAGCCCAATTTCACCTCTTTTATTTTTAGGTATGTCAATACCTGCAATTCTGGCCATAATAATCCAATTTTATATTTGTAAAATCTAACCTTGTCTTTGTTTAAATTTCGGATTCTTTTTGTTAATGACATACAGTTTGCCATTTCTGCGAACGATCTTACAATCAGCAGATCTTTTCTTAATTGATGTTCTTACTTTCATTTTACGTTTGCTTTATGTCTATTGATATCTGAACGTAATTCTTCCTTTTGATAAATCATAAGGTGACATTTCGATCCGTACTCGATCACCGGGTAGAATTTTGATGTAGTGCATCCTCATTTTTCCCGAGATATGGGCGGTAATCACATGCCCGTTTTCTAACTCAACACGAAACATTGCATTTCCTAAAGATTCAATGACCGTGCCATCTTGTTGTATTGACGATTGTTTTGCCATACTATATACTCCTTGCTCCTAAAACTTCTTCGATGTAACGGAAGGTTGACAGGATCTCAGCTTTCTCCTTTCTCACCACAACAGTCAGCTCAAAATGTGCTGAAGGCATCCTGTCTGCAGTACGGATCGTCCATCCATCAGTATCCTGAACTACCGATTTTGCGCCCATATTGATCATGGGTTCGATGCAAATCGTAAGTCCCACCGGCATCTTCACACCGGAACCCCGTCGTCCATAATTGGGAATATCTGGTTTTTCGTGCAACTCCTTACCGATCCCATGTCCGACAAGTTCTCGTACAACCGAGTAGCCAAAACTCTCCACATATTCCTGGACTGCGGCGCTGATATCGCCAACCCTTCGTCCGGCCACAGCCATTTCAATGGCCATAAACAGGGACTCTTTGGTTCGTTTCAGCAGTTCCAAACCCTCAACAGAAACCTCTCCAACAGGGAAAGTATAAGCTGAATCGCCATAATATCCCTTTTTCTGACATCCGCAGTCAATCGAAACTATATCACCATTTCTAAGAACTCTGTCACCCGGGATTCCATGCACTACCTCTTCGTTGGTAGAGACGCATAAGGTTCCCGGAAAACCCCTGTAACCTTTAAATCCGGGAATTGCTCCTTCGGCCCGGATAAACTCTTCAGCTATTTTGTCAAGTGTTAACGTGCTAACACCAGGTTTTATATATTTCGCGACCTCCGCGAGTGTTTTGCTGACAATGATGGCATTTTCTTTCAGTATTTCAATCTCATCCTCCGATTTGACCGTCATTGTTTTGTTAAACATAGTTAACTAACTGGAAACGGAAAAGGAGGATCGGCCTTTAATTCTTCCCGATTTCGTTAAACCATCATAATGACGCATCAGCAGATGGCTTTCAATTTGCTGTAATGTATCAAGCACAACCCCTACCAGAATCAGCAGAGATGTACCTCCATAGAACTGGGCAAACTGAGAGGTTATTCCGATCAGGCTGACCAGGGCAGGCATAATCGCAACAAAACCCAGGAAAATTGAACCCGGCAGTGTAATGCGCGACATGATATCATCAATAAATTCAGCAGTTTTCTTTCCAGGTTTGACGCCCGGGATAAAACCACCATTCTTTTTCATATCCTCAGCCATTTGGTTTGGATTTACCGTAATAGCAGTATAGAAATAGGTGAATATGATTATCAGAAAGAAAAATGTAAGGTTATATACAAACCCATTGATATCAGTAAAAACCCTTGTAAACCCTGTCAGAGTTTCGTTGCTGGCAAAACCTGCGATGGTCAACGGCAGGAACATGATTGCCTGTGCAAAAATAATGGGCATTACACCTGCGGCATTAACCTTTAGTGGAATATATTGACGCACGCCGCCATACTGTTTATTTCCTACAATCCGTTTTGCATATTGCACGGGAATCTTCCGGGTACCTTGTACAAGTAAAATTGTGACAAGGATCACAAGCACCAGGAATGCGATTTCGACAACAAAAAAGACCAGGCCTCCACCTTTCTGTTCCATTCTCGAAACCAATTCTCCGAATAATGAGAACGGCAGACGTGCAATGATCCCGATCATAATAATGAGAGAGATACCATTACCGATTCCTTTATCAGTGATACGTTCACCGAGCCACATCACGAACATGGAACCAGCGGTTAAAATGATAATGGAAGAAATTCCAAAGAAAGAAAACACAGAATGATGTGTAATGCTTGGGTTGAAAGGTGAGATCGCCTCCGCCGGCAGTTGAGCAGCCAGGTTGGCAATGTAGGCAGGCGATTGAAAAATCAAAATGATAACGGTCAGATAACGCGTCATCTGGTTGATTTTTTTTCTGCCACTTTCACCCTCTTTTTGAAGTTTCTGGAAGTATGGAATCGCCATACCCAGTAATTGCATTACAATGGATGCAGAAATATAGGGCATGATCCCAAGCGCAAAAATTGACGCATTGGAAAAAGCTCCACCGGAAAACATATTCAACAGCCCCAACAGGCCAGAACTGGTTTGATTTTGAAGGCTGGCCAGCATACTGGGGTCCACTCCTGGAAGTACCACATAAGATCCCAAACGATATATCATGATAATTCCGATCGTATAGATTATCCTCTTTCGAAGGTCTTCAATCTTCCAGATGTTTCGTATGGTTTGAATCAGTTTTTTCATTCAAACAAGTTTAAAGTGTGTTAGCGACTCCACCTAATTCTTCAATTGCTTTTCGGGCGGTAGCCGAAAACGCATGTACGGTAATTTCGAGTTTGGCCTTTAATTCACCACGTCCCAAAATTTTAATCCGGTCTTTTTTCGATACATATCCGCTTTGGACCAGTACCTCCGGCGTAATTACCGTGATCTCCTTTTTTTCGGCAATTTGTTGTAAAACATCAAGGTTGATTCCTTTATATTCAATCCGGTTGAAGTTCTTGAAGCCGAATTTAGGCACACGTCTTACAAGTGACATCTGACCGCCCTCATACCCTATTTTTTTAGAGTATCCTGAACGTGACTTTGCTCCTTTATGGCCACGGGTAGATGTTCCACCACGACCGGAACCTTGTCCCCTGCCAATACGCTTTACCTTTTTTGTCGAACCTTTTGCCGGTTTAAGATTGCTTAAATCCATTTCAGTATCCTTTATCTTTTGTTATACTTTTTCAAATGTAACCAGGTGTAAAACCTTATTTACCATACCCATAATCTGAGGAGTGGCATCATGTTCTACAGTATGGCGAATCCGTTTCAGCCCCAGCGCCTCCAGGGTACGTTTCTGACGCAACGGTCTTCCGATGCCACTGCGAACCTGTGTTATTTTAATTTTTTCCATTGTTCTGAATAGCCTTAAATAATAAATTAGCCATTAAATACTTGATTCAATTCAATCCCTCTGAGTTGAGCAACCGTGTATGGATCCCTAAGTTTGATCAAGGCATTGATGGTGGCTTTTACCACACTGTGCGGGTTGGATGAACCTTTTGATTTAGCAAGAACGTCCTTGACACCGACACTTTCCAAAACTGCACGCATGGCGCCTCCGGCAATTACCCCTGTTCCTGGTGCGGCAGGCTTGATATAAACAAGTGCGCCACTGTATTTGCCTAATTGGTCATGAGGAATCGTCCCTTTAAGAATTGGGACCTTGATCAGGTTCTTTTTGGCATCATCAACACCTTTTGCAATAGCAGCAGTGACTTCCTTTGCCTTACCGAGTCCATAACCAACCACTCCGTTTTCGTTCCCAACAACCACAATGGCAGAAAAACTAAATGTCCGGCCACCTTTGGTCACCTTAGTCACACGTTGAATGCTGACCAGTCGATCTTTGAATTCGATTTCGCTCGATTTTACTCTTTTTACATTAATGTTTGTCATATCTTCCTTAGAATTTTAGGCCACCTTCCCTGGCAGCGTCGGCCAAAGATTTTACCCTGCCATGATATAAATAACCGTTACGATCAAAAACAACCTTTTCAATACCAGTCTGAAGCGCTTTTTCAGCTACATGCTTGCCAACCGCTTTCGCGATCTCAGTTTTGGTACCTTTCTGATCTTTCATTCCTTTTTCCAGGGAAGAAGAAGATACCAATGTTTTTCCGGCCTGGTCATCGATCAGTTGCACATAAATAGCCTTACTACTGCGGAACACGGTCATGCGAGGCCTGTCAGGAGTCCCTTGGATGATTTTACGTATCCTTTTTTTGATCCTGAACCTGCGAAATTCTTTTCTACTCTTAATAGCCATTTTATTTCGTTTTTTCGTTTTGGCGACCTGGCAGGTCGCTGATTTGTTTGGGCGACCTGGCAGGTCGCCCTTATTTATTGTCCGGCGGCTGATTTACCAGCCTTCTTCTTGATCTCTTCTCCCTGGAAACGGATACCTTTGCCTTTGTATGGTTCCGGCTTACGGAACGAACGTATCTTGGCAGCAACCTGTCCCAGGAGTTGTTTGTCAACCGATTTTAAAATGATAGAATTGCTCTTTCCTTTAACGGCAGTGGTCTCAACCTGAATTGCATCAGGAAGTTCTAACAGGATATTGTGTGAATACCCAAGCGAAAGTTCCAACAGTTGACCATTGCCGGTTGCCTTATAACCCACGCCAACCAATTCCTGCACCGTTGTAAATCCTTCAGAAACACCCTTAACCATGTTATATACCAGGGAACGGTATAATCCGTGTTTTGATCGGTCGTCCTGCTCTTCACTATGCCTTTCTACAGTTATTGTGGCATCTTCAATCTTCAGGGTTATTTTGGGGTCCACTTGCTGTTGAAGTTGACCCAATTTCCCTTTCACAGTAACCAGATTGGATTCGGAGACAGAGATCTGCACGCCATCTGGTATTGCAATCGGTAATTTTCCTATTCTTGACATGTTAAATTCTCCTAATTAACTGATGTGACATAATACCTCACCGCCAACGTTCTGTTTGCGGGCTTCCTTATCGGTCATAACACCGTGAGATGTTGACAAAATGGCGATACCCAAACCGTTCAATACACGCGGTAAATGTTCGTTGTCAACATATTTCCGCAAACCGGGTTTTGAAATTCTCACCAAGCTGTTAATTGCTGACAATTTAGAGACAGGATGATATTTCAACGCAATTTTAATTATGCCGGGACGAGGTTCGTTCTCGACTTTATAATTGAGTATATATCCTTTTTCAAAGAGAATCCGTGTAATCTCCTCTTTGATCTTCGACTTTGGAATTTCGACAACGCGGTGGTTTGCCATAACGGCATTCCTGATTCGAGTTAGATAATCTGCAATGGGATCCGTAACCATTTATTTTTCTTTTTAATTTATTTTTGTTGGGGCGATCTGGCAGATCGCCCTTATCTTTCCTGCGATCTGGCAGATCGTCCCTACCATTTTACCAACTGGCTTTTCTTACACCGGGGATCAGGCCTTTGTTGGCCATTTCCCTGAAATTGATACGGGATACGCCAAACAGGCGCATATATCCCTTCGGTCGGCCTGTGAGTTTGCAACGATTATGCAAACGAATTGGCGATGCGTTCTTGGGAAGTTTCTGAAGGCCGATATAATCACCAGCTTCCTTGAGCGCTTTACGCTTTTCAGCGAATTTTGCCACCATTCGTTCACGTTTCCGTTCTCTGGCTTTTATTGATTCTTTTGCCATATGTTTACTTTGTTTTAAAAGGAATTCCAAATTCTTTCAATAAGGCATGCGCCTCGCGGTCGTTGGTGGCGGAAGTCACGAAGGTGATATCCAGTCCGTTTATCCGGGTTACCTTGTCAATGTCAATTTCCGGAAATATAATCTGCTCAGTTACACCGAGGGTATAATTACCGCGTCCGTCAAACCCTTTGTCACTTATTCCGCGAAAATCGCGAACGCGTGGCAGGGCGACTGAAATCAAACGGTCGAGGAAATCATACATGCGTTCGCCACGCAAGGTTACGCGAACGCCGATGGGATTTCCTTTTCTAAGTTTGAAGTTCGAAATGTCTTTCTTGGATTTGGTCGATACTGCTTTTTGACCGGTGATCATCGTCATTTCGTTAATTCCGCTGTCGATGAATTTTTTATCCGTATTAGCAATACCTAATCCCTGGTTGAGACATATCTTATTGATCCGTGGAACCTGCATAGGACTCTTATAGTTGAACTGCTTGATAAGCGCAGGAACAATCTCCTTCAGGTACTTGTCTTTTAATCTTGGTGAATATTCCATTATTTTATAACCTCCCCTGATTTTTTTGAATAGCGAACCAATTTCTCCGTTTTGGGATCCAATCTTCTGCCGATACGCGTCGGTGTGCCTGAGTTGTCAACCAGCTTCAGGTTGGAAAGATGCACGGGGGCTTCCATTTTCACGATGCCTCCCTGAGGACTTTTGGCGTTGGGCTTGGTATGTTTTGACACCAAATTAACCCCTTCCACAATGGCTTTGCTTTTATCAATATCGACGCGCAATACTTTTCCTTGCTGGCCTCTTGAATCACCGGCAATAACCATTACCGTGTCGCCTTTTCGAATGTTTAACTTCTTCTGCATGATAATTATTGTATATGCTTAAAGCACTTCTGGTGCTAAAGAAACGATTTTCATAAATTGTTTTTCGCGTAACTCCCTGGCAACAGGTCCGAAGATACGGGTACCGATCATTTCACCAGCATTGTTGAGCAACACAACTGCATTGTCATCAAAGCGGATATAAGAACCATCGGCGCGTCGTGTCTCCTTCTTGGTTCTCACAACCACCGCCTTCGCCACCGTCCCTTTTTTGATGTTTCCTGAAGGTAACGCGTGTTTTACCGTTACAATGATCCGGTCGCCTAACCGGGCATACCGCCTGCGTGTTCCGCCCAATACTTTTATACACAGGACTTCCTTGGCTCCGCTGTTATCTGCGACTGATAATCTTGACTCTTGTTGTACCATGGCTATTTAACCTTTTCAATGATTTCGACAAGTCTCCAACACTTATTTTTACTCAACGGTCTTGTTTCCGCGATCCGTACTTTATCACCTTCGCTGCATTCATTCTTGTCATCGTGGGCCATAAAGCGGGAAGATTTCTTAACGAACTTTCCGTATTTAGGATGTTTAACCTTACGTTCAACTTGAATGACGATAGATTTTTCCATCTTGTTGCTTACAACGATACCGGTCTTTTCTTTTCTCAGGTTTCTCGTTTCCATATTCTCTTTTTTAAGACTGCCTGTAGTGCGCTTGAGACGCACTGCGGTAAGTCTTTACTATGACTTTTCTGTTTTAGTGATCTTTTCAGCGTTTTGCCGACGACGCAATTCGGTCAGAAGGCGAGCGAGTGTTTTTCGATAAGCCTTGATCTTATTTGGATTTTCCAATGGAGATACGGCATGATTCAACTTAAGCTTTGTAAGTTGCCGCCTTTCTTCATCCAATCTTTCCAGGACTTCTGCCGTTGTTAATTCTCTGATGACTTTCTGTTCCATTTTTCTTTTTGTTGGGGCGATGTGTTCGATCGCCTTGACTATTTGAGCGATGTGATGCATCGCCATGATTTTATTGGGCGATCCTGTGAACCGCCATTACGCTATACTGCTTCTTCGATGTAATCTTTACGTGTAACTGTTTTGGTTTGAACCGGGAGTTTCTGAGCTCCCAGGCGAAGCGCTTCCTTGGCAACAATGAGGGGCACGCCTTCAATTTCAAACATGATCCGGCCCGGGTTGATCCGAGCAACAAAATATTCGGGTGCACCTTTTCCTTTACCCATCCTGACTTCGGCAGGTTTTTTAGTAACCGGCTTATCAGGGAAAATGCGGATCCACAATTGTCCTTCACGTTTCATATGACGGGTAATCGCTTGACGGGCAGCTTCAATCTGCCGACCAGTGATCCATGCTTCTTCCAGGGTCTTGATACCAAATGAGCCAAAAGCGAGCTGATGACCACGCTGGGCGTTGCCCTTCATCTTTCCTTTCTGCTGTTTCCTGTACTTGGTTTTCTTTGGCTGTAACATTATTCAATTATATTATAGGTTACGTTGCATTCAATTATCTTCTTCCGCGCGAATTTCCGCCATCTCTTGGGCCGCGATCGCCCCGGCGATCAGAGCCACGATCACCACCACGGTCTCCGCGACCACGGTCACGATCACCCTGTCGGTCACCAGCACGGTGTTGCGAAGGTTTTACTTTGGTTGATGCTGCATCGGGAACCAGATCGGGACGGCCATAAATATCCCCTTTGCAAATCCACACCTTAATTCCAATAATGCCGTAGGTTGTATGGGCTTCCGCCGTTGCATAATCGATATCTGCGCGAAATGTATGCAGCGGAATCCGACCCTCCTTATACTGTTCGCGTCGGGCCATTTCAGCGCCGCCAACACGGCCGGAAATCATGATCTTAATACCTTCAGCGCCAATCCTCATGGCCGAAGCGATGGAAGTCTTTATCGCACGCCGGTAAGAGATGCGGCCTTCGATCTGACTTGCCACTGTATTGCCGACAATAACAGCATCAATTTCGGGACGCTTGATTTCAGAGATGTTGATCTGGATCTCCTTTTTGGTAATCTTTTTCAACTCTTCTTTCAACTTATCAACCTCCTGGCCACCCTTGCCAATGATGATACCCGGCCGGGCTGTATGAATGGTAACAGTTACCAGCTTCAAGGTACGTTCAATTACGATTTTTGATATGCTAGCCTTGGAAAGACGGGCATTCAAATACATACGAATCTTTGCGTCCTCGACCAGCTTAGACTCAAAATTCTTCCCGCCGAACCAGTTTGAATCCCAGCCGCGGATGATGCCTAACCTGTTTGCAATCGGATTGGTCTTTTGTCCCATTAAACTTACTTTTAATTATTGCTTATTAATATATTTTTACTAATTGTTTTCTTCAACTTCTTCGGTTTCTTCTACTTCAACCTCCGGTTTATTCAGACTGTCAAGGAGAATGGTCACATGGTTCGAGCGTTTGCGGATCCGGTGGGCCCGTCCCTGAGGAGCAGTAAGCAAACGTTTGAGCTGCCTTCCGCTGTCAACAAAAACTTCCTTAACAAACAAATCACTATCTTCGATGCGTAAACCTTCATTCTTGATCTGCCAGTTTGCGATGGCCGACAACAACAGCTTACGTAATCGTTCGGAAGGCTGTTTTGCATTGTGTTTCAAAATATGCAAGGCCATTTCCACCCTTTTTCCTCTGATCAGGTCGGCTACCAATCGCATTTTACGCGGTGATGTCGGACAATTATTCAGTTTGGCAAAAGCCACATTCTTTTTGGCCTCTTTCCGATTCTCGGCTCTGGTGCGGGTTCTGACTCCCATAATTTATCTTGATTAATAGGTTATTTCTTTCCTTTATCTTTATTGCCTGCATGACCACGGAAAATACGTGTCGGTGCAAATTCGCCCAGTTTATGGCCGACCATATTCTCGGTAATATATACCGGGATAAACTTGTTGCCATTATGCACGGCAATAGTCTGGCCAACAAAATCGGGAGATATCATGGAACCGCGCGACCAGGTTTTCACGACGGTCTTTTTCTTGGATTCCAGAAGTTCCATTACTTTCTTCTCCAGCTTATAGTGGATATACGGACCTTTTTTAAGCGATCGGCTCATAGTTTGATTTATTATCTATTACTTCTTCCTGCGTTCAATGATATACTTGTTCGACTGTTTTTTGCGGGCGCGTGTCTTGTAACCCTTTGCAGGCGTTCCTTTGCGTGAGCGCGGATGTCCGCCGGATGCACGTCCTTCACCACCGCCCATGGGATGGTCAACAGGATTCATGGAAACGCCACGATTCCTCGGACGGCGTCCTAACCAACGTGTACGACCAGCTTTTCCATACGATTCAAGATTGTGGTCAATATTTGACACCATTCCGACCGTAGCTTTGCAAGTCTGCAAGATCATCCGTGTTTCTCCGGAAGGCATTTTCAGTACGGCAAACTTTCCGTCGCGCGACATCAGCTGAGCATGCGCTCCTGCGCTGCGTACCATTTTGGCGCCCTGGCCTGGTCTCAACTCTACGTTGTGTACCACTGTTCCGAAAGGGATTTCACTCAGATACAATGCATTTCCGATCTCCGGAGCAACTCCTTTTCCAGCTACAATCGTCTGGCCCACTTTTAACCCATGGGGAGCAACAATGTATCTCTTCTCCCCATCATTATAAACCACCAGTGCAATTCGTGATGTCCTGTTCGGATCATACTCGATAGTTTTAACCACGGCAGGAATATTCTCCTTATCCCGTTTAAAGTCGATAATACGATACATTTGTTTATGACCACCGCCAAGATATCGCATGGTCATTTTCCCTTCGTTGTTTCTTCCACCGGATCTCTTCGACGGAGCCAGCAGGCTCTTCTCGGGAACGTCGCAAGTAATCTCCTCGTAGGAGCTGATCACTTTAAAACGCTGTCCGGGTGTTGTCGGTTTATATTTCTTAAGCGCCATTTTTTAGATATTGCTGTAAAAATCAATTGTTTCACCTTTAGCCAAAGTAACAATGGCTTTCTTATATGTATTCGTTCTTCCGGAAATAACCCCGCTCTTCGTAAAGCGCGATTTGTTTTTACCGGAAAAAATCATGGTATTGACAGAAGTTACATCAACTCCATAGAGGTCTTTAATAGCCTGTGTGATCTGAAGCTTGTTTGCCTTCCGGTCAACCATAAAACCATAACGGTTGAGCTTTTCGCCCAAATGCGTCATTTTCTCGGTTATGATCGGTTTAATAATAACTGTCATTGTCGTATCGAATTAATCGGTTTAATTCTGATGGATTTTTTCAATTTCCTTGAGCGAACCGGCTGTGATCAACAGTTGAGTTGCATCAAGTATTTCGTAGGTATTCAGGTCTGCCGCGTTGACCACCTTGACTCTTTTGAGATTTCGTGACGATAAGAAGACATTTTCCTCGAACTTGGCGATAACCAACAAAGTCTTTTTACCTGTCAATTGGAAATTTTTCAAAAGCTCTGTAAAGTTTTTCGTTTTCGGGGTTTCAAAGGTAAAATCTTCCAGGATCGTAAGATGATTGTCTTTCACCTTATAACTCAAAGCCGACCTGCGGGCTAACCGTTTCAGCTTTTTATTCAGTTTGAAACTGTAATCCCTGGGATGAGGTCCAAAGATACGTGCACCACCCCTGAAAAGAGGGCTTTTAATACTTCCCTTGCGTGAACCACCCGTTCCTTTTTGTTTATGAAGCTTCCGCGTGCTTCCGGAAATCGTAGATTTTTCCAGTGTGTCATGCGTTCCCTGGCGCTGATTTGCCATGTATTGCTTCACATCCAGATAGATCGCATGATCATTGGGCTCGATCGCGAAGATCGAATCGTCCAATACAACCTTATTGGCTGTTTCTGTTCCTGTTATACTAAATACTGCTACTTCCATCGCTCAATCTTTACATATGAACCATTGTGACCCGGTACTGCACCCTTTACTAAGATCAGGTTTTTCTCGAGGATAATCTTTAACACCTGCAGGTTGATCACCTTAACCTTGTCGCCTCCCATGCGGCCGGCCATGCGCATTCCTTTCATAACCCGTGAAGGCCAGGATGAGGCACCTACCGATCCGGGTGCCCTCAGGCGGTTATGCTGTCCGTGACTTGCTTCACCAACGCCTGCAAAATGATGACGTTTAACAACGCCCTGGAAACCTTTACCTTTGGATATACCCACCACATCAATATATTCACCTTCGGTAAAAATATCTACCTTTAAAACATCGCCGAACCCTTTCTGGTGGTCCTGCTCAAAACGGGAAAATTCAGCTACCACCCTTTTCGGAGTAATCCCGGACTTGGCAAAATGGCCACGTTCCGCTTTTGTGGTGTGCTTATCTTTCTTTTCATCGAAAGCAAGCTGGATCGCTTCGTATCCGTCTTTTTCATTTAACCGGACCTGTGTCACATAGCAAGGGCCAGCTTCGATGACGGTGCAAGGGATGTTTCTTCCGTTTGCATCGTAAATACTGGTCATTCCGATTTTTTTACCTATTAATCCAGACATCTGTTACGTTTCTTACGTTATTAATATACTTGTCAAACCAGATCAAACCTTGATCTCAACTTCCACGCCACTCGGAAGTTCAAGTTTCATCAGTGCATCAATGGTCTTCGAGGTGGTACTGTAAATATCCAGCAGCCTCTTGTAGGTGCATAGCTGAAACTGTTCCCGTGATTTCTTGTTCACGAAGGTTGCACGCAGCACCGTGAATATCTTTTTATCCGTTGGCAAAGGAATTGGTCCACTAACAACAGCTCCCGTAGCCTTTACGGTTTTTACGATCTTCTCGGCCGATTTGTCAACCAGGTTGTAATCGTAAGACTTCAGTTTAATTCTAATTCTCTGGCTCATATAAAAATTTAATATGCGGGAACATATCCCCTGATTTTATATAATACTTCATCCTGAATCTCCTTTGGAGTAATATCATATTTTAGAAATTCCAGCATCTCCGTAGCTCTGCCGGAAGAAAGACTGCGCAATGTGGTCACATAACCAAACATTTCGGCCAAGGGCACCCGTCCGCGGATAATCTGTTTCCCGATACGGGATTCCACCTCTTCAACCTGCCCGCGCCGTTTTGTGATATCACCTGTTATCTCTCCCATGTATTCGCTGGGAGTGATAATTTCAAATTTCATGATCGGCTCCATGATCACCACTTTCGCCTTTTTACTAGCTTCCTTAAATGCAATGCCGGCAGCGATCTGAAAAGAGAGTGCATCAGAATCAACACTATGGTATGAACCATCAATCAAACGTACCTTTACACTCTCCATCGGGAATCCGATGATAGGTCCGTTGGTCATGGCGGCTTTTAAACCTTTTTCGATGGATGGTATAAATTCCCTGGGAATATTGCCACCCTTGATCTCATTGATAAACTGAAGTCCTTTGAATCCTGCATCGGCCGGACTGACTTCAATTACCAAATCAGCAAAACGTCCTTTTCCACCGGTCTGCTTTTTATAGACCTCATGGTGCATCACTGCATTGGTGATTGCTTCTTTGTAGGCTACTTGCGGGTTACCCCGGTTCACTTCGATATTGAATTCGCGACGCATGCGGTCGGCGATAATGTCCAGGTGTAATTCTCCCATTCCGCTGATCAGTGTCTGGCCTGTTTCGTCATCAACCCTCACCTGGAATGTAGGATCTTCTTCTGTCAGTTTATGCAATGCTATCGCCAGTTTCTCAACATCGTCCTGGGTCTTGGGTTCCACAGCCATGTTAATGACAGGCTCCGGAAAGATCATGGTTTCAAGCACCAGAGGATGTTTGACATCACAAAGGGTGTCGCCGGTGCGGATGTCCTTGAATCCGACAGCGGCAGCGATCTCACCGGCTTCAATGTGCTTCAACGGATTTTGCTTGTTGGCATGCATCAGCATGATGCGAAGCAACCTTTCTTTTTTATCGGTACGTGTATTCAACACGGTATCTCCGGCTTCGAGCTGACCGGAATAGACACGAAAAAATGCAATCCGGCCAACAAACGGGTCGGTGGCAATTTTAAATGCGTAGGCGGTAAACGGTTCGTTAGGATCTGGATGACGGGGTTCTTCTTTTTCCGTGAACGGGTTCATCCCCAATACGGCAGGCATATCATAAGGTGAAGGAAGAAATTTGACAACTGCGTCGATCAATAACTGGACGCCTTTATTTTTAAACGAGGCACCGCAGATCACAGGTGTGATCTTTCCCGAGATGGTAGCCTTGCGTACTTCAGCAATAATTTCATCCACGGTGATCGAGTCATGATCATTCATGAATTTATGAAGCAACTCATCACTCTCTTCGGCAACACCTTCGATCAGTTTCAACCGTGACTCATGCACCAGTTCCCTCATGTTATGAGGAACAGGGATCTCGAAATATTCTCGTCCCAGTGATGAATCATCCCAGCAATAGGCCTTGTTTGTAATAAGGTCAACCACGCCTTTAAATTCATCTTCAGCGCCGATCGGCAACTGGATGATCACGGGGTTGGCGCCCAGTTTTTCACGGATCTGATCTACAACAAATGAGAAATCAGCGCCGGTGCGATCCATTTTATTGATGTAGCTGATGCGGGGAACATTATACTTGTTGGCTTGCCGCCAGACAGTTTCCGACTGGGGCTCTACGCCTCCGACCGCGCAGAAAATGGCAACAGCGCCATCCAGTACGCGAAGTGAACGCTCCACTTCAACGGTAAAATCGACATGACCGGGTGTATCTATGAGGTTGATACGGTAATCTTCATTCCGGTATTTCCAGTAAACGGTTGTGGCAGCCGAGGTGATCGTAATGCCCCGTTCCTGCTCCTGTACCATCCAGTCCATCGTGGCAGTACCATCGTGGACCTCGCCCAACTTGTAATTGCTGCCGGTATAATACAAGATCCGCTCAGTCGTCGTGGTTTTACCCGCGTCGATGTGCGCCATGATGCCAATGTTTCTTGTATTTTCGAGTTTTCCGGTCATAATGTCTGGGGCGACCCGCCGGGTCGCCCGTATCTATCTAAAAGCGGAAGTGAGAGAAAGCCTTGTTGGCTTCTGCCATCCTGTGTGTATCTTCTTTGCGTTTATAAGCTGCGCCTTCTTCTTTATACGCAGCCATGATCTCTGAGGCCAGTTTCTGGCCAAAACTTTTTTCGTGACGCCTGCGGGCGTAATTCACGAGCGATTTCATGCCGATGGAGCTTTTACGCCCGGGACGGATCTCAGAAGGAATCTGAAATGTAGCGCCACCAATCCTGCGACTTCTTACCTCAACAGACGGGGTGACATTGGCCAGCGCTTTTTTGAACACCTCGAGGCCATCTTCCTTTGTCTTTTCCGAGACAGTGTCGATGGCTTCATAAAAGACTTCGTATGCAATATTTTTCTTGCCGGCCAGCATGACGTTGTTCACAAACTTTGTGACCAGGACATCATTGAACCTTGGATCTGGAAGAATGGGTCTTTTTTTTGGTTTTGCCTTTCTCATGGTCTTACTATATAGTATGGGCTCAGAATCCTGAGCCCTTATAATTATGCTTTCTTTTCTTTGGGGCGTTTAGCGCCATATTTGCTTCTGCGTTGCTTGCGTCCTTCCACACCGGAAGTATCCAGGGCGCCGCGGATGATATGATAACGAACACCGGGGAGGTCTTTGACACGACCACCGCGGATCATTACAATGGAGTGTTCCTGCAGGTTGTGACCTTCACCGGGAATGTAGGCATTCACCTCTTTACCGTTGGTCAGACGAACCCTGGCTACCTTGCGCATGGCAGAATTAGGCTTTTTGGGCGTCGTGGTGTAAACACGGACGCACACGCCGCGGCGCTGCGGACAGGAATCCAAAGCAGGAGACTTGCTCTTATCTACTAATTTTTTTCTTCCTTTACGAACCAGTTGCGAAATCGTAGGCATATCAATGGTTTTATTACTTTACATCTATTTTCCCTGAAACGGGAGTGCAAAAGTACAATTTAATTTTACAATGCAAACATTTTCAGAATAATCTTTTTGTTACAGACGGGTTTAAAACCCGTCTGTACGTATCTGTACCGTATGTACAGATCTGTGCTTTTGGGATAAATCCCTGAAATACGCGCTGGAAAAAATAAGGAAGGGTATGAATCTCGCGAGACGTTCTACCGCGGTCATCGGGTTGACTGCGATTGAAACCTATAGTTGCCTCACTTTATCAGGTTTCCTTGCCGTTTCCGGCTTGTAATTCAATTGAAAACGTAAAATTGTTTTCGCGGGTGCAAAAGTACAACTTATTTCTGACTGAACAAGGAAAATGTGAAAAAATGTTAAATAATTCTACCCCACCCTAAATCGGTCCCCAAAAAGGGAGGGACTTACTCCCCCTTCCCTTTTTGGGGAAGGGGCTCAGGGGGGATGGGGTCAGAGGGGGATGGGGCTATTTTTAATTAGCACAACTGTCCCGTTGATGTCAGGCAGCAGGACTGGTTTCTCCGGAATGGTCTTAACAAAATCATCCACGGCTTTGATGATCCCCGGCCACTTGTAATTATAATCGTGCACCATAATTACACCGCCGGGGGATAGCAGGGGGTAGAAAAATTCAAGTCCTGCCTTGGTCGGATTGTACAGATCTGCATCCATGTTGACCAGCGCCACGGTCTCGTGGAAACCTCTGGCGCTTTCTGGAAAATGCCCCTGATGTATAATAATATTATAATTGCCGTCAATTTTTCGCAGCACCGTTTGAACGCTGGTATCGGCAAAGTTCTTCGTGGTGTAGGTTGCCGCCTCCCCGTTTTCCATGAGTAGGTCGGATGCGGTGAACCCTGCAAATGTATCGAAAAGGTGTAACTGACGTTCAGGATCAAGGTGATGGATCACCTGAGCGCTATCGCCCTTGTACACGCCCAACTCAACAAGCACTCCCGGAACATGTTCCCTTTTAAGACGTTCAATTTGAAACCACCAGTTGAAAAAACGTACTTTATCGGCGTATCTCCGTTTAATCCATTTGATTTTTGCTGGTATCTGCTTGCTTTTGACAGCATGCCGCCATTGCTCAGGATCGTCGTCGTGAATGACAAATACGATCCATAAGTACCTGATGAATAAAACCAGAAGTAATATGATCAGCGTGTAATTGGCGATCTGGAAAAGGGTCAGGTTCATTGTACGGCAAATTTAGAAAAATTCTCAATGGTTCCCAATGAAAGTCCAATGGTTAGTTCAACGCAGCCTGCTGCGAAAATTATATCGTTTTCCGTTAAGACACCTGGATGTTCTGCGTCTGGAATGTTCATTTAAGGTCAATCGGAGCATAACATATGATATTTAGGATTAGGATTTTATCTGCCTGTTCATGGCCGGTGCCATCAGGCACCGGATATGGGTAGCCGGGTGAACACCGGATGTTATTTCGTCTCGTACGGGACGAAATACACGGTTTTCACCCTCTATCCATCCTACTTGCGATTTGACGATTGACGATTGACGAATAAATTGACGATTATATGATTTACGATTAGCGCTGTCCAATCGTCATTCGTCGATCAAACAATTCAATCTGAACTCTAAAATCGTCCAATCCTAAATCTAATGATAATGGTTTGAACCTCTAATCCTCATTTCAGATAAGACCTTTCCTCCTTCCATAATTTAGGGTTATTCCTTATATAGTTTACAATGTTTTGGTAGGATTTTTTATTCCTGATGATATGATCATGAAATCGCGGTTGCCATTGAAAAAAGTTATGACCGTTTTTATTGCACCAACGTTTTACGGATGATTTGTATTGATTGATGATTACAGAAACTGAACCGGCAATGGGTTGCCCAAATTGGTTGGCTGGTGGGGGCACGCCCGGCAGTGGGGGCACGCCCGGCGGTGGGGACATGGCCCTGGCATGGCTGAAATGTATTGACACTTCCTCTAAAAACAATTCCGCAGTACGGCCGGTTTCATTGAGGATCATCTCCCCATTTGAAATCGTTCCAAAATAGTGAAGACGGTCTTTTGTGCAAATGGTAATAAAATATAATCCCGCGCTGGAATAATCATATCCAGTCAAACGAAGTGAATGGTGACGATGCATAATTGTTCTTTTCGCTTAATCGGAATTATTCAAAAAGGTAATACAAAAAAGAGGGGGAAATTTACGATTGGACGATTTTTTGATTGACGAATAAATTTACAAGTAAACGACATGCGATTTGCGCTGCACAATCGTAACTCGTCAATCAAACAATTCAATCTGAAATCGTCAATCGTCCAATCGTCAATCAAAAGCTATAAATATTATTATCAGCACTTTGCGCGAACCCACCCCGGAGATGATCGACCTATCCTAACGCAACATCGAGCAGCATCATGGTCGCAAATCCCAGCATGGCGCCAATGGTCGAAAGGTCTGTCTCATTGCCGGTTTGTGATTCGGGGATCAACTCTTCGACTACCACAAAGATCATCGCACCGGCGGCAAAGGAAAGAGCATATGGAAGCAGCGGGGTCATGGTCAATACCAGGTACGCACCGGCAACTCCGGCGATGGGTTCGACAATGCCCGACAATTGTCCGTAATTGAATGCTTTGAACCTGGAAAGGCCTTCCCGCCTCAACGGGATGGAAACTGCCGCACCTTCAGGGAAATTCTGCAACCCGATCCCGATAGCCAATGCAATGGCACCGGTAAGCATCCCGACGTCGGGATTGTTGGCCAGGGCTCCAAATGCGACACCTACCGCCAGTCCCTCAGGGATGTTGTGGAGCGTTATGGCCATGACCAGAAGCACACTTCGTTGCCATGAGGTTTTTATCCCTTCCGCTTTATCGGTGGAGAGCCCCATGTGCAGGTGGGGTAAAATTTTATCAATTATCAGTAAAAAGGCGCCCCCCGACAAAAACCCAACCAGGGCAGGCACCCAGGGTATTGCGCCACTTTCTTCCGCCATCTCGATCGCGGGTTTAAGCAGTGACCAGAAACTTGCCGCAATCATCACCCCTGCTGCGAATCCCAGCATCGAATTAAGGACTTTCTTGTTAATCGTTTTAAAGAAAAAGACCATGGATGACCCCAATGCCGTGACAAACCACGTGAATAACGTGGCAATAAGCGCCAGCAGCACCGGGTTGTATTCCAGTAACCAATCTAATTTCATATCTATATCCTGTTTATAATCATTATGTTATAAATTCCAGGTATGTGGGGAACCTGTCTTTAAATCCAGTAAATTCCTCAAGGTTTCAAGCTCTCCTTTTGCCTTTTCCATCGAATCGGTCTTTGTCAACGGCATAATTTCTTTATTGTCAGCGTCATACAGGAGTATTCTGAAATCCTTTTCCGGAATGTCAAGCGCCCTATTTCCGCGGCTGTATGCGCGGTATGTCTGGTTTAATTCTTTTATTCCGAGTTGCATTTCCGGTAGAATTTTAACCCATTTGCCGGTCGGTATAAACCCAAACAGGTTATTTGAAAACCGGAGCCTTTGCTTATCGTAATCGATGAAGACAATGGTGGAAGTAAATCCTACAAATCCGCCCAGCAAAATTAGGAAAACACCTGAAAGATAAAAATATGTCAGAGTTATTCCTGCAATAAATATAATTATCCCTGCGAACCTGCCCACCGGGCCGAATGAATATTCGAGTTTATTTTTAATCATCACTCCCATGTTTTTTACAGGTTTAAGGAGTTATTCGCTACACGATCTTATAGATCTTTTAAAAAATATCTCCCTTCAAGAAATTCAGGGGCTATTCCCAAACTTCTAAAATATTGATTCATAGCGATACAGGCTACTTTTCCGTAGTATAATGCGTCGCTCCAAGCATCCCGTATCCTGCCCTGTTTCAACATACCTGGTCGCCTGCACAATCTCTTCCAGGGGGTAACTTCTGTCAATAACCACCTTGTAATTTCCGGACTCGATGAGATCCTTATAAAAAATGATGTCTTCTTTACAGGATTTGGGGACAGGAAACTAAACTTTCCGGCGGGCCGTATTTGGTAAATAAAACTGCTTTCATTTTAGTTTACTAATTTACACGATTTTCCGGAAGGTAAAATTAAAATTTTAACAGATGCAGATATTTATATGAAAAAAACAGGAAACTTACAGATTGCAGCAACGCGATTATTGCAAGAAACAGATAAAACTTTTTTAAAACTTTGATGTTATCAAATGCCCATTTTTCCTGCAGCGCATAATAGCCCCGCCCATCAACAGCAGCAAACGTCACAACAGCGATAATTCCAGGTAACAATGAAAAAGTTATCATGCTTACATAGATCAACCCCCTGCTTGCAATGTGTATAACCATGGCGATTAACCTTTCTAAAACGCCCATCCATTGCATCGAAAGGTTTAAGGACATTTTTTGTTCCATATCTGCTGTGTGTTTTTCAAGCGGAGTCCCGGTAAAAGGATTGCCTATGAAAGGAAGGATTACAGATTCGACCGCTCCTGCCGCCAGGCCAAATCCGATTAGCTGAGGCAAAGAAAGGTCGGTCAGGACAAAATGAAAAAAGATCAATGCCGATCCAAGTTCAGAAAAGGCGGAAACCAGGCCCTGTGTAATTCCAAGCCATTTATTGGAAAGCCTCCCGTGAAGGAATTTCACAACGACTAGGTGATAGACCGGCATTTTGAATAATCCTACTCCGATGATCCAGGATAGAATGCCGTAACCAATGATCAGTTTTCGCGGAACATCAAAATAAACAATAAGGATAACGATAGGGATCACTCCTGCCAATATTGACGCTATCGAGGGGAGGTGCTTCTTCATTTGTTAATTCTTCAGGATTACAGCCCCAGGTCCATTCCTCTCAGCCATATCAACAATGGGGCTGACATCAATGATTCCCGGCGCTATGGAGGATTGCAGAAACTGATCCTTTAAACTCTCTTTTTGCATCCTTTGCCTTGTTTTTATAAACCATGGCATCATTTGATTTCCCTTTCAGATGCAGAATATCCGCATAGGTATCATACACCGTTGATTGCCAGTCGATGTTATTCGTTTTCACAGCGACAGGCAGCGCATGTTCCAGGATGCATTTCTCTGCATTGTTCACATCGTCCTTGGCGAGGTAACAGTAAGCCATATTGTTGTATGCCCCGATGATGACTTCGGGAGAGAATTCGAGGCTCACCATGTTGATGGCCCGGTTAAAGTAGTAGATGGCCGAATCGGGATCCGGAAGGCGATACCCGATGTTGGTCAGACTCAGTGCAATTGGTTCGTCAGACCCGCTGCCTTTTTCCAGATACGAAATGGCGCGTCGTTGCATCCTGATCGATTTTTTCGAATCTGTCTCGAACCTGGCCAGATTTCCCAATGCTGAACCCATCTGAAGGTAAAGCGATTCTCTTTGGGCTACAGCAAAGGCCGAATCGAACAATTGTCTGGCCTTTACCTTCTCGCCGATATTAAGATACCATCCCCCGAGAGCATTGAGCGCATTGGACATTGTTTTAAAATCATTGACTGAAACGGAGTACCAGAGCGCTGAATCAATGAAAGTGATGCATTTCTCGTAATTATTGACCTTTCGATACAGCATTCCAAGGTTATACAAAACCTGACCTTTTTTATCGGTGAGGTCAAAACTGTCAATCACTGCCAGGGCCTTACGGTGAAAAAATAATCCCGAATCGATTGTGATCACAGCATGCGCATTGCCAAGCGTGATATATGCTTTTGCCCTTGCCTCAGGGGTGTTTAACTCCCAGGCAATGTTATCTGCAATTTTGGCATATTTAAGGGATTCGTCTGCATTTTTAGCTTTGTATTTCATCACCAGCGAATCGAGTACCTGCAAAGAATCCATCAGGATATCCTGTTTTGATCGCGGACCGTTGGAGGATATCTTACCAGGATTTTCGTGACACCCCAAAAATGACAGGAATACAAAAATGGCAACAAGTTGATTTCCGGCACGTTTCATAAGCTGGTAAGTTTAAAGTTTATTTGTGCATTATAATCATCTTTTGGGTTTCAACTTTATCATCGATCCGGATTTGGCAGTAATATATTCCAGGCGCCTGATATCGTGCATCATAAAGAAGTTTATGCTTGCCTTTTTGCTGTTGGTGATTTGCTAAATGTCCTACTTCAGTTCCCGTGAAGTTAAATATCTTAATTTGTACAAATGAATTACCGGGTAACTCATAGTCAATAACAGCGAAGTCAGTAATTGGGTTGGGATAGATGTGCACCAGACTTGTTTTGCAATTCAAATCCGCCATTCCAATGTTGCTTTTAACCATAACATATACGGTATCGGCGCTTCTGCATCCATTATTTGTAACAAGAACCCATATTTCATTTACGCCGGCTCCCAGTTCAGCCCCTGTGACCAATATTTCAGGGTCAGTTCCACCGGTAGACCACAGGTATGTGTCATACCCGTTCCCGGCCGACAAACGGATTGAATCGTTCATGTTTATCAAGGTATCCGGCCCAAGATCAATTGAGTGTTCCCAGCGGTTTACCCGGGTTATAAATCCATCCAGGGTTCCGGTAGTCTTAAGCGTATCCTGCCCAAAATAGCCCATACCTATAAACATGCCGCCGATAATGATATCTGAACAATGATCGGCCAGTACTTTAGAACTGTAAATGAAACTACTGCCCTGGAGCGTATTGATGCTGTGCATGGTTCCCGAAGTTGAATACTGCATGATCAGGGTCCGTCTGCCGAAGGCGCCGTACGGGATACCGTTAATGACCATCTGCCCTTCGTATGTCAGATTGGCGAAGATGGTGTCAGATACCATAGAAAAAGCCAACCAGTGATATCGTTGGTAATCCGTAGGTTCAAAAAGATGATACCAGAGAAGATTATTCTCTCTGTCCATTTTCCCTAAAATACTGGGGAAATGATTCGGAGGTATTAAAACTGTATCATTGGCAAAATTTGTTGTTTTAAAAATGTGTGCGCCAAAGTAAATAAAACTTTCGGTATCGATGAAGATATTTCCGATGCTGAGAGGCCAATCCCTTATATGCTTATAAATGAGGTTACCCTGGCCGTCGTAGGCATAGATAAAGTTGACCTGGGTATTCCCTCCCGGGCCCCAAAGGGTATCGGCGCCGAACACGAGACTGCTGTGTGTCTCACCCTGTACATAAAGGTTGCCGTCGTTCCCTAATGTTGCATTTCTCGCATAAAAACCTGCCTGGAGACTGGTACAATGCTTTTGCCAGATAATATTACCCAGCGAATCCAGTTTCAAAACGTAGGTCAATGTTTCCGTATGTTCAACACTGTCAGCGCCAAAAAAATTAATCCAAACCGGGGTCAGGTATGCAGCATGAGAACCGATAACATATGCTGTTCCTCCTTCGGCCGGAATAAAATTAATAAGCCTGTCCTGAAACGGCCCACTGATTGTTTTAATCCATTTATGTTTCCCATGTTCATTGTACTTTCCAATAAAGACATCCCCCCCGCTTCCGGCAAAAATCACGGTATCAGAGGCATGGTATTGATTGCTGCATTCTCCGCCTATCAATAAGGAATGGCTTTTCTCTGCTTTTACAGATGAAAGAGCAGGTTGAAAGGGTCCGGGTGAGTGAAAGTCAAGTGCCCGTTTGAAAGTCCCGAATTGGTCGAAGACACCGATCGCGCATTGCATACTGCTCGACAGGTATGGGTGAGAAAACACCGTGTCTCCTATGGTTATAGTGTCGGCATAAGTGACCACCAGATAACATTGATTCAGATCATCAATTGTCTCAACCTGGCATCTAACGCCATCTGCTCCTTTCAAATGCAGTGCCCACTCGTAATTCCATGATTGACTCTGAACAGCTACACCGGAGAGAAGCAGGATAATAGTAATCAGCGTTTTCATAGCCTTATTTGTTTTTATTGATTGAGGACAATCGTACCGCTACGCGGTGTTTTTTCATTTAAATAAAGGATCATTTTTATCTTCTTCAAGAACATGATCGTCTGCTTTAAATGGCTTAAATCCATAGAACTTGCTTTCGGTAAACTGAACTACTTCAGCGCTGTCGATCATAACATCATATTTGAACTTTTTGTTCGGGTCAAGCGCTTGCGGGTACATTAAAAGAATATTTATGCCATATGATTTACCAGGTTCGACTTGTAAAAAAAATGTCGGCCCTTCTTTAGAAGAATTCTTTCCTTTTCTTTTTATTTGCAATGGACCTCCTGAATGCATGGTATATTTTAACCTTGAATGATTTTTCAGTGTACAAATATATTTTTCATGTGAATCAAGAGTTAAAAATCAAATAAATAAAAGCTGCAGCCAATTTGCCAAATACATGAACAAGAAGGCCTTTGGCTGATCGTACTTTATTCGCTCTTTGAAAATCTGTTTTTTCTATCAACCAATTGAACCATCC
>JAUXWT010000043.1 GCA_030681475.1 Bacteroidales bacterium | reverse complement strand
ACCGTTAAAAAACGACAAAAACAAATTAAGTTATTGACAATCATTTGTTTATAACTACGTCAAAAATGAATACGTTTAACTACTATTATAAATCAATTAACCCAAACAGGCCCTCCGACTTTTCGGAGTGGACTCAAGATTGGGTAAAAACATAACGGTATCAATAAACTTATTGACATATATAAGGGTAACTGATGATAATCAGTATATTACAAACATTCGTATAAGCACGCAATATACGACATCTTTTCGCGAAATGCAACGATTGTTAAAAAATTATTTGACGATGGAAATTTTAAAGATTTTAATATCCCGGCCAACATGGATTCTAAGCAGGAAAAGGCCCTGGGGAAGGCCTTGGGTATTGATCGTCAGTTTATGTTTACCACCATTGTCCCAGGTTCCGGTCAACTTTCCTGAAGCATTATACATCCTGATCTCCCCGAGTTCTGAAGAACTTGAAATAGTAATCTGGTCAGAGGCAGGGTTAGGATACACGGTTAATCCGGAAGAATTCAGAAAACCAACGCCTGTTATAATATCAACCATCACCGTATCAGAATTTGAAGCAGTTTCACATTCATTGAACTGAGCCTGTACAAAATACTTATACTGACCAAGCAGAAGTCCGTTATCAATATAGGCAGTATCTGCGACAATATCTGTATTGATTTTATTAAAAACAGTTGTACCAAATCCTTTCCTGTAAATATCATACCCGATGATCTGCTGATAATTATCATCGGCGCCGATCGAGCAATCGTCAATTGCCCAGGGATACCACAAACCATTCCCATCACCGTCAACGGCATGCCAGGCGATATCAACTGTTTCACCTTCATACATTGAAAGATCGACATGATAGGGTGTAATCCAGGCATTGACCCCGGAGGTTCCCGGATATGGAGGGAGCGCCGACATATCCAGTAAAATGTCCCATGTGGCGCCCTGATCGGGGGAGACTTTAACATAATAGTGATCGAGGTGAAGCGATCCCTGAAATGCATAACTCCAAAAGGTCATGTCCCCATTCACATAAATGTTATGGGCGATCAGCCATTCATCCTGGTGATTGTAATCCCAATTCAGTCCGGCAGCAAAACTTCCGTTATGAACTCCCAAGGGAGAATTTGACGGAATACGCGACCATGAGGCTGAAGGGTTCGTGATTTGCCTCGTCCATTGGGGGGGAGGAAAAAGTGTTCCTTCGAAACCTTCATTTAACAGGCTTCCCCCATAGCATGCAGGAGGGCTCCAGGAGAGCCTGGCTGCATTTCCAAGGGATACAACGGCAAGATGGGTTGCCGGATAACAAACAGGATAGATATTAATATTGTCGATGTACCAGTTAAGGATTTCAGAAGAATTCTGGCCTGCAGCCCTGAACCGTACCCGGAATCCTTTTCCGCGGGCAGGACTGATATCGATATGATAATTTGTCCAGGGAAGACTCCCTGTATTTTTAATTTCAGCTTTCTTATGCCACATATTATTGTAATAGGCTTCGACAATCATTTTCTCAGTGCCGGTGTAGTTTCGATCATTCAGTTTAAGGTCAAAATCAAGCCAGATAGCTGCACAATTGAATGGCAATCCGTTGAAGGCAGGACTTTCGATTGAATAATTATAGTTTATCACCGGGGGCTGCCACCTGAAATTGGCCGCGGGCAATGGCAATCCTTCATATTGATCGATGACCCAGTTCCCTTGTGAAGGAGTGAACCTCCAGTCATTGAATGAGAAAGTACCAGAGTTCCATGATTCAAAAAATGGAAGCTGGCGGCCCCAGTTGATGGTAATATGGAGTGGCCCGGCGGGCAAACTTTCACCTATCTGACCAGGAAAACCATAAGCCGTGAGGTCATACTTTGCAGAAACGCCATACCGGTAGTAACCGGGTTCCAGTCCAAAATCAAAAATCGAAAGGGAGTCCGGGTCGTTTATTGTTTTAATAAGCGCTCCATCCCGAAATATGGAATAACCAACCAAACCAGGCGGTATTACAAAGGAGGTATCCGTTGCGGCCAACGGCTTTTCCCATTCAATAAATGCCGCATTTTCAACCGGATATCCCTGCAGGTTCAGCGCCGGATAAAGAAACCGGCAGGTGAATGTTGTACATGTGAAATCGGAATAGCCACTTCCATAGAGGGCCCTGACACAAGCATTGTAAGTTTGACCATACTGAACCTGGTTTCCCGGGATGGGATAGGCATTTTTAGTTGTATAACCGCTGATCACATTCCCCAGGTAAAAATAATATCCGAGGATACAATTTGCCTGTTCCTGAGCAGGTTCTGAGGCAATGACCTTTATATTGTCTATATTCCAGTTATTGATATCAAGCGAATTACCGCCAAATGCGCGAAACCTGATCTTGAAATTCATGTTGGTGTAGCCGGATATATCCAAATCATCACTTGTCCAGGGAATATTTCCTTCTGCGCTCGAATAACTCTTCAGTTGATGCCAGGCCAAACCATCCCAGATTTCAACAGCCATCTGATTTACAGTCGTAGTACCCGCATTATTAAGAAATATATCGTATTTGAGTTTCAGCAAGGTGGATTGTTGGCCTGAAATCGTTTTGCTGATAAGTGACTGTGAATAATTTGTTTGTTGCGGAGTGGAGATGAACACAACCGAAGGAGATGGATTGCCCGTAACATTGGAGATTGTCCAGTTGCTGCCACCGTCAAGCGTCCATGCATTGGCGCTGAGGGAGCTGCTGTTCCATTGTTCCGAGAAAATGCTATTTTCAAAATGGGGGACATCCCACCGGGCCATCAGGCTGCTGTCGTTGACCGAGAGATTGGCAGGCGGATTTTGTACCTGCAAAAGAAATATATTCAACGAAACAGTCCCTGTGACCGGTAAAGATTGCACATGAGTTTCATATCCGAATTTTATTATGGTCAATTGGTATGTTCCTTTCCAGACCTTGGGAAAGGAGACGATGCCTCCTGTGCCTGCCGCTGCCAAATACATGGTATCGGGATATGCCAGGTTGACCATTTTGACTGAGGTTCCGATCAGGCTGGAACTATCACAACTTAAGGTCAGGTGTATGTTAACAGGCGCAGTCCAGCACTTGCCAAGAATGTTTGAGAATGATGTTGGCGACCACCTGTTTCCAGGGTATTGTGCTTTAACCCCCCATCGGTAAGGGCCGCATGGTAGTAATGGCCAGTTGTTGTCTGAAAAAGAGGTTGCAGTGGTTGTCCCGATCATTGTCCAAATTGCCGGATTTTGTTCCTCTCCCTGGCGCAGGCGGTAAATATTGTACCCACTCACCATTAAGGGGTCATCACTCAGGTATGCCGGGCCGCCAGGGCCTGTACACCGCGCCCGGATCATGAAATTGCCACCTGCAGGGAACCAGGGACCTCCCCCACTTGCAAATCTGGAATATGACCTGAACTGAGGAGCAGTTTCATCGATGGCGATGCCGGCGGCATTCGGGGCGTTCCCTCCCTGAACCATAGCGATAAAAAAGGCGCCGCTATTAATGGTCAGGGGTACGGGGAGCGTAAATTCCACCCATCCCAGGGCGGTGGGGATGATGTCGAACGGTCCGGCAAGAGTGTTCCCCGGTGTTCCGCCTGCACCGGTTGCATCATAGATCCGTATTTGAAATGCTACCAAAGGGTTACTTCCCGCAGGGTAGTTTCCCGCAGTGCCAATATGAACCGAGCCACCTGTTACCTTCACAGGAAAACCAGCAGGTGAGAATTTCAGTGAATTCATATTTCCCTGGGAGGCCCAAACCGTAAAATTATCCTGAATTCCATCATCATAAAGCAGTTCATAATTGCCTGATGGGGCATTCCATGAAACCGGTACACGTTGAAGGATCGTGTCAAGGAAAACAGAAACATTACCGGGTGCATTGAGATTTTCCCATAACTGGATGTTCATCTGTGCCGTTACCCCGGGCTGAAAAAGTACAGGGGGCGAGGAGTAATTATCATATCCGGCTTTCGTACATGATACGGGGAATGTACCTGTCGGGTTGATGGTAAGGGTGTAAATCCCCCCGGAGGTGGACCAGGCAAATTTTCCATTTACTCCGACCTTTGCCCCGGGAATCGGCGATCCGGTGGCGCCGTTGGTAATGATTCCCTGGATTACAGCAGGCGAGGCGGGTATTGATTGGGAATATATGCGTACGGATAAAAAGATCATAACCGGCAACAATATAATACTGGCCAGGGTTATGGGAACAGATCCAATCATCCGGTTCTTAACGAATATCATTCGTATTCTTTAACGATCAATGAGTTGTTTATGTTACAAATGTACAAAATATATGTTTTTTTAGCGGTTTGGTTTGTAAATAAGAAAAAATTTATAACTTTGCACTCCCAAAATTACCTACATCAATTTATTATAACATGTACGCAATCGTTGAAATAGCTGGTCAGCAGTTCAAGGTAGAACAGAATGACGAAATCTTTGTTCACCGGCTTGAAGGTGAACCCGGAACCAAAATTAAATTCGACCAGGTACTGCTTCTTGACAATAACGGCAAGATCAGTGTTGGCAAACCCCTGGTTGAAGGTACCAGTATTACCGGCCAGATTGTTGATCATGTGAGAGGCGATAAAGTTATTGTCTTTAAGAAAAAACGTCGTAAAGGATACGAAAAGGAGACCGGTCACCGCCAGGATTTCAGCAAGGTGCTGATAGAAAGTATCAGTGTGAAAGGCGCCAGCAAAGCCAAAAAGATCAAAGAAACCGAAGAAGTTGAACCAACCGTTTCAACAGAACCAACAGAATCAGCGGATTTATAAATCGTAATTCGTAATTCGTAAATTATAGTATTATGGCACACAAAAAAGGGGCAGGAAGTTCAAGTAACGGACGCGAATCGCACAGTAAACGCCTTGGCGTTAAAATATATGGCGGGCAGTATGCAAAATCCGGAGCCATCATTCTCAGGCAACGCGGAACGGTTCATAACCCGGGCCTCAATGTAGGTATCGGCAAGGATCATACCCTCTTTGCCCTTGTTGAAGGCATCGTGGAATTCAAGAAAAAGCGCAGCGACCGTTCTTTCGTGTCGATCATTCCCATGGAAGAAACTGCCAATTAAGGTAATGCTCCACGATTTATCGTGAGATTTAAACCTTCCAGGCTTTATAAACCTGGAAGGTTTTTTCATATCAGGTTGATCGTTTTTCACTAATTTTGATTTGTAAACACACGCCTTTATGCTCTCGTTGAACTTTATTCGCGAAAATACCCAGGAGGTAATTGATCGCCTTTCAATTAAAAATTTTAATGGTGTTGAAATCATTGCCCGGATTGTCGAACTTGATAACCAACGCCGCGAAACCCAGAAAAAGCTCGACGACAGTCAATCACAGAGCAACATTCTGGCAAAAGAGATTGGTACGCTTTTTCAAGCCGGAAAGATTGCTGAGGCAAACCGGTTAAAAGAAACAACGGGAGAGTTAAAAGCCCAGGCAAAAGAATTTGACCTTGCGCTCGAAAACATTAAAATTGAGCTTGAGGAAATCCTGATCCGTGTACCAAATTTACCCCACGCATCGGTTCCTTTGGGAAAAACACCCGAAGACAACATCATCGTCGCTGCCGAAGGAGAGGCTAAACCGGCGGCCGCGTCATCTGTTCCGCACTGGGACCTCGCCACGCGATACGATATTATTGATTTCAACACCGGAAACAAAATTACCGGTGCAGGGTTCCCATTATATAAGGGCAAAGGAGCCAGATTGCAAAGGGCGCTGATTAACTTTTTTCTTGAGGAGGCGCTGAAGGCCGGATATACAGAGGTTCAACCGCCCTACCTGGTCAACGCGGCTTCAGCCTATGCCACAGGACAACTGCCCGACAAGGATGCGCAGATGTACCATGCCGGACTTGATGATCTCTATCTGATACCTACAGCAGAGGTTCCGGTGACCAACATATACCGCGATACCATCCTGAAAAGCCAGGACCTTCCGGTTAAAAACGTTGCCTATTCTGCCTGTTTCCGCCGTGAAGCAGGTTCCTATGGAAAAGATGTGCGTGGACTGAACCGTTTGCACCAGTTTGACAAGGTGGAAATCGTGCAAATCTCACATCCGGATCAATCGTATAAAATCCTGGAAGAGATGCGGAACCATGTGACAGGGTTATTACGCAAGCTTGAACTTCCGTTCAGGGCGCTTAAACTTTGCGGTGGTGACATGAGTTTCACTTCGGCGCTCACCTACGACATGGAGGTATGGTCGTCGGCGCAAGCCAGGTGGCTAGAGGTGAGTTCGGTTTCCAATTTTGAGTCATTCCAATCGAACCGGCTGAAGCTGAGATTCAAAGATGAAACAGGAAAAATGCAAACCGCTCACACGCTGAACGGCAGCGCACTGGCGCTTCCACGCATCATGGCGGCCCTGCTCGAAAACAACCAGACCAAGGATGGGATCAGGATACCGGGGGTGTTGGTACCCTACGCCGGATTTGAGGAGATAAATTAATTTTCGATTGGACGATTTACGATTTACGAATAAATTTACGATTAAGCGAATTACGATTATATTTGATTGCTAGCGGTCTTGCCAATTATTTTCTGCAATTTCTGATTTTAATTTCTAATTTTGAGGCATCAATCAAATCCATTCAATATGAAAAAGATCATTGTCATCGTACTTCTTTTACTGCCTGCACTCTTTTCTGCTGAAACTATGTTTGGCCAAGTAAGCCTTGGCCCAAAAATCGGTTTTAATGCCTCCAAACTTTCATCAAGCATTGATTCGGTAAAGGCTGATTTCAAATCCGGATTCCAGATCGGCGCCTTTGTCCGCCTCGGAAAAAAGCTATATTTACAACCGGAACTTTATTACACTACACAGGGCGGTGTATTCACAAGCAATACGCAGAATTGGAAACAGACTGTTAAAATAGGGTCACTGGATGTGCCTGTATTGGTGGGTTATAAGCTTTTAAATGCAAAACTTGTCAATGTCCGTATCCTTGCCGGCCCTGCTGCCTCATTTGTAGTAAATAAAAGTATTGCTGAAGGGGGCTCCAGTACCGGACCGATCACCAATGGCGACATGAAGTCGGTCAACTGGTCGATCCAGGCAGGAGCAGGTGTGGATGTCTGGAAGTTTACACTGGATGTTCGCTATCAGATTGGACTGAACAGCCTGGTGAAGGAGGCTAAGAACTGGAATTTCGATTCGAAAAATAATGTGTGGGTGATCAGCCTTGGATTCAAAATTATTTAACCCGAAACGATTTACGATTGGACGATTTACGATTGACGATTGACAGCAGCCATTCTTCGGTCTTGTGAAGGTCAATGGCATTGATTACCGGACGGTTTGGATGGAGGAAAATTCGGTTTACTTCATTGAACAAAACCTGTTGCCATTTCATTTCAACATTCAGGAAGCAAAATCATTTACTCAAAGTTGTGACGCCATACGCACCATGAAGGTGCGCGGGGCGGGCGCCATCGGGGCTTTGGCTGGTTTTGCTATGGCCCAGGCTGCACAGGAGGCTCCGGAAGCAGGCTATCTGCCATTTCTCCGGCAAGCACGAATTGAAATAGAGTCGACCCGTCCGACAGCAAGGAACCTCTTTTATGCAGTGGATAAGGTCTTTGCAGCAGCCCTCATTTCCAGGGAAGAGGCTGTTCGCGCATCACAACAGGTGGCCGACCACGATGCGGCCGATTCCCAAAAGATCGGTGAGTTCGGGAACGAGCTGATCCGGGACGGGATGAACATTGAGACACATTGCAATGCCGGCTGGCTTGCATTTGTGGACTATGGTACGGCCTTGTCACCTGTTTACCTGGCACACCAACAGGGCAAGAAGATATTTGTTTATGTTGATGAAACCCGCCCAAGAAGCCAGGGTGCACGACTTACCGCATGGGAACTTAATCAGGCAGGGATTAGCCACACCATCATTCCCGACAACGCAGGCGCCTGGCTGATGTCGCAGGGGAAAATTGACCTTGTAATCGTCGGGGCCGACCGCATTGCTGCAAACGGCGACACGGCCAACAAGATCGGTACGCTTGAAAAGGCTATTGCCGCAAAAGAATACGGGATACCGTTTTATGTAGCAGCCCCCACTTCAACTTTTGATCATGAATGCCCCGACGGGAACCTCATACCCATTGAAGAAAGAAGCGAGGATGAAGTACTTTACCAGGATGGCCTAACCAGCGATGGCCGTCATGAAAAAATACGCGTATGTTCTCCCGGATCCTCAGCATTCAATCCCGCCTTCGACGTTACACCCGCAAAATTCATAACGGGGATCATTACTGAAAAAGGAATCCTACCAGCAGATCGGAAATCGATCCGGGAAATAATATATAGCGAAAAGTTGAAATAGTGAAAAATTGAAAAACAGCAAAATAATTTTATATAAACATCCATATCATGAATTTATCACGATGGTCCTTGCTGCTTCTCCCGGGAGCTTTATTGCTGAGCCTGATTACACCGGCTCAAACTGAAAAAAAAACAGCCAGACAACATTCTGCTTCTGTCACAACAAAGGCTAAAAAGGAATCCGGGAACACAAAATCAAAGGATAAAGAGAAACCCAAAGAAGACTCTGTATATAATTCCGGATTGGTGAGTGGTTTGAAATTCCGCAGCATCGGGCCGGCATTCTGTTCCGGCCGGATTGCTGATTTTGCTGTGAACCCTGATAATCACAGTGAATGGTTTGTGGCGGTGGCTTCAGGGCATGTGTGGAAAACGGTCAACAACGGAACCACTTTTGAGCCGGTTTTCGATAATAACGGAACCTACTCCATCGGATGTGTGGCCATCGATCCCAACAATACCAATGTTGTGTGGATTGGTACAGGCGAAAACAACCATCAGAGAGCCCTTGGTTACGGAAATGGCGTTTACAAGAGTTCCGACAATGGCAAGAGCTGGAAAAATATGGGATTGAAAGATTCCCGCCAGATAGGTAAAGTGCTTATTGATCCGCGAAATTCGGAGGTAGTTTACGTGGCCGCCGAAGGATCAGTTTGGGGACCAGGCGGGGAACGAGGTCTGTATAAAACTACGGATGGCGGCAAAACCTGGAAAAAAGTACTCGATATCAGCGAAAACACAGGCGTGAACAACGTAATACTTGATCCACGGAATCCCGATGTGTTGTATGCTTCCTCGGAACAGCGGCGGCGCCATGTGTTTACCAAGATCGGCGGCGGACCGGAGACGGCGATTTACAAGTCAACCAATGCCGGCGAGTCGTGGGACAAACTTACATCGGGACTTCCCGGAGCGGATATGGGTGGGATCGGTTTGGCGATATCGCCGGTAAACCCTGATATTTTGTACGCCATCATCGAATCAACCCCGGAGGCAAAGGGATTCTACCGCAGCGCCGACCGGGGCGCCTCGTGGCAAAAGATGAGCGACCATACGGCCCAGGGACAGTATTACAACGAAATTTTCTGCGATCCGAAGGATGCCGACAAGGTCTATTCCGTGGAAACCATTTCACAGGTCACCGAAGATGGCGGCAAAACATGGAGAAGGGTCGGCAACAACAAACGTCATGTGGATGATCATGCCCTGTGGATCGATCCGAGCGACACAAAACACTTTTTGATCGGCAGCGATGGCGGCGCCTACGAAACCTTTGACGGGGGAAAGGAGTTTGTTTTCAAATCGAACCTGCCCGTTGTGCAATTTTACCGGGTGCAGGTTGACAATTCTACTCCATTCTATTATGTTTATGGTGGAACGCAGGATAACAACAGTATGGGCGGTCCGTCGCGAACCACTGCAGGAGCCGGCGTATTGACCGATGACTGGTTCAATACCAATGGTGGCGATGGTTTCTGGTCGCAAATCGACCCGGTTGATCCCAACATCGTGTATGCTGAATCGCAGTATGGCGGAATGGTGCGCTACGACCGCAAAAGCCAGGAATCTGTTGATATCCGGCCTGAGCCACGCATGGGCGAAGACAGTTACAAATGGAACTGGAACACGCCGCTCATCATCAGCCCGCATTCGCATACCCGGCTATATACCATGGCCAACAAGGTTTTTCGAAGCGACGACCGGGGCAATAGCTGGGACGTGATCAGCGAAGACCTTACCTCAAAAACAGACCGCAACACCTGGCCGGTGATGGGAAAATACTGGTCAATTGATGCCGTACAGAAGGACGTTTCAACCTCTTTGTTCGGCACGATCGTTTCTTTTGACGAATCACCACTGAAGGAAAATCTCCTGTTTGCAGGAACAGATGATGGCCTGATCCAGGTATCGGAAGATGCAAAGACCTGGACCAGAATTGATAAATTCCCGGGGATCCCTGAGAACACCTATGTAAGCGACATCTTTGCTTCCCGCTTTGATGAAAACGTAGTATTTGCATCGTTTGACAACATCCTGCGCGATGATTTCAAACCCTACCTTCTTAAGAGCACGGACAAAGGTAAATCATGGCGTTCCATTGCCGGAAACCTTCCGGAAAACGGAACAGTTCACAGCATTTTCCAGGATTTCATCAATCCTGACCTGTTGTTCGCAGGCACAGAGTTCGGTTGTTTTTTTACCATCGACGGAGGGAAATACTGGATTCAATTGAAAGCGGGACTTCCCTCGGTGTGCGTGAAAGACATGACGATTCAGAAACGCGAGAATGACCTGGTACTCGCAACATTTGGCCGCGGTTTTTATATTCTTGATGATTACACTCCGCTTAGAAATTTGAAAAAGGAAAATCTTGATCAGGCCGGCTATCTGTTTCCGGTGAAAGATGCCTTGATGTACCTGCCCACTGATACGAAAGGATCACAGGGATCAACAGTTTTTGTTGCCAAGAACCCTGATTTCGGTGCAATTTTTACCTATTATATCAAGGAGGTTCCAAAGACAAAAAAAGAGATCAGGAAAGAGAAAGAAACTGAACTGTTTAAAAAAGGAGAGCGGATTCCACAACCTTCCGAGGCCGAACTACGCGATGAAAAACTTGAGGTTGACCCGTACCTCACTTTTACGATTACCGATGCCGCCGGTTCGCCTGTACGGATCATCCGCAAGAGTCCGTCGAAAGGGATAAACCGTATAAACTGGGACCTGAGGTATCATTCGACCCGGATCGTGGAACCCGATAAATTTGATCCTTTGGCTGACAACGGACGAGGAGTGCTTGCCATGCCCGGGAAATACACGGTCAGCATGACACTCACCTCCAACGGAGAGGCCAGTCAACTGGCAGGTCCTGTTGAATTCAATGCCGTGGTTCTTAACAATACGACCTTACCGGCAGGCGACCGGATGTCAATGGTCGAATTCCATAAGAAGGTTGCTGAACTCACCCGCGTAATGCAAGGCACTGAAAATTACGCCGAAACATTGAACAAGCGTGTTATTAGCATTCTGCAGGCTTTGAACAGCGCCCCTTCTGCCAGCTATGAACTGATAAAGAAGTCACGTGAAGTGCAATTAAAACTCGATGAAATCCTCAATGTGAAATTCAACCGCAACACGAACAAGCCAAGTGATGAGGAGAACCCGCCCGCGCCTGTACCTCTGAACAGGCGGCTTGGAAAACTCACCTGGATCAGTTGGTCATCCACCGGCGACCCATCCCATACCCAAAAAGAGGCTTACGCTATTCTGGAAGCTGAATTTCCGGCGGTGTATGATCAGATCAGGTACATTGGTGAAACAGAGATCCCTCAACTGGAAAAAGCGCTGGAGAACCTGGGTGCGCCGGTAACACCGGGCAGATTGCCTGAGTGGAGAAAGTAAAGAAAAGATGGTCAGACACAGGGAAGCAAAGTTAATTCTCGAAGATGGAACCGTCATAAAGGGCAAATCATTCGGGCATGAAGTGTCCGTTGCCGGGGAGGTTGTATTCAACACCGCCATGACCGGTTACCCGGAAAGTTTTACTGATCCGTCCTACAGCGGTCAGATCCTGGTGCTGACCTACCCCCTGATCGGGAACTATGGTGTTCCGCCGGATGTTGAAGAGCTCCTGATGCTGAAATATTTCGAATCGGACAAAATTCACATTTCCGGTCTCGTTGTTTCCGATTACTCGTTTGAATGCAGCCACTGGAACGCCGTGAAGAGCCTCTCGGAATGGCTGACCGAGCATAAGATCCCGGCAATCTTTGACGTCGACACCAGAGCGCTTACCAAGATCCTAAGGGAAAAGGGGACCATGCTCGGAAAGCTGCTGATCGGGAACAACATCGATTTCCATGATCCGAACAGCCGTAACATGGTATCTGGCGTAAGCACGAAGACCAGGATCGTCTATGGCAGTGGTGACCATAAGGTCATGCTTGTTGACTGCGGCGTGAAGTACAACATCATCCGGCATCTGCTGAAAAGGAACACTACGGTCATCAGGGTCCCGTGGGATCATAATTTTTTGCACGAGGATTTCGACGGTCTTTTTATTTCCAACGGACCCGGGGATCCCAAGATGTGCGACCGGACCATCAATAACATCGCGGGAATTCTTTCAAGGGTAAAGCCCGTTTTCGGGATATGTCTCGGCAACCAGTTATTGAGCCTTGCTGCAGGAGGCGACACCTATAAACTCAAATACGGGCACAGGAGCCATAATCAGCCTGTGATGCAGACTGGGACCAACCGGTGTTTCATCACCTCCCAGAATCATGGTTTTGCCACCGACAGCCATTCACTTGGCAATGAATGGGAACCAATGTTTGTAAACGCAAACGACGGGACCAATGAAGGGATCAGGCACAAGGCCAGGCCGTTCTTTTCGGCACAGTTCCACCCGGAAGCTTCAAGCGGGCCGACGGATACGGATTTTTTATTTGACCGGTTCATTGATATGATCAAATTGTATAAATAGCAAACAGGGCGGGAACCCATGCTGCAGGATAATCAGGACACAGAGATGAAAATTTCCAAAGTGTTGCTCATCGGATCGGGGGCGCTGAAAATCGGCGAAGCCGGGGAGTTTGACTATTCCGGTACGCAGGCGCTGAAAGCGCTGCGGGAGGAGGGGATTGAATCCGTGCTGATCAATCCGAACATTGCCACGGTCCAGACATCGAAGGGACTGGCCGACAAGATCTACCTGCTGCCCGTCACCCCCTTCTTTGTTGAACAGATCATCAAAAAGGAAAAACCCCAGGGCATTTTCTTCTCATTTGGCGGTCAAACGGCGCTTAACTGCGGGATCGCCCTTTTTAAATCGGGAATACTCGAAAAATATAAGGTTGCCGTTTTGGGGACCCCTGTCAGCACGATCATTGATACCGAGGACCGGGATCTCTTTATCAGACGGCTTGATGAAATTGGGGTGAATACGATCGAGAGCCGGGCGGTCTCACATGCGGAAGATGCAAGGCGTGCGGCCTCCGGGCTGGGTTACCCCGTGATCATCAGGGCCGCCTTTACACTGGGTGGCCAGGGAAGCGGGTTCTGCAACGATGAAACGGAGCTTGTCCAGGCAGTAACGAAGGCTTTTTCATATTCCGGCCAGCTGCTGATCGAAAAATCACTGAAGGGATGGAAGGAGATCGAATACGAAGTTGTCCGTGATAAATACGACAACTGCATCGCGGTATGCAACATGGAAAATTTTGATCCGCTTGGGATCCATACCGGAGAGAGCATCGTTGTCGCACCTTCGCAGACCCTTTCCAACAATGAATATCATAAACTGCGTGAAATCGCCATCAAGATCGTCCGCCACCTCGGGATCATCGGTGAATGCAATGTGCAGTACGCGCTTGATCCCCAATCGGAGGATTACAGGGTAATTGAAGTAAATGCACGCCTCTCGCGGTCGAGCGCGCTGGCTTCAAAGGCAACGGGTTACCCGCTTGCTTTTGTGGCTGCAAAGCTGGGCCTGGGGTACGGGCTGCATGAGCTGAAAAATTCGGTGACCAAAACAACGACGGCCTGTTTTGAGCCCGCCCTGGATTACATAGTGGTCAAAATCCCGCGCTGGGACCTGGGAAAATTCATCGGCGTCTCAAAGGAGATCGGCAGCAGCATGAAAAGTGTTGGGGAGGTGATGTCGATAGGCAGGACATTTGAAGAGGCCATTCAGAAGGGGCTGCGGATGATCGGCCAGGGAATGCACGGCTTTGTCGGGAACAAAGAGCTCGAAACAGAGACTGAAATTGAAATTGAAAAGCAGCTGAGTAATCCCACCGATATGCGGATCTTCGTGATCGCCATGGCGCTTCATAAGAATTTCGCCGTGGAAAAGATCCACGACCTCACGAAAATTGACAAATGGTTTTTATACAAGCTGAGAAACATCATCACCCTCCGGAATGAGCTGTGTGAATCCGATACGATAGAAGGTCTGCCGACTGACCTGCTGATGCAGGCAAAAAAGACGGGTTTTTCCGATTTCCAGATCGCAAAGATCATTTATAAAAATGTGGATGATGCAACAGACTATTCACTGCTGGTAAGGGATTACCGGAAAGGCCTGCACTTGCTGCCCTTTGTGAAACAGATCGACACCCTTGCCGCCGAGTATCCGGCAAAGACCAATTACCTTTACCTGACCTACAATGCCTCCGAACATGACATTGTCCCGGAGCAGGACAGCCGGTCGGTGATCGTGCTGGGTTCAGGCGCCTACCGGATCGGCAGCAGTGTGGAATTCGACTGTTGTTGCGTGGATGCGGTAAATGCCATCAAGGGGATGGATTACAGGACCGTGATGATCAACTACAATCCCGAAACGGTTAGCACCGACTACGACGTCTGCGACAGACTCTATTTTGAGGAGCTGTCATATGAACGCGTACTGGATATAACCGAACTGGAAAATCCCCATGGATTGATTGTTTCGACCGGCGGCCAGATCCCCAACAACCTGGCGCTAAGGCTATTCCATGCGGGCGTTTCGATACTTGGCACCTCCCCTCTTTCCATTGACAGAGCAGAGGACCGCCATAAGTTCTCATCCATGCTCGATCAGGCCGGTATTGACCAGCCAAAATGGAAAGAGCTGACAAGCATCGGGGAGATAAACCGTTTCGTGGATGAGGTCGGGTTTCCGCTGCTGATCAGGCCCTCCTACGTTCTTTCGGGTGCAGCCATGAATGTGGTTTCAAACAGGGAGGAACTCGGTCATTTCCTTGAACTTGCGGCCAATGTTTCCAAAAAATATCCTGTCGTGGTCTCCGAGTTCATTGAAAATGCCAAGGAAATAGAAATTGACGCCGTGGCCAGGAACGGAAAAATGATCGTGTATGCGATTTCCGAACATGAGGAATTTGCCGGGGTCCATTCCGGCGATGCGACCATCGTATTCCCCCCCCAGAAAATTTATATAGAGACGGTGCGCCGCGTCAAGAAAATTGCCGCGAAAATTGCCGCAAGCCTCGACATATCGGGTCCTTTTAACATCCAGTTCCTGGCAAAGGACAACGACATCAAGGTGATTGAATGCAATCTGCGGGCTTCGCGTAGTTTTCCGTTTGTCTCAAAGGTGCTGAAGACCAACCTGATCGAAATCGCCGTCAGGATCATGCTCGGCGGGGTTGTAAAAGCCCCGGACAAATCACTGTTTGAGCTTGAATACGTGGGAGTCAAAGCCCCGCAGTTCTCATTTTCACGATTACAGAAGGCCGATCCGGTGCTTGGTGTGGAGATGCATTCGACCGGAGAGGTTGGATGTATCGGCGAAGATTTTTATGAAGCTGTTTTGACAGCCATGCTGTCGGTAGGTTACACGATCCCAAAAAAGAGTATTTTACTTTCCACCGGTCCTGCACGGTCAAAGATCGAATTGCTGACCAGTGCGAGGATGCTTGCCCAGCGCGGGTATGTTTTATATGCCACCAGGGGTACGCAGAAATTCCTGGCCGAAAATGATGTTGGTTCGGTCATGTTGCACTGGCCGGATGAAAATGAAAAACCGAATACGCTGGACTACCTGAAGGAAAGGAAGATCGACCTGGTGATCAACATCCCAAAAAACCTTTCATCCGGCGAACTTCAGAACGATTACATGATCCGTCGGAGCGCCGTTGACTTCAACATTCCCCTGATCACGAATGCCCGCCTTGCCAGTGCATTCCTGCATGCCATCTGCAAAATTGAGCTGGAGGATCTTTCCATCAAATCGTGGGACGAGTACTGATATTTCCGGAATTTCAAAACAGCGAACCAGGAAAAGAGGGAGGTTGTCTTAAACAAGTTTAAGACAACCTCCCCTAATTAATCAATGCAACTTATTGCTTGTTTACCATCACTTTCCTCACCACCCTGTTGTCGCTGCCGAGGAACACCACCGAGTAAATCCCTGTGGCGACCGGGCCAAGGTCTATCTGCTTTTCAAAAGTGCCATTTACCTTCACATCTGTAAGTTCATGGACCTTCACACCAAGCTGGTTGTACACCACGATGGAGAAGGTTTCCTGCGCCGGACTGTTGATGGAAACCGTGAATCTGCCATCGTTGGGTACCGGATAGATATTGAACAGGCTGCTTTGTAGTTCCTGCTGACCGGTAATCACCACCCACACCATATTGGAAGCCGGGGATGAACAACCGTTTACAGTTACCACACACCAGTAATAACCTGTATTGGTCGTTACCGTGTAGGACTGGCCGGTGGCCCCTGCGATCGCAGCGCCTTCGTAATACCATTGATTGCCGGTTGCAGCGCTGCTGGTAAGCACATTGCCAACTTCTGTCACAACAGGAGCAGGCGGAATGGCATTGATCGTCACACTGAAGTTTGGTGACGAAGTTCCGCTTCCGCAGGTATTTGTTCCTTTAACCGTAATCACTCCGGCGCCTGCAGTAGCACCAAAAGTCACCACGATATTCTTGGTACCGCTGCCCGAGGTGATGGTCGCTCCTGCCGGGAGCGTCCAGACATACGAAGTAGCATTTGTGATGGTCGGCACACTGTAGGCAACCCCTGTTTGACCGGCACAAACCGTTGCGGGCCCGGTAATCGTTCCGGCTGTTGCCGGTAATGGACTCACACTTACGGGAAAGCTGGAAGCAGGTCCGTTACCACATTGATTTGTTGCTGCCACAGTAATGTTGCCCGGTACGGCCGAAGTTCCGAAATCAACAACAATGCTGGTGGTCCCGGCGCCGGAGGCGATTGTGGCGCCTGAGGGTACTGTCCATGAATATGAAGTAATCCCCACGACAGGCGTTGTCGAGTATGTAACGCCACTGGCTCCGGCGCAAACGGATGCTGTTCCGGTAATCGCGCCTGCCGGGCCGGGGGGTGAATTCACAAACTGGTAATAAACCGTTGGGGTAGCAGCAGCACAGCCTGCAGTACTCGTATAGGTCACGCTGACCGTCTGCATTCCCAGCACGTTCCAGGTTGCATTCAGTGTGGCAGTACCCTGGCCTGAGACGATCGTTCCTCCGGATGACACTGTCCAAACATATCCGGTCATCCCGGTTTCAGTGTAATAGATGTTGTTTGGTGAGCCAACGCAAGGGTTATTTGAGCTTCCGATTACAGGAACAGGGGTAGGGTTAACGGTAACGCTGAAAGATGCAGGTGTTGCGGCCGCACAACCACTGGCATTGTTATAGTTCACCGTAACGGTTTTGGCTCCGCCGGTTGTCCAGGTTACGGTTACCGTGTTGTTGGTTGTACCTCCGCCGGCCGTTATTGTTCCACCGGGGGAAACAGTCCAAACATAGTTGGTCATTCCCGGCTGAGTTGTGTAAACAGATCCTGATGTGCCCTGGCAAACCGTGCCCGTTCCTGTAATAGAGGGTGTGGGAAGGGTGTTAACGGTAACAGGAAAAGATACAGGGGCTACGGCGCTGCATCCGTTGGCATTGCTATAGTTTACTGAAACTGTCTGTGCCCCGGTAGCATTCCAGGTAACTGTGATGCTGTTCGTTGTAGCGCCGGCGGTAATTGTTCCTCCTGATGATACGGTCCATGTATATCCTGTCATGCCGGTTTGAGTCGTATAGACATTGGTAGTTGTTCCAAGGCACGCGGGACTCGGTCCGGTAATGGTCGGGACAGGCAATGGATTAACAGTAACGGCAACATTGGCTGTTGCTCCATTCATGCAACTGCTCGTACCAAAAACAGATACATTACCAGATGTTGCGCCGAATGTGACTGTGATGGTGGTGGTATTGGCCCCTGCTGTTATAACAGCGCCGGCAGGGACAGTCCAGGTATAACCGGTTGCGTTCGGTATTGCCGCAATTGAATAAACCTTACCTGTAGATCCGCTGCATACGCCCGTTGGACCAGTTATCGCACCAGCAGATGCTACAGCCGGACAACCTGCAATGAATGACATGTTTGCACCGAAAGTGGTACCGCCTGTGTTGACTCCTTTACACCGGTAATTGTATGTAACTCCATTGGTTAATCCGGCAATATTTGCACTTACCGGTGTTGCCGTTACACCTGTCACAGTGCCTGGAGTAGCAGTGGCAGTATTTCCATAAGCAGTGGTCAATCCCCATTCAAACGAAACAGTTGTGGAGAGGTTATTTGCGGTGATGGTTCCGTTCAGCGTGGCAGAGACAGGGAGTACATTTGTCACAGGATTTGTCACCACAGTAGGTGGTCCGGCCGTAGTAAAGGTCATATTGTTCCCGTTGGTAGCGCCACCTGAATTGACCCCGACAACCCTGCAATTATAGGTTGTAAAGGGTAAAAGTCCTGCAATTACTGCACTCACAGGAGTTACAGCAGTTCCGGTTACGGTTGCAGGCACAGCCACGGCCACAGAGCCATATGCAGTCGTAAGGCCGTATTCAAAAGAAACAGCTGAAGATGCCCCGTTTGCATTAACAGTACCGTTCAATGTGGCTCCGTTGAGAAGCAAGGCAGTGGCTGCCGTTGTAACAACCGCCGGAGGGGCAAAGCCCGTGGTGAATGTCATGTTGTTGCCGTTGGCAGCGCCATTTGCATTTACGCCGACAATCCTGTAATTGTAGGTTGTATTTGGTAATAAACCGGTGATCGGCGCATTAACCGGTGTTACGGTATTCCCGGTCACCGTTCCGGGCACCCCGGCGACAACCGTGCCATAAGCCGTGGTAAGTCCATATTCGAAAGTGACTGTAGTAGATGCTGTATTTGCATTTACGGTTCCATTCAGTGTAGCCGTCGTGCTTGTAACAGACGTGGCAGCAGTGGTTACAACCACAGGGCCCGTTACCAACGGCAACGGCTGGTTCCATGTAATAGTGATTTCAGTATCGGTCAAAGCACGGTTGTAAAGGCGGAATTCATCCATCATGGTACCAGCGGTAAAACTATTGCTGGTAGTATAACCCCCAACCAAAAACGGGCCGGCTCCATTAAAGTTTACAGAACCCTGCGGAACTTCGTTGCTGAAAACTCCGTTTTTATATATCTTAATAGCGGATCCCGTATAAACAATGTGGAGGACGATCGGACCTGGTGAAATTCCATTGATTGGCACATCTGTAATTCCTGTTCCACGAACAAGCAGGTTACCATTCCCAGCAACACCTCCCGTAAAGCACCGGAACGATTGAGCGGTCCCATCACCAAAGAAATAGAATGTTGTCGAAGCCGTTGCAGGAAAGTTATTAAGCCAAAAGGAGATCGTCCATCCTGAACTGGGTAAATTGGTTGCCCAGCCAGTATTCAGCCTGTTGGAACCGGAGGTCAAGCCATTTCCGATCAGGGCGGTGCCAAACTCACCGGTCGGCCCTATCGTTAAGCCTGTAAGCACCGCTGGAAGTGTTCCTACCGGGGCGCTTGCAAAATTCTGCTGATCGCCCGGTGCGTCAAACTTATAGTACATATATTCAGGAACAGCCTGAGAATAGGCCATGATCCATGACATTAAAAGAAACAAAACCAGAACACCATTCCTGGTCATAACGGTAGTATTCATCTTTTTCATGTTGTTGGTTTTTGGTAAATATTAAAGGAAATTCGACGTAAATATAATACTTGTCTGTCCTGATTCCAAATAATGGGGACGTTTTTTTTTCAGCCCTGCCATATGTCAGTAGAATCAACCTGCCTGATGAAACTAACCAGGGCAAGGATTTGAACTTATCAGGAAAAAGACAGGTCTGATTATTGATTAAAAAACTGCCTGACAGATGAAACGACATAACGGGCCTCCCGGCCGGTGAGACTGTTATAGAAAGGCAGCCTGACAATACAATCACTGAAACGTTGGGTGTTTGGCAACGCCCGGCTGTCGTGTTTTTCAATGAAATAGGGGCTGGAATGGAGCGGAAGATAATGGAAAAGTGCAATAATCCCTTTAGTTTTCAGGAACGCGATCAGGTTATCCCTTACCTCTGCGGATTTGACCGTAATGAAGAAAAGATTGCCATTGACGGTTGCAAAGTCAGGAATGACGGGGCGTTTCAGAAACCCGGTCACCTCGAGCGGTTTAAGTAATGCATAATAATTCCGCCATACTTTCTTGCGGCGCGCCTGAATCCGGTCGAAACGCAACAGTTGCGTGTAGAGAAAAGCGGCAACTGCATCCGATGGAAGATAGGAGGAGCCAATATCCACCCAACTGTATTTATCAACCTCTCCCCGGTAGAATGCGGCACGGTTTGTCCCTTTTTCCCAGATGATCTCAGCCCGCTTCACAGATTCCCTGTCATTGACAATGAGCAGGCCACCCTCGCCGGAGATAATGTTCTTGGTTTCATGAAAGGAAAAGGTCCCATAGTGCCCGATCGAACCAAGGGGTTTTCCTTTATACCAGGAATCGATGGCATGGGCAGCATCTTCAACCACAAAAAGTCCGTTCCGTTGCGCGATATCCATGATCCTGTCCATGTCGCAGGCCACGCCGCTATAATGAACCACCACGATGGCCTTAGTCATTGGTGTAACCAGTTTTTCAATTTCTGCAGGATCAATGTTGGGAAATTCCGGGAGTGTATCTGCAAAAACGACCTTCGCCCCCCTGATCAAAAATGCATTTGCTGTCGACATGAAAGTAAACGAGGGCATGATCACCTCATCACCCGGTTCAATCCTGCATAACAGGGCGCTCATCTCCAGGGCGTCGCTGCAGGAGGTGGTCATCAGCGCCTTTGTAAACCCAAACCGTTTTTCAAAAAAAGCGTGGCATTTTTTCGTGTACCTTCCGTTACCCGCAATCGTTCCTGAATGCGCTCCTATGATCAGGTGCCTGAAGGCGAGCCAGGGAATGAAAGGTTTGTTGAAAGGGATGCGCATTTTTATAAATAGTGAAATAGTGAAATAGCGAAATAGCGAAATAGCGAAATAGCGAAATAGTGAAAATTAATACGCTAATTTTGCCTGCGAAATTAATGCATTTTTTTATTTCCATTCCGCTTGGCGAAGAGAACCTATTTTCGTGATATTCTAAGCATACTGGGCAGCAACCTCATGGTGACTTTTTGCAATCTCGCGATCGGGGTTATCCTTACACGATTGCTCGGGGCAGCAGGGTTTGGTTTGTATTCGGCCATCATCGTCGTGCCGGTCATGGTCATTGGTTTTACACAACTTGGCATACGCCGGAGCGCCATTTATCATATCGGCAACAAACTGCTGCCCGAAGACCATATAATTTCCGCGCTGTTCCTGCTTTTGTTATGGACAAGCATGCTGAGCATCATCATCTGCGGATTTGTATATTTTTTTTCCGACAGTCAATCTTTTGACCCGCTGATCGTTGTCCTGGTATTGGTAACCATACCGCTCCTGCTCACCAATGTCTTTGCCGGCGGGATTTTCCTGGGAAAAGAGGATATCAAAAAGGCAAGCATCATCAATGCCGGACCCACGATCATAACATTGCTCCTTACCATCCTTTTTGTCTGGGGGTTGAAGATGTCGGTTCTTGGGGCATTTGTGGCGCTTGCCCTGGCCAACTTCATTATGTTTTTCATTACTTACCGGATGGTGATTGTTCAGTTCAGGTATAACATTACCTGGAAATATCACGAGGGGATCATGAAAAGCATGATCAAACTGGGGTTGGTAAATGCCGTCGCGATTTTCATCATGCAACTTAATTACCGGTTTGATATTTTAATGCTGAAAAAACTCTCGACCCTCGAGGAGGTTGGGTTTTATTCACTCGCGATGCAAATTGCCGAACAGATGTGGCACATCCCGTTTGCCATCGAATCAATCGTGTTGAGCCGAAGCGCAAACACCACCGACGATAAATTCGTTCACCGTACCGTTGCCTCCATATTCAGGGTTTCACTGCTTATCGGGCTGGTTGCCGGAATCCTCATATTTTTTATCGCCCCTTACCTGGTTCCGCTGGTTTTCGGAGATGAATTTGTTAAAAGTGTAGCCATGATACAGATTGTATTGCCAGGAATCCTGATCCTGCTTGGGTTCCGTATCCTGAACAGCCGCCTGACCGGTATGGGAAAACCGCAATTGGCCATATACGCTTTTATGCCTGCCCTCTTCATCAACTTTATACTCAACCTGTTCCTGATTCCCCGTTATGGGGGTATTGGCGCGGCCTGGTCAACCAATGTAAGCTACGCTGTTGGTTCAATCATCTTTCTCTTCATCTATTCCAGGATGGTCAGAATGCCACTAAACGAAATCTTCAGACTCAGGGCCAGTGATTTTCATTTTTTGCGGGATATAAAAAACCGCTTTAAATTCAGGCCAAAAACCGGATGATTTACTACTTTTGTTACATCAGGTTTGGTTAACCGCCAATATAGCAAGTTCAACCGCGGAGGCGCAGAGACGCTAAGAAAGTATTACCAAATGGAAAGCAGCAACCAGCATACAGTACCGATATTTTTCATCATGGGGCGTCCCCGTTCCGGGACAACATTGCTGAGCACCCTCTTTGACGCCCATCCAAATGTGAAGATACCGCCTGAATTCCCTATCATGCTGCCATTATACCAGAAATTCAGGAAGGTGAAGGATTGGGATGAACAGGCGATCCAATCTTTCGTGGCATTTATTTTCCAGCATAATGTGTTTATTCACCGGACGCTGGAAAATCTTAAAATAGATCGCGAAGAATTCACTGCCAACCTGATGACGCTCAAACATAAAGGAACCATCCGGGATTTTTTAAAGAAGCTGAATGAACAGGGGTTCTCCCTCTTTCCAAAGCAGGAGATCCTCAGGATCGGAGATAAGAACCCGGTATATTCCATCTATACGGAACGGTTCCTGAAAATTTTCCCCGATGCCCGGTTTATTTGCATTATACGCGATTACCGTGACAATTTTGTCTCAATGCGTAAATTGAGCGACCTTAAACTCGAGGCGCCCATCCTCACGCTGCAGGTTTACCGCTGGCGGTATGTGGCCAGGTTGTTCCTGAAGTGTAAAAAAAGACACCCCGAAAAGTTCCACATCGTCAGGTATGAAGATCTGGTATCGGACAAATCGGCGGTGCTTGAAGAACTTTGCAGGTTCATCGGTATCCCATTTGAGCCCTCGGTCTTCGATTTTTACAAAAAAAAGGAGGAGACATTTCAAACATATGACAGCCCGCTCGTTGAGCGTGTTCACGGCAGCCTGATGAACCCCATAAACACAGGCAGGATGGAGCAATGGAAAAAAGAACTTACGCCCGGAGAGATCCGGATGGCTGATGCTGTTGCCGGAAAATACGCCGGCATCTTCCGGTATGAGCAGGCAGAAAAAGGATTTAATCTGCGGCTTTGGCTGAAATCGAGGCCCATGACAATATACGGGTACTTGATCTTTAAGCTTTATGTATGGGGTTCCTATCTGCCGTCGGGTATCAGCCTCTGGTTGTCGGTCAGGTTGCTGGTGCTGGTAAGGACATGGCATTATTTCGCTGTCAGGAAGATAAACCGCAGAGACGCAGAGGCGCAGAGGCAATAGTTAATGACATTGGTTTCGTGTTCGGGTTGCGACCTGTTGTCTTCGCAGAAAAGAAAAGTTTAAAAATAGAATCAGACCATGGCTGTCCCGTTTTTTTTCATCCTTGGCAGGCCCCGATCGGGAACTACTTTGCTTAAAACATTGTTTGACGCACACCCGAACGTAAAGATTCCTCCTGAGTTGCCAATTTTCCTGCCGCTATACCAGAAGTTCAGACATGTAAAAACATGGGACAAAGCACATCTTTTAACATTTATTGACCACGTTTTCAAGCCCAATGTATTCAATGGTAAAAAGATTGAAAACCTGAAGATCAACCAGGAGCAATTCACGGAAGATCTGCTGAAAATGGAATACAACTGCACCATCCAGGATCTCTTGATCAAGCTCAACGAACACTCCTCGTCTGTTTTCCCGAAGCAGGAGATCAGGCTGGTTGGGGATAAAAACCCTGTCTATTCAGTTTACATGAAGAGGCTGATCAGGATCTTTCCAAAAGCGTGGTTTATTTGCATTATCCGTGATTACAGGGATAATTATGTCTCTATCAAGAATCTTGAAAAGGTAAAACTCGAGGCGCCGGTACTGACACTTCAGATCGCACGGTGGGTGTATGTCACCAAGTTGTTCCTGGCCTGCCAGAACAGGTTTCCCGACCGGTTTTACATCATCCGGTATGAAGACCTTGTTACAAAACCGCATGAAGCGTTCCGTGAACTGTGCGCTTTCCTCAGCATTCCATATGTTCCTGAGGTGTTTGAATTTTACAAAAAAAAGGAGGAATTGTTGAAAGCCTTCCTTGACCCGGCGATCGGGAACATCCATAAAAGTCTGATGTACCCGGTCAACACGGGCAGGATGGACCTGTGGAAAACCCAGTTGAACGGACTCGAGGTAAAGATAGCTGACCAGATCGCAGGTAAAACTGCGGATATCATGGGTTACAGCAGGAAGACGACTAAATTCAGCATGAAGCTATACATCAAGTCCCTCCCCATGGCCATATATGGAAAGATCCTGTTCAGGCTGATGCAATGGGGTTCGTTCCTGCCATACCGGAGCAGCCGCTGGTTATCACTGAACCTGCCGAAACTTGTAAAGATCTACAGCCGTTTTTCCGAAAAAAGTGCAGTGGCTGCTCAGGAGAAGTAATAAAACCTGCCTTCACTAGTGGTTTCAACCTTCACGATAAACCGGCTTGTCTTCACCTTTTCTTCCCATTGCAGGACGACCGGGTCGGAAAATTCGTGTCGTTCGATCCGGAATACTCCCCGTGTGTCATTCCCCATCAGCGCTGAAATTGCTTTTTTGATCTTTGGGACATTCTTTTCAAATGAACCGACGGTGACCTGATATTGCTGGTTGTTAACATCTTCCTGCCCGGGCATCAGCTCATAACCCAGCATTTTTACAAATGTTTGCACACTTCTATTTTCTTTCAGCACATGCGCATAGCTGATGTTCCACTCAAAAACTTTGAAAATGATCTCGGTGGTGATGTATGAAACCACGGCCGGGATAAAGGATTGATGGTGCTTCGGGTCGGGGAAAAAAATTCCGCCCTCGCAAACACGTTCTTCCCAGTTGATATTCTTTATGTTGATGACCCCGATCTTCTCTCTCTGGTATTCGATGATCGTATAGAGGTTATTGATATTGTTGACCGATTTGAACCACTCCTGCTGCATTTCCGGCGTGATGTGCTCCCTGTATTCATAATTGCCAGACACAACCGGATCGTTTCTCCATTGTCTGACCATCTCGATATCCTCTTCTTTGAGGAGGTTAAAAGATATGCCGTATTGGGTGTATTTCATTTACTTAGGTGTTGGTGAAAGGGCGGACGGGCGGATAATGGCCTGCATTGTTTGCATTCAAATAATTTTCTTGATGGAGTATGGCGGTTTGCGGTTTTGCACCTGGTAGATCCTGCTGAGGTATTCGCCGAGAACGCCAAGGCTGAATAATATGATGCTGGTTGAAAACAGGATGGTCACGATGAGGGAGGTAAATCCAAGGGGGACATTATAAACCATTTTTTTGACGATGAAATAAATCCCTATGAAAAAGGTCACCAGTGAAATGAGAAAACCTCCATAAACCAGGAATTTCAGCGGAACCATGGTATAATAGAGCACGACATTGGCAAAAAGCCTGAACAGCGCCGGAAGAGAATAGCCCGATTGTTTGTATTTCCTGGGCAGGTGCGCCACCTCCACAAAGGCAAGGTCGTTGGTATACCATAACAGCACTTCATCAAGAAAAATGAAATTCTGTTCATGACGAAGGATCTTATGGGCAAGATCAGATGTTAACAATCGAAATGAAGAGCCTTCGCCGGGGGAGTTATGAAACACCTTTGCTGAAGTTTTCAGCGACTGGCTTCCAAGGTTCCTGATCCGTGAATGTCCTTTCCGGCCATAGTAGCCATATACCAGATCGGCGCCGGTACGGTTGTATTCGCCGATCAGTTTCGTAACCTCCGAAGGCGGGGTTTGCAGATCATCATCAATGGTGATGATCAGCTCCCCTTTGGCAAAGCTGAACCCGCAGAATGTTGCATTGTGCTGGCCGAAGTTTTTACTCAGCTTTATTGCGGTAACATGATCCGGGTAAAGTTTTTTCAGGTTAGCGATGATCTCCCAGCTTCGATCCTTGCTGTTATCCTCCACGAAAACCACCTCAAATTGTTCCTGCTGTGCATCAAAAACGGCCTTCAGGCCGGTAAACAATTCTTCAAGCGAAGACTCGCTGTTGAACACCGGAACTACGACTGAATATTTTACAGTAGATAACATTAATAATTTACGATTTACGGTTTACGAATAATCATCTGCTTTGCGTCACGTGTCACGCGTCATGTGTCACGCGTCACCAGTCACGCACTTCCTACTCCCCTCCCATGATCAACGATGTCCCCGTAATCCATTTCGAGGCATCCGACATAAAAAAAACGACGGCGTTTGCGACGTCCTTAGGGTTACCGATACCGAGTGGGTACCTTTTCAAATATCGTTCAAGCGCCTCTTCCTGCATATTCTTTTCCGACGGATTTTCGATCATGGGCGTGTCAACCAATCCTGCCATGATGCAGTTGGACCGGATCCCTTTGGCGACCATTTCAAGCGCCAGGGTTTTGGAATAGGCTTCGAGCGCTGCCTTTGATCCGCTGTACAATGCGCCGCCAAAGTACGGGTTCCGGGTGGCGATGGTTGACATGAACAGAATGGATGCGCCGTCTGATAATTTTTTCTTCCGCAGGATTTTTCCGGTAAGATTGACGGGAACATGGTAGTTGATCCCGAACATCCGGTCAATATCGGCCTGGGTGATGAACTTGACGGGCAGGGGGCCGACTATGCCGGCGCAGTGTACGATGCCGTCGAGGACGGGGAGGCTGGAAACAAGGTCGTCCATTTCGGATTCGATCGTTAGCTCCGTGACGCGTGACAGGTGACACGTGACAGGTGACGCGTCACGTTCTTCTACGAGTTGGTCAAGGGTTTCCTGCAACCGTTTACTGTCCCGGCCGGTAATAACCAGGGTGGCTCCATGCTTTGCGGCCAGGATGGCTGCCTGTCGACCGATGCCTGACGAGGCGCCGGTGACCAGGATCGTTTTTCCGGACAATGAGAATTCATCCATCATACTTCGATCAGGTCAGGAATACAAATGCGGTCAGTCTCAACTATTGCGGAGCCCCAGGATAATCCAACGCCAAAAGCCGAGAGGAGCAGTTTTTTCCTGCCGGTCACCAGGGGCTCCCTCAGTGCGGCAATCATGGTCAGCGGAACTGAAGCGCCACTGGTGTTGCCAAATTCCCTGATGGAATAAGGTACTTTCTCCGCTTCAAGTTTCAGCATCTTCCGAAGGGTTTCGTTGATGAGGCGATTAGCCTGGTGAAACACAACAAAATCAATTTCAGCAAGGGATTCCCCGGTATGGGTTAATAATTTTTTTATGTTCGGAACCACTTCGCGCAGGGTGAAGTTGAAGACTTCAATGCCGTCGAGCTCCAGGTGCAGACGGGAACGGTAGATCCCTTTGCCCACTTTTTTAATGTCGAACGATTGTCGCGACATGACATTCCGGGCGCCCCCATCCTTGATCATCAGCGCTTTGTATCCCGAGCCGTCGGTTTGAAGGTTGAAATGCATTTTGGGCGCTGCTGCATCAAACTCCAGAGCAGTAACGGTGCCTACATCTCCAAATAACGGATAGGTGCTTTTATCACGGTAACAGGTTGTCAGTGTTGATATATCACCCACCATCAGGAGCGCTTTTTTTATGGCGCCCTGTTGCATCATGCTTCCAATGACGGATAGTCCGTAAACGTAGCCGGAACAACCCAACCCGATATCCATCGCCACGCAGGAGTGTGGCAGTCCCAACCTGTCCTGTACGATGCAGGCCGTAGTTGGCACGAGGTAGTCGCGCGATTGCGAAACAAAGATGAGCAATTCCACTTCGAAACGATCCCAGTTCAGCTCGTCCATTAATTTTTCGGCGGCTATGACACACAGATCTGAGGTAGTGGTTCCCTTCGCAGCTACCCTGCGGGTCTCTACGCCGATGTTCTTCATCAGCGATTCACGTTCCTTAACAGAAATCCATGTATAGTCGGCATTGGATTCCTTGTTCTTCGGAACGGCCGCCGATATACCGCTAATTTTTATCCCCGGAAGTGAAAACAGAGCCATGGAGAATATGCGAATTACGATTTACGATTGACGATTTACGATCAGTGAATAGATATCTTTTACTGATTTTGATTTGATCAGGTCATCGGCTGACAGGGTGACATCATACTCGGTTTTCACCATGGCGATTAAAATCAGGGCGTTGATCGAATTCCATTCAAATGATTCCCTGAAATTGCTGTCGGCCTTCAATACTCCGGGCTTGAGATCATCAAATTCAGCCTCAATATTTTTTATAAACTCTTCCATGTTCATTTTCAACTGTTTTAAGATGGCAAAGGTAAAAAATTTTGCACTAACGGAAATAAAACTTAATTTGGCGGTACGTTGCACAACCACTCATTTAATGAATAGAATAAATCCCAGATTGCTGCTGATCAACCCGGTAAGCCGTTACCGGGTTGGTTTGGCACATAAGTACCATGATAAAATTCCACCACTTTGCCTCGGAATCATTGCCGCACTCACCCCTGGACCATGGAGAACACGGATTCTGGATGAGAATTACCAGACCTTCAGGTACCGTGAAGCTGATCTGGTAGGTCTTACTGCGTACACCCCAAATGCGTTTCGGGCCTACGAAATCGCCCGGGTTTACCGTGAAAAAAGAATCCCGGTGGTGATGGGTGGAATCCATGCCTCAATGTGTACGGAAGAGGCATTGCAGTATGTGGATGCTGTGGTTGTTGGCGAGGCTGAGAATATATGGGCCACGGTTTTGACCGATTTTGAAGCCGGAAGGTTGAAAAAGGTGTATTACGGTGATTTTACCGAGATGGGAAACCAGCCTATCCCGCGGCATGATCTGCAATATCCCCTGTATTACTGGCGTTCAGTCCAAACCTCGCGGGGATGCCCGATGAATTGCGATTTCTGTTCTGTCACTGCTTTCAATGGTGGGCATTTCCGCATGCGCCCCATTGAAGAGGTGTTGGATGAACTGCAAGCCTTTCATGGCGACAAGCGCAATATTTTTTTCGTGGATGACAACATTGGAGGGATCAACCAAAATCATCGTGAACGGGCAAAGGAGTTATTCAGGGGGATCATCAACAGGAAGCTAAAATTTAACTGGTTCTCCCAGACTTCAGTTGACTTTGCAGACGACCCGGAGGCACTGAAACTTGCGGCTGCCAGTGGTTGCCGATTGCTACTGGTGGGATTTGAAACTGAGAGTTCCGAAGGATTGAAATCGGCAGGCAAGAAGAACAATCTGAGGAAAGGGGTTGAAAATTATCGTCACATTATTTCGGAGTTTCACAAACAAGGGATCGGGGTATTGGGCACTTTTATTTTTGGCATGGAAACCGACCATCCGCAGGATATCACGAACCGGGCAAAGTTTATTTCAAAACTGAACATTGACTGCATCCAGACCAGCATGCTGACCCCATACCCGGGCACAAAACTCAGCCACCGTCTGCAGGAAGAAGACCGGCTCTCCTGCAAGAATTTTCCTCACGACTGGCAATATTACAACTGGGAAGACATCGTTATCCGACATCCACACATTGCTTCGGAAGATCTGGCAAACCGAATGACTGAAGGGTGGAGACTAATGTACCACCCCATGCGGATCAGGCTCCGTTTCCTGGAGACCTTATACAATACAAAAAGCCTGGAAACTGCTATCTGGGCATTAAAAGCCAACTTCCAATACCGCAGCATAATGCTTGAGCGACCTATCCATTATTACAGATAAATGCTGACCGGTTCAATTCTCCACTCTGCCCTTTAATCAACTAATGGGATAACATGGCAAAAGAAATTCATACATTTGTTATATGAATCCCGGCCGTAAACGACTTCTGCTGATCAATCCTGCAAACACCTACCGCAAGGGTTATCTCCTGCGCCGTGAGTCGAAGCAGGCCCCGCTGGGGCTGGGAATAGTGGCTGCGCTTACTCCGCCTGAATGGTCCATCAAGATCCTGGATGAGAACTTCAGGGAATTCCGCTTCCGGGAAGCCGAATTGGTCGGCATCACCGCGGTAACCGCCTCGGTGAACCGGGCCTATGAAATTGCTGCAATATACCGTGAAAAGGGTATTCCCGTCGTTCTTGGCGGGATACATGGCTCCTCCATGCCTGATGAAGCGATCCGGTTTGTCGATTCGGTCGTGATCGGCGAAGCAGAAGGTTCCTGGAACAGGCTGCTGGATGATTTTCAGGCCGGAAGGCTTCAGAAAACCTATACTTCGGGATTGTCAGATATGAAAAGCGCTCCCCCTGCCCGTCACGATCTTTTTCACCCGGGATATTTCTTTGCCTCCATCCAAACTTCAAGAGGATGTCCGATGGATTGTGAGTTCTGCTCTGTACCTGCCTTCAACGGGCACCAGTACCGTTTGCGCGATCCTCAATCGGTCGTTGATGAAATCGCATCAGTTCCTCATCAGTTGCTCTATTTTGTGGATGACAACATCATCGGCTACAATAAAGCCGCTGAAGATCATGCCGCAGCGGTTTTTGAAGGAATGATCCGCCGGAACCTGAAAAAAGAGTGGTTTGCCCAGGCATCGCTCAACATCATTGAAAAGCCGGAACTGTTAAAACTTGCCAAAAGGAGCGGTTGCCGCATGTTGCTGATCGGCATTGAGGCCGAAAATGCCGAAGCGCTCAAGGACTCCAATAAAAAAGTCAACCTGCGCCTGGGGGTTGATAATTACAAAAAAGCATTCCGCATGGTCCACCGGGAGGGGATCGCTGTTCTGGGGGCATTTATTTATGGCATGGACAGCGACACGACGACATCCTTGAAAAACCGCACTAAATATATTCTCAGCAGCAGTGTTGATGTAACCCAGGCCAGTGTGATGACCCCGTTGCCCGGCACAAGACTGTTTGAGAAATTCAAAAAGGAGGACAGACTGCTTTGCCATGATTTTCCGAAGGACTGGCAGCACTTTCACTTCTCGGATGTGGTGTTCAATCCCGCCAGGATGACACCAAAGGAGTTGGCAGAATCGACAAACCATGCATACCGGCAGATCTGCAGCATGAACACGATCAGGATGAAATTTTTGCGTACCTTTTGGAACACCCGTAGCCTGCGAAGCGCCGTATGGGCATGGAACTCGAATCTGAACTACCGGAGTGTGGGGATGGAAAGACCGAGTGAGTACCGTTATTGAGGTGGCAAAATAGCAAAATAGCGAAATGGCGAAATGGCGAAAAATGAAAATTTGCAGTGATTTGCATTTTGACTTTGCAATTTGAATTTTGAACTTTATTAAATCATGTCTGTTAAACGGAAAACCTTACTCATGATAAATCCCGCCAACAAAAGCGGGAGCGGGTTCATTGTGAACAGGGATACGCGGTATCAGCCGCTGAGCCTGGGCATTATTGCCGCACTCACTCCCCCGGACTGGAAGGTGAAGATCATTGATGAGAATTTCCGGAACTTCAGGTATTATGAAGCGGATCTTGTAGGATTTACGGCCTTCAGTTCAACGGTCTCCCGGGCATATGAACTGGCACAGCTTTACCGGGATAAGGGAATCCCAACAGTAATCGGGGGAATCCATGCTTCCATGTGTCCCGATGAAGCTGCGGAATATGTTGATTCGGTAGTAATTGGAGAAGCGGAGACCATATGGCCCAAGGTAATCAGCGATTTTGAAACCAACAGTCTGCAACGCGTCTACAAAGGCCCCCTGAGCGATCTCATCGCATCGCCCAAACCACGGAGGGACCTTTTTCACCCCGGGTATATCTTTGCATCGGTACAAACGACACGGGGATGCCCGATGAACTGCGATTTCTGCTCTGTAACGACATTCAACGGCAGCCAGTACCGCTACCGCCCTATCGATGAAGTGATCGCAGAGATGAAAGAGATCCCTCAGAAAAATATTTTTATCCTGGATGATAACATCGTGGGTAACACTTCAAAAGCCCAAAATCGTGCGATAGAACTCTTCAAAGCCATGATCAGCGGCGGCATTAACAAAGACTGGATCGGACAGGCGTCACTGAATGTGGCAGACAATGAGGATGTTTTAAAATACGCGGCTGAAAGCGGCTGCAGGATGCTCTTCATCGGGATTGAATCGGAGCGCGAAGACCAGTTGCAGGGCGCTAACAAACGGCTTAATGTAAAGATGGGGGTCAATTCGTACGACGACGTATTCAGAAAGATGCACAAATATGGCATTGCCGTGATCGCCGGCTTCATCTTCGGGTGGGAAAATGATACGATTGAACGAATTGACCACCGGGTGAAATTTACCCGGGCGTGTCTGGCTGATTCGATCCAGGCCACCCTGCTCACCCCTTTGCCGGGAACCGGCTTGTTCGAAAGGATGAAACGGGAGGGACGCCTTGTCTTGAATAACTTCCCGGAGGATTGGCAACATTACGGTTATGAATCATTGGTGTTCAATCCAACTACCATGGACAGGAAAGAGATGCAGGATTATATCTTTAAAGTGTTCGACAAAGTCTATGAGCCCGCTTTCCTGAAACGAAGGATGCTGAAAACCTGGTGGCGGACCGGTAGTTTTATCACGGCATACTGGTCGTACATGAGCAACTGGAACTATCGCAGCATGGCTTTCGGGCACATCAAAAAGCCCAGGAACTGGTTACTCGACTGAGCCTATGAAACGGAAAACCCTGCTCCTCATCAATCCTGCAAACCAGCTCCGGCCCGGGTTCCACATCAACCGTGCCACGCGGAACCAGCCGTTAAGTTTGGGTATCGTCGCAGCGTTGACACCGCCGGGCTGGAAGATCAAGATCATCGATGAAAATTTTCGCACTTTTAAATATTACGAAGCTGATCTGGTCGGCCTAACCGCCTTCACCAGCACGGCTCCACGCGCTTATGAGATCGCGGCGATCTACCGCGAAAAAGGCATAAAAACCGTCATGGGCGGAATCCATGCCTCAATGATGCCCGGGGAAACCCTGCAATTTGTCGATTCGCTGGTCCAGGGGGAGGCAGAACCGGTATGGGCACAGGTTATTGCGGATTTCGAATCAGGAAATCTGAAAAGCTTTTACGAGGGCCGGTTTGCCAAGGAGATCAGCCAGCCCAGGCCGCGCCGCGACTTGTTCCATCCGGGATACATCTGCGCCAGCATTCAAACCACACGCGGATGCCCGATGAACTGCAGTTTCTGCAGTGTTTCAGCCTTCAACGGCCGTCATTACCGTTTCCGGCCCATCGAAGAAGTTCTGGATGAACTGGAGGAAATTCCCCAAAAATTTGTCTTTTTCGTTGACGATAACATCATCGGACAAAGCAGGGAATCAAAGGAACGTGCAAGGGAGTTGTTTGAAGGGATTATCCGGCGGGGGATTAAAAAATACTGGTTGTCGCAGTCTTCCATAAATTTTGCCGATGATGAGGAACTGCTTAAACTTGCCTACCGAAGCGGTTGCCGGATGATCTTCCTGGGGATCGAAGCGGAATCGGAAAATCAGTTGATGGAGGCCAACAAGAAACTCAACCTCAACCGGGGCGCCAGTAACTATCGCCGTATTTTCAAAACGATCCAGAAACATGGCATCGGCGTGATCGCCGGCCTGATTTTCGGCTGGGATACGGATACTTCCGAAACCATCATTCAGCGTGCCCGGTTTGCCGTGAACTGCGGCGCTGATTCATTCCAGACATCCGTGCTGACGCCGCTCCCCGGCACACAGCTTTTTGACAAAATCGTTGCCGAAAACCGCCTGCTTTACAACAATTTCCCTTCCGATTGGCGACGATACGACTTTTTTGAACCCACCATCAAACATCCGGCCATCTCCACCGCGGAATTGGATTATGTGATGACTATGGCAAAAAAGAAAATTTTCTCTCCTCGAAACATCCTTCTCCAAAATGTCAAAACCCTGTGGAATACACGCAGTCTTTCAGCAACCTGGATCCTGTCGCTGAATTATTGGCATTACCGGAATATCTTTCTTAACGGAAGGCACACAAAACCGGATGAAAAGCGTTAACTTAAATTACCTCACCCCCTGCACGAGGTTGTCTCAAAAGGTGAAAAATTATAACCGCAAAGGACTTTTGAGACACCCTCGATTTATTTTTCCAACTCATTGATCAACATCATCCGATTCATCAATACCCTTTGTCTTTGCTGTGGTTTCATGATGAGTCCATTTGAAGGATTAGAGCCCGATAGAGCTCCCGTTAAAAGAACGTTGGTAGCCAAAGGCAATCCCCACAGTAATTTTCTAAAATATTTAAAAATGTTAAGTATATGGTCTGCTTATGAATGAACAACAGGCATTTCCTTTTATTCAGGTAGAACAGCATGGCGTTCAAACTATTGGGATCAGCCGCAGCGGTGGTAGTTTCTTTGGGCTTTCTCGAAAGACCCAGCAGGGTTGAAAGTTTTGTGGAGCAGTAGATTGGGAACTCCACCTTTTTGATTGACAAATCCTCAGGTAACCGCAGCGATATTCACCATGCTGAAAACATATCCATTGCTCCTGTATGGACATCTGTGCCAGAAGGGAACACCTACAGATTCACATTATTTTTTGCACCCCTGCCAAAATCCTGTGAGTTCTTTGATTTGCTGGAAGATATTCCTCAGGCTGGTGGGTTCTTTGCTCAAAATATCAAGAGGAACAAGAGTGATGTTTATCATTTAAACATATGTTAATACCTGATCTTCTGGAACCAAAATTATTTTGTCCCCAGTGTCTGAAAATCAATCAGATTTTATTTTCTTTATAAATACACTCAAAACCAAACCTACCGCCACTGTCACATCAACAACCATCCATAGCTGCCTTCCCAATGGAATTTTTGCTAATGGTTGGAACAATACTGCTAATCCCATATATACAATGACCATCGGGATGTTTTTTTTTTCATATTCGTAGTATGCAAGGATGGCAAACCCAACTACGAATAAGAACCTGAAGAGTTGATAGGAACCATAAGGTAGCTGGCAGAGACAAATCAACATCATGCTGGCAAGACCAATTTTGGTAAGGTTTTCGGTGGTTGGCTTCATTTGTGGTGTTTTTAATTACTTGATTCGTATGGAAATTCAGCCTTGCATTTATCTAAAATTCCTGACCATCTATTTCATTCAAATATTTGGCAAGAAAGTCTATTGTTTTTTTTTCCATTATCGGTATGGTGCCAGTCAGTTGACCGGGAGAGATGGATTATCAACCGGGAAGAGGATCTTCTTCCTGTACGGTATTTTCATGTGGTGTTTACTTTGCCTGATAAACTCAATCCATTGTGTTTACAGCACCCTTCAGCAATGTATAATATGCTGTTTTCATCAGCATGGGAGACCCTGGAAACCTTTGGCTATGGTCATCGTCGCCTGGGGGCAGCCGCCGTTATGACAGCCGTATTGCATACCTGGGGACAAACATTAGGACTACATCCGCACCTTCATTGCATCGTTCCTGCAGGTGGCCTGAACGTTCAGGGAAAATGGAGACATACCAAACAGCAGGGTAGATACCTTTATCCAGGAGAGGCCCTGAGCAGTGTGTTTAGGGTAAAGTATGTTGAAAAACTCCGCCAGTGGATAAAACAGGAGAATATTTCGGTGGATAAAACCCTTTTCAAGGATTTGTTTCGTAATTCCTGGGTGGTTGATGCCAGGGAACCCTTTGAAAAAGCAAAAAACGTTATTGAATATCTGGCACGGTACACCCATAAAGTTGCCATCTCAAATCACAGGCTTGTGTCGATCGACAATGGTGCCATTGTTTGCCGCTATATAGACTATCGGGATGGCAGCCAGCAAAAAGTAATGTCGCTCAACGCAACTGATTTTTTGGAGCGGTCCTGCCTCCATATTCTCCCGTCCGGGTTTGTCCGTATCCGGCACTATGGCATATTATCCACTCGGCGTAAAACACAATGTCTGGAAGATGCCAGGTTGAGCCTGGGGGCTGCAGCTCCTCAGAAACAAGCAACAGACTGGAAATCCATAGCATTCAACCGACTGGGTTTTGATCCCGACCGTTGTCAGTTTTGCGGCGAGGGAAAAATGGTACTCATTGAAAAGTTCCCCCCGGAACGGGGACCTTCCTGCCTCAATTTTTAATTTGATAAAAAGAAATGGGTTTTAATTATGATACCAGCAGCGCAAAAGACTCCTGCAAACAGGGGCCAGATACCTTTTTGTCTGAAATGTTAATAATTATCGCAATGCTATCAATTGGATTTCTAAAATGCTTTCGCAACCGTTTATATAATCTGCCTTTTATCCTAAAGTTGATGCAGACTCAGTCAGATTCTCATTATTTTCTCATCTTTCAACCACTGACAAATAATTGAATCCCGCCGTGGCTTGAAATTCACTATTAGCAAGCGTTTGAGGTTAGTTCAACGGCGGACTTTTATGCAGTGAAAAACTGCATTAAGCCCTTTTTGTTATGTGGCGTGGTTTATTCAAGATCAAACATTATTTTCAGATTGCTTTTTATCTGCTTGACTATATCTGCTGGTATAATTCCGATTTTTCTTACCAACCGTTTATTATCAATCGCGCGAACCTGATCAATCATGATATCACATGACTCATCGAGCCCACAACATCCCTTTTTTAAATGAATCCTTAAAATTTCACTTTCTTTTTGAACATTGGTGGTTATTGGGCAAATAATAGAAGAAGGGTGGTGTTTGTTTAAAAGATCAGTTTGAATGATTGTAACAGGTCTGACTTTCCCTGGTTCTGTCCCGATAGTAGGATTAAGGTCGGCTATCCAGATTTCAAATTGCTTAGCCTTCATATTCGATCATCTCAAATTCGTGAAGAACCTTCATTGAATCTTCTTTGACAAGTTTTGATTCCTTTTCAAGTTTGGAAGCCAAGAACTTTCTTTTCTGAACCTTGTTATAATAATCGAGAGCTTCATTGATATACCTGTTTCTCGATTTTTTTATATGGCTGATAACCTGCTCGGTATCAGTAAAGACCGAATCGTCTAGCTTTAATGATAATGTTTTCATGGGATTTCTTTTTTTCGCACTACAAAGGTATATACTATTTGGGAATACTCCAATTTTTTTTTACCCTGACACCGTTTAGTATAAGAATAGTAGCCGACTGCGTTGCACTTTCCTGTCAAAATACACAAAAGTTGAAGCGGGCTACAACTCTTGAATTTACTGCTGAACCGGCTATTATTTTTATACATTGTTGAACTAAATCCCACTTCCGTGGGATAGCTTCCCACAAATTTAGTAAAATAGTACTGAGTAGGGAGTGGGAGCTCCCTAAATAAGTTATTAACCTTAAAACTCAGTACCATGAAAAGAAATGAACCGACGATTGTCGTGAAAGCCACCCAAACGGTTGATGGCTTTGAAAACATTTACAAAATGCTTCAGCAACAGGTCGTGTTGCGTGGGCAGAGCAAAAGTACGTTAGAAAATTATATTCGGCGTATTGCGTTGATCAGTTTACATTTTGGTCGTCTGCCGGAAGATATTTCAGAAGAAGAGATCAACGAATACTTAGTCGCACTGGCTTCAAACCCCCAAAGGCCTTCACGAAGTACTTTTAAGCATGCGATTTATGGTTTACGCTATTATTTCCGGCTGATTGGACAAAATAAGCGAGCGCTTATACTTCCGTCACTGAAAGAGGAAATAAAACTACCGGTGATCCTAAACCGGAGCGAATTAAAGGAGTTATTTAAGGCCCCGGCCCTGTTCAAGCATCGCATATTACTGACACTCATTTACTCTGCCGGTCTGCGGTCGCAGGAGGCCATCAAACTGAAAATCTCAGATGTTGACTTTGAACGTAAGACGATACACATCCGACAGAGCAAATACAAGAAAGACCGGATGGTTCCCTTGTCGGAGTAAATGGCCAAAGGCCTTCGTAAATATTTTTTAGTTGAGCATCCTTACACATGGATTTTCAATGGCAAAGAGGCTGATGGGCGCTACAGCGTAAAAGGATTAAGCTGGGTGATGCGGCAGGCGTTAAAGAAAACAGGAATTACCAAAGATGTTTCTTTGCACTCTTTGCGGCACAGTTACGCAACTCATTTACTGGAAGACGGGGTAAATATCTTAACCATCAAGGCGTTACTTGGTCATGCCAACATCGATACCACGATGATTTACCTTCATGTGGCGAATCCGCCCTCTGTTTTGCCGCATAGTCCGCTTGACACATTGTATCCGGTGAAATAATGCGAGATCCGGGAAACGGATTAGCCCAAATCATCGGTCGTTTCTCAAAACAGTATATTGAACAATACCAACCCAACAGTTTTATCATTCGAACGCTTGATGCGTTGCAGAAATGCCGCACTCTGGCACTGGGCGGGCACATAGAGCGTTGCGATCGTTGTGGTGGCGAACGCACCAGCTACAACAGTTGCCGAAACCGGCACTGTCCGAAATGCCAGGCAGCAAAGCAGGCGTTCTGGGCAGAGGACCGGATGAAAGGGGCCTTAGGGGTAAAGTATTTTCATGTAGTGTTTACGGTTCCGCATGATTTGAATGCACTCTGTATGACAGACAGCGCATGGTTTTATAATGCCATGTTTCAATGCGTGTGGCAAACGCTGCAGGGCTTTGGTTACAGCCACTACGGTGTTGAAAGCGGAGCAATCTGTGTATTGCATACCTGGGGTCAGAAACTGAGCCTGCATCCGCATATACATTGCCTGGTTCCGGCGGCAGGGCTCACACTCAGGGGTGAACTGAAACGAATCACTAAACAAGACAAATTCCTTTATCCGGTGAGAATGCTCAGTACGGTGTTTCGTGGTAAACTTTTAGGTAAGTTGAAACGACATCTGTCGGAACTCGGGCAATTGAGCGAATACCAGTCGTTATTGGATCAGTTGTGGCACAAACCTTGGGTGGTTGATTGTGAGCCGCCCTTTGGGAGTCCTGAACATATCGTGAAGTACCTTGGGCAATACACGCACCGGGTTGCCATCAGCAATCAGCCGATACAGCACATTGACAAGGACGGTGTAACCTTTTACATGAAAGATTATGCCGACCAGGGCAAGTGAAAACTGACCCACCTGAGCGGTGTCGCGTTTTTACATCGTTTTTGCCTTCATATCCTTCCCAGACGCTTTGTGCGAATACGGTATTATGGGATAGTGAGTAGTAAGATCAAAAAGAGCTTCAATCCCGAACAAAAAAAACCTGTTCCAGTAAAAGAGGGTTCTCTGGTAAAAGAGTCATCGCAGGAAAGGCTCAAACGCTTAACTCAGTTCGATATTTACCAATGTCCGTATTTCAAATGTTCAACTTGGACTTCATGCTGGGCACTACGTGCCACACGAAGTCCTATTTATTACCAGCAGTTATTTATTTTCTCGGTAAATATAATGTAGTATCAATGATTTCTGAATTAGTAGATGTTAAAATTATTCTAATACTATCATTTGAAATTCTTGAAGGTTCAATTTTCTCGTAGCATTCCGACATTTCCACGAAATTGTCTGTGACCTTTTCAAAGAATATGAATTTGCTTTCGACAACGCTTAAGGATGGGCAGCCTGATAGCATTCCTTGCCTACTTGTCTGAACTTGAAAAGTATTATCAATTGGGTAGCGGTTAAATTCTCCATCAATTATGATTCCTAACCCAAAAACTACAGCTGTAAAATGCAGTCGAGGAATAAACCAGGCAATAGTCAGTATTGGAATTGTCCAGAAATAAAGACCAGAATAGACTTTCAATATGCGTTTTGCTTTTCCTTTACGATAAAGTCCAAAAAGGGATATACCAGTCGCAAACCAAATTGATGCAATAATTCTTTCAGTGTATGCACCTCTAAATCCCCAGTCTACTGTGGCTAAAAGAATGGCAAATATTGTCAATCCCAAGAACAAAATGTGAGTAAGTGTTACAGATCGAATAAGTCTTCTGTTGTCGAGTTTGAAAACCATTCCACAAATAGCAAATAGAATTCCAAGCCCTAAAATAATTGCTGTTCTCATAATTGTTGCGTTGTTCTATAATGGCTGGTAACTGATGATTGCGTTTATAATTGCCTTGACCAAATCCAGGTAAAGTGTTGTAAACAGTTGATAGGAAGGAGGAGAAAATTGAATGATCAAGATTTTGCTTGTAATTTCCATGGAATGCGGAAATTGGGTAAACAATGTAGGTCAGGTTTCTTAGTACATGACAATTTTTTAACTATTTGAATATCAGGACGTAATGTTAATAACTTGGTGAGAAGTAATTTGCAATAATGTATATAAGGCCTTGAATGTCATTATCTTAGATAATTATCTCACCAATTTCTAAGAAACATGAAAAACAAGGCCTCGATCAAAAGTAGTGAATTAGTTGACATCTTCCAAGCCCGTTTGGGATGGAATAAAGCCAGGGTAAAGTTCTTTGTTTCTTTCATCATTACATTATGCAAAGTACAAACTGTATGCTTCAACAAGCTTGCCCAAGGATTTGAAGGCAAAGCAAAGGTCGAATCTAACACCCGACGCATATAGCGGTTCTTTGCTAATTTCATTGTTGATACAGATTTAATTGCCAAAATCATATTCAGTTTGTTGCCCGAAAAACCACCATATCGTCTGTGCTTTGATCGTACCAATTGGAAGTATGGGAAGTATCAATATCTTGATGATAAGTATAGCTTATCAGGGTGTTGCTATTCCGATCATGTGGACTATGTTGCCCAAACGTGGTAACTTTTGACCCCGGTCTAAACTGGTACCAGTAGACAGGTCAAAATGATACCACCCCAAGGCGATGGCGTACACTTCATGGTTTTAACATATATCGTTAATGTGTGTATCGGGGAACAGTTTGATGTTTCATTATGACATGT
>JAUXWT010000042.1 GCA_030681475.1 Bacteroidales bacterium | reverse complement strand
ACCGTTAAAAAACGACAAAAACAAATTAAGTTATTGACAATCATTTGTTTATAACTACGTCAAAAATGAATACGTTTAACTACTATTATAAATCAATTAACCCAAACAGGCCCTCCGACTTTTCGGAGTGGACTCAAGATTTGAAAATGTTTGGCTTAGCTATGTTATTCTTAATAAACGCACTGATAAGACGCAGTTTTTGCATTTTGCATTTTGATTTTAAATCATGTCTGTAGGGGAAATTAATAACGGTGAAAATCCCGAACTCGAATCGGGTACTTTGAAAGAGCGGCTTCATCTTTCGGATATGTACCAGAGCTGGTTCCTCGATTACGCCTCCTATGTAATCCTGGAAAGAGCAGTGCCGGAGATCACCGACGGGCTGAAACCGGTTCAACGGCGGATCCTTCATGCTATGAAGGAACTTGACGACGGCCGTTACAACAAAGTAGCCAACATCATCGGCCATACGATGAAATATCATCCGCACGGGGATGCCTCTATTGGCGATGCCCTGGTTCAGTTAGGCCAGAAAGACCTTTTAATCGATTGCCAGGGAAACTGGGGGAACACCCTCACAGGCGATAGTTCAGCCGCACCAAGGTACATTGAAGCCCGTCCGTCTAAATTTGCCCACGAGGTGTTGTTTAATCCAAAAACAACAACATGGCAGGCATCCTACGACGGCCGTAACAGAGAACCTGTTGCCCTGCCGGCCAAATTTCCTCTGTTGCTCGCACAGGGAGTGGAGGGGATTGCCGTGGGCCTTGCCTCGAAAATCCTGCCGCATAACTTCAACGAATTGCTTGATGCTTCCATAAAGATACTTCAGGAAAAGGAGTTTGAACTCTATCCCGACTTCCTTACCGGCGGAATGGTCGATGTTTCAAAATATAATGATGGCCTCAGAGGCGGAAAGATCCGTTTGCGGGCAAAAATCATCCTCGAAGATAAAAAGACCCTGGTCATTCGTGAAATTCCATACGGCACTACAACCGGTTCCATCATTGATTCGATCCTTTCAGCCAACGATAAGGGGAAGATCAAGATCCGCAAGATCGATGACAACACGGCTGCCGATGTGGAAATTTTGATCCACCTGGCGCCGGGCGTTTCACCGGATACCACCATTGATGCCCTTTATGCATTCACCCTTTGTGAGGTATCCATTTCTCCCAATGCCTGTGTGATCGAGGGGGGAAAGCCTCGTTTTATGGGGGTTTCGGATATCCTGAAAGTTAACACCCAACGAACCGTTGATCTGCTGAAACTGGAACTGGATATCCGGAAAAAGGAACTTTTAGATCAATTACACTTTATATCACTCGAAAAGATCTTTATTGAAAACGAAGTTTACGAGGGCATCAAAAAGTGTAAAACAACCGAAGAAATTGACACTGCAATTTTCAAAGGGTTAAAACCGTTTGCCAATCAGATCATCCGGCAGGTTTCTGAAGAAGATGTTCACAGGCTTCGCAAGATACCTATTGAACGGATTTCAAGGTACAATTCAGCCAAGGCAGATGAAGCAATGGCTGCAGTGAACCTGGAGATGGAAGAGGTGGATAACCACCTGGCACACCTGATCGACTATGCCATTGAATATTTCAGGCAGATACGAAAAAAATATGGGAAAAACCGTGACCGCCGCGCCGAGATCCGGAGTTTCGACACCATTGAAGCGGCAAAAGTAGCTGCAGCCAACGAGAAACTTTATGTAAACCGCGAAGAAGGGTTCGCGGGCACCGGCCTGAAAAAAGATGAATTTGTATGCGAATGCTCTGATATCGACGACATCATCGTTTTTCGCGACGATGGCACCTACCTCGTAGTAAAGGTTACCAATAAGACCTTTGTCGGACAAAACGTAATTCACATTTCTGTTTTCAAGAAAAATGACAGCCGTACCATCTATAATATGATCTACCGCGACGGAAAAAACGGAAAGATCATGGTGAAGCGGTTCAGTGTGGTAGGAGTGACCCGCGACAAGGAATATATTGTCACCAAAGGAACACCTGGTTCCAAAGTACTGTACTTTACCGCAAATCCAAATGGTGAAGCCGAAGTGATCCGTGTGGAACTGAAACCCAAACCACGGTTGAAAAAGACTTCATTTGAGTTCAACTTTGCGGATATTGCCATTAAGGGACGAAGTTCGATGGGCAACACCCTTACCAAATATGCCGTAAAGAAGATCGAACAGCGGCAGGAGGGGATCTCTACCCTCGGTTCGTTGAATATCTGGTATGATGAAACAGTGCAGCGCCTGAATACGGATGAACGCGGAGCGCTGCTCGGCGCCTTTTCAGGTGGCGATCGAATTATTACAGTATTGCGATCCGGACACTACCGCCTTACCTCCTTCGACCTTTCAACTCATTTTGATGAGGAGATGATCCTGATCGAAAAATACGATCCAGAAAAGATATACACTATCGTTTACCAGGAACATGAATCAAAGAACTATTATATAAAGCGGTTCGTGGCAGAATTGACGGATAAAAAAATTGACTTCATTGAAGCGCCCGACCGGCTTATCCTCTTCTCATCTGATCCTCGCCCGAGGCTTGATATCCATTTCGACATGAAACAGAAAACAAAGGGTTCAGACCAGGAAGAGATTGTTGCTCATGAGTTTATCGGTGTGAAAGGCCATAAAGCCAAGGGAAAAAGGCTATCTCTACATCCGGTCAGAAAACTTGGCTGGTTAGAACCATTGGCTGTTGACGAGCAGGTACCGGAGGATACCCCTGTTCATAAGGATGAAGTCTTGTCGGATGATCAATCAACAACAAACAGTCAGGCTGAACCACCCAAAAATGGAAAAGACACCGGAAGTGCAATCCAGATGGAACTCCCACTGTAACCTTTCCGCATATCCCCTTGTCCCCGTGTCCCCCCGTCCCCTTGTCCCCTTGTCCCCTTGTCCCCTTGTCTCCTTGTCCCCCCGTCCCCTTGTCCCCCCGTCCCCTTGTCCCCCCGTCCCCTTGTCCCCCCGTCCCCCCGTCCCCCTGCCAACCAGAAATATGTAAAAAATTTACATTAAAACATTTTTCCTTAATTTTAGGCATTATTTAACAAGCGGAGGTGCAAATGCCGAAGAAGAAACTTTCGGAAAGTAAAACAGTAAAATCAAAGGGAAAGGCTGAACGGGTTATATCAACGAATGAATCCTCAGTCGCGGAAGCGGAATCCAGATCTTCCAAAAGATTCCCCATCGTAGGCATTGGAGCTTCTGCCGGCGGATTAGCTGCATTTGAAACCTTCTTTTCAGCCATGCCTGCGGATATGGATCCGAACATGTCTTTTGTTCTGGTCCAGCATCTTGCCCCTGATCATAAGAGTATTCTTTCCACCCTGGTAAGGCGTTATACGCGTATGGAGGTCTTTGAAGTTGAAGATGGCATGGTCATCAAACCCAACTGTACCTATGTCATTCCGCCCAACTTTGACATGGCATTTCTGGACGGAACATTGCATTTACTGGCTCCCACTTCACCCCGGGGGCACCGTTTGCCGATCGACTTTTTCTTTCGCTCACTGGCCCAGGATCAGCGTGACCATGCCATATGTATAATTCTTTCCGGAACAGGCAGTGATGGCACCCTGGGTTTACGGGCTATCAAAGGTGAAGGAGGAATGGCCATGGCCCAGAATCCTGAATCGACAGAGTTCGATGGAATGCCCCGAAGCGCTATCGCTACTGGCCTGGTTGATTTTATCTTGCCACCTTCCGAAATGCCTGCCCAACTGATCAGCTATGTAGATCATGCGTTCAGAAAACAACCATATCAGGACCTTACACCGGTCTCAAAATCTGTGGAAAACTCACAAAAGAAAATTTTCATTTTGCTCCGGTCAAAAACAGGTCATGACTTTTCACAATATAAACCAAATACCATCAGTCGTCGAATCGAGCGTCGCATGGCCGTTCACCAGATCGAATCTATTGAACATTATGTACAGTTTCTCCAGGTAAATCCTTCTGAACTGATTGCCCTGTTTCGTGACCTGTTAATTGGTGTTACCAATTTCTTTCGTGATAAGGAGGCTTTCACTGCTCTTGAAAAGCATGTTATCCCACAGCTTTTTACCGGCAGGGAGCCGGGAAGCATAATAAGGGTCTGGGTTCCGGGCTGTTCCACCGGCGAAGAAGCTTATTCCATCGCCATCCTGCTCGACGAATACATGGATGAAATAAGGCAACAATTTAAGGTTCAGGTGTTTGCAACCGATATCGACGACCACGCAATAGCTACCGCTCGTGCCGGGTTGTTCCCGACAAGCATTATGGCCGACATCTCACAGACGCGTCTGAAACGGTATTTTTCTCTGGAGTCGAATGGAGGCGCGTACCGTATTCATAAAGGTATCCGGGATATGCTTGTATTTTCAGTACAGAATGTTATCAAGGATCCGCCTTTCTCACGGCTCGAACTCATAAGCTGCCGCAATCTGCTCATCTATATGAACAGTGACCTTCAAAAGCATCTGATGAACATTTTTCATTATGCACTGAACCCGGGCGGGTTCCTGTTCCTTGGAACCTCCGAAACAGTGGGTGAATATACAGACCTGTTTTCGATTCTTGACCGAAAGTTAAAAATTTATCAATTGATTTCTGATACAAAGGGCAAACGGCAACGATCTCTGGATAAATTGCCTATCCCTGCAGAGGAAACAAGTAGGATTCTCACGGTAACGGCAAAATCCTCCCGGTCTTTAAAAATTCCTCTCCGGGAATTGACAGAACAGACTCTTTTACGCCAATACACACCTTCCAGCGTTTTGGTTAACGCTAAGGGTGACATTCTTTACCTTCATGGGAGGACAGGACAATACCTCGAACCTTCAGTAGGTGAAATGGGAATCAGCAATATCCTGAAGATGGCACGGGAAGGATTGCGACGCGATTTGACCATGGCATTGCACAAAGCTGCTGAGACACAAGAACCTGTGCGGCACCCGGGAATTCAGGTTAAAACGAACAACCATTATACCGGTGTGAATCTTACCATACAGCCCATATATCAAAACAGGGAGGAGTCTGATAAATCCAACGTGGGTTCTGTCTCCTCATCAACCCTGTTCCTGGTTGTTCTCGAGGATGTTCAGCCCGAACAGGAAAGTGCAATGCTTTCAGGTTCAATTTTATCCCCGGGTTCCACCATCAAGTCTGAAGGAGAAAACGGGGATGAGTCGGATACCCGTTTCATTGCCCTGAAACAGCAATTACAGGCCAAGGAAGAATTTCTGCAAGTCACGCTGGAAGAACTTGAGACAACCAATGAAGAATTAAAATCTTCCAATGAGGAGATGCAATCCATCAATGAAGAGTTGCAATCAACCAACGAGGAATTGGAAACCTCAAAAGAGGAATTACAATCGGTTAACGAGGAATTGTCAACGCTCAATAACGAACTTCATATAAAAGTGATTGACTTGTCCAGGGCGAACAACGACATGAACAACCTGCTTGCGGGGACCGAAATCGGTACCATTTATGTTGATCATCAACTACAGATCATGCGGTTTACCCCCGCCGTTACCAGCATCATCAACCTGATTTTCACCGATGCGGGAAGACCTATCGGGCATATTGCCTCGAACGTGGTTGGTTATAACAGCCTGGTAACCGATATCCAGGATGTACTGACAACACTTAAACCCAAAGAGGTTGAAGTTCTTACGAATGATGGGATATGGCATATGATGAATATCAGGCCCTATCGGACCCTGGAAAATGTGATCGAAGGCGCAGTGATCACCTTTGTCAACATTTCTAAAATAAAAATGGCGCAGCAGGCGCTCCTGGAATCGGAAGTTGGTCTCCGACGGCTAGCAGTTGTGGTAAAAGATGCATACGATGCCATCCCAGTTATTGATTTGGAAGGCAATATTCTGGCCTGGAATCCGGCAGCCGAAAAAAATTACGGATGGAATGTTTCAGAAGCGATGAGTATGCATATCAACGATTTAATACCTGCCGATCACAGGGAACAAACCTCGATAATTATGCAACAGCTTGGTAACCAAATGGATGTCAAACCATTTAGTTCATTCAGGATCACACGCGACGGCCGTGTTTTGCCTGTTAGGATTACAGCGACTGCGCTTTACAATGAAACCGGGGATATGTACGCCATTGCAACTACGGAGAGTGTTATTAAATAGGTTTTGTGAAATCAAATATTATGGGAAAGCAGATACAGAATGAAAATTCACCAGATGAACTGCGCAAGCAGGCTGAAGAGATAGTCGGGAAACAAGGTGATGTTTTACCTGAGAAAATAGAAACACTTTTACTGTCCAGGGTACAGACCTTGATACACGAACTGAAAGTCCATCAGATCGAGTTGGAGATGCAAAATGAAGAGCTCCGCCAGACTCAGGGAGATTTGTTGGCATCAAAATCCCGCTATTTTGATCTGTATAACCTGGCGCCTGTTGGCTATTGTACCCTGGATAATGAAGGGATTGTACTTGAAGTTAACCTCACTGCTGCCAAAATGCTGGGAGTAGGACGAAGTGTATTGACCGGGAAACCGCTGACCCGGTTTATCCTTCCGGAAGATCAGGATATCTTTTACCTGTATCGCAAGCAGATCTCCGAAACAGATTCCATTCAGGTGTGTGAGTTGAGGATGGAGCATAAAAAGGGTACTCCGATATGGACCAGATTTCAAACCACCCGGCTTGAAGATCATGACGGTGTAACCATTTACCCCTGTACAATTATTGACATCAGTGATCGCAAGAAAGTCGAAACAGATCTGCTGTCGGCCCTGAAGGTTGTAAAAGAGAAGGAGGTGCTGCTGTTGGAAGTCCATCATCGGGTGAAAAATAACCTGCAGGTCATCTGTAGCTTGCTCAGTATTACGTCACATCGGGTCATTGACCAGAAAATGAAAGACATTTTAACCGAGTCGTACAACCGCATCAGGGCTATCGCCCTTGTCCACGATAAAATATATGGAGACAGTACCGTTGCTGCAATAAATCTGAAAGAGTATGTCGACTCGCTTGTGCACGATCTTTACTCTGCGTATTCTTCTTCTGCAAAAAAAATTATTTTTCATACTGAAATTGATTCTGTTACTATTCCTCTATCTGTTGCCGTACCATGTGGGTTGATCCTGAATGAATTCATCTCAAACAGTTTAAAATATGCGTTTCCTGATAATTTTAAGGCAGTTGACGATCCCGGTGTTTTTATTTCCACCAAAATTTTAAAGGACGACAACCTCCTTCTGAGTTTCAGAGATAACGGGATCGGGCTACCCCATAACTATGATATTTCAGATTCATCGTCATTGGGACTTTATCTGATAAAAATCCTCGCAGTCGATCAGTTGAATGGAAAATTGACCATTAACAGTGATAACGGCACCCACTACCTGATTACATTCAATCCCTGGCAGAAGCCAAGTGATGCCGGAACCAAATGATTTCCACATATTAAGGATTTATTGTTGTCTAATCAGTTAATTTTCTTAATTTTAGCCTCTTATCCATTTCCCGGATTGTCGTTTTATTATGTGGCATTGGATCAGTATAATTTTTTTTTGCGATGAAAAAATCGAAGATATTAATCGTAGAGGATGAAGAGGTTATTGCTGTCGATCTGAAGATAATGATTGAAAGTCTTGGTTACGAAGTGTCAGGAAAGGCTTCGTGTGCCGAAGAATTTTATCATTGCATTCAAACTGCCATACCCGACCTTATTCTGATGGATATCGTCCTGAAAGGAGATAAAGATGGTATTGACCTGGCTTCTGAAGCTGAAGGAAAATTCCGGATCCCGGTCATTTATATTACGGCTCACGACGATGAAAACCGCCTTGAGCGGGCAACAGCGACAAACCCTTTCGGATATATCCTGAAACCATTTCAGCGCCATCGGTTACATTCATCCATCGCCATGGCATTGAACAAATCAAAGATAACAAAACGGATCCAGCACCTTAATTTAGTTTTAAAAGCGATCAGGGAGGTTAACAAGTTGATTGTAAAGGGGACAAATACGCAGGAAATGATTGATGAGACTTGCAAAACCCTTATTGCCACACGGGAATACAGCTCAGCCTGGATTGTACTGATCGATAGAAATGGAATAATAAAGGAACATGCTTCAGCAGGAATTCCCAACCGATTTGAAGAATTTGTTGAAAGATTAAAACATGGGTTTGTTCCCGAATGCCTAAAATCGCTCAAGGAAACCAAAGAGATTGGTCCAGTCCCGAAGTCTGTCGAACTATGCCAGAATTGTGGGTTTGAATTCATTGATCTTGATCAGTCAGTTGTTTTAATAAGAATAGAGTATCATCAAATGGTTCATGGTTACCTCGCCATATCAGTGCCGTCTGTGTTGTCGCACGACGAGGAGGAGAATAACCTTCTTGTTGAATTTTCTGAAGATCTCGGTCTTGCAATAAATAACCAGGAACAACTGAAACGAAAAAATGAAGCAGAACTGGCATTGCTGGAAAGTGAGCAAAAATATCATAACCTCGTTGATTTAATATCCGATGGTATTGTGGTGCATCGTGAAGGAAAAGTTGCATATGCCAATGCGGCAGCGGCAAGATTAATTGGTGCCGACAACCCCTCAGAATTGACAGGAAAACATGTCATAGAGTTTGTGCATCCCGATTTCCGAGAAATTGCCATCACCAGGATTAAACAGTCATTGCTTGAAAAAAAACAGGCTCCGGTTGCCGAAGAGGTATTCATCCGATTGGATGGAACAAAATTGTATGTTGAGGTTTCAGCCATCCCATTTTCCGGGAAGGAAACGGGATCAATGTTTGTGATTTTTACCGATATTTCAGAAAGGAAAAGGACAAGTGATTCGCTGATTAAGGCTAAGGAGGAATGGGAAGCAACATTTAATGCCATGCCTGACCTGATTGCGATCATCGATCCTGATCATCGGATTATCAGGGTAAACAAGGCGATGGCCGTTAGTTTGGGGTGTTCAGACAATGATATTGTCGGTAAATTATGTTATAATATTGTACATGGTTGTAATGCTATCCCCGAATCCTGCCCGCATGCCAGGACGTTGCATACAGGAAAGGAAGAAATTCAGGAGGTGGAAGAACCCCGGATGGGGGGAGTATTTGATATTACCACAACACCGGTTTATGATAAAAAAGGAAAATTAAAATATACCGTTCATGTAGCGAGTAACATTACCAAGAAGAAAAAAACTGCACAAGCGCTGGAGAAGAAAATTACCGAACTGGAATTTTTGAATCACATGATGGTCGATAGGGAATTGAAAATGATCAAATTGAAGGAAGAGATTAATATGCTTTCAAACAAGCTGGGAAAAGGTGACAAATATGTTATTCACAACAAAGGGGATATAAAATGATCATTGTTGATTTGATATTCAATCTGGCATTGCTGGTATCTGCAAGTATTCTGTCAGGTTTTATTGATCACCGCTGGAAACGTGATACAAAAAGTGGAATTGTATTGCAGGGATTGCTGTTTGGCATGGTGGCGCTGCTTGGCATGATGAATCCCTTTGTTTTAACGCCTGGGATCATTTTTGACGGCCGTAGCGTTGTGCTAAGCCTGTGCGCCCTTTTCTTTGGCCCTGTTTCCGGTTTAATAGCGGCAGCTCTTGCAATGGTTTATCGCATCTATCTTGGTGGAAACGGTGTATATATGGGCATCCTGGTGATCATTACATCAACGCTGACAGGAGTGGTGTATCATAATAACTGGAAAAGGAAGCAACGCAGATCAAATATATTCTACTTATATGGTTTTGGCATGATTGTACACATTGTGATGGTATTGCTCATATTTACCCTCCCGTCCCCCATGCGGATAGTTACCTTTAAAATCCTGACATTCAGTATTCTTGGAGTTTATCCGTTAGCAACTGTATTGATTGGGAAACTATTGAAAGATCAGTCCGACAGCAGCGGTCGGAAAGCAGCGGAGGAGGCATTGCAGGATAGTGAACACAAATTTGCACTTTTCATGGATCATCTCCCTGCTATTGCTTTTATAAAGGATGTCGACTTTAAAACAATTTATGTCAACAAACAACTGGAACAAACGCTTGGCGCTTCAACCTGGCTGGGATTGATGTCCACGGAATATTTTCCGGGTGATTTTGGTGAAAAACTGCTGGCTGATGACAATGATGCCGTGGATTCAGGATTTGTGAAAGTTGAAGAAATGGTCACTGATGTTAATGGTCGCGACCGGTATTTTGAAATTCAAAAATTCATCATCCCGCGTGAAGGAAAAGCGCCACTACTCGGAGGAATTGCCATAGATATTACCGAACGAAAGCATGCGGCAGAGTTGTTGAATGAGAAAGCAACAGAACTCGAGCGATCCAACAACCTGATGATCAACAGGGAGATCAGGATGATCGAGTTGAAAAAGGAGATCAATGAACTGCTTGTTTACGCCGGGAAGAATGAAAAATATACTAATTATACACCATAACTGCTAAATGACAATCCAGGAGGTTATTGAACTAATCCATGCAAAGTGTGATATGGATCTTTCTGTATTTTCAACTTCTTTTCTTACAAGGACACTGGAGATCAGAATAAAAGAAACCGCTTCGTGTGATCTGGATGAATATATTGAAGTTATCATATCAAATCCGGGTGAGGCGATTCTGTTGAATAATGCCTTGCACATCAACTATAGCTTGTTCTTCAGAAACTCAGGAGATATGTCACTCCTTGAAGGATTTGTAATGCCTGACCTGTTGCAACACAAGGCAAAACAAAAATCTAAAGCACTCAGAATATGGTCGGTTGGCTGCGCCGAAGGTCATGAAGCGTATTCATTAGCCATGCTGGCCGATCGTGTGATGCATGAAAGGGAATGTAAACTGCAGATGATGATCTTTGGTACAGACATCTTAGCTGACAGACTTGCAAAAGCAAGGTTGGGAACCTATGACCGCAGTAGTTTGCAAAACGTGAAACTTTCGTATATCGACAGTTACTTTATCTCCAGGAAATTGCTGTACACCGTAATTGACCCCATCAGGGGGCAGGTTGATTTTTCCATCGGCGATATAGTTGATCCCGCATTCGCCTCCCCGCCGGCAGGCCTATTTGCAAGTTTCGATCTGGTATGTTGTTGTAACATGATGATATATTATAACAGGTCCATCCAGTTTCGGATCCTGGAAAAACTGTACCGATCGCTCGACAGAAATGGCTATTTGCTTGTGGATGAATCTGAACGGTTGATCGTTGAAAAATTTGGTAAATTTCGATTGATCTCACCATATGGAAATATTTTTTTAAAAAAATAGCCAGTTGCCGTAACGGAAAATGTTGTTGATCGTATCATAAAACATGGTTCGATAGATAATAAAAAAATGCAAAAGGGAAATTTGAAAATTAAGACCAGGCTGTTGTTTGGCTTTGGCACAATTCTCACCATGGTTCTGATTTTAGGTGGAGTGGCCTTCTGGCATTCCAAAATGATGTGGGATAATACCGACTTTCTATATACGCGGGCATTTAAGGTGAATATCGCTGTGAGGGATATTCAATCCAATGTAAGGGCAATACAGCGAAGCATGAAAGATGTGGTATTGGCCGAGGATCGGGAGGAACTTGATTCAGCTAAATACAGTATCCTGATCAATGAATCTGAAGTTCACCAGTTGCTTGATACCATCTATGCGCTATATATTGGAAAAAGGAGCGCCGTCGACACAGCTTTCAATCTGTTTAAAGCATGGAAGCCGCTCAGGGATGAAACGATCCGGTTGATCGAGGCTGATAAAAAACAAGAAGCGCTACTGCGTACACGCAACATCGGAGAGCGTCATGTAACTTTAATCATTGACAAGATTAACCATTTGAGGGATGTCACGCAGGACAGGGGGATGACGTTCTACAAATCGGCACAAAGGGGAAAAAACCAATTATATATACAACTGTTGATCATTATTGGGGTCATTGTCATTTTATCGTTCGCCACTTTCATTTATATCATGAGGGGAATTACCGTCCCCCTTGGAGGTCTGGTTCGTTTTGCCGAACATTATGCTCATGGAAGGTATGATGTGCGCAACGACTTCAAGTCAACGAACGAGATGGGCGTTTTGGCCGCTTCAATGAACAGGCTGGCGGAAACCGTACAATTTGAGATGAACGTAAAAGACGCTGTACAGGAGATCGCTGATGAAATGATGACCTATGATGATCTGCCCTCGTTTTGTAAATTGGTACTGGATGGGTTAATGATGAAAACCCATTCAAATCTTGGCGCTATCTATTTGCTGAACACTGAAACCTCCATGCTTGAACCTTATTATTCCTCAGGATATATCACCGGGAACCTCAGGTCGTTTTCAGCAGTCTCCAATGAGGGTGAGTTAGGAACGATAATCCCCGGTAAGAAGGTTATAAGAATTACCCATATCCCGGACGATTCAATCTTTATTTTTTCAACAGTGGCCGGTTCAATTAAGCCAAAGGAGATCATTGCCGTTCCGGTACTTCGCCGCAACAGCGTCATCGCCGTGTTGTCGCTGGCCACCATTGAAGGTTATAATGCCGAATCGCTGGAAATCATCAGGAGATCTGAAAAAAACCTGAATATGAGCATTAACGCAGTTTTGGCCTTTGATCGCATCAGGGAAAATTTAAACGACCTTGACAAGCAAAATGAGAAGCTGAACGCCCAGGCCGGCGAACTTCAGGCACAAACTGCTGAATTGGTTGAGCAAAACGCAGAACTTGAACAACAAAAGCGTGAGATTGATGAGGCAAACCATTTAAAGAGCCAGTTCTTGTCGAGCATGAGCCACGAGCTAAGGACTCCGTTAAATTCAGTTATTGCTCTTTCTGAGGTATTAAACAAAAGGTTAAAGAACCTGATCCCGGATGAAGAATACAGCTACCTTGAGATTATTGCACGAAACGGCCAAAATCTGCTTACCCTGATCAATGATATACTTGATCTCTCACGGATTGAATCTGGGAAAGTTGAAGTACATTATGCTGAGATCTCATTATACGATTCGGTTGAATATATCCTGGAATCTCTACAGACACAGGTCAGGCAGAAGAACATTACGGTCAGGAACATGATCGGAAGTGAAATACCCCTGATCAAAAGCGACAACGACATGTGCCATCATATTCTGCAAAACATTATTGGCAATGCAGTGAAATTCACAAGCGAAGGTTCGGTTGAGGTTTCGGCATATGTTGAAGGTCCCGAAGTTTTTGTGCAAGTCACAGACACGGGTATCGGGATCCCCGACGACCAACTTCCCAGTATCTTTAATGAATTCAGACAGGCAGATGGTACAACATCAAGAAAATACGGTGGCACAGGTCTCGGACTGGCTATCGCTGATAAATATGCCCGAAAATTGAATGCCAGGATAGATGTTATCAGCAAATTGGGGAAGGGATCGGTCTTTACAATCATATTTCCCATTGATCCGGCTACCGAAAAACCAGCATTGTCGGGTGATCAAGGTTATCGGCGAAAGTCCATTGAGGAATTCCGGCTCCATGATCTTAGTGAATCCGAAACATCTGAAAAGACCATACTCATTGTTGAAGACAGTGAACCTGCCATCATCCAGTTATCTTCTATATTGGAGGATCAGGGGTATCAGATTAAAATTGCACGCAATGGTTTTGAAGCCCTGCAAGCGGTAAGAATGAAAGTTCCTGATGCGATCATTCTTGATTTGATGATACCAGAAATGGATGGATTTGAAGTTCTTGAGAAGATCAAAGGAACCAGTGAAAGTTCCGCTATCCCTGTGTTAATTCTCACGGCGATGTGCCTCAATTCTTCAGATATCAATCGACTTACAGCTAATAATATACACCAGCTTATACAAAAAGGGGACATCGTTAAAGATGAACTATTAGAGATCATCAGACGAATGCTGTTCCCGGAAAGGATAACCAAACCTGCGATCCAATTAAAAGAAAATAAAAGAAAAAAAATAAGTGGTACTTCCTCAATCCTCATCATTGACGATAATGAAGATAACGGAACAACATTAAAAGTGCTGATCCACGACAGCCACAATGTGGTCATCGTAAAAGATGGAAAAGAAGGAATTTCCAGGGCAAAAAGTCTGAAACCGGACTTGATCTTTCTGGATATTTCGCTCCCGGGGATTGATGGTTACAGGGTTTTTGATGAGATCAGAAAGGATAAAAACCTGCAACATGTTCCAATCATTGCTGTTACTGCCAAAGCCATGACAGGAGACCGCGAACAAATACTGGCATATGGTTTTGATGATTACATTTCCAAACCAATAGATCCGGATATTTTTGAAGAAACGATCAGTAAATGGATAAACTGAAACATACCCAAAGAGAACTGCCAATGATAAAAATACTTGCGATCGATGATAATGCAGATAACCTTGTTGTATTGAAAGCAATGTTAACCGCAACATTTCCGGATGTTGAATACAGTTCTGCACAAACGGGCATCGAAGGAATCACTTTGGCCAGGAATGAACAGTTCGATGTGATTTTGCTTGACCTTGTGATGCCTGGTATTGATGGGTTTGAAATTTGCAGGACAATCAAGGAAGATCCCGATTTTCATAGAATTCCTGTTATTATTTTAACTGCCGAGCGATCAGATTCTTCCAGCCGGATCAAAGCGCTGCAACTGGGCGCTGATTCGTTTCTTACCAAACCTGTGGTGGAGGCTGAACTAATTGCGGTCGTTTCCACCATGGTCCGGATTAAAAGATCCGAGGACCTTGTTCGACAGGAAAAAGAAATGCTTGAAATAGCTGTTGCCGAAAGAACAGAGATGCTTCAGTTACAACTGGAGGAATTGAAACGTACGGAACGTGAACTGAAATCATCGTTCAGAGAATTGGAGAAAACCAAAATGGCCACGATGAACCTTTTGGAAGATCTGAAGTCGGAGATCGATCAGAGAAAAGCGGCAGAAGAGGGAGTTATTAAATTGAATGAGGAACTCGAACAACGGGTCATGGAGCGCACCATCCAATTTGAGGAGGCAAACAAGGAACTGGAGGCGTTTTCTTATTCTGTTTCTCACGATTTACGGGCGCCATTAAGAGCTATTGATGGTTTTACCCGGATTTTGTTTGAGGATTACTTTCCGTTTCTTGATGATGAGGGGAAGCGGGTATGTGGGGTAATCCAGGAAAATGCAATAAGGATGGGGCAGTTGATCGATGACCTGCTGGCCTTTTCAAGGCTTAACCGCACCGAATTGCATTTTACTAAAATTAATATGGAATTACTCGCCAAAAATGTTTTTGCAGAGAATACCAATGATGAAGAAAAACAAAAGATTGACCTTAAATTTGAACATTTTTTTCCGGGAATGGGTGATCCTGTCCTCCTGAGACAAGTTTTGGTGAATATCGTGGGTAATGCAA
>JAUXWT010000031.1 GCA_030681475.1 Bacteroidales bacterium | reverse complement strand
TCGCCACAATAATGCTGAATGAGATGTTTTAGCTTTTTGTTCGATGGAACTTCTTTTCCGCAATGCCGGCATACCAGGGTGTGCATAGACGTTATTTTGTTACGTCTACGAAATCCACATATTTTGGTGGCATCAATTTATCTCAGGAAGTGGTATCGGTTTGGGTCGGGGCGGAAATAAAATCCCATTTGACCGGGCAATGGTCGGGTGGGTTGCAAAAAATCAATATCCGTGTGCCAGAACCGGACATTTTTGCATCAGGCGCTAAATAAAATCTGATTATTCGTAATTTTACCGGGGACAAGTTCAGTTTTTAGAAGAGGCAGCTGAATTTATAAATAGTCTTGATGAAAAGGCGAGAGGCAAAGTCATCTACAATATTCAAAAGGCAAGATTTTCCAATGACAAGGAACTCTTTAAAAAACTGAAGGACGAAATATGGGGATTCAGGGCACTGTTTAACAGAACACATTACCGACTTTTTGCCTTTTGGGACAAGACAGGTCAAACGGAAATTCTTGTAATTTCAACCCACGGACTAATCAAAAAGACAGACAAAACTCACAGCGGAGAATTAGAGAAAGCAGAGAGAATTAGAAAACTTTATTTTGAAAGGAAAAACCAATGAAAGATAAACCGTTGAAGACAATCAGTCTGGAAGAAGTTATCGATAAACATATCGGAAAACTCGGCACTCCAAAGCGTGAAGCATTTGAAAATGAATTGAGACTTGACTTGCTTGACAGAAAGAAAACCAGGCGGAAACAGGTGGTATTATATTAATAACAACAATTTCAGATTTCCGGAAGGACATTAAAAGATATCTCGATAATATTGTCGAGAACTTCGAATCCTGATAATTAACAGGGGAAAAGACACTGGCGTCGTTGTAATGTTCCTTGATGAGTATAATTCACTGAGAGCAACTGCTCATGAGTTATCTTCAAAAACAAATAAAAAAAGATTAGATTCAGCAATAGAAAAACTAAGAATAGGAGAATCTTTTGAGAAAGACTTGATTGAAAAATGAAGCATATATTCGTAGATGAGTCTTGGGAAGATTATTTATATAAGCAACAGACCAATAAAAAAATCACGGATAAAATTAATGCTCTAATTCAGGATATTTCGCAGATTTCATTACGATTGAGACTTCAAATCGGATGCTAACCGAGTAGTTGTCGTCGTAGTGAATCATCTCGTCCCACTGGTACAAGCCGCCATACTTCGAACTTTTCGCAGCATCGTTGGCGAAACAGTACATTTCATCCACACAGTTGTCAAACTGAACCGGTGAAGGAGGTGATTTGCGTTCCCCTGTTCAAGTTGGGTTCCTCCCAGCTTTGAGGTCCAATCTGTTCTGTTTGGGAATTACTTGTTATCCCGAATATCTGTGAGGTTAAGACCTCAAATAAACTGCGTATTCTTCAGGGTTAATCTGCTTAATCCTTAACCAATTTCATAATCCTGGTCATCCGATTATCGCTGAATCTCACAAAATAAATACCAGGTTTCAGGCCACTGATATCAATCCCTGTTGTTTCATTTCCCATCTGTTTCGATAAAACGAACTGACCTCGAAGGTCATAAAATGTCAATAATCCTTTCTGATCGGTTGATACACCGGGCGAAGAAACATTCACTATCGAATGGGCAGGATTCGGATACAAAGTAACCTGTCCTTGTGTTTGGGTCGGTCCCATGAAAACCATTACCGAATCGCCAATTGCAGAATAGCGATACAGATCACTTAACCAGACGTCGTAATCAACCTGGTGATCGGAAAATACCCTAAGAATTCCGTTATCAGGATGCCAATTCCCGTTGTACCATTTCAACCATTGGCCGGTCAGCGAGTTACCCGATAAATCGTAGGTGTATACTTCTTTGTATGTATTTTGCCAACCGGAAGAGGTCCCATTTTGAAAGGTTGACGTGAGCATATTGTTGCTTCCATCATATTCATTAAGTCTCTGGGAGGAGTTAACCCAGGCATTCCCTGACCAGTGACGCTCTGAACAAAGAAGCAGATTGCCTGCAGAATCGTAAGCATACGAAATGTCCCAGTAATTTACCCACGAATTATTTTGCCAAACTTGTACGAAAGCTGATATTCTATTTGAGGCCGTGTCAAAGGTCGAAATACTGAGAGAATTATTTATCCATGAACCATTTTGCCAGTTCTGAATGAGTGATGATAGATAATTTCCTATTGGATCATGGGTATAGAAATAACGTTGGTTAAAAACCCAACTATTGTTTGTCCACGTGTAGGTTAATATGTTGGTCAGATAATCATTTGTATCATAAGTATCGATTTCGAGCGCCGTATTAACCCACAGAGAGTCCTGTCCAGCCTGGATCAGAACCGTATCATATAATCCGGGTGCAATGTAGTGCCATGTATAATGTTCCCATTTCGCCCAAAATGTTGATTGCCATCCTTCACGCCGCCAGTCCACCCTGTCTCCATTTGCATTGTAGACAGTGGCCTCTTTCATGAAATTAGTCCATGCATTGTTTTGCCATTTTTCTGCGAAATAGGTCAACTCGTTGCCTGCCGAATCGTAAGTATAAGTTTCCCTTGCTAAGTTATCCCAGTTGAAACTGCCCTGCCGGCGTTCCGTCAATTGAGAAAGAACCTCCCCCATCGAATTATAGGTACGGGAAATTCGTTGAAAGGGATTATCATTCGATGCTGTGTTGTAACTCAGGATGGTATCCCAC
>JAUXWT010000021.1 GCA_030681475.1 Bacteroidales bacterium | reverse complement strand
TCTACCGTTAAAAAACGACAAAAACAAATTAAGTTATTGACAATCATTTGTTTATAACTACGTCAAAAATGAATACGTTTAACTACTATTATAAATCAATTAACCCAAACAGGCCCTCCGACTTTTCGGAGTGGACTCAATATTCGATATTCAATATTCTACAGGGTTCCCCTTCGCTCCTGCTCCAGTTCAATCGATTCAAACAGCGCTTTGAAATTGCCTTTTCCAAATGATTTTGCTCCTTTACGCTGAATGATCTCATAAAATACAGTGGGGCGGTCTTCAACCGGTTTGGTGAATATCTGCAACAGGTACCCATCCTCATCGCGATCCACAAGAATCCCAAGATCTCGCAGCAGATCGATTGTTTCATCAATTTTCCCGACGCGCTGGATCAATGCATCGTAGTATGTATCGGGCACTCTCAGAAATTCCACGCCACGGTTTTTCAAGGCGGCAACTGTTTCAAGGATATTGTTGGTCGCCATGGCTACGTGTTGCACCCCGCCTCCCCGGTAGAAATCGATGTACTCTTCGATCTGTGATTTTTTCTTACCACGGGCAGGCTCGTTGAGCGGAAATTTAATGTAAAGGTTGCTGCTGGCCATCACCTTGCTCATCAGGGCGGTGTATTCGGTCGAAATATCCTTGTCGTCGAAAGAGATCATCTGGCTGAACCCCATTACCTCCTTGTAAAACTTTGCCCAGGTATTCATCTCACCCCAATTGACGTTGCCCACCATGTGGTCAACAAATCGTAATCCGACAATCGAAGGACGATACTGCGGTTCCCATTTCACGAATCCGGGAAGGAAGACGCCGGAATAATTTTTTCGTTCAACAAAAATATGTACAGTTTCTCCATATGTATGAATGCCCGACATCACGACCTCGCCGGATTCATCTTTTTCAACCCGTGGATGGAAATAGGCCCTGGCCCCACGTTTGGTTGTCTCTTCAAAGGATTTCCGGGCATCGTCAACCCACAAGGCGACAACCTTTACGCCGTCACCATGCAGTTTGCAATGATCGGCAATGGGTGAATCGGGAACCAACGCGGTGGTGAGTATAAAAACAATCTTATCCTGTCTGATCACATACGATGTACGGTCTTTCAAGCCGGTTTCCAGCCCTGCATAGGCCAATGGCTGAAATCCGAAGGCTGTCTGATAATAATGTGCTGCCTGCTTGGCATTGCCCACGTAAAACTCCACATAGTCAGTGCCATTTATTGGTAAAAAATCTTCCTGAGAATTCATGAAATTAATTTGAAAATTTGTTGATTTGAAAATGTCTGAAAAAGTACATGTATCATTAATCTAAGCATAGTTGCATTGTTTACATTGTTTGCATTGTTTGCATTGATTTATTCAAGCCACGATCTGAAATACTCCGGATCCTCAATGGCAAATGCTTGTTCTGTAATTTTTAATGGTCTGAAGGTATCAACCATCAAAGCCAGTTCTTTTGTCTCTTTTATCCCAAGGCTTCGTTCCACCGCGCCCGGATGGGGTCCATGGACAATTCCTGTCGGATGCAGGGTGATGTTTCCCTGTTTGATGTTGTTTCTGCTCATGAAATCACCATCCACGTAGTAGAGTACCTCATCGGAATCGACATTGCTGTGGTTGTAAGGGGCGGGAATGGAATCAGGATGGTAATCAAATAGCCGGGGTACAAAAGCACAGATCACGAACGACGGGGTTTCGAATGTCTGGTGAACAGGTGGTGGCTGATGCAGCCGTCCGGTGATCGGCTCAAAATCATGGATGGAGAAGGCATAGGGATAATGAAATCCATCCCATCCGATCAGGTCAAACGGATGGGTCGCGTAATGGTATGGCCAAATCATCTCCTCCCGTTTGATCTTTACCAGGAAATCACCCTTTTCATCATGGGAATCGAGTACCTGCGGCTTACGAATGTCGCGTTCGCAAAAAGGGGCATGTTCAAGCAATTGCCCGTATTGATTAAGATACCGTTTCGGAAAACGAAGCGGGGAAAAAGATTCAACAATAAAAAGTCTGTTATCCGGCGTATTGAATTCCACCCGGTAGATGACACCCCGCGGGATGACCAGGTGGTCTCCGTAACTGAACGGGATGTTCCCGTACATGGTTTTCAGGGTACCTTCACCTTGGTGGATGAAGATCATCTCATCGGCCCCGGAATTCTTAAACCAGTAATCTGTCATTGACTTGCGCGGCGCTGCCAAACTGATATGACAATCGTTGTTGACCAGCACAGGGATCCGGCTCTCTAAAAAATCATCTGCAGGGGCAACATCAAACCCGCGGAAGAGGCGGTGCTGCATATTCTTCGGATCTGCAATTTTCGGCGCTACGGAGTATGCTTCATCAATCTTGGTCACCAGGGTAGGCGGATGACAATGATAAACCAGTGAATAGGTGTCGGAAAACCCTTCCGTCGAAACAAGCTGTTCAGCATATAACCCGCCGTCGGGTTTGCGGAATACCACATGCCGTTTGCGGGGGATCTTGCCGAGTGTATGGTAGTGGGGCATAATTAAAAAATGGCGAAATGGTGAAAAAGCGAAATGGTGAAAATCAAATTTTAATTTCTGGGATCTCTCCTTCAACGATCAGCTTTCCTTCGGTGGCATTGATGATCTCCTGAACAGAAACCCCTGGAGCACGCTCTACAAGTTTAAATCCCTGCGGAGTGACATCAATTACGGCCAGGTCGGAGACGATCCGCTTAACGACACCCACGCCGGTCAGCGGCAGGGTGCATTTTTTCAGCAGTTTCGATTCTCCCTGCGGGTTGGTGTGCATCATGGCCACGATGATATTTTTGGCCGACGCCACCAGGTCCATTGCCCCACCCATACCTTTAACAAGTTTTCCAGGGATCTTCCAGGACGCAATGTCGCCGGTATCTGAAACTTCAAAAGCGCCAAGCACGGTGAGGTCAATATGTCCGCCCCTGATCATGGCAAAACTCGCGGCGGAATCGAAAAAAGCCGAGCCGGGAACAGCCGTGATGGTTTGTTTTCCGGCATTGATGAGATCAGGATCAATTTCATCTTTGGAAGGAAACGGGCCGATCCCGAGCAATCCGTTCTCGGACTGGAGCACGATCTGCATCCCTTCCGGAATGTAGTTGGCTACAAGCGTAGGGATTCCAATACCCAGGTTGACATAAAAACCATCCTGCAACTCTTGTGCGATCCGTTTTGCTATTCCATTTTTATCAAGAGACATATGAGAGGATTTACGATTAATTATTTACGACTTACGAAAAAACAGTTGGCCTATTCAGGGCGGGTGGTAGCGAATTCGATACGTTTTTCATAGTTGGTTCCCTGGAAAATCCTTTGTACGAATACACCGGGAGTGTGAATATGGTTCGGATCAAGGGCGCCGGCAGGAACAAGTTCCTCTACCTCCGCAATGGTAATCCTGCCTGCGGTTGCCATCACCTGGTTGAAGTTATTGGCGGTGTACCTGTAGATCAGGTTGCCGTGTGTGTCTCCTTTCCAGGCTTTGACTATGGCAAAATCGGCTTTCAGCCAGCGCTCCTCAAGATACATTTTGCCATCGAATTCCCTGACGGCTTTTCCCTGGGCAACCTCGGTACCGAAGCCGGCCGGGAGAAAAAAGAGCGGAATTCCTGCACCGCCGGCCCGGATACGTTCGGCAAGTGTCCCCTGAGGAACAAGGTCCACCTCCAGTTCACCAGCAAGCAACTGGCGCTCAAATTCCTTGTTCTCCCCAACATAGGAGGAGATCATTTTCCTGATCTGGCGGCGTCGAAGGAGCATCCCAAGGCCAAAACCATCAACACCGGCATTATTCGAAATGCATGTCAGTCCGGTGACATCACTTTCGGCCAGGGCCGAAATACAATTTTCAGGGATACCGCATAAACCAAAGCCCCCAAGCATGAGGGTCATGTTGCTTTCGATCCCTTTGATTGCCTCTAAGGCATTGTTAACTGTTTTTTTCATTTTTACAGAATCTCCAGCAAATTTATACTAATTCTAAATAAAATCATAATTTTGCAGAGAAAAAAGTCAAATTATTTATTTAAAAATTGAAAATGTATAAATTATTCAGTCCATATAAACTAGGAAATATCGAATTAAAAAACAGGGTTGTCATGGCTCCGATGACCCGTTGCAGGGCGATCGGAAATATACCCAATGAACTCCAGGCTAATTATTATGAGCAACGTTCAAGCGCTGGTCTCATCATTACCGAAGGCACATCTCCTTCCCCGAACGGATTGGGGTATGCCAGGATCCCCGGGATATTCAACGAATCACAGGTAGCCGGTTGGAAGAAAACAACTGATGCCGTACACGGTAAGGGTGGAAAGATTTTCATCCAGTTCATGCATGCCGGAAGAATGGGACATCAACATAACCTGCCGAAGGGCGCCGAAGTGATCGCCCCTTCAGCCATCGCAGCATCCGGACAAATGTACACCGACAACGAAGGAATGCAGGATCTGCCGGTTCCCCGGGCCATGACGGCCGAGGATTTGATCCATACAAGGAAGGAGTTCATGAAATCGTCCATCAATGCCATTACGGCAGGTTTTGACGGAGTCGAACTTCATGGCGCCAACGGGTACCTGCTTGAACAGTTTCTTTCACCTATGAGCAACCAAAGAAATGATGAATACGGCGGAACCATCGAAAACCGCTGCCGTTTTGTTCTGGAGGTGGTCGAATCGGTCGGAAAAGCCATTGGCATGGATAAAGTCGCCATCCGGTTGTCACCTTATGGAGTCAATGGAGGCATGACACCCTACCCCGAAATTAATGATACCTACTCCTATCTCGCGTCTAACCTTGACAGGTTGGGGATCCTTTACATCCACCTCGTTGATCACAGCGCCATGGGGGCCCCGGAGGTTCCCATCGAGATAAAACAGACGATCCGCGAAAAAATGCGAAACACGCTGATCCTTGCGGGTGGTTATTCAAAGGAGACTGCCGAACGCGACCTGCAGAACGGCCTGGCCGACCTGATCGCATTCGGCAAACCCTTTATCAGCAACCCTGATCTGGTGGAACGTATGATGAATGACTGGCCGCTCAACACTGATTGGGATTTCAACACCTTTTATTCCGCAGATGCCAAGGGTTACAATGATTATCCCCCTTACAAAGTTATCTGATGTTATGTTAAAAAAAGTTAAAATTGTTGACTTCCGGATCATTTGAGTTATCTTTGTAATATCATTTTTTAACCCTACTAAAAACCAAAAAAGGAGAGAAAAAAGTTCATTTTGTTTTTATGACTTGTTCCGCTTATTACGGAGCATGTATTAAAGCCAAAAGGCTGATCCGGAATCTCTAAGAATTTCGGCCAAATTAATCGCAAAAGCGATACCGCCTCATATACGGGGCGGTTTTTTTAATTGTAACCCCAAAGAATCACACATCAGGTTGCCTCCCTGATCACCCCCCTCCGGCCCAAGTTCGATGATGTAATCAGCTTGGGCGATGATCATGGGATCGTGTTCGATGATAATAAGGGTGTGTCCCTGGCCGGCCAGCTTATGAAACAAGACCAGGAGGTGTTCGACATCCCGGAAATGAAGCCCGGTCGAAGGTTCTTCAAACAAATAGAGTGTTGATCCCTTACCGGGTTTCATCAGTTCAGTGGCTAAAACCAACCGTTGCGATTCACCACCCGACAGACTGTCAAGCGATTGCCCCATTTGAAGATAACCCAGGCCTACCATTTCAAGTATCTGCAACTGCCTGGAAATATTGTTTTGCCCGGCGAAAAAACGGGACGCCTCTTCAACGGTCAACTCCAGGATTTCAGCAATATTCTTACCCTGGAACAGACAGGAGAGTATTTCCTGACGGTAGCGCTTTCCATGGCATTGTTCACATTCCATCTTCACGTCAGGGAGAAAATCCATGGATATGCGGATTTGTCCTGATCCCTCACAGTGGCTGCACCTGCCTTCTTTATTCAGATATGAAAAGGAGTTTTTCCCGAAACCTGATTGTTTTGATCCCGGAACTGTGGCGTATAATTGGCGGATATGGTCAAACACGCCGGTGAACGTGGCAGGGGTGGCAAGGGAGGAGTTGAATCCGCTACGCTGGTGAACGGTCATGATGCGTTGAAAATTGTCGAAGCCCGCAATGGATGAACATCCTGTTGGTTTTTTATTTTCCCAGGAGGACTGTATCACTTCAAATAGCAGGGTGGATTTGCCACTGCCCGACACGCCTGTGATGGCAATGATCCCGCCCGCGGGAATTTCAAGGTCGAAACCCTTCAGGTTATTGGCGGATGCATTGGTGATCGCCAGCCCCGGCTTCAGATCTCTCTTTTGAATCCGGGGCTGTTGACTATTGATTACCTTGGTTTCCAACTGGAAAGTGTTGTCATGTTCCGAAAGATACGGGCCGGTCACTGAATCTTTGTTTTTAAAGATCTGATCAGGCGTTCCTTCAGCGACAACATGACCACCATTTTTTCCGGCCCCCGGGCCTATGTCAATAATATGATCAGCCGCGAGGATGACATCCCGGTCGTGTTCAACGATCACCACCGTATTGCCGGCCTCCTGCAATGTGCGGATCAGCTTCATCAGGTTGGCGGTGTCTCTTGGATGCAGGCCGATGGTGGGTTCGTCGAGTACATAAGTGATGCCGGTGAGGCCGGAACCCAGCTGACCGGCGAGCCTGATCCTTTGTGCCTCCCCGCCAGACAGGGTCGATGAAATGCGGTCAATGGTCAGGTAGGATAAACCCAGTTCTGATAAAAATTCAAGTTTGCGCAGGATCTCCCCTATCAGTGGAGTGGCTATTTCAGTTTCAGCATCGCCTTTCAACAAAGGCAGCAGTGACCTGAAAAATTCAACCGACCGGCTTATCGGGAGCCTGGACAGTTCTGCAATATTTTTACCTTTGATCTGCCATGCCATAGCTTCTTTTCGCAGCCGGGTGCCCAGGCATGACGGGCACGGGGCTGTGATCATTATCCCCATCATGCTTTCCCCCCGGTGATCGGCATGCTTTCGGGTGTATTCCTCACTCACCAGTTTTGACAGTCCTTTCCATGGCCCTTTGAAATGATGTTCCCCCTGACGGCGGTCCCTCGCGAATTGCCAACTTACATCGTACTGTTCTTCCCCGGTTCCGTTCAAGGCCATTTGTTTCCCACTTACAGGTAACTCATTCCATGGGATGAAAAAATCAATACCATATTTTTGGCCAACAGCCCGGAGCGTAGCAACATACTGCCCGAACGGATCACCATAGAACCTGCCGGTTTTTGTCCCGTCCATCGCGCCAGCCAATAAAGATTTTTCAGGATGGGTGATCAGTTTTTCCGGATCACAGACCGTCAGGTAGCCCAACCCATCGCAAGCAGGACAGGCCCCGTGTTGATGATTGAAGGAGAACATGCTGGAAGTCGGTGATACGTGACGCGTGACGCGTGACGCGTGACCGGCTTCGGGTGGTATTCTGCCCAAGCGGGAAAATAGCAAGCGGTAATGATCATAGATGCCGGTCATCGTGCCGACGGTGGACCGGGGATTTTTGCCGGAACTGCCCTGGTTAACGGCAAAGGTGGGGGTAAGTCCGGAAATTTCCTCAAAATCAGCCTGTTCCCTGATGCCGAGCTGGCTTCTTACATAAGGAGAAAAACTCTCGAGAAAACGGTTCTGCCCTTCGGCATAAATGGTATCAAACGCCAGTGATGACTTTCCGCTGCCCGAAACCCCTGTGATCACGGTGATTTTGTTGTGCGGTATTTCTACATTGATGTGTTTGAGGTTATGGGTAGAGACACCTTTCAGGGAAATGGAATATTGAATATTCGATATTCCTTCAGGGCATTTGCGGTTGGTGAACCTTCACAATCGACCATCTCCTCCGGTGAGCCTGAGAAAAGCAACTTTCCTCCATTCCGTCCGCTCCCGGGGCCTAGGTCAACGATGTGATCCGCTGCTGCAATGAGTCCGGGGTGATGTTCGATCAGGATAACGGTGTGGCCCTGGGCAATCAGCCGGTCAAGCGCCCTAAGCAGAACTTCCGTGTCAGCCTGGTGTAACCCGGTAGTCGGTTCCGCCAGGATGTAAAGGGTATGCTCCGCTTTTGGTTTGGACAGTTCAGTGGCCAGCTTGATGCGCTGAGCCTCACCTCCGCTCAGGGTTGACGATCGCTGACCAAGCGACAGGTATCCAAGTCCAATGCCATCAAGTGTTTCAAGATAACGCAACAATTTCGGGATTCCGGAAAAAAACTCATATGCCTCCGCGACGGTCATCTCCAGAATTTCGGAAATATTTTTCCCTTCCACAGTAATCCTCAGTGTTTCATCATCAAACCTGCGTCCTTCACATGCCTCGCACAACACCTCCACATTACCCATGAAATGCATGCCGACCTGCAGATATCCTGCTCCCTCGCATGATTCGCAACGGCCGCCGGTTGTGTTGAATGAAAACCGGCTTTTGTCATATCCGCGACTGACAGATTCCGCTTGTTTCGCAAACAGATCACGGATATGGTCAAACAGCCCGGTATAGGTTGCCGGATTACTGCGTGGGGTGCGCCCGATCGGCGACTGGTCAATTGAGATCAGTTTCCCGATACTTTCCCACCCCCTGATCTCCCCGAATTCGCCGACAGTTTCGTTGGCATGATGCAGTTTATTCTGTAAAAATGAACCCAGGATGTGGTTTGTCAGCGTTGATTTCCCCGCACCGGATACTCCTGTAACCACATTCAATGCCTGAAGCCGGAATGTGACATCGATCCCCTTGAGGTTTCGCGCCGATGCTCCTTTGATGGTGATCAGGCCGGTTCCTGATCTTCGTTGGGCAGGGACTTTAAACTGTTCAAAACCATAGAGATATGATAGTGTACGGCTTCGGAGGATTTGCGCCTCCGGCAGTTCACCGGCCTCTTTCAGCGTGCCGTTGAACAATACTTCACCACCGCTGACCCCGGGACCCGGGCCAATGTCGATCAGCCAGTCGGCATGACGAATGAACTCCTCTTCATGCTCTACCACGATCACCGTGTTGCCATTGTCACGTATTTCTTTCAGAATGCCAATAAGCTGCCCGACATCATGGGGATGAAGTCCGATCGAAGGTTCATCGAAGATGCAGATCATACCGCTCAATCCCATTCCGGCCTGGGTCGCCAGTCGCAGCCTCTGAGATTCCCCGCCCGAGAGGGTTGTTGATTCACGGTCGGGAGTCAGGTAGGAGAGGCCGAGCCGACTCAGCAGATCAACCTGCTTTGAAATCTGTGTGACGATGGGATCAGCGATCATTTGTTCTGTTTTGGTGAAACTGATCCCATGAAGTTCCTGCTGTAATTCATCCAGTTGAAGGGCGGCAAGCTCAGCGATATTGAATCCGTTGATCCTAACCGATAGCGCCTTTTCGTTCAGCCGACGCCCATGACACGCGTTACACTTCACGCTCCTTACAAACCGAAGGATGTTCCTGTTCCGGTCGCGTTGAAGGATGGTCTCCATCACGGGAAGGATCCCTTTGTAATGGCCTAATTCGCGGGGCTTTGCCGTGATCCCGCTCCATTTCATCCGCGATTCGAGCGGATGTTTGCCAAACGGGATCTCCAGTTTGTCACTGCCATAAAGGACGATGTGCTTTTGTTCCAGGGTAAGGTCCTTCCAGGGAATGTCGATATGAAATCCTTCTGATCGGCATACCTGGTCGAGCACATCCAGGGTTACCTGTGAATATATGATATAGCCGTTTGGGGCGGTGATCACGAGAGCTCCCTCGCGCAGGGTTTTCTTTTCATCGGAGATCAGCAGTTCCGGATCAAGGAAATCCTCAACCCCAAGCCCTTTACAGGCAGGACAGGCGCCTTCGGGAGAGTTGAACGCAAACAAGCTTCGGTTGAGTGGGATTGTTCGATCTTCACCAGGGAGATGGCCAAGGCGTGCGTACAAAAGCCGCAGCGAATCGTAAATACCCGTGATGGTTCCAACGGTGGAGCGGGAATTGGAGACGACCGATCTCTGATTAAGTGCGATGGCCGGCGATAAACCTTCCACCTTCTCCACATCCGGCTTTTTTAATTTGCCCATGAACTGGCGGGCGAACGACGAAAACGAGCCAAGATAGCGGCTTTCGGCTTCCCGGTAAAGTACATCAAAGATCAGCGACGATTTCCCGGAACCCGACACACCTGTAACCACGATCAGTCTGTTTTTCGGAAATTCAATGCTGACCGAGCGGAGGTTGTGTTCGGAGGCATGGGTGATGGAAATGACCGGCGCTTTGAACATGAAAATAGTTTCTGCAAAAGTAGAAAATAGCGAAATAGTGAAATGGCGAAATAGCGAAATTTAGAAATGACCGTGGTTTTCTTTTAAATTTGTCAGGAAAACTCTGTAATATGAACACTGAAGAATTTCGTGAAAACGCCCATGAACTGGTCGACTGGATGGCCGATTACCTGGGAAACCTGGAGAAATATCCCGTGAAACCGGAAGTGAAACCCGGCGACATCAAAGCCCGGCTTCCTGTGGCAGCCCCGGTTGAGGGTGAGGATTTTAACACAATTTTCTCTGATTTCAAGGATATTATTATCCCCGGAATGACCCACTGGCAGCACCCGGGATTTTTTGCCTACTTCCCGGCAAACAACAGCGAACCCTCCATCCTGGCAGAGATGCTCACCGCCTCCATGGGCGCCCAATGCATGCTATGGCTGACATCACCCGCCGCCGAAGAACTTGAAGAGCGGATGATGGAGTGGCTGCGCGACATCCTGGGACTGCCGAAGGAGTTTGTTGGCGTGATCCAGGACAGCTCCTCCTCCGCAACTTTAGTGGCGTTGTTGTCGGCGCGCGAAAAAAGGTCCGATTTTGCCATCAACCGCCGGGGATTCACCCCGGTCGACCGTTACAGGGTTTATACCTCCACGCAGGGACACTCTTCGGTTGACAAGGATGTCAAAATTGCCGGGATCGGCATCGAAAATCTTGTCAAGATCGGGGTGAACAATAACTTTGCCATGAGAACCGAGCTGCTGGAAGAGGCTATCATCCAGGATATCGCTGCCGGATTCACTCCGCTCGCGGTAGTTTCTACCTTTGGAACGACCAGTTCAACAGCGATAGATCCATCAGGCGAGATCGGAAGGATCTGTGAAAAATACGGTTGCTGGCACCATGTTGATGCATCCTATGCCGGAACAGCGTTGATGCTGCCCGAGATACGCGAACTGATGCCGGAAATAGGCCGTTGCGACTCATTTGTGGTGAACCCCCATAAGTGGATGTTTACCAATTTCGACTGTTCCGCCTATTTCATCCGCGACAAACAGTCGCTGATCAACACCTTCAGCATCCTTCCTGAATACCTCAAGACCCCGGAGGATAAGATCGTGAACAATTACCGCGACTGGGGCGTACCGCTGGGGCGCAGGTTCCGCGCCCTTAAGTTGTGGTTCGTGATCCGTACATATGGGATCAGCGGGCTGCAGCAGAAGATTCGCGACCACATCGCCTTCGGCCAGTGGGTCAAACAACAAATTGTTGATACGCCCGGCCTTGAACTTATGGCGCCGACACTCTTCAATCTGGTCTGTTTCCGGTTCCATCCGCAGGACATTGAGGATGAAGCGGAACTCGGCCGGCTGAATGAAACGGTTCTGAACAAACTGAACCATTCCGGAAAAGTGTTTCTCACCCAGACCAAGCTGAACGAGAAGTACGTGATTAGGTTTGTGGCAGGTCAAACGCATACGACCTTCGAGACGGTAAAGAAGGGATGGGCTTTTCTTGTAAAGGAAGCATATGCCTACCTGAACCTGTAAAACCGGTCCGCCTCCCACCTGGAAGGGTTGTTGATGATATAATTTGAGACGTTATTATATGCAGTATAATCCCGGATGATCCTTTCGTAGAAGTTTCGCTGCCAGATGGTTTTATGGCATGTGTTTTTCCTGAACCACTTTGTAACACCCGATTTATATCCTCGAATAATCGCCCCTACCGATCCCGGGATTGTTTTTTGATATTGATGCGTTCGCCATGCGGAAGGACGGTCGCAATCGTTATTAACAGGCAGGTGGTTTTCATGTGCAATAAATGTTGGATCCAACCGGGGGTTCATCAACGGGTCCATCCGCGGGTTCATCAACGGGTCCATCCGTAGGGGTTCAAAATTTTGAACCCCTACGGATCCACGGACACGTATCGATAAATCGTCGGCGATACCGTCACAATGTCGGCCAACAATTTCAATGATACCGTGCACATGGTTGGGCATGACAATAAATTGATGTAAATGTATTTGCGGATAATGATCCGGAATGGTCCGCCAACAATACCATGCGACGGCTCCTACTTCCGACAGACAGACCAAACCATTACGAATTTTACCGAAATGATATTTGTGGTCATGGGTACAAATGGTGATAAAATACAAGCCTGGTTTTGAATAATCATACCCTTGTATTCTTATCGACCGGCGATGATGAATTTCCGGATTGAATTTCATTGGATTTTTCCGATTAGTCCACTTAAATAGAAAAAGTGAACCTGCTGTTGAAAAATATTTTTCATGCTATAAATTTATACTACCTTTGATCATGCCAAACACATTAAAAAAGAATATTATGGATATTAAACATAACGTGGTTGGATGGTTTGAAATCCCTGTGACAAAAATGGACCGCGCCATCCGTTTTTATGAAGCTGTTTTTGGCCTGAAACTCACCCGCGGACAAATGGGCCAGGAGATCATGGCATTCTTCCCGTGGGTAGAAAACACCGTTGGTTCTGGAGGAGCATTGATCCATCATCCTGAACATTACAAACCTTCTTCAGACGGAATACTTATCTATTTCACGGCTTTCAGCGGGGATGTCTCGATTGAACTCGGGCGTGTTGAGGGTGCAGGCGGGAAGGTGTTGAAACCAAAAACGCTAATCTCTCCGGAGGTCGGATACATGGCATTGTTCCTTGACACCGAAGGTAACCGGATTGCCCTCCACACCCATTAAAACTATGAAATCATGAAAAAGAGAAAATGGCCAATGATCCTGGGCGGCGTGGGTGTTGCCCTTGCAGTTATTATTCTTGGTATAATTCTGTATCTGGTCTGGTTCCTTCCCAATGTTCCGTTAAAGGAGTTGTCAGTGGAGTCTACACCTGCACGCATTGAGCGGGGCAAATACCTGGCAAATCATGTGATGGTTTGCATGGATTGTCATTCGACCCGTGACTGGAGCAAGTTTTCGGGTCCGATGGTGGCTGGAACCGAAGGAAAGGGTGGGGAAATTTTTGATCAGAAAATGGGATTTCCCGGGCATTTTGAGTCGCCAAACATCACCCCGTTTAACCTGAAGGATTGGACTGATGCCGAAATTTATCGGGCCATTACCAGCGGAGTGAGCAAAGACGGGCATCCGTTGTTCCCGATTATGCCGTATATGGCATACGGGACGCTCGAAACCGAGGACATTTACAGTGTGATTGCTTACATCCGTAACATCCCTTCCCTTGAAAATACCGTACCCCGGTCAAACCCCACCTTCCCGATGAATATCATCCTGCACCTGATGCCTGCAAAGGATAATCCCCAGGTCAGTCCGCCGGTTACGGATTCACTTGCGTATGGTGAATACCTGGCAAGGGCTGCCGGGTGTATTGAATGTCACACCCCAGCCGAGCACGGTCAGATCATTAAAAGCCTGGCATATACGGGAGGACGGGAATTTCAGATGCCGGACGGTAGTCTGCTCGTATCGTCCAATATCACCCCGGATGAAGAGACAGGCATTGGCCGATGGACAGAAGAGACCTTTATATTCCGCTTCAAGACTTACGACCTTGCAACCTTCGAGCCACAGGCGCTGCATAAAGGACAAGTACAGTCGATCATGCCATGGACCATGTATGCAGGCATGGACACCACGGATTTGACCGCGATCTACAAATATTTGCACAGCCTGAAGCCGGTAAATAACAAAGTCATGAAGTCCAAACCGCCTATGTAAGGATAATGACGAATATGCGATACCTTTGACATCAAATTCATCCTGCTTCTCGGGGGTATTAGCTCAGTTGGCCAGAGCGCTGCGTTCGCAATGCAGAGGTCACCGGTTCGACTCCGGTATACTCCACCAGGGCATATGGCAATAAGAACTCACTTCCTTCCAAGTCTCCTGCCAATTCCTTTTAACCTCGTTATCATCGAAAACCTGGTAATGTCGAGCAGTTTATGGTTCAGCAAATAGGTGATGACCTTTTTTTCAATGCTATGATGCAATGGAAGGAGTATCGCGATGAGAAATATCTTGATAAGGAGTACTTTCCAGGGTTCGCCGTGGGTCACCTCCTCGATTTTCCGATCGGCCAGTAAAATGATGAACTCAAAAAGGAAGATGAAAGAAAAGAAACCCAGCATCCTGATGATCCACTCCGGAACTTTCAGGCTGCCAAGCATGATCAGGATGATAAACACCGAAAGGATACCAATAGTTATAGCGGTGTACTGCAAATAATGCCGCCTGATCCTGGATTGCTTCTCCTGTTCGGCGGCAAGTTCTCTTTGCCCGGTTTCATGGTCTATCTCCATAATCAGCAATTGATCTTTTTTCGACATATTGTTCATGCTGTCGGTCAGAACTTTGTTCATCACTGAATAATCGAATGCATTCTTATAATCCCCATTGACGGCATAGATTTCTTCCAGTTGTTTTGCAGCGCCCAGCATGTAGTCAATATAAAAAACCCTTTGGGCCAGGTCAAGCGATCTTGAAAATTTCGCGATGGCCTGTTTGTGAAGACCTTGTCGCAACAGAAACTGGCCAAACCTGTTATAAAAATTGGATTGAAGGATTATATTGGTTTCCGATTGCAACTCCTTCTCGGCTTTATTGAAATAATATAATGATGAATCGGGCATATGCTTTTCTTCACAAAAAAAAGCTTTCAGCCTGAAATACAAAGCAGGATTTTCTGATGCCAGTCTTGTCAGTTCAAGCGGGAACCTTTTGTAATACAGATCGTGGAGCAATCCGATTTTATTCGCCGCAATATAATGGGTACGGATCAGTGCAATTTCATAGTTCAGCATCCGCTTGCAGTTATTGCGTGTGGCAAATCCAATGATCTCCTCCATGTTGCTTTCATTCAACTGATTATTATCAGAGTTGATGTCGATAACCTGCAAATCGTACACAGTCCACAACAATGCAACAGAATCGACCGGTTGCGTGTTCATGATCAGGTCACGTTGCAACAGTTTGTAATGGGTGGCTTTATTGTATAACTTGTTGAAATTGTAAAAGTTCGATAACCTGGAATAGCACTCGCCCTTTAATTTGCTGTTTTTCAATTTTTCCGTCAGGCTCAAGGCATTAAGGTAGTTCCGGAAAGCTTCGATCTTTTGGTTTTTTCCTTCGAGGCACTGTCCGATGAACAGGTAACTTTCAACCTTTTGTCCGACATCTTCCGAAGTGCCTGCGATCGACAACAACCTGTAGCTATACTCAAGGGCTTTGTCGAATTCATATCCTGACAGATAAACAGAAGAGAGATTTTTATAGTTTTGGAAGGCATCTCCCGGATTTTTATTCGTAAACGAAATCTGTACTGCTTTTAAAGCATAGTCAAGCGCTTTTTGGTAATATTCGTGCTGGTCGTTGGTTTCAACATACCTGTTATAGGCCAGGAAAAGTAATTCAGGACGATGACTCCTTTCAGCAATGCGGATGGCCATGGTACCAATACTGTCGGCTGCACTGTTATCGCCATTGTAATCGAAGAAAAAAAACGCAAGTTCGAAAAGCCTTTCAATTTTCAGACTGTCACTATCGGTAGATTTAACTTCATTCATGGTTTTCCGGGTGTAAGCAACCGGATCAACCTGACTGAAAATTCCCGCGGAGTTAAATATCAGCACGAAAAAGAAAATTATATTGGTTTTTACCATTTTTTTCGTTACTTTCACACGATTATAATTTAAATTATGACCGTATATACCCAATTTCACAATAAATTGTTTTGAACGATTCTAAATAATTACCTTTGAGCGAAATTAATCAATAATTTAATGTCATTCTAAATAAAACGATTATGAAAACAAAAAAATTGTTCTTTACAGTAATAGGATTTATTTCAGGCATGGTCATCGGGATTTCCATGATCGGCTTGTATTCATTTACAAGCGGGCCGGCAGCCTCCGCTCCCACCGGCGGGATCGTACCGATCACAGCAGCCGAGGCCAACGCGTTTGTCAGGAATTATCAGGCTGATGCCGCACCCCTTAACAAGGTTATCAAAGGTTTTACCATCGATAAAGAGCAACTGGATGCCATGAACAGCATTATCAAAGAAAACCCGGCACTGACAGGTTTCAGGATTTACCTGGGTAAGAACATTGATGCAAGGACAATCGGAATTGTGGTTGGTGTTGATAATACAGGAAAAGATGCCTTTAAAAACACCATTTTCAATACAGATTCCAAAAATTTAAGCCCCTGTCCGCCAATCTGCGATGTAAGTAGTCCGATCGTTATAAACGAATAACATTCCGGCACTGATATTTTTCAGATTTTCAGGTTTCGCTCCCTCCCCGCAGTGGATTTCATGGCCATTCTTTTAATCAGAATTACCTTATCTTTGCAAAAAAAGTGCCGTGGAATCCACCAGTCAAATTCACCATAGCCCCATTGAGGCAAAAATTATCGCTGCATTAAGATCTGTTTTTGATCCGGAGATACCGGTCAACATCTATGACCTGGGACTGATCTACAATCTGCAGGTCAATGATCAAACCAACGATGTATATATCCTTATGACGTTAACCTCCCCCAATTGTCCGGTGGCCGAAGATCTGCCTTTGCAGATCCAGGACACCGTGAAAATGGTAGAAGGAGTAGGCACCGTAAAGGTCGAACTCACCTTTGAACCGCCCTGGGACAAAGACATGCTTTCAGAGTCTGCGCTGCTTGAACTCGGCTTACTTTAATCCATGGAAGATGACCCCGCATTTATTGCCTTTGCTTTCTAAAATCAACTTTCCGTCAGATCTCAAGAAACTTAAAGTGGACGATCTGCCATCATTATGCGACGAGATCCGTCAGTTTATTATTGAGGTAATGTCTGTCAATCCGGGTCACCTGGGAGCCAGCCTGGGCACTGTTGAACTTGCCGTTGCCCTCCATTATGTTTATGACACCCCTTTCGACAAGATCATCTGGGATGTAGGTCATCAGGCATACGCACACAAGATCCTTACCGGAAGAAAAGACCGCTTTGAAACCATCCGCACCTATCAAGGGATCAGCGGATTCCCAAAAATGGCTGAGAGTAAATATGATGCATTTGGCGTAGGGCATTCTTCCACCTCCATCTCCGCTGCACTTGGGATGGCGGTTGCCGCTAAACTAAGCGGACAAACCGACCGTCAGCATGTGGCCATTATCGGCGACGGAGCAATGACAGGCGGCATGGCCATGGAAGCGCTTAATAATGCCGGGGTTTCCAATGCCAATCTCATGGTGATCCTCAACGACAACCAGATAGCCATCGACAAAAACGTAGGGGCAATCAAGGATTACCTGGCTGATATTGTCACTTCACGGACCTACAACAAGTTTCGCGACAAGGTCTGGCTGATGATGGGTGGCGGGACTAAATATGGTCAGAATTCACGTGCGATCGTCAAACAATTGGGAAACGCCGTCAAAACCACCCTGCTTAAAAGCGGAAATCTTTTCGAAGCTTTTAATTTCAGGTATTTCGGCCCGGTAGATGGCAACGATGTGATCAGGATGGTGAAGTTACTAACTGACATGAACGACATTAAAGGGCCGAAACTGCTGCATATTCACACTGTCAAGGGTAAGGGTTTCGCAAAAGCCGAAAAGGATCAGACAGGATATCACGCGCCGGGTGTATTTGACCGGAAAACCGGGACGATAAAGGAGGATCAATGCCACGGACTTGCCCCTAAATACCAGACGGTGTTCGGACGAACCATTATTGAACTGGCTGAAACAAACCCGAAAATCGTGGGCATTACCCCCGCCATGTCGACCGGATGTTCGCTCAACCTGATGATGGCTAAGATGCCCGAACGAGTCTTTGACGTGGGAATTGCTGAACAGCACGCGGTTACCTTCAGCGCCGGCATGGCTGCTTCGGGACTTATTCCGTTTTGTAATATTTATTCCACATTCATGCAACGGGGTTACGACCAGGTCATTCACGATGTTGCCCTGCAGAAGCTCAATGTGGTATTGTGCCTCGACCGTGGCGGCCTTGTTGGCGAAGATGGCGCAACACATCATGGCGCCTATGACCTTGCTTATCTGCGGTGCATCCCAAATCTGATCGTGGCCTCTCCCATGAACGAAGCAGAACTCCGCAACATGATGTTCACCGCACAATTACCTGATATGGGGCCCTTCGCCATCCGTTATCCGAAAGGGCGCGGGGTGATGCCAAACTGGAAAACATCCATGATGCCGGTTGAAGTTGGTAAGGGTCGACAGGTCTGCGATGGTAAAGATGCGGCCATCATCACCCTTGGACATGTTGGAAATTATGCCGTTGAGGCTTGCTCCGAACTGGACAAGTCCGGAATTTCGGCTGCACATTACGATCTCCGGTTCCTTAAACCGCTTGATGAAGCGTTACTGCATGAAGTTTTCGAAAAATTTAATAAAATCATCACCGTCGAAGATGGTTCCGTAATGGGCGGCATGGGTTCGGCCGTTCTTGAATTCATGGCCGATCATGGGTATGCTGCAGACGTTAAACGGCTCGGAATACCTGATCTCTTTATCGGTCAGGGCTCTGTTGCAGAACTCCATCACGAGTGTGGTTTCGATACCGAAGGGATTATCCTTGCCTTAACCAACCTTATCTCAACATAGGTATTGCCTGTTGATCAGCACGTCCCTGAAAACGCAAAAACAGCGATCAAAATCCAGAACACCCATTGGAAAAGCTTAAAGATTCCTTTCTCAATTTTTGAAGTAGCTGCAATAATTATTTGAACCACCGCAAAACCCGCATAGATCAATCCGATAAATTTAACTGTTGTATGACTGTTGATTACACAGTTGTCGCGCTCACAGCCAATGGCATTTCCAATGAAAAAAATCGTTGTCAGCACCATGAATACAGACATATAATGAAATAAACTGTGCATCACCTTCTTGGGTATTTCATCAATGTCTGATTCTAAAACAGGCTTTAAAAAATCTTTTTTACCCATTGTGAAATGACCTATGCACGCCATGGCGGCAAGGATCCCTGCTGTAAGATAATAGTAATTCATGTTCGAGTTTTAATATAAATAACGATGCAAAGATTAAATCAAATGATATTCAACAAACAAAATTTAACCACCAAGGCGTGCAAGGGTGTCACAAAGGCGCCGGATTATCGCCGACTTACAATAACCAGAAATGTTGATGAAAATTAATAACTTTGAGGAATAGCTGACTGATACAATGAACCACCATCAAAAAAACGCAATTGTAACCGGAGCCTATGGCGCCATCGGAAGGGCCATTGCAGAGGGCATCGCTGCAAAAGGATTCAGGGTCACCCTGGTTGGCCGTGATTTAACACAACTTGAAAATGCCCGGGCCACTATTATTCAGCGCACCTCTAATCCTGAAATTTTTATTGAAGCAGTAGACCTTGGGCTCCATCATGAAATCCTTGAATTCAGCAGGCGGTTCGAACAACCTTTGCATCTGCTGGTCAACAATGCCGCGACAGCCCCGCGAAAGCGTACCGAAACCGCTGAAGGGATCGAAGTACAGTGGGCGACGAACGTTCTGGGATACTTTTGGATGATAAAATATCTGCAGCAATTGATGGAGGGGAGCCCGGGCGCCCGGATCGTCAATGTTGCCAGCTACTGGGCCCGTGGACTAAACCTGGGCGACCCGGAGTTTGAATCAAGATCCTACGACAATGATGCGGCTTACCGGCAGGCAAAGCAAGCCGACCGGATGCTTTCAGTCGCATTTGCGGAACGATTGCATTCCAAAGGAATTACGGTGAATTCCTGCCACCCCGGCGATGTCAATTCAAAACTCAGCAATGCATTTGGCTTTGGCGGTTCTGAATCGCCGGAACAAGGTGCGGAAACACCTTTATTCCTCTCCCTTTCGGAGGAGGTTAACAGTATCACCGGAAAATATTATGAACACCTGAGACCGGTTGTTTGTCCTTTTTCCCGAGATCAAAAAGCGGTCGAACAGTTGTTCGATCTTTGCGATCAAACGGGTTGACCGCAATCGTCACACCTCCGGGATCAGAGTCTTTTTCTAACGGTATTCCAGGTTTCAGTGATCAGGAAACTTTCGTCCATATAAATTACCATGTTGATAAATTTCTTCATGGGGATGGCAAATGTAAGCGTGTCCTTTGGTATGCAGGACCGGGCTGATGCATCAAACATCCCGAGGATCGCTTTCGGATTTTCCTGCTCACCCTGGAACCAGGGATGATGCACCATGGAGCCGCATCCCGAGGCGAAGGGTGCGATTACGCCGTTTCCATCCGGCTGGTCATAGTTGGCCAGTGTAAACAATCCTGAAAGAACATCCGGTTTAGCGAAAAAGATCACCGCTAAGGGATCATCATCAGGGGTCAACTGATCAAACCGTTTGAAAACAATATAACGTCCATTTGCAGGGATACACGGGGTGTGTAACATGATCTCCTTCACCATCTCCGGGGTCCGGATATAGCGCTCGCCCTCCAGTTCGCCGGGGATACCCTGTGACAGGAAGTGTTCGAAATCCGGCCTCATTTTATCCGAATAACCAAGGTACCTGCGCGCACCATCGCACCCGAGCGTATGTAAATTCCAGGCAAGCGGAAATCCTTTGCGGACCAGCGCCAGTTCGCAAACGATACAGCTATGTTTGTCGGGAATATTGGCCCGTGCCACATCGCCGGGATCGTCCACGTAATAATAAGTGATTGGTAACTCACTGTCGGCAAAGTATTTTGCCCATCTTTCAAGAAATTGATTTTTGAATTTCATGTCCATAACACGTGTTTTTGGTTTTCAGCTGATTGTTTTAATTGTTATAATTTCCCTGGATTGTTTTACTGCAATATATCTCTGTCTTTTAAATTCAACTGATATAGATCATAAACCATGTTATTAATGGTATTATCTGTTTGTGAAATTGTTGATTGCAAATCTTCCGCTTTTCTTTTTTCAATGTCAAAAAACTTCAACCATTCAGACTGCTCCAATAAGGATAACATTATTTTTTGCTTTGCAAGTTCTGTGATGAACCCGTTAAATGAAAGTGAAGGCCAGTTTGACAGTTTAGTTGAAACATTAAATCCCGGCCATTTACTTTGTATAAACTGAATAAAAATATTTTTATGTTCAAAGAGTTTCTTGTTTTTAGAAAGCATAAAATCGGCTAACTCGATAAATGGAAGCTGTTGTTCCGGATTTAGTGCCGGAATGGGTAACGATTTAATGATACTGGGTTTAACTTCTGCAAATATTTTTCCAACCTGGGGACATTTTTGCTTGTAGAGATAATCCATCAGCTTTGAATTCAAAAGGACCAACAGATACTTCAAATGATATCGGTTAGAAGTAATAATAAAAATTGAATTCTGTGGATAATAGCAGTGTTCATCATAGGTTGCTTTGAGATCTGAGCTCGTTCTTCTCAGCAGGATTTTTGGTCCTTTGATTTTTTGTTCATTGGAGGGATACATAAGCCATTTACCATATTTGATATAGGCATTTTCTTTAAACTGCAGATGGTACCTTGTTACATCTGTCCCTGTTACCAAAGGAAACCATTGGCTGTCAATCATTACATCGCTGTGATATATTCTGTTTGTAACATCTTTCCTGGTCTGAGCTGGAACACCGTGTCCGACCTGGTAAGGTTTTATTCCGAAAATTATATCGTTATTAAGGTAAAACGGTTCGGTGTGTGATTCAATTCGTTTAATTATATCCTGAGAATTGAAATCGATGTTTAAAACGATCCGGGCTAAATCGTCCCTAAGCCAAATATTTTTATCTACTCTATTATTGAATAATACTATACCGTTTTTTATCCTGATGGTTTCACAATCAGCGCTTATATCCTTGAATTTTTTCACTATCAAAGTGGTGCATTCAACGATGGCATCGGAAAACACATTGTCACCATAATCAATGATTTTTTTCACTTTAAATTGAAGTAAAAATTCCCTGAAACCTTTGGCGTTATTTATTAAAAGCCAGGTATTTGGGATAACAAATCCAAGATATCCATTATTTTTCAGCAGACTAATCGCTAAAAGAGTAAAATAGAGATAAGTATCTTTAATCTTTCCAGGGATAACCGGATACTTAACCAGTAAATAATTTGATGAAACTTGATCAAGGTATGCACCCCATGGCGGATTGCCAATGATAACATCAAACCCGTGCTTTATAAATCCCTTACTATCAGGGTTTTTATAATTATAACTGGGATCTTCAACAAAATCAAGAGTGGCCTTGTCTTTAATTTCATAATGTTTCCGGTGATTTGGAAATACATTTGGAAATTCAATAAACCAATTAAATGCATGGTTATGTGATACCGTAGGGTCATCAACAAGCGAGTTTCCGCATTTAATGTTTTCATCCAATTCAGCTAATTCTTTACCTTTGTTTGCTGTCTTTAACCATAAGGAGAGTTTAGTGATTTCCACCGATTCGGGATTAATATCAACTCCAAACAGGTTATTGGTCAAAATATGGCGATCGAGCTCGAAAACCTCCAATTGACCGGCTCGTAAAAGACTCAATTCATCATTTACTTTTCTTCCTTCTGTGTATAAAAAATCAAAGGCCTGATTCAGAAACGCACCTGAACCACATGCCGGGTCGAGTACTTTTATTTGCAATAGCCTCTCCTTGTATGATTCCCAAAAATGAATGTGTTTTTCGATGATGAGGTTATACGATAATGCTTCGTACATTTTGCCAGTTTCCTTGCTTTTACGGCGAACTGTGTGAACAGATGCAAAGTCTGCCTTTGTGAGATCAGGCAGGTTGTAAAAACCAAGTTCATTTTTACAATCATCCAGCCAACCACCAATAGCCTCATTTACAATACTCCTGGTAATAAACTCAGGAGTGTAAAAAATACCGTCTTTTTTTCGTTTACCATTCTTACGAACTTCTTGTTTTGCCTCCTCATGTAAAGATTTACCGTTGCCAATCCTGGCTTTGAACACCTCAATATCCGAAATTGATTGTTCGAAAATATGACCCAGAATATTTACATTCAGATCACTGCTAAAGTCATTTTCAGATAATTTGATCATCTTTAAAAGGACTTCATCCCTGATAGTAAAATTATCCAGTTCATCGTCTTTTCTGAAAAGCCCACCATTGAATTTATTAATATCCATGCCTGGATTTCCTAAATCAATGCTATGAAAAAGACCTTTTAGCTGACGCCACAATTTATCCTTCTCCAAATCAAATGCATTATTTATTATATCTTTAATTTTTTTTAAAGTATTAGGAGGCAGTAATGACGCATTTTCACAAAAGCAAATAAAAATAAACCGATCGAGCAGTTTTTGAGTTTTCGTTAATATCATCAATTCATCCTTACCAGGATTATTTAACTTGATATGCTCAAACAACTCAATTCGTTGGATTTTATATTCAGTATAAAAAATTTTAGTGATTGTTTGTTCATGTTCTTGCCTTTCACGATAAAGTATATCAATTTCCGATTCTGAACTCATGGAGATCAATCGATCCCTATGCATGAGAAAAAAGAAACGTTTCAGGCATTCTTGATTCAGCATCTGGTTCAACACAAAAATTTCGTATTTGCTTTGATCCGACGCATGATATAACCTGACCTCCCTGAAATTGGAAACAATTACCCATTTACAACGTCCTCCCACCTTGGATGCATATGAAAAAGCCTGTTCAACTGGCGTTCGCCTGTCATTCACCCGATTTTGCGGTTTGTCCAAATCGGTTAGTGCGTCTTTTAATTCAATAGTTGCCCGAACGTCGGTTACAACAGTTTTCCCCTCTATTTTAAAGAACCCTAAAGCTCCGTCTGATTTTGTTCCATCAGTAATGGATTTAAATTCTTTTTCTAAATTCCATACAGTTGGATCAGTATAATCATACCCGAGGATATCTCCAAAAAATTTGTTCATGAAATCAGCCTGAATTGACTCTTCCTTGGTTCGCTCTATTTTACCACTGTCTAGGGCTTTGATATACTTAGCGATTATCTCTGTCTTAGCGGCAAGATCGATCTTATCATCAATACGAAAATTGGCCAATTTCTGCAGATAAATTTTGCTCCCGAAGATGTTCTGCTGCAACATGTTTTTAAATAAATAGCTTAAAAACTGGATATGGCTGGCATTTGCCCGTCATATTTTTTATCGTTCAGAAGTTTTAACATGAAATCGGCCACATCAGCACGCGGAATGCTCTTTGATGTCGGAATTTCCACGTTTATTTTGTAGGTATTGGTTTTCGGTGCATCCGTAAGCCCGGTCGGACGAATGATCACCCATTCTGCCTTGCTCTCACGGATCACCTTTGCCTGCCGTTTTTTATCTTCAAACACATGCTTCAGAAAAAGCGGCATGATGATCTTTCCAAACCAGAATCCGCCGTCGTTGCCCAGGATACCGGCCGACGACATGCAGATAAACCGCTTAACACCGGCGCTCTCCATGGCATTAAGAATATTCAGTGTTCCGTCTGAAAGTACGGTACCCGGTTTTCTGCTGTCAATCCCAAGTGCGCAAAGCACTGCATCCTGGCCTTCAACGGCCGACATGACCTGGCCAGGCTCAAGGATATCGCCCTGAATAACCCGCAGATTTTTATGCTGAATAGTGACCTTTGAAGCGGTACGGGCAAAAGCAGTGACGGCATGTCCTTGATTAAGCGCCTGATATACAATCAGAATGCCAGTTTTTCCGCTTGCGCCAAATACTGCTATTTTCATTTATTGAACCGGTTTAGACTGTTTTGAGTAATTAGATTCCATTTCGGTTTCCCGATAAAATCCTGGAGATCGTTGCTGTCGGTGTAAGACATAGCAGAGGAGAGATAATCCTTAAAATTTTCAACCCAGCCGGCAATCGTATATTCTACCTGGATCATCCTGGTCACACCTTCAGATGAGCGGAGCTCATTTCCAAGGTGAGCCTGGACCTCTTTGGTACTCATTCCCCTGAATTTCTTGTAAAACAGGGAGCCCATTTTAAAGGCTGTCCTCACCTCATCGCTGTATTGATCAACCTGGTCGCCCGGAACGGTATAACCTTCAAACTTTTTATTGGCCGCGAAGGTATGCCCCGCCGATTCCAGCGCCTTGTTGAATATTCCTCCGCACATGACATAATCAGCGCCAAGGGCAAGCGCTTTGATGATATCAGCGTAATTTTTTATTCCACCGTCTGCAACCACCCTGGCGAATTTTATGGAATGGTTTTTCTTTTCCTGATGGATGTCGTGGATCAACGAAGCCAGCGGGTATCCGATACCTGTATGCACGGAAGTGCTGCAACCTGAACCATTTCCAATGCCAACCCTCACAAAATCCGCGCCTGCCCTGGATAGTTCTATAAAAGTCTGCGGGTTGGCTACATTGCCCACCATCAGGACCAGCTCCTCCCGGTATTTTTCCCTGGCCTTGATGACGGCCTCGATCAACCGCTGCATATGTCCGTTGGCAATATCAATGAGAACTTTTACAGGATCAGAGACATGCACTGATTTATTTGCAAGGAACAACCTTTCAAACTGATCCAGGTTTATGGCAACCCAGTCATTGACTTGAATGCAATCATCGGCTGTGAACGATTTTGTCTGCGTTCTTGGAATAATGGGATAGATCTGATTGCCGGTGAAAATTTTACGGTAGTCCAGTTCAATAACCGTATCCATCGGAGCAGTGAATAATGGAAGCATACCGTTTTCATCCAACACATTTGTTGTTTTACGGGAGTAGATGCTGCTTTTCACCGCCGGGCTGATCAGAATGTCGTCAAAGTCAAATTTAATATCGTTGCTGTTCATTTACCAAGTATTTAAAATCCTCCCGGGAGCTATTCCATCTGCACAATCACATCCATGGCCTAAGCGATCAACCAGATCGATTCATGGTGTAAAAATAACCAATTTTTAGGAATGTCTCAATTTATCATTCTACGGAGATCATATGCCATTAAAACATCTCCATGCCGGATATACAGGATTCCATTCCGGATCGTGGGATGCGCCCAGAAAGGGCCCTTTCCCAATGGGATCTTTAAACTGCTGACCAGGTCGAATTTATTGGGATCCGGTCTGACCAGGCCTAAATTTCCTGTCTTTTCCTCCAGACAATACAGCATGCCGCCAGCCGCAATGATTGAACCTTTGGTGAACCAGGTGTGAACATACATGGACTTGCCGGTTTTCCAATCAAGACAGCACCAGTCACCTTTTCTGTTGTTGATCCAGTTCGAACCATAGATGTAACCATCAACGAGGACGACCCCGCCGATATGACAATCGAGTACGGAATCTGTCCAGACCAGGTCAATTGCCGAAGCATCTTTGTTTAAACTGAATTTGGCTCCGCCCTGGTTATAACCCCCGGTGATATAAATACAGCTGTCGCTGAACAAGGGGGTTATGGCATTTGACGCGGCGTACCAACGCGTTCCAATGAATAATTTACTGTGGTCAATAAACCATAAGAACTTCCCGTTTTCAGCATCAATGCCCAACAGATGTTCTGATGTCAATGTGACGATAATTTGTTTATCTGCATATTTTATTAACAATGGCGAAACATAAGCGCTGACATCATTCAGACTTTCTGTTGCCCACCTTGTTTCACCGGTATTTTTATCCAGCGCGACGAGCGTTGTTTTTGGGCCGCATGGTGTATAAAACACGTTGTCCTCCGATACAAGAAGGGATTCACAAATCCCATGAGCACTGTAAGAAGGTTTGAACTCTTTTTGTGCATCAAGAGACCATTTTATCATGCCATCTTTCACGCCGATGCATGAAATGGCGCCGCCTTCGCTTAAAACATAGATGTTGTCTGCATCGACTGCAGGGGTACAACGGCTGCCCGGGTGTGTCTCGGACAAAGTCGAGCCATAAGAAACCTGGCGGATGATGTTGCCTTTATCACTAATGGCTGTCAGGTAATCCGAATCATTCTTCATCCCGGTGACATAGACCGCTTTACCGTCGCAAACAGGAGACGAGTAACCCTCCCCGATCCCGGAGACAGACCAAAGGAGAACCGGCCCTTCTGCCGGCCATTCCTTCAGTAAACCGTTTTCAGGAAAATTGCCAGATCTGTCAGGTCCCCTCCATTGAGCCACTCCCTGGGCCATGACAGCCATGACCTGCACCATGAAAGAAAAAGCAAGCAGATGTCGCTTTCTTAAGCAAGCAGTAAAAAACAGTTTTTTTTTCATCTTTATTTCCATTTATTAACCGTACAGGTTGCACTGCTGGTGTAAATTCAGCATAAAACTAACCATGTTAAAGCCGGTTTCAGAATGGATATTCCAAACCTCATACGCCGAATTGCAGGGTTTCCGAAGAAAATGGAAAATGCCCCGGTTTGTTACGTAAAATCATCAAAATCAGACACAATCAGTTCATCGTTTTGCAGATTTTACTAAACCATTCGTATCAATTTGCGGATTTTGAAATAAAAAAATCCTATACAATGTTAAAAAACGATACTTTTTATATGTATCTATGACGTTTATTCAATCCAGGGAAAAATTTTCCTAATATCCAGAACAAATTTCATAAATATCTGATTGTATTCATATATTTTATATTAATTTTGTGAATATATTCATAGACCATGATAAAAAGAAAATTACAACGGGTGGTTGAGAAGTATCTCTTCAAAGGAAAAATCATTATCCTTACGGGTGCCAGGCAGGTTGGAAAAACTACATTGGCGCTTGAGATGGCTCGCTCTTCGGAAAAGAGAATTTTGTTTTGGAATTGCGATGAGCCGGATGTGGAACAATTCCTTGACCGGCCCAGCTCGACAGAACTGAAACATCGGATTGGTGATGCCGAACTTCTGGTCATTGATGAGGCCCAACGGATCAGGGAAATCGGAATAACTTTAAAGCTTATCGCCGATAACCTGAAGCAATTACAGGTTATTGTCACCGGTTCATCTGCACTCGGTCTGCACGATTCCATACATGAACCTCTCACCGGCAGAAAGCTGGAATTTCAATTGCATCCGTTCTCATTTTCTGAACTTGTCGATGCTTCATCCGAAACAGTGGAAAACCGGCTTCTTGAACAACGGCTGATTTACGGAATGTACCCGGAGCCCGTGTTATCTGATTTGAAACGTGACAAGTTGCTCACCGAATTAGCGGGTGACTATCTATATAAGGACATTCTATCCATGGATTCTGTCAGAAAACCGAGTATCATTCCAAAATTGCTGCAGGCGCTTGCACTTCAGATCACCAATGAGGTTTCACTGACCGAACTGGGTGAAATTGCAGGATGTGACCGGAATACCGTTATCCGTTATCTTGATTTACTTGAGAAGGCATTCGTAATTTATACTCTGCCTGCATTATCCCGGAATCAGCGCAATGAGATTAAAAAAGGCCGGAAAATCTATTTCTGGGACAATGGCATCCGAAACGCGCTGATCAATCAGTTCAATCCGATGTCATTACGAGCCGATAAGGGTAAACTGTGGGAAAATTTCATGGTTGGAGAGATCATAAAAAAAGACCAATATGAGGAAAGGCTAACCCGACATTACTTTTGGAGGAATCACCAGCAACAGGAGATTGACCTGATCAGGGAAACCGGAGGAACTTTTGATGCCTGTGAGTTCAAATGGACCGAGACAAAAGCAAATAAAGTCCCCGGAAACTTTATACAGGATTATCCGGCCAGTTCCTTTACAACCATCCATCCAAAGAATTTCGGTAGTTATCTGCTGTAATAAGTTGGGAAACCGTGCAGTTTTCTTTTTTTACTTTCCCCCGTCAACTGTAAATTTCCCGGTAAAGATCCTGGAATCGTTGGAGAATTTGATCAGGTAAACGCCTTTTGCGAACCCGCTGACGTCAATCTGCCGTGTGCAAACGGCCGGGAGGTTGTCAAACAATCCATTGTACATGATGCGGCCACTCACATCCGTGACCTGCGCCCTAAGCTGTTTTTCCTTCCCTTCGATGGAGATGTTGAGCAGCCCGTGCACCGGGTTGGGATAGATCCTGATTTGCGATAGAAGGTTGTTTTCGTTGAATCCAGTGCAGACCATCACCGTCAGTTGCGTTGAACTCTCAACACCTGTTCCGCACATATTGTTACCTGCGGCGGTAATGTCACCGGAAATTGCTGAACCACCGAAATCAACCTGGATGGCATTCGTACCCTGTCCTGAAGAAATAATTGCACCCGTTGGTAGTGACCAGGTGTAGGATGAAGCATTGGAAATCAGTGGGATGCTGTACTGGTAACCTCCCATACCTTGGCATACGGTATCGGAACCTGAAATGGCCAATGCAGCGCCGGGGATTGTTTCAGGATTGACACCCATTGAAACCGGCAAACTTGTGCAGGCGCCGATTTGTGCAACCACGCTCACAAAGCCCGCAGAACTCCCCCAGAGTACCGTAATGGCATTCGTTCCCTGCCCTGTGGTGATGGTTGCATCCGGCGGAACGGTCCAGGTGTTGGTCACCCCTGCAACCGGCGGAACGTTGAAGCTGACTGTGGTCCCGGTGCAAACGGTCGACGGTCCGATGATCGTCCCGGGCATTGAAGGCGACGGTGTGAGTGTTACGGCAGTCTGGCTTGCTGAGCTGCTCCCGCAATTGTTCCCCGCAGTAACCGAGACATTCCCGGAGGTTGTTCCCCATAGAACGGTGATGGAGGTGGTGGTCTGTCCCGATAAGATGGAAGCCCCTGCCGGAATAGTCCAGTTATAGGATGTTGCTCCGGGAACGGAGGCAACGCTGTAGTTTGCATTGGTACCGGAACATGGCGCAGTATTACCGGTGATGGCGCCGGGGGCGGCAGGAACGGCGCTGATCGTAACATAGACACTGTCCTTGGCAAATTTTGCGACATTGTCATTTACTTTGCAAATGTACCATGTGGCAGCGGCAGGTGATGCATTTGGATTTGGCAGTGTGGAACTGAATCCCGGCGGGTTGGATGTCCAGGTATAGGTATATGGGTTCGTCCCTCCGGCGGCAAAGGCCTGCAACTGGGTGACGCTCCCGGCGCAGACTGAAGAGGGAGTTGCCGAAACAGAAACAGACAGCGCCAGTGAAGCCTGTACCGTGATGGTGGCATTGCGCTGGTGGGCAGGAGTCCCATTCGGTCCTTTTGCAAAGAAAACCACCTGGTAGTTCGCCAGTGGTACGTTTCCACTCAGTTTGACCCTCACAATTTTAGATCCGGGGAAGGTGGTGATCTTATTTCCCTGGGGATAGCTGAAGGTGATGCTGCCGGTTGCAGGGGCCGGGGTGATCTGTCCTGAAAGCGCCACCGTATCTGTATAAAGTTTGACTGCCGGCACGCTGACGGTGAAATCGATGCTGTCGCTGGCCACGAAAAGGGTTCCGGTGGCGGGGCTGCGTGACATGGCAAAATCGGGGAAGTAACCGGTCACGCTCATAAAACTGCCCTGGCGGAAGTCCGTCCAGCCTGCCATGCCGACTTTTTTATTTGATACGATGCCGTTGTAGTCTCCTTCGTATCGCGGTGTTCCGCCCCCGCCGCAGGTTGCGCAATCGATCTTCATTTTCTGGTTTGAAACGGCCTGGTTCTGAGCCCAGGTAACGCCGCCGTTATCGGAATATGAGGCATAGATGAGGGCGCTGTCGTTGGTGGGGCAGTCGCGTGTGTCCATCCACATGGCATAGAGCCGGCCGGTCTGCTTGTCGCACCATATACCGGGGTGCCATTGGTGATGGGTTTGCGGGTTGGGATCGTCGTTGACCAGGATAGCGGATGACCATGTTGCTCCTCCGTCGTCGGAGTAGCGGTTCCAGATGTCCGGTTTGTTCCCGTTCCCCGTAGGATCGTTGGATGCATAGACACAGTACAAACGCCCGCGGCTTGCTCCGTAACTATTGTCGGCAGCGATCATCGGGTAGGGTCTGGTGCGCATGTTCTGAACGGAGTTCCTGCCGCTCACCTGCGTTCCGACCGTATTCGCAAACTGCTGTGCCGACATCTGAGTGAAAGTTAAACCGCCATCCAGCGATCGATAAAAAGTATACGTTGAACTGAAGGAACTTCCGCTGTTCGTAACGACGTAAACCGCCTTCCCCTGGACATTGCCATTCGGGCCTACGCATACCATCATCCCCGGGAGACTCTGCGTGCTGGCGTTGAAGGTTGTTGTGAAAGATGCTCCATTGTCGATGCTGCGGGCAAAATTACCACCCGAGCTGGCAGTCATGCAGACGTAAACATTATTGGCATAAGGGCCGCTGGTCTGGTCGCATGCCATCCAGTTCTTGTCCACCCCTGCCACGGCTGTGACGGAAGGGCCCCATGTAACGCCGTTGTTGGTCGATTTCATGACCTTTACGCCGAGAATGCTGGAGCCATACATGTTCTGATAAAACAAGTTGCCAATGCTATCGTATGCCACCACGGGATCTCCCTGCATGGTCGCTCCAAAAGAAGGGGTGCCATTTGCCCAATCAATCCCGTTTTCAGTATGGTGGACCGTATTTGTGTTATAAGCCGTAAAGAACCATGCGGGAATCATCGGATTTGCGGCGATGTTACTCTCGCCAAAATCGACGCCGAGGTTGAAATTATCAAAATTGTTTACCGTCATTACGGTTGAAAGCGGGGCATCGGTATTTGTCGGAGCAAAATCCCGAAGGTATTGGGGAATCTGATCGCGATTCGGATCATCCACGTACTGGGCAAGTACCGGAACAGAGGAGAACAAAGCCATGGTGGCAAGGAACATCGTAAAGAGATGCCTGGAGAAAGTAAAATTGTTCATAAGGGAATGATAAAATGAAACTGGATTTTTTCAGCGCATAAAATTAGGAAAAAATCTTTCCGGAAATACGCAGGAGTCAGAACCTGGTTCTACTTTAATTTCAATATTGAGTCCTCTCCCTGAAGGGGGTTTATGGTAAAAAGGTGTAAAACAAGTTAAATTTGAGCCTTCTCATACAGAATTATTTACAAAATACATATCGATCATTCCTTTGTTCTTTGCCAATATTTTTCCCCGATAGGCGCAATCAAATTTATCTTTGATAACTTTATAAGTTTCCCCACTGATGTTTACTTTTCCGGCATCACCGCTTTGTTCTATATGATTTGCAGTATTTACAGTATCGCCCCAAATGTCGTAAGCAAACTTTTTCACCCCCACAATTCCGGCAATTACCGCACCTGAATGCAAACCGATACGTATTTCACTAAAGGGTTCCCCTGCAACTTTTTTTCTATAGTTGTGTCTTTCCATAAAATGTTGTATTTCCAATGCTGCTTTAACCGTGTTAATTGCGTGATTATTGTTGGGTGTCGGAAGACCACCTGCTGCCATATAAGAATCGCCAATGGTTTTGATTTTTTCCACTCCGTGTTTATGTATGATATTATCAAATGCAGAGAAACAATGGTGAATTTCTGCTACCAGTTGTTTTGGAGAAAGTTGTTCGGTAAGATGGGTAAATCCGACGAAGTCGGTAAAGAGCACGGTGACCTCGTCAATAAGTTTTGCATCTGCGTAGCCTTTTGCTTTCAATTCTTCAGCAACTTCTGACGGGAGGATATTAAGCAGCAATTCATCACTGCATTTTTTTTCTATTTCCAGTTCGTCATTTTGTTTTGCTACAATTTCATGTTGCAAATTTAATGCCTGATAGGCCTTTTCAATTTCACGGGCTTGTTCCAATTCCCGGTCTCTGGTCCGTCGACGTTCTCTTGCGATTACCCTTTGAGTTTGGATACGGTCAACCCAAAAAATCCCTGCAATAAATCCCATGGTATATAACAAATAAGCCCAGTTTGTTTTCCACCATGGCGGACGAATTGTAAGGTTGTATCTATATTCTTTACTCCAATAGCCAGCGCCATTCATTGCTTTTACCCTGAAGGTATATTCTCCGTGCGATAAGTTGCCAAAAGAGGCGCTCGTTTGGTTTGTAGTGGAGCTCCAGTTTTGCCCTAATCCATCTAATTTATACTTGTATGCTACTTTCTGTGCTGCTTTAGTGGTTATGCCAATAAAATTAAAAGTGAGAAAATTAACATCGTATGGTAAACTTAAATTTTCAGGGATACAGTACCATTTTGATAATCCATCAAATTTAATGTTGCCTGCAATTACCCCATTGCTCAAAACTATGCTTGTATCTTTATTCCTCTCAGCGCCTTCCCAGGAAAATTGTTCATTAAATAAATCTATGCCCACCAATTTAATGTTTGGGGCAATCGTATCCACATCCATTACTCCGGGGTGGTAAACTGTAAGCCTGTCGTTTGCACCGATCCATATAGCGTCAGTATTATCTTCACATATGGAATTGCTGTTACAACCCACACCATAAAACCCGTCATCATAAGTATAGTTTTTAAACATCCCTGACCCACGGCTCTGGTTTCTATATTTATTGTCAGCTAACTCATCATTTGTTTCTTTAATAAGTTTACTGATACCCGTGGAAGTACCTATCCAAAGGTTCCCGTTTTTGTCTTCCAAAACAGACATTACTGCATTATCGCACAAGCCTTCTTTTTTGGTGAAACAAGTGAGGAATTTTCCGTCGAATTTTGTCAAGCCACCGCCGGAACTGCCAAACCAAATATTTCCACGCTGGTCTTCTAAAACAGACATTATATTATTATTGGATAACCCTTCTGTTTCGGTGTAATGAGTATAAAACCCGGAACCTGTTTCGGGCTTTTCAGAAGGTTTGAATTTTGTTACACCACCATTGGTTCCGAACCAAATGTTCCCATCTTTATCACATAATATACTTCTGACCTCATTATTGCCTAAACCTTCTTTTTCGGTAAAAATGAACCTCCCCGCCGCAGAGCAGCGGGGTATCATCGGGAATTATTTTCATTCGCCGCAAGCGGCGGGGAACTAACCCCGAAAGAGATTAGAAAACGATTTTCCATCAAATTTCGAGACACCTCCCGGAGTTCCAAACCAAAGGCTTCCCTGGTTATCTTCGCAGACAGAAAAAACAACATTGTTAATTAAGCCTTCTTTATCAGTATATTGGGTAAACGATTTTCCATCAAATTTTGAAGCGCCTCCGTTTGTTCCAAACCATAGATTTCCGCTTTTATCTTCCAAAATTGCAGAAATAAAATTATCAGGCAAGCCTTCTTTTTCGGTAAAATTAGTCATGAATTTTCCGTCGAATCGTGATATGCCTCCACCTTTCGTTCCAATCCAGAGGTCGTTGTTTTTGTCTTGTACGATGGATGAAACATTATTTCTGCATAAGCCTGCTGCTTCTGTATAATGAGCAAAGGATTTTCCGTCGAATCTTGTGATGCCTCGCGCCGTTCCGAACCATAGGTTCCCAACGTTATCTTGGGTGATTGCGTTTATTGTATTCGCTTTTAAACCTTGAAATTTCCCATATGAGCTGAAGTCCTGCGGGTTGTTTTCCTTAATTTGAGCCTCTTTCGCAATGACTATCTCCGGGATGCCTGCAAGAAAAGGATTTATTATTGCCGGAACTACTTTGGGGAATGAAAAATTGTTATGCCCCGGGATGGAAATTTCAGGTGATCCTGATATTATTATCCTCGGAATTCTAGTGGGAAGTATGCTCGTTTTTGTAAGTATAATTTTGGGATTGCCGGCTCTTACGATTTTTGGCTCACCGGCCGGGATTATTTTGAGTTTATTCAGGCTGTCATTGGGCACAATACATCCTTCAACTTCAACAACCTTAGGTGCAAAATTGTTCGTGGAAACAGGATCCTGTTGGTGAGTACATGATAAAACAGCCCACAGAAATAAAATTAAAATAAAATATTTTTTCATGCGATTACTTTAATAATGAATTCTGATTAAATCAGCTATATCATCAAAGCATATCCAAAAACGACTAATTTAATTCAATATCCGGGGAAGGATTTCTTATCAGGGTTACCCTAAGAATCAGAACGCATTATAATGCAATTTATTAATATTTAGACTGCATTAATACAAATATAGTTATTATTTTGTTATTAGCAAAGAAAAACCCTGCAAAGTTTTCATTTACAGGGAATTTATTTTGACGCCACATTTACACCAGATGGAAAATATCTACTTTTTGAAATCAGCTATTTCCGGGATTTTGGGTGAAAGAAATTCAAGAAGAATTATATTGTTGAATTCGGGATCATTGTCAAATAGGTATATTGCTGGGGTTGCTTGCACAAGACTAACCTCCGTTCCTGGCATTTCATCGTCAAAATTAGCTTCTGATGGTGGGGTTGGAGCAAAACTGATTTCCGCAACCTCAATTTCGTCATCAAAAGTAGCTTCAGCAGGTACATTTGGTGCAAAAAAGTTGAATTTTTCAAACTCAACGTCATTTAAAGTTGGCAAGTCACTGATACTGCAGAAAACACATATTGAAGAATTATTGCCAGGGGTGGCATTAAGTGGGTTAGCTGCAAAAAGAACCTCAGTCTGAATACCCAAAATCAGGACAATAATCTGGATTATTGCTGTTGGCTTTATAATATTTTTTATTGTTTTCATGATATATATTTTTTAGGAATTGGATTTTTTTTAATCTGTCTAAATTACAACCAATTCTTCGACAAAAAAAGAGTTAAATAGCCTGTTCTTAAGGTGGCTTTTACTGAGTTTTACTGCGTATTTCTACTTATCGCATTTTAAAGGCAAGACCAAACTTCAGGTTAAGCATCTGCATGTTTTTTGAACTCCTGTCAATATACAATCCGATACCGTTTGTCGTCCATTTGTAGTTAAAAGCCACCAAAGCGGCCCACCGTGAAGATTTTCCGAATTTCACCAGGGCGCCGATCTCAGGGATCAGTGAAAGACCCCAGCGGGTCTCGTAAATATCATACTCCTGCACCAGGAGATGGTGTTCCATATAATCACCGCCTATCCCTATACCCAAATACGGTGAAATTATTTTATCCGGTATGAGGTGGTATGCAATTACGCCCTGGAAGGGTATCATCCAGGTAAAACGGTAATTTGTCGCAGTGATCGCCTGTCCGGCACTACCATAAAAGGTTTCATTGGTGTAACTTTGCGAAACACGCTGCCAGCCGATATTGAAACCTGCCACCAATCCTGCTTTGATAAAATAGCGGCCACCCAGGTCAAACCCGGCCGGACTTGCATGACCTACCCAATCATTGAAATCGCCCAGGGTGATAGTGGTATTCCATGCGCAGGTGTAATATGAACCATGCACAAATCGCGGCGAAGCTGTTGTATCCTGGCTTTGAGCCTGGCTGGCCATTAAACGCAGCGCAATGAGCGGTAATAATATCCGTTTCAATTGTAAATTGTATTTCTTTTTCATTCGTATATTTTTATCCGGCAAAAACATTCAAAAAGTCTTGATCGCCGGGGTTTGTTTAAATGCCTGATCTACCGTGTTCAGCACATCGGTTTGAGGATACCGGTTGTTCAGCACACCGCGGATAAATGCATTCCATCTTACCATCACCATATTGTCTGTGGCCATTTGTAAATCAATAAGTTCGATGATTACCGATCCGGTTGCATAGGTGGTCATGTATGCAGGATAGTATGGATAGCCATATTTGTAACCGGGATAACCCCACCAGCCTGCGGGATAATAGCCCGGATAACTCCAATGCCAACCCGGAGAATAGACGGTTGTGATGGTGCTCCTGATGGCGGTTACATTGATGCCAAGGTCAGGATTTGCAGTGGCCGCAACCTGTTTAAATCCACGGCTCACCATGTTCTGTGCAATTCTGTTCAGCAAAGCCAGGGCATCCGGACTGGTGATTGTAGCGCTGTCATTCCCGCCGATGAATGCAACGGCAGGTACGATGGCGAAGGTTTGATAATCGTTGAAGGCGATTGATACATCAAATTGCGTATAGATGGCCAGCTCTTCGGTCAACCGTTCGGAAGCGGGCGGGTATTTGCTGCAGGAGGTGATTAGGATCAGAACCAGGAAACAGTAAGAAATTTGTCTTTTCATCGCTGAAGTATTGGTGTTTGGATAATAATTTACAAAAATTGCACTTTTTGTTAAATATCCAATTTGTCAGGATTGCTTATTTTTACGACTATGGAATCATAAATAAAGTATTCAGAGATGGTTAACTCTTTTCATGAAATCTCCACCGGCGAACTTTTGATTCTGCTGGATAAGCCTGACATAAAGATCATCGACGTAAGGCCCGCAGATGCATATAACGGATGGCGGTTGCAGAAAGAACGCCGTGGCGGACATATCAAAAACGCAAAAAGCCTGCCGGTTAAATGGACGACATATATGGATTGGATTGAAATGGTCAGGCATAAGCAGATATTTCCTGAACATGAAATCATTGTTTACGGTTATGATGAAATTGATTCAGGAAAAGTGGCAACCCGTTTTATAAAATCAGGATATTCCAATGTATCCGTTTACAATCGGTTTTCTGAAGAATGGTCGGAAAACCCTGACCTTCCCATGCAGCATTTGGCCCGGTTTCGGAACCTGGTCTCAGCGCAATGGCTCAACACGCTTATCTCAGGTAAAATCCCGTCACATTATGAAAACGATAAATACATTGTCGTTCATGCCCATTACCGAAACCGGGAAGCTTACCTGAGCGGACACATCCCGGGGGCCATTGACATGGATACCCTGGCCATTGAATCACCTGAAACATGGAACAGAAGAAGTCCTGAAGAACTTAAAAAAGCATTGGAGGATCATGGTATTACTTCAGATACCACCGTTATTATGTATGGAAAATACATGTCGCCCGATAACAACGACCCTTTTCCGGGCAGTGCAGCCGGCGATATAGGCGCTGTGCGATGTGCCTTTGTGATGATGTATGCCGGTGTGAAAGATGTCAGGGTGCTCAATGGAGGTTTTCAGTCGTGGCAGGATGCGGGGTATGAAATTTTATATACCGATGAACCTAAAAATCCCGTCTCAAAATTTGGCGCAACGATACCTGTGCATCCCGAACTTGCTGTTGACACACCTGAAGCCAGGGATATCATTGCCTCGCCAGGTTCCGAACTGGTTTGCGTTCGCAGTTGGCCGGAATACCTTGGCGAAGTGAGCGGTTATAACTATATCGAAAAAAAAGGAAGGATACCAGGGGCAATTTTCGCCGATTGTGGTTCTGATGCCTACCACATGGAGAATTACAGGAATTTCGATCAAACAAATCGTGAATTTCATGAAATAGCGGAGATCTGGAAAAACGTTGGCATTACCCCCGACAAGCATCTCGCATTTTATTGCGGAACAGGATGGCGCGGCAGCGAAGCCTGGTTCAACGCCTGGCTGATGGGATGGCCAAGGGTTTCGGTGTATGACGGAGGTTGGTTTGAATGGAGCAGCAACCCGGATAACCCGGTTGAAACCGGAATTCCTGAGGATAAAATGGAAGTCAATGATTATTTATTGCATGAACGCCCTGAAGAAATCAGATCTGAAATAATATGCGGCCTATCAGCTCAGCAAAAATATATTTCGAGCCGGTTTTTTTACGATAAGGCCGGCTCAGCGCTTTTTGAAGAAATTACCAGGCTCCCCGAATACTATCCCACAAGAACAGAAAAATCTATTCTGACTGAATTCGCTCCGCAAATCCTGAACAGCTCAGGTTTGACGGAAATAATCGAATTAGGTAGCGGAGATTGCTCAAAAATTTCAATTCTCCTGGACACTTTGCCTGCAGATAGTTTGGAAACTTTGCGTTATATCCCGGTAGATGTCAGCAGAACTGCCATCGTGAAATCAGCGGAAAAGCTTTCCATAAAATATCCCGGGATTAAAATAAACGGCATCCTGACCGATTTTATGAAGCCTTTTAACGTGATTCCCGGGGAAGGAAAGAAGCTGATCTGTTTTTTTGGCAGTACGATGGGGAATCTTACCGGGAAGCAGGAAACCGGCTTTTTAAAGAACTTGAAAACAATGATGCAACCAGGTGACCAACTTCTGATCGGGTTGGATATGGTCAAGGAAATAAAAATATTGGAAGAGGCCTATAACGACCGGCAAGGCAAAACGGCTGCATTTAATAAAAACATACTGAACGTTGTAAACCATTATGCCGGTACCGGTTTCAACCCTGACCATTTTGCGCACTTTGCATTTTATAACATTTCAGAAGCCAGAATAGAAATGCACCTCAAAGCCCTGACGGATATGGAGATCGGGAGTCCGCACCTGAATGGAAAAATCAGGTTACAGAAAAATGAAACAATACATACGGAGAACTCTTATAAATACACTCCCGGTCATATTCAACAAATGGCAGAGACAACCGGCCTGCGGATAAAAGATATATATACTGATGCCTATCGGTGGTTTTCGCTGGTGCACTTTCAATAGAAAAAGGCAGTCGGTCGAAAACGGGTCGGCAATCTGCTTTTCATCCGGGAGGACACCACCCATGTGCACTTTGAGCATCCGCCTCAGGGAGAAAGATCGCCATTACCAAGCAATCCATCGAATCGATTGGCGATAACGTAACACCGGGTACTGTTGTAACCATTGGATTTGCGTGGTGGATGAATGTTTGGTGGTTTTCAGGGGTGATGGCATCCTGGGGTAAAGCGAATGATTTATTCACCAATAAGAAAAGTGTGGCCGACGCATCATTGTTTACTGATGAGGATGACAGTTGGCGTGAAACGATCGACGAGCAATACGAACTCCGGAAATATCTTTTATTCCCCGGTGAAAAGAATCCGGGACTTGCAACCGACAACCTTGACTTACTGCTATGGCTTACAAAGGCAATGCATATTTTCCAAACCGCAGGTTCATGTAATGGATTCAAGGAAATTTTGAGAGAGGGAAAAAACACTTTTCTGAGGTGCGAAAAATTGTGATGAACCTTTTTTAAATAGGCAGATCGTTTATTTTGAGCGCCTTTCACCGATTTTGATTGACCACCTTAACCTCTTATCAATCAAGTTTCAGGGTCGATCAATTTGGATCGGCGAAGAGTGTTTAAATGAATTGGTTTTCCCATATAATCTTGTTATCATTTCCTTATAATCTTTGCCGTGCCTGTCTTTTCATCACATACTAAACGGACAAGATAGATCCCGGGTGGGCTGTCCTGTAATGAGAACCTCTCTTTTTTCATACCCTTCATCTCATTGCGTAACACCTCTTTCCCAAGAAAGCTGAAGATTTGTACAGTGGTTTTTGAATATGCCAGAGAAGGATCGATTTCAAGTGTGAATTCACCCGTTGTCGGATTCGGGTAAACCCGGAACAGAACATTGGGCGGGTTTTCTATGAACGGGATTATCATGGCCTCCTGATTCGTTGTATCCGGTTGTGCTGCGACCATCTGATTCACCGGATAAGCGCTGCACCAGAGGCAGTTTGTCACGACGAAGGCATGCAGGTATCCCGCCTGTTCCACCTTTGTGCCAGGAAGCATGTTGATGTGCTGACCTGCGATCAGGTCCACGGCAGCCATGGGTTGTACCAGGAATGTTCCTGCTCCGCCTGTTGTGACCGTTTGATTCGCATCATAACATTGTTCCTGACCCCGGGCGACAACAATGTTTTCCAAAGTAATTGTTTGCGGTGGCAGCGAGGTTACCAGCACAGGGTAAATTGTAAAAGATGGCGCATAACCATTTTCATTTGTGTAATTAACGATAACGGCCTGGGCCCCTGCTGTATTCCATGTTACCTCAACATTGTCTGAACCCGTTCCGCCTGCTGTAATTGAACCGCCTGCAGAAACTGCCCAGATATAACCTGAATATCCGGCTTCTGTTGTATAAACATTCCCGGTTGATCCGGCACAGACAGGAGTAGGACCGGATATTGTGGGTGATGGAAGGGTCGTCACGAATGTCATATCCTCACCATTGGCTGTTCCGTTGCCGTTGACTCCATTGATCCTGTAATGATATGTCATGTCGGGAAGTAACCCGGTTATGCCCGCTGTTATGGGGGTAGCTGCATTTCCGGTTACAACACCGGGTGTACCGGCAACCGACGTTCCATAGGCAGCAGTCAATCCGTATTCAAAAGTCACGGTGGTTGGGGTGAGTCTGGCATTGACTGTTCCGTTAAGAGATGCTGTGGTCGTTGTTACACTTGTGGCTGGATTGGTCACGGCTACCGGGCCGGTGGCCACTATATTCAAGCCCATATGGTATACCGAAGAGTTGGCATAAGGATAGACATTAAAAGGACATCCACCTAAAGACCATAGTCTCCTGTTACCTGTTAAATTTGTATAACTTGCACTGGCTCCTGATGCTCCCGGAGCACCACATTGCCCAACCTCCACAATCAGGCTTTGATAGGGATCATAAAAGAAAGGACTGTCAAGCGCTATCGTCATCCACTGATTGGCAGTTCCTGCTAAGGTTACTGACGATCTGTAATAAACGGCAGTTAAGGTTCCCGGGTAAAAGCTGCCAGAGGTAAAAGAAACAATAGGGCACCTCTAAAAACTACTTTTTTTGATGCCAGTTTCGACACAAATATATAGTATGGTTTTCTAAAAACCTAATTTTACCCCCCTATTTTATATATGACTGAATATCAATGCTATGTAAAACAACGTCTTTCACGTCTGGACA
>JAUXWT010000110.1 GCA_030681475.1 Bacteroidales bacterium | reverse complement strand
GATTTTCAAAGAGCGAATAAAGTACGATCACCCAAAGGCCATCTTGTTCATGTATTTGGCAAATTGGATGCGGCTTTTATTTATTTGATTTTTAACTCTTGATTCACATTACTATTATCATAATGGATATTATCCACCTTTTACAAGACTACGTCCAAATTACTCATATGGTCCAGTGACAATTTTTCCTGTAGCTATTGATTTTATTGAGAATTCTGCTTGTCCTCCAACTAATTCCATAGGCAACGCAAGCAGTGAAGACATGGATGGAATGAATTTCTCTGCTGAAAAAGCGGACAGCATTAATAATATTTTAACGGAACTTGTTGATGGGGGTTCTACCGGGGCCCTTTCAGATGAAGTTGCATCCAGCACCCCTCCAGATGCATTGCCTACCCGGGATGTAATATTGACTTCCTCACCATATGTATCTGATACCGTTATACAAACTGCGATTGAAAAGGAAGATGTTCTGAACAACGCGATGATCCGTGATATCATGGTAGCCAACCCACATTCAGCCAAATCAGAAATACTGGTTGATATGCTTGAGAACCGTACTACACCGATGCCTGATTACCTGATGGCGGAAATTCTTCAGGGAGAAGATTCAATAAGTAGTAAAGAACTTCTGGAATCACAAAGGGCATTCTGGAACGCAGACCGGAGCCAGCATTATCATAACCTCATCCGTTATTACCGCACTGATTCTGTTTTAGGTTTGACGAATGACAGCCTGATTTATTTATTGCAGTTACGCAATACCGTAGGGTCCTGGTATGATCTTACGGCAACCTATTTTCAGCGAGGAGATTACCAAACCGGGTTGAATATCCTGAATTTAATTCCGTCTTCGTTTACTCTCAGCGACAAACAGCAAGTTATACGACAGTCATATGAAAATTTGTATGAAATCCTGAGAAATGTCGCAACCGATTCGTCTCGTGTTATGAATATAGATAGCACAGACAAACACACACTGGAATCAATTTCCGATTCAAACCTTGGTCAGATTAGCGCTTTTGCAAGAAACCTGCTTGTCGCATCAGCGGCCACAAACTATTTGGAACCAATTTTTTTACCGGAAACCGAGTTAAAATCATCAAAACGTGATAAATATCGCGGGGCGAAAACCAGTTTTAAGGAAAATCTTTTAAACGTATATCCCAATCCGGCGAAAACCTATTTTGTTGTACAATATCACCTAAACGAAATTCCTGAAGAATGTTTCATCGAACTCACGAATATTATGGGTAAACCCTTGAGCAGAATACCGGTTCAATTAAAAGATGACCAAATGGTGATTCCGGTGAATAATTTGAACCAGGGAGTTTATATTGTAACACTAAAAAACAAGGGAAACACAGTACAGCAAACCAAAATATCACTGATCAGGTAAATCAATCATTGGGGCATAGTATCATGCCCCCTTTTGCTATCTTTGTGTACGATAATATTTCAGATTTGAAATGAAACGAACCTGTATCCTTTTTTCCCTATTGACATTAATGTTATTGACTGGACTAAATGCCCAGGAATGGCCTAAGATTTATTTCCCTAATAGATCCACTTGGGTCAGGGGTGTTTTTGAATCTTATGATAAAGGTTATATCCTTGGCGGTGTATTTGTAACCGGCGTATATCCGGTCAGAGGTATGATCATTAAAACAGATATTAATGGTGTGATGCTTTGGTATAAAACAGTTTCAAATGTAAACGATGCCACATATATATTTGATATCAATCAAACGTACGACAATGGAATGATCCTGACAGGATTCACTGGAGAGCAAACGAATCAGCATAATCCTTTTATCATGAAGTTGAATAAGTGTTCAGAACTCGAGTGGTGCCACATCTATAATACCCCGAATCCAAACGATGAATCTGGCATGTCAATCTGGCCTATTCCAGGCGGTTATATTGCTTTAATTCAAGCGTATGGTGAAGATCCGATGTATGAAAGGATGTGGCTTTATCGATTGGACAACGATGGGAATTTGATATGGAAGCAACTCTATGGACAATCAAACGTTAACATTACAAATGCAGACGGCTATAACTTATATTTGACTCCAGATTATCATTTTATTATCAGCGGTGATTGTTACTATCCTGATCCGGGAAATCCAGGATCTCACCTGCGGCCATTCATTATTAAAACAGACAGTACCGGCGCATTGGACTGGGAACTACCCTGGTCAATAATAAATGGGGAGAACTTCTATGGAGAATCATACTATTCCGTTACGGATAATCAAGGGACCATTTATACTGCAAGCCGGCATATTGTCACTGGTGGTTCTAATGCAGGTGATAAACCTTGTTTGATTAAAACAGATTCCGGCGGTAATGAACTCAGTTACAATGACGTGTTCCCATTGTCAAAAATGGGAACTTTTGGCACAATTAATTGGTTCGCCGATTCTTCAATGGCCTTAAGTTATTTTCAAACAGATACACTAACTACCTCGTATGAAGGAACTGTTGGTGTCGTCAAATGCAATCGCAACGGCGATATTCTGATAGACAAACCAATTTTGATAAATCCATATTTATTCAGTGATGCTCTTACCACATTTGACAATAAACTTTTACTGGTCGGGAGTTTTAAAAATGCACTTTATACCACTCAAGCGTATAAACTAAATTCAATTCTTAATTACGACAGTATTTACACCCAGCCTTTTGTGTACGACAGCCTGTGCCCGCACCCCATTCCCTCTGATACCATTCCGCTGGGCTGTGCTCTGGTGGGTTCAGAAGAACATACTGATCAGGCAGAGCGTACGGAAATGCTGGTTTATCCAAATCCGGTGTCAGAAATACTGCATGTTGTATTGCCGGATCAACTGAAAACTTTCGAAAAATCAAATCATTTTAACATTACCACTTTTCGTTCAAAGTGGAACAGTGTTGACTTGGAGGTTTACAATTTATTCGGGGAGAGAATATTTTCCCGTCAGGTTCCTTTTGATGAGAAAGCCGTCGAGTTAAATGTATCAAGCTGGCAAAAGGGGATGTATCTGATCCGGTTGGTGTTTAACAACAGAACCGTATGTACAGTCAAGGTGATTAAAAAATAATGGCGAGGTAAATCGATAAGTCAGAAACTGCAGCAGAAATATTTGCCATTTGTAAACCTTATTGATATTCTGAAAAAGGTTTCAATAGATACGTCAATTGTCATGCACATGGATAGCACAGATATACAAACACTTATATCCATTACAACTTCCGGACAGGGCCAAGTGAGTGCTTTTGCAAGAAACCTGCTTCTTGCTGCAGGAAAAACAACCTATACGGAACCAATATTTTTACCGGAATCAGGATTAAGATCATCAAAACGTGATAAATATCGGGGAGTAAAAACTCACTTTAAGGAAAATGTTCTCAAGGTTTATCCTAATCCGGCAAAAACTCATTTTATTGTTGAGTACCATCTCCTTGATATTGGAAAAAAATGCTGTATTGAGATAAATGATATCATGGGTAAAACCTTGAAAATAATCCCTATTACGATAGCAGAGGACCAAAAAATAATTCCGGTCAATACTATGAGCCAGGGTGTCTATGTAGTAACACTTAAAAACTACGGAAAATCAATTCAGCAGGCAAAAGTGACACTTATCAGATAAATCAATCAACATAAACTGGGAAATCTGCGACGTGTTTTGATTATGTTTGTGTTTGTTATTATTTTCAGAATTCCTAATGAAAAAAATCTATTTTCTCTTTATTTTATGGGCATTAATTGGGCCAATTAATATAAGCGCTCAGCAGTGGCATCAGATCTATTTCCCGAATAAACCTAATGGAACCAGCGCTGTTTTTGAATCATATGATAAAGGATATGTGCTTGGAGGGAATTTCCAGCCATATTCAATTCCAACGAATGGTTTAATTATTAAAACTGATATTAATGGGCAGATGCTTTGGAGTAAAACTATTTCTTCAACAAATGATTGGACACGCATAGCAGATATCAATCCAACTTATGAAAATGGATTCATACTAACTGGAATTACAGGAGAGCAGACGAATCAACATAATCCCTATGTTATGAAATTGAATTCTTGTGCAGAACTGGAATGGTGTCGAATCTATAATACACCGAATCCAAACGATGAAGTGGGCCAATCAATCTGGTCGATACCGGGTGGATATATTGCACTGATTTATGCATATGGAAATGATCCGATACATGAACGTGTCTGGCTTTATCGGTTGGATAACGAGGGAGAATTGATCTGGAAGCAGTTGTATGGGCAATCAAGTAGTGATATTAAATTTGAACAAGGCGCGAATCTAATTGTAACATCCGATTATCATTTTATTATCAGCGGTTTTTGCTACTTTCCAGATCAAGGAAATCCCTCGATCTCGTTTTTACGGCCATTCATTATTAAAACAGACAGTACTGGCACATTGGAATGGGAACTACCCTGGTCAATAATAAATGGGGAGAACTTCTATGGCATGGCATATTCTTCAGTTCTAGATAACCAAGGAACTATTTATACTGCCACCCGACATATTGTCACTGGTGGGTCTGATCCAGGCGATAAACCATGTCTGATTAAAACAGATTCCAACGGAAATGAGCTTAGTTACAGCGATATATTCTCTTTATCTAAAATGGGATCGAGTACCACCATCAACTGGTTTGTTGATTCGACCATGGCCCTTAGTTATGGTTGGACAGATACTCTTACTACGTCATATGATGGAACAGTTGGGGTTGTCAAATGCAATCGTAATGGAGATATCTTATTTGACAAACCGATATTAACAAACCAGTATTTGTTCGGTGATGGCATTACCACATTTGATAATAAACTCTTGCTGGTTGGGGGTTTTAAAGACGGTATTTGGACCACCAACGCCTATAAACTAAATTCGAATCTTGAGTACGACTCTGTTTACAACCAACCTTTCGTGTACGACAGCATATGCCCGCACCCCATTCCCTCTGATACCATTCCGCTTGGCTGTGTGCTGGTGGGTTCAGAAGAACATACTGATCAGGCAGAACGTACGGAGATGTTGGTTTATCCAAATCCGGTGTCAGAAATACTGCATGTTGTATTGCCGGATCAACTGAAAACTTTCGAGAAATCAAATCATTTTAACATTACCACTTTCCGTTCACGGTGGAACAGTGTTGAATTGGAGGTTTATAATTTATTTGGGAAGAGATTATTTTCCCGGCAGGTTCCTTTTGATGAGAAAGCCGTCGAGTTAAATGTATCAAGCTGGCAAAATGGGATGTATCTGATCCGGTTGGTGTTTAACAACAGAACCGTATGTACAGCCAAGGTGATTAAAAAATAATGGCGAGGCAAATCGAAAAGTCAGAAACTGCAGCAGAAATATTTGCCATTTGTAAACCTATTGATATTCTGAAAAAGGTGTCAATAGATACGTCAGTTGTCATGCCGCTGAATAGCTCAGATATATATGCACTTTTATCAATTAAAACTTCCGCCCGGTTAAACATTAAATGATAGTTTTGCATCAAAATATTCGTTTGAGCAGATTTTTCATCAGATTGTCATACGATGGTACCGGGTTCCATGGTTGGCAGCGGCAACCCAACGGTATCACCGTGCAGCAGACCCTTGAGGATGCAATGTCGATGATGTTGCGATGTCAGGTTCCCCTGACGGGTGCAGGACGCACCGATACCGGCGTGCATGCAAATGAATTCTATGCCCACTTTGAGTTCAACCAACCTCTCACAAACACGGAATGTGAACATCTGGTCTTCCGGCTGAATGAATATCTCGGGGGCGACATTTCTCTTTTTTGTATATTTCCGGTGAAAGCGGATGCCCATGCCCGGTTCAGCGCATTATCCAGAACTTATCGTTATTCCATCGCCAGGGTCAGGAATCCATTTCGCCGGAAATATACCCATTATATCTATGGCAATATCGATCAGGCGATTATGAATGTGGGTGCAGGATTGATCATGGGTGTTCATGATTTTACATCCTTTTCAAAGGTTGACACAGACACAATGACAAATATCTGCAATGTCACCCATGCAAGTTGGGAGATGGAAGGAACAGAACTGGTTTTTACCATCACAGCAGACCGTTTCCTGCGAAACATGGTCAGGGCAATTGTTGGTACGCTGTTACAATTGGGATTGGAGAAGATTTCACTTGAACAGTTGGAAAAGATAATTGAAAGCAAAGACCGGTCAAGGGCTGGCGATTCAGCGCCTGCCAAAGGACTTGCCCTGCACCGGATCGTTTATCCGGAGGAGATTTTCCTTGAGGAGGGGAACCATGGGACTGCGGACTGCTGACTGCGGACTGCGGACTGCTGACTGCGGACTGCTGACTGCGGAAATATACCTGATGGTTAACGCATGTCGATGACTTCTACTCCTGGAAATTTCTTTACATCGAAAGTGAAATCGGCATCAGCAACAGGAACGTCGGTGAGATAGGTCTTGATCCTATAAGTAAACGTATTACCGCTTTTGTCGTATAGTATAAAACTTTTTATCTGCTTTTTGGCTTTATCAATGCCAAGAATGGCCTTTGTGAAGTTTTTACCGGTGTTGGGAATCAATTCAACAGACTCTACTGATGGATCAGGGCTTTTGATAATTTTTGACTTATAGTTGGAATTGTACGAAGTAAGCAATTTGGACGGTGTCAACGCATCATCTTTGTTTTCCAGAACATTGATCTGAACTTCATTGGATTCCTTAATGTAAGTCCAGATCGTTTTTCCATCGCACATCACTGTCTGACCGGCTACTGACATTTTATACTTGTCTCCGGAAACCAGAAGTGTACCTGTTTTTTCCTCCTTGATCCCTGCTTTGGTATTTTCCATGGAGAAGGAAAAATCCACCTTGATCGATTTGTATGATTTTGCCTTGTTGCTGACTTCCTCAAGCAGGGTGGCAGCTTTGAGATCTTTTGTCTGGCTGAAGGCCAGGCAGGTTGAAAAAAGAGATAAAATGGTTAAAATAGTTTTGATTTTCATGGTTTTTGGAAAAATAGTTAAATTATTTCTGTCCGAGTATAGAAAGATACTCTTCCAGCGAAGTAATGTCTTTATAACGAACCTCTCTTGCCTTACTGCCTTCAAAGGGGCCAACTATGCCGGCGCTTTCCAATTGGTCGATGATCCTACCGGCACGATTATAACCAAGTTTGAGTTTCCGTTGGATCAGAGAGGTTGAGCCGTGCTGGTGCTCCACAACGAGTCGTGCTGCCTCCCCGAAAAACTCATCTTTTTCGTTAGCGTTGAATTCCTTTGAGGATGATGCGCTCTGTTCGTCATAGAATTCCGGCAAGGCAAAAGCATCGGGATAACCACGCTGTGATCCAATGAATTCAGTTAATTTATCAATTTCCGGTGTGTCAACAAAAGCACATTGAATTCTGATCAGGTCACTGCCGGTTGACAAAAGCATGTCACCGCGGCCGATCAACTGGTCAGCGCCTGATGAATCGAGGATGGTGCGTGAATCAATCTTGGAGATCACCCTGAAGGCGATACGGGCCGGAAAATTGGCTTTAATGGTTCCGGTAATGATGTTCACTGAAGGCCGCTGTGTAGCAATGATCAGATGGATCCCGGTTGCACGGGCAAGCTGTGCCAATCGGGTCAACGGAGTTTCGATTTCCCGGCCAGCAGTCATAATAAGGTCGGCGAACTCATCAATTACAATCACGATATAGGGTAGAAACTGGTGTCCATCGTGGGGATTGAGTTTTCGTGAAAAGAATTTTTCATTGTACTCCTTGATATTTCTAACCTGCGCATCCCGCAACAGATCGTAACGCGTGTCCATTTCAATATTCAGGGAATTGAGCGTCCGGATTACTTTTTTTGTGTCGGTTATAATGGCCTCGTCAGAGTCGGGTAGCTTTGCCAGAAAGTGCCGTTCAATTTTATTGTAGAGGGTCAGCTCAACTTTCTTCGGGTCGATCAGGACAAATTTCACCTGTGAAGGGTGCTTTTTATAGAGCAGGGAGGTGATTATCGTATTGAGGCCCACCGATTTGCCCTGACCGGTGGCACCGGCCATCAGCAGGTGAGGCATTTTTGCAAGATCGGCAATGAACGTTTCGTTGGAGATCGTTTTTCCAAGTACAAATGGCAATTCAAATGCTGAATTTTTAAACTTGTCGGTTCCCAGAAGTGATTTGATCGAAACAATTTCCGGGTTTTGATTTGGCACTTCGATACCGATGGTACCTTTGCCGGGGATGGGTGCGATGATACGGATGCCCATGGCGGCAAGGCTCAGCGCGATATCGTCCTCCAGGTTCTTGATCCTTGAAATGCGAACGCCTGCCTCGGGAACAATCTCATAAAGTGTCACTGCGGGACCTATTGTTGCTTTGATCTTTGCAATTTTGATATCATAATTTGAAAGGGTGTTGACAATTTTATCTTTATTCGCCTCAAGCTCTTCCTTGTTTACATTCAACGATTCTCCGCCATAATCGCTGAGCAGGTCAAGTGTGGGGTATTTGTACCCGGAAAGATCCAGGGTAGGGTCATATCGGGTTTCAAGGGTTTGACGACCAATATTCCCTTGTACCGGGGTTTCTTCAACAACCGCCTCGATCTGTAGTTCAAGTCCATCAGGAATTTCAGGTTTCGGCTCAAAACGGGATGGCAATTCCAGGTCGATTTCCGCTGACTCCTCTTCAGGTGTTTCTTCCATTATATTTTCCGAAGCTGATACTACCGTTTCAACGGCAGGAGCAGCATCATCCAGGGGAGTGGGCGTGATCAATGAGGAATCTCCGATGGGAATTTCGGTAATCGATTTGGTATTAAACCACCTGAAAGGAATGTTAAAAGAGAGAATGAGAAAACTGAGCGCTGTGAAAACAAGAAGCATGGCAAGTCCGGATGTTCCCAGGAATTCGATCAGCCAAATGCTCACCTGAAAACCATAAACGCCGGTGAGCAGGTCATTGCCGGGCATGACGAGTGCAAACATGACAGGAACCCATATAATACCAAAAAAGCAGTATTCGAGCGTTTTCCAGCCCGGAAAGATTCCGATGTGAAAAAAATGTTTCATGCCTGCATTGAACAGGATAATGACAAAAAAGTAGGAGGCAATACCAAACCATTTTGAGATAAAAAGATATCCCGTAAGCGCGCCAATTTTTCCCATCCAGTTTTCGACCGGGATGTTGTTATCAAAAAAACCGTCAAGCGAAAAATGTTTGAATACCGTATCGGTAAAGCTGTAATCAAGCTGCCATGTGATCAGGTAGGAGGTAAATGCAAACAGCAGATATAGCGAAAATAGAAGTGAAAAAAGCCCGAATACCCGGAAGCGTTGCTCACGTTTAGCTTGATCCTGCTCGGAACGTACCTTCTTTTCCTTGGGAGGCTTCGGTATCCGTGGAGGTTTTTCCTTCTTTACCCTGGCGCCTTTGCCCTTGGTATCAGCTTCAACCGGCTGATCAATGTTCGGGAGATCCTTTTCCTTCGGCTCTCCCTTAAACATATTGGATCGTGGCGGAGTTATTGGTCGGGACATTGTAAATTTTAATTACCGCCACCGAATTTACTTTTCAGTTCATCCTGAGTTGTAATTGTATAATCAGAAGGAATTTCAAAATCTTTTGACTGAATACTCTTTTTTTCAACGGATGTTGCGGTGAATTTCATGGTAACTTCCTGGTTTTTCATCAAAAATTCGAGCAATGCGCCATCTATATCCTTGTACAGCGGGTTACTGAAATTGGCTAATTTTGAACCAATCTCGTTCGTGTACCAGGCTTCAAAGGTATTCTTGACACCGTCGTTATTCGAAGTAACCACAACTTTTTTACATGTGTACCCGGCAATAACCTTTGTCTCTTCCGAATATTCAACAGTTGTTGTTCCTTCCTCAGCCATTTTGGACTCAATTTCAACAGTGGTTTGTTTAATGGCATATTTCTGACCCATCATATTTACCAGCGATACACTTGTTTTTTCGTTGTAATCGGTTATTTCAACCGTACTCATACCGCCCATTGAAAGGTCGGTTCTGGATTTGGTACCCTTAATTGAGACGGTAAGTACTTTTGGAAACATGGCCATCTGGCTTTCCGAAAATTTACTGTCGGGATAGGTGATTTTATAGGTAATAACACCTTCAAAGGGTTTGCCAGAAACTGCATTGCTTGAGTTGCAGAGGAGCGCAAACACTAAAATACTACAGATAATAAGACCTTTTTTCATGTTTTTTAGTTTTTTATATTTTATGGCAAATGTACTTATTTTACGATTCGCAGCAATTTGCGCCAACGGATTTTTCCATCAAAGAGCGATTTATTGGGGTCAAGCGAAAGCCATACAAAAACGGCCTTTCCCACCACGTGGTCATCCGGCACGAAGCCCCAATACCTTGAATCGGCAGAATTATGACGGTTATCGCCCATCATCCAATAATAGTTCATTTTAAATGTATAGGTTGCAGCCTCCTTCCCGTTGATGAATATTTTGCCGTCAGAAATCTGAAGCTCATTTTCTTCAAAGACGTCGATGATCCGTTTATACAGACTAATATTGGTCATATTGATCGGAATGGTGACATCTTTTCTGGGTACCCACACCGGGCCAAAATTATCAATATTCCAGGGGTAGGCAGTATCGAAGGGAAAAATATTCGGATCCCTGATATCCTTGGGAATGACCATCGGTTCGATAGACACAACGTTGCTGTATTGTCTGAGTTTTTCAATGGATTCGCCGGAGAGTGTCAACTCATACAATCCATTATTATCTGTTGAGATATTCTCGGTAATATCCAGTTTTTCAAAATTCTTTTGATTGATCGGGTTTCCGTCTGTTTTTACCTGGTATTTGTATTGAAGTTTGCCAGGATTCTGTTCAGGTTTGCCATTGATATACACAACTCTGTCAATAATCCGGATGGTATCTCCGGCAATGCCAATGCACCGCTTAATGAAATTCTCCCGTTTATCAACCGGCCGGGCTATGATATCTCCAAAATATTGTTTATTGTTCCAAACGGCGTCTCTGCCATAACTCCTTACCAGCTGATAGTAGCTTACGTTGCTTTGCAGTTTGTCAGATAGGGTGTCGCCATCGGGATAGTTAAATACGACCACATCCATATTTTTAACACTGGCCAGTCCTGGGAAACGGTAGTAAGGCAGTTTGATCCATTCAACGTACGACTTTGCGGTTTCGCTCAGAGGTAATGTGTGATGCACAAACGGAAAGGCCAGGGGAGTGTTGGGAACCTTCGGTCCGAAGCTTACCTTGCTTACAAACAAGTAATCTCCTACCAGCAGTGTTTTTTCCATGGAAGATGTTGGAATGGTATATGCTTCTATCAGGAAAATACGAATGATGCTTGCAGCGATCACAGCAAAGATAATGGCATCAACCCATTCACGGGTGGCCGACTTATGTACCGGAGGTTGTTGGGAGGGGTCGGAATATGTCTCCCTGGATGAGAAGGCCAGATAGGGGAGATATCCAAACGGGAAAAGGACACCCATCGCCTGGTCAAGCAAGCCATGTTTTCTGAAACACTTGAGTATTTCAACGATCATCAGCAGGATGACGAATACATTGATAAAGGGAACAAGCAGGAATATATACCACCACAATGGTTTTTTAATGATCAGTAACCAGATATACCAATTATAAAACGGAATAAGAATTTTCCATCCCTTTTCGCCCGCTTTTTCAAATATTCCCCACATCCCTGCAATGGAGAGGATGAAAAAGATAATGGTTACAATCATGTATAGATTCATATCACAGTATTTAGATGTAATTCAGTAACGTGTATTCAGCGATTTTCTTGTTCAAGGGTAACTATATTTGCGCTTCGAGGAGGTTTTTCATGCCAAAAAAGCCTTTTTTCCCTATGATCCATTCTGCAGCCATGAGTGCGCCCAAGGCAAAACCCCTCCTGCTTTTTGCAGTATGGATGATCTCTATGCAGTCGTCTTCCGATTCGTACTTTACGATATGTGTACCCGGCACATTGTTGGTTCGATGGGATCTGATACCAAGTTCTCCCGGGTTTTCAACTGCTTCATGCACCCACTTTTCCTTATGTTCGGTATGATGAATGATGTCGTTGGCAAGAACGATTGCGGTACCGCTGGGTGCATCCTGTTTATGAATGTGATGAGTCTCTTCGATCGATACAGCGTATTCTTCGCGGTTTGACATGAGCTGTGCAAGGCGCTTGTTTAAATCAAAGAAGAGATTCACGCCGATACTGAAATTGGGAGCAAAAAACAGGCATTGGTTTCGGGTTAAACAATCTTTTTGGATTTTTTCCAGATTATCAAGCCATCCGGAAGTACCAACCACCACCGGAATATTCGCGTCAAAACAATGATATATATTTTCTAAGATGCTGACAGGTGTCGAGAAATCAATGGCAACATCGGCTTCGGAAAGGCGGTTTTCGTCACTTTCCCAATCTTCAAGACAGTCGAAGACGAGTATAATTTCATGGCCCTTTTTCAGCGCCAGTTTTTCAATTTCCTGGCCCATTTTGCCATATCCAAGCAGTGCGATCTTCATATAGTTTTGGTCATTGGTTTATCAGAAACGAAGACAGAGTTTCACTCCGCCTGCCGGTTTGTCTCCAAAACCGGAAGGCAACAGGGCCGGTTCAACCTTCATGGTCAGGTTTTCGCTGATGTTAAATGTGTATAAATGGGCATCCACTGTGGCATCAAGGATGTTGAGGGCATACCAGAGCGCGGTAAGCAAGATGCTTATTTCAAGGTTTCTCCGGTAATATTCACGGGCGGAAAGCAAGTCCTGTGAAGTATATCGTTGTACCAGGTTACCATAAGAACCATTTTTATTTCCATTGATTGACTCGATATATGCACTTTTAAAACTGAGATAATAATCTGTATTCGTGTAGATAAAATAGGTCATCACGCCAAAACCGGCATAAATGACCGGTACTTTCCAGTATTTTTTATTATAGACCTGCCCCAGGCCTGGCAGGCAGGCCGACATGATGGTAGCTTTTGTTGGCGAGTGTTCTTTTTCACGTATTGAGTCGGGTAATTCGATCAATGTATGATCAGATTGAGAAAAAATCATCGGGGGGTGAGCCAATATCATGATGAATAAAAGTGTAAATTGACGGAAAGCCCTCATTTAGGAATCAAGTTTGGAGATGATCCTGTCGAAATCTTCTGACGACTTAAATTCAATGATAATTGTCCCTGCCCCTTTCTTGTTTATCTTTAATTCAATTTTTGACAAGAGTTTATTATGTAAGTTCGATTTTGCTTTTTCATATTTGGCCGGAAGGGTTTTGCTGCCGGATCCCCCAACTTTAGGCTTTCCAAGGTTCCTGACCATCTCCTCAACATCGCGGACGGAGGATTTTTTTTCCAGGATCTTTTTCAGGATCATCAATTGAGATTGTTCATCCGGAACATTGATAATAGCTCGTGCATGGCCCATGGAGATCAGGTTATCCCTCACGGCAACCTGGATTTCGGTAGGAAGTTTGAGCAGCCGGATATAGTTTGAAATCGTTGACCTGTCTTTTCCGACTTTCTTACTTAAATCATCCTGTTTGATACGGCATTCGTCAAGCAACCGTTGAAAACTGATCGCTATTTCAAGCGGATTCAGGTCTTCCCGTTGAATATTCTCGACGAGCGACATCTCGAGCATCTGCTCATCATTGGCGAGTCTTAAATATGCAGGAACTTGTGTTAAACCGGCAAGTTTTGAAGCTTTCAGGCGACGTTCGCCAGAGATCAACTGGTATTTGTTGTGGCCAATCCTGCGAATGGTCAGAGGTTGAATAATGCCATGCTCAAGTATTGACCCTGCCAGCTCGCGCAGTTCAGCTTCATCAAAATGTGACCGGGGTTGAAACGGGTTAGGTTCGATCTGTTCCGGACGGATCTGGATAATATACTCTGCCGCATATTCTCCCGAAATATCTCTCTGGGGATTTTCAGAATCCGCATCATCCAGCAAAGCGCTGAGGCCTCTCCCCAAGGCTTTCTTTTTACCGTGCATATCAGACATTGATCTCTTTTTCTGCGTTCGTCAGTTTCGTAAGGTCATTATTTTGAAGTATCTCCCTGGCCAAGTTCAGATAGTTGATCGCTCCGGAACTGTTGATATCATGCAGCATGATGGTAAGTCCAAAACTTGGAGCTTCTCCCAACTTGGTGTTCCTGTTGATGATGGTCCTGAAAACCATTTGCTGAAAGTGAACCTTCACCTCTTCCACAACTTGTTTTCCAAGGCTAAGCCGGTTGTCAAACATCGTAAGCAGAATTCCTTCAATATCCAGCGCGGGGTTCAACCTCGATTGCACAATTTTAATGGTATTCAGCAGTTTACCCAAACCTTCCAATGCAAAATATTCGCACTGAACAGGGATAATGACTGAATCTGCTGCGGTAAGTGAATTGACTGTGATCAACCCCAATGACGGAGAACAATCAATAATTATGAAATCATAATCATCCTTGATTCCGGCAATGACCTTGCGCATCATTTTTTCCCGGTTCGGAAGGTTGATCATCTCAATCTCTGCCCCCACTAGGTCAATATGGGCCGGCAGAAGATCAAGAAAAGGCGTTGAGGTGTTCAGGATAATATTCCGGGGATCCACATCGTCAATAATGCACTCGTAGATGCTGGTTTTGATATTTCTCGGATCAAAGCCAACCCCTGATGTGGCATTGGCCTGAGGGTCGGCATCAATGATCAATGTTTTATGTTCCAGAACGGCAAGTCCTGCCGCAAGGTTAATGGCAGTGGTTGTTTTGCCGACTCCTCCCTTTTGATTTGCTATTGCAATTACTTTACCCATTTGGTATTTTATACTGGTTCACAAAATTACACCGAAATAGCGATACCCTGAACAATGTTGAAAAGTTTTAACAACAAACAGCAATCCGGGCGGAGAGCTGGCAGAAGATCCGGATAGGATTTATCTTCAGGTTAAACGTGAATTCAGAAATGCTTATTCCGGGGTTTAGTTACTCTCTGAATCCGGCGACAGGTCTTCAAATTCAATTGAGCGGGGGGTGGTTTTTACCCCGGTAGGATCATCTTCAACCGATGTATCCGTTATCATTTCCGGCCGCTCAGGCGCCTGACCGGTACGTATGAATTCAATGACATCACTCAAACCGTTGGCGAATTTATCAAAGTCCTCCTTATAAAGGAACAATTTGTGTTTCTCATAATAGAACTTTCCCTGTTCATTATTGAACCGTCTCTTGCTCTCCGTAATGGTTATATAATATTCCTCACCCACGGTTGCCTTGACATCAAAAAAATAGGTTCGTTTTCCAGCACGAACGGCACGTGAAAAAATTTCTTCCCGATCCCTGTCCTTATTTTCAATTTCTTCCATCCTCAGTCTGATAAATTTTGTGCATCATATATTCACTTCAACGGAGGCAAAAATAAAAATATTTTTTGAATACCTGATTTTATTTCTTATTTCCTTAGCTTTGCAACCAGTTACAAGTACAATTAACCATGTTCTTTTTCATAACAACCTGATGCTGGGAAGACGACACTATCGGATCAAAGTACTTCAGGCATTGTATGCTTTTTTTCAGGGCGGGGAATCCCGTGTTACCGTCGCTGAGAAAAATCTCCTGAACAGTCTGGACAAGGTTTATGAGCTGTATTACCTTCAGTTTTCCTTCCTTCTTGAGGTTATTCATTTCTACAAGTTCAGAATGGAGGAGGCTAAGACCAAATTTTTACCGACTCCCGAAGAGATCAATCCAAATTACAAGTTATCCGAAAACCGACTGATCTTTCAGTTACTGGAAAACCATCAGTTGAATGACCAGATTGTAAAATATAAAGTTTCCTGGACTGAAGAGCAGGATTTGGTGCGGAAAGTTTATCAAAAGTTGAAAGAGAGCAAGGAGCTTTCCCAGTATCTTCATTCTGATGTTGGTACGTATCGTGAAGACCAGAATTTCGTTGAAAGGTTATTCAGGAAATTCATTGCTAAATCTACGGATTTGCAATTTTATTTTGAGGAGAAAAACATCTTCTGGGAAGACGATTTTGAAGTGGCTGCCGTATTTGTCATCAAAACGATCAAACTCATGTCTGAGACCTTTGATGCGCAAGACTCCTTAACAGGGCTACTTACCAAGGGTCAGGAGGTTGACCCGGAGGATGACCGGAAGTTTATTCTTGAACTTTTCCGCAAAACCATCATGAACAGCGAAGAATCAGATAAACTTATTGATGAACGAACCCGCAACTGGGAATTGGAGCGGATCGCATTGACCGATATTTTACTGATTAAAATGGCGCTGACCGAATTGACACATTTTTCGCAGATCCCCGTAAAGGTGACCATGAACGAATATATTGAGATTTCAAAGCAATTCAGTTCACATAAAAGCAAACTGTTCATCAACGGGATCCTTGATAAACTGGTTTCTGACCTTACCGGGGAAAACAAGATCCGCAAAACCGGCAGGGGGTTGATGACATAATTAAACATCAATATACTATATTATCAGGATTTCCGTTAAGGAAATACATCAAAATAATCACCGTGCGCAAAATATTACTAAAAACCTCTTTGCTGATTTGTGTGTCGTGCCTTCACATCACCCCAGTGTCAGCACAGATCGGGGGAAACGGAACCTATAAATTTCTTGGTTATACGAATTCAGCACGAATTGCCGGACTGGGCGGTAATTTTCTGGCCATCAACGACAATGACATTACATTAGCGCAGGCCAATCCCTCCCTGATCAATCCATTGATGAGCAATAATCTGGCATTCAGCTATGTGAACAATCCCGGAGGTGTCAACTATGGTTTTGTGACCTATGCACACGACTTTACCAAAGTAGGGTGTTTTGTCGGAAGCCTGCAATTTGTGAACTACGGAAAATTTACAGGCGCCGATGCTGCCGGAAATCTGACCGGTGATTTTTATGCATCAGAATACGCTTTAAATATTGGATGGGGACGGCAACTTACCCCCCTGTTTTCTATCGGGGCAAATGGCAAACTGATCTACTCCCAGCTTGAGACTTATAAATCATTTGGCATTGCTGTGGATGTTGCTGGTACCTATCAATCGAAAGATAAAGCGTTCACTGCCTCCCTGATCGGCCGTAACATCGGCACACAGATTGTGCCTTACCTGCCTGGAAAATATGAACCGCTTCCATTCGAACTGCAGATAGGTTTGTCGCAGCAACTTAAACACATTCCACTTCGTTTTTCACAATTGCTCACAAACCTTCAAAAATGGGATCTGACCTATTTTGATCCGGGCGATCCGGCCAATACAGCCGATCCTATCTCCGGACAGGCGAAGGAAAAGACGGGGGCGGGTAAAGTTGCCGACGGAATGATGCGCCATATTGTGCTCGGCGCGGAACTTACCATCGCGAAAGTTCTTGCCATCCGTATCGGATACAATTACCAGCGACGTCAGGAGCTTAAATTGTCCAGTAAAGCCGGGCTCACCGGTTTCTCGATGGGAGCAGGCCTGCGTGTGAAAATGTTCAACCTGAGCTATTCCCGGGCTTCCTACACCGCAGGCATACCAAAGAATTATATTACCGTTGGGGTAAACCTTCAGGAATTTGTTAAAAAACAATAAGCTTGCAAGTTACCATTGATCCTCATTCAGGTTTTTGCTTTGGGGTGGTTCATGCCATAGAAGTTGCCGAACGCGAACTTCAAAACAATCCCTTCCTATATTGTCTTGGAGATATCGTCCACAATAACATGGAAGTTAACCGGCTCAAACAAATGGGATTGGTGATCATCACCCATGAAGAGTTTGGCGAGCTTCACGATTGCAAGGTGCTGATCCGCGCCCACGGCGAACCTCCTGAAACCTATCAAACAGCATTGTTGAACAGGATTGAGGTGATCGATGCATCTTGCCCGATTGTTTTGAACCTCCAAAACGTAATCCTCCGGGGATACCAGGAAATGAAGACAAAGAACGGTCAAATTGTGATCTGTGGCAAGGAGGGTCATGCAGAGGTGAATGCGTTAAATGGGCAAACGAATGGTACAGCTATCATAATCGGAAATGAAGGCGACCTCTCGAAAATAGACTTTTCGCGTCCTGTGAGATTATATAGCCAGACAACAAAAAGTGTTGACGGTTTTCTTAAAATTGCAGCGCTGATCAAGGATAGGATGGATGAAATTACCCTTGATCATCCGGTTGATTTTGAATGGAATGACAGTATTTGCAGGCAGGTTTCAAACCGGTCGGCTCAACTTAAAGAATTTGCGGTCCGCTTCGAAGTTGTTATTTTTGTCAGTGGTCAGAAGAGTTCCAACGGCATGATCCTTTACGAGGTATGTAAAAGTGTAAACCCCCATACTCACCTTGTATCCAGTCCGGGTGAAGTGAACAAAGCGTGGTTTGTTGATGCGGAGACGGTCGGAATTTGCGGCGCCACCTCGTCGCCCGCCTGGCTGATGGAGGAGATTGCTCAGGAAATCCGGAAAATCACTTAATGATATGTACCTTCAAAAACTTAACATCACCGGATTCAAAAATTATTCTCAGGCGGAATTCCTTTTTTCAGAGAAGATCAACTGTTTCGTGGGAAATAATGCTGTCGGGAAAACCAATTTGCTCGATGCGATCCACTACCTCTCATTCTGCAAGAGCGGTTTTACTAGCCTTGATGCTCAAAACATACGCCATGGTGATGATTTCTTCGCTATACACGGTCATTATCAGCGGGGACATGATACCCCGGACCTGGTACAGTGCATTCTGAAGAAAAATCAGCGTAAACGATTTCTGATCAACAAAAAAGAGTACGAACGGTTGGCAGATCATATCGGATATATTCCGCTGGTCATGATCTCGCCTTACGACCGAGACCTGATTAATGACGGTAGCGAATTGAGACGAAAATATATTGACAGCGTCTTATCGCAGTTCGACAAATTTTATCTCGACGACCTGATCCAGTACAATAAGGCGCTCTTTCAGCGAAACGCGCTGTTAAAATTGTTTGGTGAGCAACATTCGTTCGACGCCGTTATGCTTGAGACTTGGGATGAACAGATGATCAGGCTTGGCGAACAGATTTTTAACAAGCGAAAGGCTTTTTTGGAACAATTCATTCCGTTGGTTCAGGAATATTTCAGTTTTCTAAGCAACGGCTCCGAAAGCGTAGATATAAAATATATATCCCAATGCCGTGAGATTTCCTATCGGGAAGCATTCAATGGAGCGCTTCAGAAAGACCGGGCTGCACAATATTGTACAATGGGTGTGCACAAAGATGATCTCGAATTTATCCTCGATGACTATGCCGTAAAGAAATTTGGTTCACAGGGTCAGCAAAAATCGTTCGTGATTGCAGTCAAGTTGGCTCAATTTGAATATACGCGCAGGGTAAAAGGCTTTAAACCTATCCTGCTGCTCGATGATGTTTTTGACAAACTCGACGATCTGCGTGTGTCGCAGTTAATCAGGCTGGTGAGTGAAAACAGCTTTGGACAGGTATTTATAACGGATACAAGCCGGGAACGGATCATCTCTATTTTTGATTCGATGGATATTGACCATAAGATATTCAGTATTCCGGTACCTTTGGTTTAATGCAAATAATGCAAACAATGAAGGCAATGCAAACAATGAAAATAATGCAGGGATGATTGCAGATATTAATTTTCAGGATTCAGGTTATGAGAAGTTCAAAGGAAAGACCATTAAAAGCGGCAATAGAGGAGTTTTTGGATACTTTTCGCCTGCGTGATAAGTTGAACCAGGCGAAGGTTATCCAGGCCTGGGAGAAGGTGGTAGGGGAGATGGTGGCCAAAAACACCAGCCAGTTGCATATCCGAAATAAAGTGCTTTATGTAAAAGTTAATTCTGCAGCCCTGCGGAATGAATTGCTGTTTGCCCGTGGCAAGATCATGAATGCGCTCAACAAAGAGGCGGGGGCGGTGGTGATTGAAGATATTGTGCTGAATTGAATTCAAGACCTTCCAGGTTTTTAAAACCTGGAAGGTCTTTTAGTACCTATGTGGTTTATTTGATCAGGCAAGAAAGTAATTTTTCCTCCTCAATCCATGCCTCCAGTTTGTCGCCAACTTTTACTGGCCCCACTCCTGCTGGAGTACCGGTAAAAATATAATCTCCGGTACGCAGGGTCATGAATTTTGAAATGTTGAGGATGATATCATCGAAATCATACATCATCAGGCCGGAATTGCCCTGTTGAACTTTTGTTCCATTCAGGTCGAGATGAAAATTTATGTTCTTTAAATCGTTGAAATCCGTTTTGGGGAGAAATTTACTGACAGGGGCTGATTGGTCAAATCCTTTCGCAACTGTCCATGGAAGCCCTTTGTCTTTGGCGGTATCCTGCAGATCGCGTGCGGTCATGTCAAGTCCGATCCCGATCTCATCAAAATAGGCCGAGGCAAATTTCTTCTGGATATTTCTGCCAACCTTGCAAATCTTCAACACCAGTTCAACTTCGTAATGAATATTGTCTGAAAAGGCAGGATAAAAAAACGGCCGGTTCCGGATCAGGAGTGAGGTATCGGGTTTCAGGAAAAACACCGGAGAAGTCGGGATGGCATTGTTGAGCTCTTTGATATGGTCAACATAATTGCGCCCGATGCAGATAATTTTCATGGCAGTCTATGTCTAGGTTAGAAAAGGTCAAGCTTTACCGTGGAGTTTGGCAAACCCCTAAGTTTTAACACCGTCAGCACCTTTTTGGTCGATAATGGAAATTCACTCTTCATCATCCAGTCATAATAGGAGGGTTCATCTTTTAAAACCTGGGCGACCGCTTTTCCCTTGTGCTTTCCAAAATTGAAGACCTCCACCTTTTTATCATTGTAAACGATATGCCCGATAAGGTCAACCGCTTTTGTAGAATGGGAAAATTCGCTGAGTGCATTGATGTCATTGATAACAGGCTGGGAGAGGTTCCCTTTACGGTCTTTAAAAGTCACGTCGGCATAACGGTCCAGTTGTGCTTTCAGAATTTCATAGGTTGCCACCGTATCCGCTTCGGCGCTGTGCGCATTGACCAATTCTTTGGAACAATAGAATTTATAAGCAGCGCTGAGATTTCTGGGTTCCATCTTATGGAAAATGTTCTGAACATCAACAAACCGCCTCCCCTTCAAGTCAAAATCGATGTCTGCCCTGAGAAACTCCTCCACAAGCAGCGGGATGTCAAAATGGTTCGAATTATATCCTGCCAAGTCACAATTTTCAAGAAATTTTACCAGTTCGCGGGCAACCTCTTTAAAAGTCGGGCAATCCTTCACATCCTCATCGGTAATTCCGTGTATTTCAATAACTTCCGGTGGAATGGGCATTTCAGGGTTGATCCGAAGGGTTTTAATTTCGGTGGTACCGTCAACCTGCTGGCGAACGATGCTTATTTCGACGATACGGTCGGTTGCAACTTTGATGCCTGTGGTTTCAAGATCAAAAAAAGCAATGGGTTTGGTCAGGTTAAGTTCCATTAAATGGTTTGGTTGTTGTCAAAAGTTTCGAGATGATGTACCACACGGCCAAGGAACTGGCCGCCAAGTGCGCCGTCGATAACCCGGTGATCATAAGTGACGGATACCATCATAACAGGACGGATGGCAATAGTGTCGCCATCGGAGGTCTCAATCACGACGGCCCGCTTCTTGATTGCACCCACAGCGACAATGGCAGTTTGCGGCTGGTTGATAATCGGAGTTCCCATGAGTGTTCCGAACGAACCCAGGTTGGTTAACGAAATGGTGCCGCCGGAGATTTCATCGGGAACCAGTTTGCTGATCCTGGCGCGATGGGCAAGGTCATTGACCGATTTTACGATTCCCAACAGGCTCTTTTCATGTGCATTGTGAATAACAGGGACGATCAGGTTGAAGTTCGAAAGGGAAACCGCCATGCCGATATTTACATTTTTATGAATGATGACCTTGGTGCCATCTACAGAAACGTTCACCAGCGGAAAGTCCCTGACTGCCTTGGCAATGGCTTCAATAAAAACAGGGGTAAAGGTAAGTTTCTCTTTTTCGCGTTTCAGGAAAGCCTCTTTGTATCTTTCGCGCCATTGAACCACGCGTGTCATATCAACTTCCTGGAAGGAGGTTACATGGGCTGAAGTCTGCACCGATTTTACCATATGGCTGGCAATCAGTTGCCTGATGCGGTCCATCTCGACGATTCGGTCTTCGCCGGGTATAATTTGTTGAATAGTCTGCGGGGCAACCACAGGCGCAGCTTCGGCGATGGCCCTGGCTATATTTTCGACCGGCTTGATTCCCTGTTTACGGTCTGCAAGGTAGTTCAGCACATCTTGTTTGGTTAGCCTGTCATCTTTCCCTGTTCCGGGGATACCATCAAGTTCAGTGAAGGAGATATTTTCCCGCTGAGCGATGCTTCTGACGAGCGGGGAGTAGAAGCGTGTTCCGGAGGCAGATTCAGTTTCAACATGGGTTGGAATGGCTCCATCATCGAATATCACAGGATTTCCTGATAACGCTGCTATGGTTGGTTCTGCCCTGCAGGATGCAGGTTGTTGTTCTTCAACGGTTTTTATTTCATTGCTGACCTCTGTTTTCCCTTGAACATCAATAATGGCAAAGACAGTTCCCACCGGAACAACGTCACCCTCATTGAATAGTCTTTTTATCAGCTTTCCTGAAACCAAAGAGGGAATTTCGGAATCGACTTTATCTGTTGCAATCTCAACGATCGGGTCATCTTCCTGGATCATATCACCTTCGTGTTTTAACCACTTCGTAATAGTCGCCTCGATGACACTTTCGCCAAGTTTTGGTACAACTACCTCATAATTTGCCATATACAGTTGACTTAAATGTTTTATGCAAAGTTACGCCTTTTTCTTATTTTGAAACGTTCAAAATAGAAATAACTTTCATATCCGCCCTAAGTTTCTGAACCCTTTTATGATAATGTTTAAATCGTTGGTCAATTTATAATCACGGGCATAGAGGAGGTCAAGACGTGTTGTTGTTTCTTCGGATACGTTTTTATTTTGAAAGGCATCCAGGGGTTTCAGCACCCCGTGTTTAATTTCGGGAAGCCTGTGTGTCTCGCGCTCAGTCTGGGAAGTAAATCCAATCCAGGATTTTAAAGCGAACAAAACGGAAAAAATATTGCTCAGTAAACCGATCGGATTTCTAACTACAAATAAGACAATGGGATATAATGCAAGTAAAGTCACTGACACGATAAAATCAAGCATTCGCTTATTTCTTCGGTTTGACCTCTTCACGATCGCGTTGATATCAAAAACATACAGATCGCCGGATGTGTTTATGGAATTACTTCCGATGATCGAAAGGCTTTCAGGCGGTGCGATCTTGTAATCTACCTGTTCATCTTTTAACTCCGACATCTTGTCGATAATTACCTGTGCAGGGACATCCTTGGCACAGAAAATTACTTCGTTGATCTTATGGATCGTAATGATCTCCTTGATCTGTCCCAAATGACCGATAAATCCGTTTGAATTATTCCTGTGATGATGATAGCTGACAAGCCCGGTGAACGAGGGATTCATGCCGGTCTTTTGAAGAAGTTGGGAGACCCTTTCCATCTCTTCCTTTTCGCCGATGATGATGAACCGCTTGTTCTTTTCTGAATTAAGCTTATAACCATCGATATTGATGTAATGAAGCAACAGCCTTTCTGCCAGCATGATCAGCGTGCCCCAGGCGGCCCCCAGGATGATGAGCGCCCTTGAAAACCGGTAACTTTCATTCAGGAGGGAATATCCGACCAAAATGATAATGGTTCCCACAACCAATCCCTGTATGATGCGTCTCAGTCGGATCGGTTTATCGTATCCTCCGCTCAGGTAAATGCATAATAACCAGATTAAAATGTATATCGGTACGAGTATGTGCATAAAGGCATACGGGTAATGCCCGCCATCAGGAAAAATGAAGTGCAGTTCCCAGTAATCCTTGATAAAAATGATCCCTGCATAGATAAGAAGTGCATCGGTTACAGGCAGAATGATCTTGTTGGCAAACCGGGTAAGGATTGAAATAAATGCCCGGAAATAGATGGCAATGTTGATCATCAGAGAAAAAGCGCGGGCATTCTCTTTCGAGAAATGCTTCCGGGCAAATACGATCATAGCATTGTAGAAAACGAACACATAATTCAGGCTGCCTTTCTTGGTGCTTTCCCCTTTATAGTGAATGATCCTGGTTTCCGGGTAATAATAATTCTTATATCCGGCCAGGGTGATCCGGTAACTCAGGTCGATATCTTCACCATACATAAAGAAGGCTTCGTCGAGTAAACCAATCTTATCAAGAACCGTTCTTCTTAACAGCATAAAAGCGCCAGAAAGTACTTCTACAATATGTGTTTTATCTTTATCAAGGTAGCCAAGGTGATAGGCGCCGAACAATCTTGATTTCGGGAAAAGAGATGATAATCCAAAGACTTTGAAGAATGCCACCGAGGGGTAAGGCAGGCTTCGTTTGCTCTCAGGAAGAAATTTTCCCTTTCCATCCAGCATTTTCACACCGAGGCCTCCGCCATCGGGATGTTGGTCCATGAATGTGACGACTTTACGGAGCGTGTCGTCTTCAACAATGGTATCGGGGTTGAGCAGCAGCACATATTCACCTTTCGATTTTCGGATTGCCTGATTATTGGCCGACGAAAAACCTTTATTTTCTTTATTTTCGATCAGAAAAACTTCAGGAAATTTTTCTTTGACCATTTTCAACGATCCGTCCACCGAAGCATTATCAACCACAATGATTTCCGCTTCAATACCGGTACAGGCGCTTTGAACCGAATGGAGGCATTGTTCCAGAAAATACTTGACGTTGTAGTTGACAATGACGATTGATAGTTTCATCGCAGTTTTCGTGATTCGTCGGTAAAGTTATGGTTATTCAATCAGATTAAAAACTAAATTGCTCCCGCTTCAATCATTAATACGATCTGTTCAATGGCATGATCGGCGCCACCCGGATCATAACCTGCCTTCAAATCGTACCCGAAAAGTTTTGCAAAGGTCTGCCAGATAAACGCGATTAATTTGCCTCTAAGCTGCCTGACAAGGTCGAAGGTTGAATTGCCGGTTTCCCTGTAGATAAGCTTGATCAGAATTTTTCCCTGTGAAAATGTGAGCTGTTTTAACTCATCGCCAAACCGGTCTTCCAACTCTTTTTCAGCTTGTTTAATAAATAACCTTCGTTCCTTTTCTGATGCGATCGTATCAATAATGGCCTGATAAGCAGCTAATTGCTTACCTGCCAACTTTGCATACGGGTACACTTTTTTAACATTATAAACCAATTTGTCATAACGGGCAGAGGCTCGTTTATTTGGAAATTCTACAGGTGGGAATATCAGAACTGCCTTTACATCGACCAGTGCAATTGTATCACCTTCAATTATTTGAGTAGATCCGGTTGTTTTAGTGGTATCTTGTGAAAAGCCAAGGCAAACAGATACAATTAATAAAACGAAGAGAAGGATTCCTTTACGCATTGGTTTCCCGGTTCAAAATAACATTCGGATAACGAAGGAACCAGCGGTTTTGTTATCAGGCAACCTTTAATCGGGCCATGCTGGTTTTTCTGAATTTCTCCTCAACAAAGGCAACGGTTACATGGAATGATTTGGTATTGGTCTTCGAAGGCAGTTCAAACATGGCATCGTTCATAATTCCTTCAAGAATTGATCGTAATCCACGCGCCCCCAGTTTAAATTCAATGGCCTTGTCAACAATGAAATTAAGCGCTTTCTCATCGAAGACCAACTTGATTTTATCCAATTCAAAGAGTTTTGTATATTGCTTGATCAGTGAATTTTTGGGTTCTGTGAGAATTCTGCGAAGGGTCTCTTTATCAAGGGTGTGCATAAAGGTGACAATAGGCAGCCTTCCAACCAGTTCAGGGATCAGCCCGTATGCTTTAAGATCAACGGGGGTGATGTATTGAAGCATGTTGTCCTTGTCAACAAATTCATGGTTCCGGTCGGTTTTATATCCGATTTTATTGGTTTGAAGCCGGTTGGAGATTTTTTTCTCAATTCCGTCAAAGGCGCCGCCGGTTATAAACAGAATATTCTGAGTATTGATCTGGATCATTTTTTGTTCGGGATGTTTTCTGCCCCCCTGAGGTGGAACATTGACAATGGAACCTTCGAGCATCTTCAGCAACGCCTGCTGCACCCCTTCACCGCTTACATCCCGGGTTATTGACGGATTATCTCCTTTCCGGGCTATTTTATCAATTTCATCTATGAAAATGATACCCCGTTCTGCTGCTGCAACGTTATAATCGGCAACCTGGAGGAGCCGCGACAGGATGCTTTCAACATCTTCGCCAACGTATCCGGCCTCGGTAAGGGCTGTTGCGTCAGCAATGCAGAACGGCACGTTAAGCATTCTTGCGATCGTACGGGCAAGCAAAGTCTTTCCCGTGCCGGTCTCCCCGACGATGACGATGTTTGATTTTTCGATCTCTACATCGTCCTCTTTTGCATCCTTTTTATGCGACAGACGTTTATAATGGTTGTAAACAGCTACTGCCAGCACCTTTTTTGCTTCATCCTGCCCGATCACAAACTGATCCATATATGTTTTGATCTCGATGGGCTTCAGCAGCAAAAAATCGGGAATATTTTTCCTTTTCCCTGTGGCATCTTCTTCGGCAAGGATAATCTGTGCCTGTTGTATGCATTCATCACAAATATGGCCGTCGAGACCGGCAACAAGAAGCCTGGTATCCCGCTTAGGCCGGCCGCAAAAAGAGCATTTGTCAGTTGATTTTGCCATGTTACTTATCTTGCTTGGAACGGATCAGAATTTCATCGATCATACCGTATTCGCGAGCCTCTTCGCTGGTCATCCAGTAATCGCGGTCTGCATCTTTGAGTATCCGTTTGTAGGGCTGGCCTGAGTGCAGGGAAATTATTTCGTACAACTCCTTTTTTAGTTTCTGGATCTCCCTGGCGGTGATATCAATGTCTGAAGCCTGGCCTTCGGCGCTGCCCATCGGCTGATGGATCAGAATACGTGAATGTTTAAGTGCAGTGCGTTTTCCCTTTTCTCCGGCGCTGAGCAGGATGGCGCCCATCGAAGCGGCCATGCCGGTGCAGATCGTTGCCACATTCGGGTTGATGTACTGCATGGTGTCATAAATGCCAAGTCCGGCATAAACAGATCCACCCGGTGTGTTCAGATAGATCTGTATGTCCTTGCGTGAGTCAACCGATTCAAGGAAAAGAAGTTGTGCCTGGATGATGTTGGCGACATAATCATCGATGGGAACGCCCAGGAAAATAATACGGTCCATCATCAAACGCGAAAAAACATCCATCGTGGCAATGTTCAACTGCCGTTCCTCAATGATCGTCGGTGAAATATAGTTGGATGAAATCGATTTGTATTTTGCCAGTGTAAGACTGTTGATGCCTCTGTGACCAATGGCGTATTTTGAAAAATCGTCCATAATTCATATTTGTTAATTAATGTAATTATCAATGGTGCTGGTCAGGTTCATGTTCATGGTCATGTTTATGTTCGTGATCATGGTCATGTTTATGATCATGTTCGTGTTCATGTGCGTGATTGTGTTTATGACGCTCAGAGACCATTTTGATATAATCATCATACGAGATCTCTTTTAATTGAAATTTCAAAACTGATTTGAAAAAGTTCATCATTTTTGAATTGTAGAGTTGATCGTAGATCCGCTCTACCTGCTTTTTATTTTGCATAAACGTATCAATGATTGATTCGTAACGTTTTTGCATTTCCGGGTCCAAATCAGTCAAGGATATTTGCCGTAACATATTCGTTCCGATGTAATCACGGATCTCATTATCGGTAACCGTTATGTCGTTCTCCCTGATCAGCTTATTTTCAATAAGTTGCCATTTCATTGATTCGGAAAAGGAGGAATAATTTTTTTCAATCTCCTCCGGCGTATATTTGTTTTCATTGTTTTCGAGAAGCCATCGCTTAAGGAACTCGTCAGGCAAAGGCAGTTCGGTGTTCTTTACCAGCGCTTCGGTGATGTTGTTAAACAGAAGTTTATCTGTCTCAGCAGCAAAACTCATTGCAGCATCTTTTTTTACCTGCTCCCTGAATTCTTCTTCAGTCTGCAGGTTCAGGCCCGGATACACCATGTCGAAGAAGTCGGGATCCATATCTGCCGGTTCAACATCAGGTTCTGAAGGTTGCACTGGTGCCGTGGGTTCCTCAATATCAGAAGTTTCAGCAGTTTCTGAAAGTTCCGCAGGAGGATCATCAGTCACAACATCCAAAGTGGTTTCTGCTTCAACAATTGGAACTTCTACAGGTTTGCCAAATCGTTTGCGCGTATCTTCAATATATTTGTTAACCATTTCATCATCAACGGTTATCGAATAATTTTCGATCTGAAGGTCCTGATCCAGCGGAATGGTGAATTCAGGCGCCAGTCCAAGGTCAAAATAAAACTCAAAGGAATCCTGATTTTCAAAATCTATGGCTGCATTCTTCTCCACGTTTGGTATTGGATTACCCAGGATGTCAACTTTCTGATCTCTGATGTAATTTACCAGGCTGTCCGAGATAAGTTTATTCACTTCATCAGCCAGAATAGCCTTTCCGTACATCTTCTTAATCAGGCCGGTGGGAATGTGACCGGGTCTGAATCCGGGAATGTTCGCTTTTCGCTTGTAATCTGCAATTTGTTTCTCCACAGATGCAGCATAATCATCCGGACAGATCTCGATTTTAACAAGGGCAGTCAGTGAACCGGTACTCTCTTTGGTAATATTCATGAAAATGATCTAGTTTTGGTTGAAACAACAATTATTTGTGCGGATGAAGGGACTCGAACCCCCACGCCCTAAGGCACAAGATCCTAAGTCTTGCGCGGCTACCAATTACGCCACATCCGCATTGAGGATCCCTCTGAAATCGGAGTGCAAAGTTACACTTTTTTTCAATTTGATACTTAAGGGATGCCACCAGCGTTATATATGTGGTGTCTGATCTGTTCCGGTTTATTTTTCGTCCTGAATATCCAGACAACGAAATTGATAATATTGCTGTCTTATTTTATAGTAAAACGTGAGTTGTTGTCTCCGTCACTGTAAGTAAACTATATGATTGACTTGATGAATAGATGCCGAACCCTTGCTTTTATCATGCTACTACAGTTGATGTTTTTTACTGTATCCGCGCAGGATATGCTTGGAACCACCACAGGGAATTATGCCGGCATAAACAGCCTCCAGTTGAATCCCGCCGCCATGAACAATTCCAAAACCTATCTTGATATTCAACTGGCAGGGATGGATCTGTTTGTTCAGAATAATTATCTGTTCATGAACAAATCTGATTACCGGTTCGGCAACTTTTTTAAATCTGGATATGAATGGCCTGTCCATAACGAAGAGTACGGAACTGAACAACGCATTTTTTACCGTTACACCAATTTGAGAAATAAAAACGCATTCATCCAAACACGCGTTAACGGTCCGGGCGCCATGCTTTTATGGCGTCGGCATGCATTTGCACTGACTACTGGTGTTAGAACGGTAATTTCATCGGAAAGGGTACCCATTGAACTGGCAAATTTTGTCTATCTCGGATTGAACTATCGTCCCCAGCATAATATCAACTTTATGGATAAAGGCCCTGTTAGGGGAGCCGGGATGGCATGGGGAGAGATTGGCGTCAGTTACAGCAACACCTTTTATGCACGTGGGTTTAATACTTTCTCGGCCGGAATTTCGATCAAACGCCTGATGGGAATCGGGGGCATGTTTTTTTATGCCAAAAATTTGGATTACACCGTATTGAATGACTCTACCATTGATGTATCAAACATTGAGGCGGATATGGGGTTAGCCATTCCGGTTGATTACACAGCCAATGAGGCGTTGACGACACCATTGATCAAAGGAGGCGGTTTTGGTTTTGACATGGGGGTGACCTATACCCGGCTCGCACAATATCACCAGGATCAGTATTTTAACTCACTATGTTCGCAGCCTTATGAAGACTATCTTTTCCGGGTCGGCATCGCCCTGATTGATATCGGGGGGATTAAGTTTAAGGAAAATGCGACCAGGATGAGGATCGACAACCGCAGTTCCTATTGGGAACATGTTACGAGTCTGAATTTTACAACGGTGCAACATTTTATGGATACCCTGAGCTATAAATTTTACGGAGATAATTATTCGGCATATAACGGGAACAAATTCACCTTATGGCTCCCTGCAGCGCTGAGCGTTCAGTTTGATTATCATCTAAGGCCAAATTGGTATGTCAATGCCAGTCTGATCTATGGATTTCCTGTTGCAAAGGCTGCCATTACGCGGCCGGCGATATTGTCGGTTACACCCCGGTATGAAACAAGATGGTTCGAAGCAAGCATGCCTGTTTCACTTTATAACTGGCAATTAGCCCGGATTGGACTGGCGCTGAGGTTCTATTCAATTACCATTGGAACAGATAAAATCGGCGGGTTCTTTCATGTCAACGATTTTACCGGCCTTGATTTTTACATCTCTGTCAAGGTGTTTTTCAATAAAGGTAAATGCCGGAATAAACGGTCAGATCATTGCATCGGTAACGATAGAGAACGAATCAAGCGTTAAACCTCTGACATCCTCACATCCAGCGCATCCCGCAGTGCATTGCCCATCAGCATAAAGGCCAGTACCATGAGCATGATCGCAATGCCGGGAAGGATAGCCAGGTAAGCATAGTCGAGCACCAGGTATCCGTAATTTTCCTTAATCATGGAACCCCATGAGGGCACCGGTGGCTGAACCCCTAGTCCGAGAAAACTTAATCCGGCTTCCATCAGGATGGCCGAGGCAAAGTTTGCCGCAGATATCACAATCACGGCTGCCATCGCGTTGGGCAGGATATGGCGGAAAATGATCCTGAAATCTGAAAAACCAAGGGCACGGGCAGCTTCCACATATTCTGATTCACGAATGCTCAGGATCTGCCCGCGTACTACCCGCGCAACTTCCACCCACATGGTGAGTCCCACGGCAATGAATACCTGCCAGAATCCTTTGCCAAGGGCAAAGGTTATCGCTATGACAAGCAGCAGGGTGGGAATAGACCACACTACATTGATAAGCCACATGATAAAGTTGTCAACCCATCCACGATAATAGCCGCCAATGGCTCCGATGAAGATCCCAATGACAAGTGATATTAAGACAGATATCAGTCCCACCGACAGGCTGACGCGGGTGCCGATCATCAATTGACTGAGGTAATCCCGGCCAAAACGATCAGTCCCGACCCAGAAAGTCTTTTTTACCGGAATATCTATTTCGCTCAAAGGCAGTATCTTAACCATGGATACATCACCTGGTAGCGCCCCATATTCAATATACATTATATGATTGTTCTTGACTGTATATGCACGGATGGGAATATTTTGCACGTTTCCGATTTTACCGGAGATCATTGTTTTAAAAAAGGCCTGGCCTGTTTTAACGCGGTTTTGCTTTACAGGCAGCATGATCACAGTAAACCCTGGCTTTTTTAACCCGAGTTCGAGATACTGGTTGTTGGCATATGGAGTTGAATCCGGTGTGATCAGGTATCCCAGGCAAGCTATTAATATTACAATCCCAATAAACACGAGTGATCCGAAGCCAAGAAGGTTCTTTTTAAATTTTTTCCAGGCAAGGGAACTGAGCGAACCGGTGGAGATGATGTTCTTCTTTTTAAAAATCATTTGAAGAACAGAAATTGTGGTTTTTCAGACATATTTTTTTGTATTTTTGCAAAACAAAACATGGTGGTTGTAGCTCAGTTGGTTAGAGCGATAGATTGTGGATCTATAGGTCGTGGGTTCAAGCCCCATCTTCCACCCGGAAAAAAGGCTGCTTTCAGCGGCCTTTTTTATTTCAATTCGCCTTTAAAAGTAGCCCTGTACTCCTCCCAGGTTGATTTTAAATAGGCATCTTTCCCAAAATAGGAGAGGACTCCTTCAAATTCTGCAGCCTTCTGGTATCCCGCAACAACAGTGAGCATCTGTCCTTTTTCATTCAGGGCACCTCTAAAAACTACTTTTTTTGATGCCAGTTTCGACACAAATATATAGTATGGTTTTCTAAAAACCTAATTTT
>JAUXWT010000109.1 GCA_030681475.1 Bacteroidales bacterium | reverse complement strand
TATTTTGACTTATTCAATTCCAGCTCTAATGAGCCTTCTAGTACAATCAGGATGAGGCCGATCGTTCCCAGTCCCGGTAATATTGAAGAAATATCCGGAATCTGAATGCCCAGGAAACTCGTTACCTGTCTTACCCCCCATCCCAAAAGCAATAATAAAATTGCAGATGGGATCCTGGTTTTAGATGAGGTCAGATCAAATACATATGCAATCAATAGCAGGATGCAGAATGTAATGATAATGGTTGTAGTCATACTTTAAAGTTACAACTAATTGCTTTCCGGTTTTAAACTCCTGGCAAATTTACCAATCGTCATACCCTGAATCAATATTGAAAAACAAACTATTACATAGGTAATTGTGACCCAAATATCACGGTTGAACTCAGGTTTTATCGAAAGTGCAAGCGCGATGGAGATACCTCCTCTTAATCCTCCCCAGGTCAGGATAAGAATAGTTCTCCTGGTAATTTTCTCTCTCAGCCTGATAGCCATAGAGGGTATCCACACTGATATAAATCGGGCCAATAACCCTACAACAATCATTATTAAGCCAATAAATAATATCTTCTGACTTGTTTGGATCACCAACAACTCCAATCCGATCAAAACAAATAGTATTGCGTTTAAAACTTCGTCGATAAGTTCCCAGAATTTGTCAATATATTCAGTGGTAATTTCTGACATGCCAAAATCTTTCCCATGGTTGCCTGTAACCAATCCGGCAGCCACCATGGCCAGCGGTCCGGAAAAATGTATAAAATGGGCCAAAGTATAACCGCCCATCACAATGGCTAACGTAATAAGCACTTCAACCTGATAATTGTCGATGCTTGCAATTAGTTTGTATCCGCAATATCCTAAAATCAATCCCAATAAAATTCCGCCAACTGCTTCCCTTCCGAATAACAACAGCACATTGAAGGCATCGATCTCAACCCCCGATTTTGTCAACTGCAAAATGGTAATGAAAACTACAACGGCAACACCATCATTAAACAGTGATTCGCCGGCGATCTTTGTCTCCAATGATTTTGAAATTCCTGCACTTTTAAGTATGCTTAAAACAGCAACAGGATCGGTTGGCGATATCAGCGCTCCGAACAGCAAGGCATGTAAAAAATTAACTTTTATCCCAAAAAGGGTTAACAGGTAAAATGTTGAATAACCGATGATGAAGGTGCTGAGAATTACGCTGATAGTGGAAAAAAGGATGATACTCATTCTTTCATGTCTCAAATTCTCAAATCTGATATGGATTGCGCCTGCAAACAGCATAAAACTTAACATTCCCTCGAGCAGCAATTCGCTGAAGTTGATGTTGTTCAAATGAACTGCAACCATATTTTTAAAAGAAGGGAAAAAAATTCCTGCAAGCAGGATCAACAATGAAAAAATCAATGAAACAAGCATTAAACCAATGGCATTCGGAAGTTTCAATATCCGGAAATTGAGGTAGGCAAATCCGGCCGATAATACAATGAGGATTGAAAGCAGATGAAATAACTCCATTTTACTTGTTAATATTTATTTTAAATTCAGGAGCTTCTACCAGATGGAATGTTGCAGATGCAAATTTTATTTCCCCGTTTGTTGCTTCGATCTCCTTTAAAATCCGGGTGAACAAGGCTGTTTTTGTTAATCTGCGTTTTTTATAACTTACCACATATCTCAATGTGTATTCAACCCAGTTATCGTTGGCGATGATAGAAACCATTGGTTCGGTTTGTGCATCTTCCAACATAAACTTATTTTGCAGGGCAATCCACGTTTCCTTTGATTTTTCTGAAATATCTCCGGCTACCTCTCTTCCGATGTCAAGTAATAATCCTCTGGCCTTTTCATAATTGCCGCCATACTGAATTGGTATTTTTATTTCATCCCAAAGAAACGGAAAATCACCTGAATAATTGAATACAGGCTCTTTGAACACAAAGCTGTTGGCAATTAACACAATTCTGCCGTTATACAGATCGCCATCAACCCACTGCCCGGTTTCCATGATGGTTGTTCGTAAAACGCCAATGTCCATAACATCTCCTTTGATACCGCCTAACTGAACACGATCTCCGGTTTTATAAAATCCACCGAAAATAATGGTCAACCATCCGGCAAAGGAGGCAATTACCTCCTGCAGGGCAAAGGCAATCCCTGCTCCTGCAACCCCAAGGGCAACAGTTAACCCGCCAAGTTTATCGCTATAAACAACCGTAAGCAGTACGATTGTAAGTAAAAAACCGACAAAGTTGCTGAATTTCTTGGCCTTGTATCGCGTGTCATTTTCCCTGATCTTTGCGAACAGCCTTTTTTGAGCAGCTTTAACGATAAGCCAGATAATTGCAATGCCAATAAAAACCGTTACAATTTTGCCAATCGTGGGATTAAACAGAATTTCCTGTATTTGTTCTTCCATAGCTATTATGTTTAAAAATCAATTCATAATCAGAATGAAACAGAATACAATAGAACCTTTCAGTCGGGGAACCCTTAAATATCAGTTTCAAAAAAAATTCCGCAACTATTACAGAATTTGGCATCTATCTCATTCTTGTATTGGCAATGTAAACATTTCTTGGTCTTTAAACTGGACTTTGACATTTCTACGGTCACGATTCCGGTAGGTACCGCAATAATGGCATAACCCAGGATCATAGCGATTGAAGATATGAACTTGCCAAAAACCGTATGGGGCACCATGTCGCCATATCCAACGGTTGTTACGGTGACTATTGCCCAATAAATGCTTTGCGGAATACTTGTAAACTCCTCCTTTGCTCCTTCAACAACATACATAATTGTTCCGATAAAAACAACTATTGCAATAACTGCCAAAAGAAAAATCACTATTTTATGGAGACTTGATTTAAGCGCCTCGACCAACACCTTTGCCTCCGCATTAAATCTGGCCAATTTCAGAATCCGGAATACCCTCAATAGTCTGAATATCCTTACAACCAATAAATAATGGTAAACCGGAAAAATCAGGCTTAAATAAGTTGGCAAAATAGACATCAAATCAATTAACCCCCAAAAACTGAAAATGTACTTTAATGGTTTAGGGCTACTCCAGATCCGCAGAAAATATTCAGCTGAAAAAATCAGCGTCAAATACCATTCAATCAAAATAAAAACACCTATATGCTCTGAACCAATTTCCGGAACACTTTCAAGCATCACGACCAAAACACTGAAAAGGATCAACCACAGCAACACAACATCAAATCGCTTTCCTGCCTTCGTTTCGGTTTCAAAAATAATGTGGCAAATTTTTTCTCTTATTGTCATTTCATTGATTGTGTTCACTGTATTACATTATTAATCTTACGCCTCCTAATTCGGCGACACGATATGAGAATCGGTTTCCGGGCGAGCCTATAAACATAAAGTTTTTAGGAATATTCCATTCCTTGGATAACTCCTCAATAATTTCCGGTCCAAATACGCCGACAATTTCAATAAACTCGATATCTATCACAGGATAGGCACGATCAAGGACTTCAAGGTCATGTCTAAGCAATTCGTTTGTTTCACCCTCCTTTTTAATGTTCACTATTTTTAACCTTTTGGTCGTTTCATTGTCCTGGACGTACTGCATGACCTTATTCAGAACCGCTACATTGTCTCCTTTGGTAAAAAAAACGAATTCCTGTGAACTTATCTTTCTGTTCAGTTTTTGTAGATAATGATTGCTTATGACAACAATTCTGCGCAAATGTTCATAAAAATACTCCAGAATGTCAATCAGGATCTTTACCAGGAAGGACCTGTTCAGCATGATGCCAATGACAAACAGCGCCGGGACCAGATATTTCAGAAAAATATAGAAGGACTGAATATTCAGGTTCATATTACCTAAAAACGCTGCTGCAATAAAGAACACGGCAATAACAACGACCAATCCCCTGGCTCTTTCTGGCCGTGGCAACTTTTTTCGCTTTAATTTCAACATCAGGTTTCCAATTCCGAACAGACCCATTACAATAAGGAACGAAAAAGTATAAACCCCGGCCAGGGCCTTCAGGTTGCCATGAGTAACTAACAATACAGACAGACATAAAACTAAGAACGCGATGACAATTCTGTAATTGGCCCCGTGATTGTTTTTCTTCAGAAAGAAATTTGGAAGGATCCTGTCAAGGGTAATACGCTCAAGCAGCCCGGAAACGCCGACAAACGATGTCAATACGGCGCCGCATAAAACCAATACTGCATCAATGGAAATGAGATAAGCCAGCCAGGCGCCTCCGGTCGTTTCACCGAGATAGGCCAGGAGCGACTCCTGATGCTCGCCTACAATTTTAAGCGGAATGATGCAGATCACCAGCAATGCCAATACCGGGTTGAAAAAACTGACCACTGCCCACATGTTTCGCAGCGTTTTCGGAAACACACCATGCTTTTGCTCTTCCACAAAATTGGCTGAACTCTCAAAACCCGAGATGCCGAGCATGGCGGCTGAAAAACCGAAAAACAGTGCATTGGTCATACTGCCTGAGGCAATGGGAAGATGCCAGTTTAAATGGAAAATCCCAAGCCCGTTATTGAACAGGTACCAGGAGGCGGAAAGAACCAGAAAAAAGAGGGTGAATAGATGAATGATAAAAATTATTACAGCAACAAATGCTGATTCACTGATACCCAGGATCGCCAGGCCTGTAAAAGCCAATAAAACTACAATGGTCGCTACAATATGGTTTTGAAGCGGGAAAATTCCTTCCAGGTAGTGCATGGCCTCAGTTGAAGAGATAACGGCAGTTGCCATATACGATAACACGGTTAGGGCAGCGGCAAAGGAGGCCAGCCGCTTGGTGGATGTGTTTAATAATACGTTGTAGGCCCCTCCGTTGAGGGGTATTGCACCCACCACCTCTCCGTAAATCCGTCTGAAAAAAAAGAGAACAAGCGCAACAATCAGAAGTGATATCCAGGCAAATTGTCCTGCATATACAATTGTAAGGGCAGAAACATACAGGCAGGACGAACTGATGTCATTTCCACAGATGGCAGTAGCTTGTAATTCGTTTAATTTTTTTAAAGGTATTGTTTTCATTAACTGATGAAATCCTATTTATCCTTATTCATTTTGACATTAAAACTCGGCGCCTCATAGTCTTTTGGCAGGTAACTGGCCGGAATAGCGACCATATTCCCATCTCTTGCCGCACGATAATGGGGAGACAAGATCTCGATGCCGCGTTCATTGCAAACATCCTGGATGTTCTGATGCAGGTTGGAATAGATCACTGCCTGCTTGTTTGCCTCCTTGATGTACGCATTGATCTGGTAAGAAACATAAAAGTCATCTAAACTTGTTTGTAAAACAAATGGTTTTGGCTCATCGACAATCATTTCCGTTTTCATCGCGGCATCGATCAGCGCCTGATGCATGTCACGCCATGGAACATCATACCCAATGGTTACGGTCGAATGGATAATCAGGCCTTTTTCGGGGGCATCGCTACTGTAATTAACAGTATGACTATTCATTACTGTTGAATTCGGGATGGAAATAATTTCGTTTTTGATGGTCCTGATCCGTGTCACCAACAATGACTTTTCGATAACATCGCCAACCACCTCCCCTATTTTTACACGATCACCGATTTTAAATAATCGCATATAGGTAAGCACCAAACCTGCAATGACATTTGAAAGGGAACCGGATGAACCAAAAGTGAACAACACGCCAAGAAAAACAGAAACACCTTGAAACACCGGCGAGTCGCTCCCCGGTAAATAAGGAAACATTACCACGACCATAAATGCGAAAAGCAACACCCTGACGATCTGGTAAGTTGGATTGGCCCAATCGGCGTAAAAACCGGGTAATTGCAAATTGCCTTTTTCAATTTCTGTTTTTAAATACTTGATCCCTTTTGAAACATAGCGAAAAACAACGATAATGACTATAATGGTAATCAGGTTAGGTAAATAATTCCAGAAGGCCAGCGCCATGTTTTTAACAGGGTTTAGGATATAGCCAAACAGCATTGTTGCTAAATTTTTGGTCCAGGGAAAAATTCCAAAAAGGATCGGCAGGGCGATATAGATGATCAAGATAAAAATAAACCATTTTAAGACGGTGTTGGCTCCCATTAAGACTCTAACCTGCCTTCTTTCATCAAACAAGGTATAATTTTTGATTTTGATCCCTTTAATAAGTTTCCCCTCCTGCTCCTGAATTTTGAGGGCTGACCAGGTGAAGAGTTTTAGTATATAATAGATCAAAGCTCCAGTAATCAACAGAACCAACAGAGCAAGGCCGATCGCTTTTGCCAATGTCGCAAAGCTGGTTTCTGACTTATACTTTATAACCGCGTTGGCAATGGTCTTCTGGTACGATTTTGCCAACTCCATCTTAGTAGTATCATTCCAGATTGCGTCGTTTTCCGAAACACTCATGATGATGCTTTCACCAGACATGATGTCAACAGTTGTTTCAGCAGCAAATACTTTTAATGAATCCTGTTTAAAACCGAGTTTGTCCGACAATTTTTTAATGCGGGCGCTGATGGCTTCTGCCCTATCTTTAGCCGAAAAACTGCCCAGTTTGCTGTATATCAGAAATAAAGTATCCTTAAAAAAGCCTAAAACGGGAAATGCCTTGGCAGTAAGCCGCAAAGAGTCAATCTGGGATTTTTTAAATGCCAGTCGCTTAACTTCCTTATCCTTAAGTTGCTGAAGTTGTTTTTGCAGTTCCTCCTTTTTCAGATTATCGGTTGTTTTTAATGAATTGAGCTGAGTTTCCAATTCTGATTTCTGGATTGAATCAGCTACACGCAACTGATCAATTTCAGCAAGCTTTTTGTTAAAATCATCAAGGATACTTGTATTCAACGAATCATTGTTTGTGTTGATGGTATCCACCTGGGCAAATACTGTTTGTAAGGCAACCAGTATGGCTATGAATATCAATATGGATCTATTTTTTTTCATCGTGATTCAGGTTTACCGTTTAATATTTTATTTCGTAAAGGTACAAATCGCCAAGATACCCCAATACTCATAAATTAATCAGATTTTCCAAAATTTCCTGTGCTTTCCCATCAATTCCAATATGAGTAACAATCGATTAACGCACAAATCAGTAATATTTATAAATCCTTTACCAAACACACGTTAAAATGATCAGATCCTCCTGAGCGTATCATAAAATCCGGTAAAAAACGCCCTTGCATTGGCGCCCAGCGATTGATTTCTATACCCTCCTTCCTGCACGATAAGTGTTGGCAGATGCAGTTTGCCAATTTCCCTCCCCGTAGAATGAAAATTATCGAAGGAAAAATCCCATGTACCGGTCGGATCCCCCTTTGAAGTATCAAATCCGAGCGCAATGATCAAAAATTCGGGGTGGTAATTCCTGATTTTTTTTATTGCTTTCCCAAGAACAGCAGAATATTGCTTGTAGGTCGTTTTTTCAGGTAAAGGATAATTGGCATTGAATCCATGTCCGGGTCCTTCTCCTGTTTCCTCACTGAATCCTGAAAAATAGGGATAGGCGAATGATGGATGACCATGGATTGAAATCGTTAAAACATCATTCCTGTTATAAAAAATCTGCTGTTGTCCGTTACCATGATGAAAATCGATATCGAGGATAGCCACATTCCCAATATTACTTAAATAATTGGCAGCGATCGCACAATTGTTGAAATAGCAGAACCCACCGAACACCGACCGTTCAGCATGATGTCCGGGTGGTCGGGTAAGCACGTACGCGGCGATGTTGCCTTCAATGATTCCTTCAGTCGCTGTCAGGGTAGCATTTACTCCCCAGCGGGCTGCCAGAAATGCATTCTGATTGAGCGGCGTGAAGGTGTCAAAACAATAATATCCAGCCCTTACCGATAATTCCTTTGGAGCCCTTGTGGCATTCCTGATCGGAAACACATAAGGGTACACTGATTTATCTTTTGAAAGGCTTTTACATACTTTTTTAAAATAATTGAAAAAACTTCGGTCGTGAACCTTCAAAATGAATTTCTCAGAGAATTCTTTAACCTTTCCTTCACGGAAAAGTCCCGTTTTATCAAGCTCTTTTTTTATATTCTCGACTCTCACCGGAGACTCAACATAACCCCTTTCCTTGATGTGATGGATATGATGCCTGTCGTTGATAACGAGGAATATTTTGTTCTTTTCGCCAAGTTGAGTCTTATAGCTGTGTAGTTCCCTGGTTCTGGTATATCTGGGACTGCGTAACACCACAGGATCGTCCTGGATGCTTTCAACAACGCTGTCAATATATGTCCTTGGGCAATAATCCCTGTACTTACGCTCCAGAATAGCTTTAACAATCTCCCGGACAGTCTGCTTTGGTATTGCATCCGATTTTCCTAAACCGTCGAAAACAAGATACGGAGGGCAATCATCATCAGGATTAACGCGCGATTCATAAATTGTATTGGCGATTGGTCGTGCGCCAAAACGTTCATAAAAGGCAAGCCGTTTCTGATTCTGTACCAAATCTTTTTGGTCGCTGCAAAGACTTGGATCATCTGGCAAACATTCAAAAAAAATCCCGAAGACCTCCAGCGACTCGGCTTCTTCCCGAATGCGTTCATAAAGCGCTCCTCCGGTCCCTGTTGTAACAACGCCGGGAGAAACGGCAATGTAATCAAGAAAACAAAACCGCAGATCCGACATGTAGAGTAAAAGGGCAATTCCCCTGACGCCTTCATTGATATCCTCGGCAATTAACAGAATCGATTGATACTCATACTTGATCGGATCAGTCATCTGATCCTCTATTGCATTTATTTTATTTTCAGACAGATCAGGAAATTGTCTCCTGATAATATCCCTGACTTTTTCCATATTACTGATATTGGTATCGAGATATGGATTGGATATTTTCCTGATTCTTATCATATTACATCATTTTTTGGTTGATTTTCCTTCCCCGGTTCTGTAATTATATTGCTATCATCAAATAATTTTGCAATAGTATCAAATTATATCGGTTCAGGATTAAAAAGACCAAATTAAATCTATAGTCCATTCATCCTTAGTCTAAAAGGAAATATTTTATCTCCGATTTGTTACTTTATCAAATCAATACTATTTTTGCATGGACACAATCTAAATAAAATTAATATGAAAAACACATTTACACTACTTTTTTTACTCATTACCGGATTTCATGGATTATCGCAAGACTGGTCAGCGCTTGGTGATGGGACAGGCACGAATCAAAAAGTGATTGCCATGGAATCGTTCCAGGGGAAACTGATCGTCGGCGGAAGTTTCATATTGGCCGGCGGCCAGGTCGTGAACCGTATTGCAAGCTGGGATGGAAGCAGTTGGCAGCCGATGGGTACAGGATTTGATGACGAAGTCAGAGCTATGGCTGTTTACAATGGTGACCTTTATGCTGCAGGAAGGTTTAATAATGATGGTAGCGGAACCGTGCCGTATGCCGGTATAGCCAAATGGAACGGCGCCACCTGGCTCGCCATTCCCGTGCCCGATCCGCTCTCGTACGATTATCGTGCAATGTATGTGCTGAATGGTGAGCTTTACGCAACAAAGCATACCTATTACAGCAAATTTGTTGTGAAGGTATCCAAATTCAATGGCAGTGTTTGGGGGGATCTTCCGGGTGAATTTACCGGTCCTGAAAACTACAGGTATCTTTACGCCCTTGGGGAATACCAGGGCAAACTTGTTGCCGGTGGTGTTTTTGATTCAGTAAATGGAACTATAGCCCAGCGGGTAGCTATGTTTGACGGGACTAACTGGACTGGGTTGAATTTTCCAGTGGCAGGTCCTTCAGGCGGTATACTTGAGGGTAAGGTATATGCATTTAAGGAGTTCGAAGGGAAACTGTTCGTTGGTGGAATTTTTGCCAATTTTCAGGATACCATTTTCGGATCAAGCGTGGCCTCCTATGACGGATCCCAATGGAAGGCCTATCCGTTTGACGGAAACCTGGGCGCGATCGTTTATGATTTCAAAATCTTCAAGGATAATCTCATTGCAAGCGGTGATTTTGGATACTGGCAAGGCAGTAACATCGTTTCAACGTGTGTGATGTTTGATACCGGATCCTCCAACAATTGGTCCAGCCTGAACTTTTATAATCCTTTGGGATCATCCAACATGAATGGCCAGTCGCTTGCTATTGTAAACGGTACTCTTTATATTGGCGGACGGTTTGATTACGCCGGAACTCCTTCAACGCCTGTACACAACGTTGCACGGTTTACCGGAGATCTGCCTACCGGAGTAAAACACCCGAAGCGTGCCACCTCAGTTATGGTATATCCAAATCCAGCCAACAAAACAATAATTCCGGACCCACAATTCCTTCGTACAAATCATGACGTCATGGCCAGGATTATCGATATCCAGGGAAGAGAGGTTCTACGCCGGAAGATGACGAAGGCCGGGATCAACATTGAGGAACTGGTGCCAGGACTGTACACGATGATTTTGGAATCGGCAAAAAGTAATTTCATTGCACGGTTCGTAAAATCGGATCACTAATTTTGATATTCGTCCTTTACAACCTTCCCATCCTCAAGCACAATCACACGGTGTGCTTTGTCCACCACTCGTTGATCATGGGTGGAAAAGATAAATGTGACCTGCTCCTCTTGATTAAGTTTTTCCATGATCTCCAGCAGGTTCCTTGTGGATGCTGAATCGAGGTTTGCGGTGGGTTCATCGGCAAGGATAAAGCGCGGACGAGAAGCGAGCGCACGGGCCACGGCAACACGTTGCTGCTGGCCACCAGACAGTTTCGAAGGACGACTGTGGATCCGGTCACCCAGTCCAACGGCTTCCAGAAGTTCGGTGGCACGGCTTAGCCGCTTCTCTCTTTTGATTCCCTGCAGATGCATGATGAACTCAACATTCTCAAGGGCGGTCAACACCGGGATCAGGTTATAAGATTGGAATACGAACCCGATATGATGCATCCTGAAATCAATCAGTTTGCGGCTGCTGAGTTTTGTAATGTCTTCGCCTCCGATCAGAATTCTTCCGTTGTCGGGTTTATCCAATCCACCGATCATATTGAGCAGGGTGGTCTTTCCGGAACCGGAAGGGCCGACAATGGCTGTAAATTCACCCTGGTCAAAGGCAATGTTGATATCATTTAACGCATGAACTTCCACCTCGGAATCGCGATAACTTTTTTTCAGATTTTCAATGGCAATGATACTCATAGTTCAGATTTAATCATTACGGATGGCCTCTGCAGGCCTCAATTTAAGTGCACGCCTGGCCGGATAGACCGAAGCAAGTATCCCTGTTGCGATCACCATCAGGGTCAGGTTAATGAAAAAGAACAAATCGAGTGAAGGATAGAGCATCGGGTTGTACCCAATCTTCTCAAAACCTTCGGTAAAAGTGCCCAGGTTGATGCCTGTAAGGTTGGTGTACCAGGTCAGGGCTGTTCCCATCGTGATCCCGATTATTCCACCTGTGAGTGACAGGAAGACCGACTCGAGCATGATCAGGGAGAATATCTTCTGCTTGTTCATCCCGATGGCGGCAAGCATCCCCAGTTCCCTGGTTCGTTCGAGGATCGCCATCAGCATGGTGTTGATGATACCGAATCCAAGCGCCAGCATGATGATGCCCATAAAGAGGTAGAGCCACAGATCCATGAAGTCGTTAAGCATGCCGAGCAGCGGGTCGATCTCTTTCCAGTTCTGGATCAGCAATGCGGGAAAAAGGGTTTTCAATGTGCTCTGAATTTGTTCAACTATTCCTGCATCCTTCATTCGCATGGCAATTTCATGGCACGAATTAGTTTCGGCAGCCAGTAGCGGGATAACATCAGTGCGGGTCACAAAGACATTCATCTCATCAAATACAGAATTGCTGGTCCGGTATATACCGCAGATCCGGAAGGCTCCTCCGGTAAGGTTTCCCTGCATGTCCTGGAAAGTGAGTACGATCTTGGAGTGAAGCCTGACCTTTAGTTTCTTGGTCAGAGCTTCTCCCACTATCACCGGAACGCCCTTACATGCCTGGAACCAGGTTCCGCAAGAGTCGCGTATCAGCGAATGGATCTCTGTTACCCGGCTTTCCCGGTCCGGATCAATCCCCATCACCATCACTCCGGTTCCGGCATTGGCGCTCCCGGCCATGGCCATGAATTTCACACGGGGCGACCACGCCTCAATGCCCTTCATTGTGTCCAGAACATTGTCCAGTTTTTCAAGATCGCCTCCAATAACAAACTTCACTTCATTATCGTCGGTATAAGCCTTATTATGGATCTGAAGATGTGATGTTTCGCGGCTAACTGCCTCCCTTACACGCTGGTCGCTTGTCCCCTTGAGTACGGCAGAAGAGAATACGCCGCCCAACAGGCCAAAAGCAATGGCCATCACAACCACGAGACTGCGTGCTTTGTTTCTCCAGACATTTTTCCAGGCAACGATCCAGATCATAAGTTAAGGTTAATGTCGCATTGCTTTGATTACTGTAAGTCTTCTGATTCTCATCACCGGCAGGAACATCACCATCAGGATAATTATCAGCACCACCAATGATTGGGCGATGAAGTATGAAGATTCCCACGCGGTTGGCATTAATGGTTCAAAACCCATCCGGATGGTTGACTCAGCCATATCACCGGTAAGCGGAATGGGGTGAATGTAGAAATAATAGATGGGCGGGATGGCAGCCATTACACCGGAAACAATGCCCAGTAATCCAAGGAAGAGGGTCTCCGTGATCACAATGAGCATCAGCCGTCCTTTCTGCATGCCGATGGCGATCATCATCCCAAACTCACGTGACCGTTCATTCAGCATCATCAGCATGGTGCCGAAGATCCCGAATCCGACGATCATATACAAGATGCCGAGCATGATCAGCCCTGATGCGCTGTCGGCCCGGATCTGCTGAACCACATCGGGCATCATCTCCTCCCAGGTCATCACCTCGAATAAACCGTTGTCAAGCTGCGAATTTACATGTTTCGCCACGGTTTTATATTTACCGGGATCTTCCACGTTAAAAGCAATTGAAGTAAGCATATCCCTGGCGTTGAGCAGGTTTCTCGCAACAGGCAGACTGAGGTAAACCAGCCGGCTGTCAAGATCAGGAGAGGGAAAGCGAACGATCCCTCTCACCGGAAAGATTCCTGCAGCAGTTGCCCCGTGATAACCTTGCCCGATGATCACAAGTGTATCACCCACCCCGATCTTAAGATACTTCGCCAATCGCTGACTGATCAGGGCTCCTGAATCATCCGGTTTAAGGTATTGCCCCGTAACCATCTTTTTCTGGAGTGAGGTCAGCCCGTTTTCCGCATCCGGATCAACGCCATTCACCACCACGCCTTTGGTTTGCATTCCATACGATGCCAACGCAAATGTTTCAAGCCGGGGGGCATAACCGGCAACTCCTTCAGTTTTTTGAAGATTTAATTCCAGCTCATTGGTATTGACAAACCCGTTGTTAAGCACTTTATCGTCCCAATACCCTTTTGCATGAACCTGGAAGTAACCCGAATAGGCATGTACAATGTTGTTGACCATCAGTTCGTAGCTGCCCAACTGGAAGGAACGCATGATCAATGCAAACCATATTGCAAAGAAAACAGAGGCTGCTGTGATCAATGTACGGCGTTTATTACGCCAGAGGTTCCGCCATGCTATCAGAACGATCTCCATGGTTTTTATTTATTTGTGGTTATAATCAAGAACGAGCGACGATTCCTTCAGGATGTCGTCGTTGGTATAATCGGAACCCATCCACCCCTGCGACATCATCGAGGGAGGGAACTTGATCATCCGGTTGATGGTTGGATTCCAACTCCACATGTCGTTTTTCAATTTCAGAAACGATTGTCCGCTCTCCTTTGGTGGGGCAGTGATCAGGGTCATGGAATGTTCCCGCCCTTTTCCCCAGTTTTTAAACGTTATGGACCTTTGCCAGGTTGGCCGGATAATGGTCATCTCCATTTCGCTCTGGCTCGTAACCCCCTGCATCAGGTCATCTGCTTTCTTAACAATGTCGGCGGCATCCTGTGAAAAAATTGCACATCCGGCAATACTGAAAATAAATAGTAAAAAGACCTTTTTCATTCGTTATTCGTTATTGTTATTCGCAATTCGCATTTCTCCTCCGGGTTCAAAAACTCCATTTCAGCCGGAGGGCTGCAAGGCAGGCTTGAAAATAGAGATTCTGAACATATAGCGCTCCGGTGTTCTTAAACCGGCCATTAAAATACTGTATAAAAAGACTCAGATCGATATTCTGTTTGACATTATAATTCAGCGTTGGTCCGACAAACCATCCCCTAATGGCCGGATCGTACATAACAGCCAGGGAGACATCAAACAAGGGAGTTACCGGATAGTACCCCATCAGGAAGATATTCCATTCGGTGATGGAGAGCATTTTGGGTGTAGCGGGCGCCTGGTAGAGGCCCGAAAGACCTTCAGGCTGGTACCCTGATGGCAACTGGTTGTAAAAAACCTGGAAAGTCAGCGCCAAAGAGTTGGTAAAGGTATAGTCGGCCCCGATGGTGGCCAGCAAAACTCCGGAAGTATCCCGAAAATTTCTTTTGGGCTGATAATAACACATCTCACCGCGGAAGGCTGCAGAAGCAATGTTCCCCGACCACCCTGCTCCGATCACATAATCCCGGTCATCCACCAAACCAGCCATAAACTGGATATCATATCCCCCTGTATTGAATCTTCCCATCCCGGCTACAGTGATCTTCCCCTTGTCATTCCATTTTGAAGCAAACTCAACTGTTGAGGTGCCCGATGGGTAATACTGAATCCGCACGGCATCACTCCCTGGCCGCTCAGGATAATCAAAATCGAAATAAGAGTAAGTATTGAAAATATCGTTGGGGTTCCAAACGAAAGTCTGTCCCCAGTTGATTCGCTGCCTGCCGATGGTCAACTGAACCTTTCCGGTGGTAAATGATAGCCAAGCACGGTCAAACTGGGTCACCAGGGCAAAGGAGGTGGAGGAAAAGACATCCCAGTTCAGGTTAGCCAGGCCGTTGTCGTTAAACAGCCTCTCCTTGTATAATGGATCGGAGGAGATCGAGTTTCCAAAAATGAACCGGTTGCGCAATCCGATACCCGTTCTGAAAACAATTCCGGGATTCCAGGTAAAATCGATCCGGTTGTGAATTTCCTGGTCAAGAACCCATGGATCGTCGATGCTGCTGAACCGAGCCATCTGCATATCGTTGAGATATCCTTTCAACTGCCATGAACGGGTGTTATCCTCCTGGGAAAAAAGTTGGGGGTTCAGAACCATGAATAGAAAAAATGCACAGAAAAACATTTGTTTCATGCCCGTAAAACTAACAACCTTAGGCGTCATAACCAAATAAAATCAATGGTATCTTTCGCAATAAAAGTTCTATCTTTACAAACAAACCCCTGTGTCACCAATCTTCTGAATTATGAAAATCACTTTTTATGGCGCCGCCGGCGGAGTTACAGGAACGGCTTATTATTGTGAATCTACTGATGCCCGAATCATGATCGATTGCGGGATGTTCCAGGGAGGCCGGCGGGATGAATCCCGGAATAAAGCCGCTCCGCCTGTAAATTACAACACACTCGACGCGATCGTATTGACCCATGCCCATCTCGACCATTGCGGAAGGCTGCCTCATGCAGTGCGGAATGGCTACCGTGGTCCGGTTTTCGGAACTCCGGCAACCCTTGACCTTGCCGCGCTCGTGCTTCGTGATTCCTTGAAGGTACAAACCAGCGACCTTGAAAAACTGAACCGGATGCTGGTCAGGAATGGCAAACCGAAGATCAGGCCTGCTTTCGAAGAGGACGATGTTGAGACGGCGATCCGTCAGATGAAACCGCTCACCTACCACACACCCTTCCCTGTCGCCAAAGGAATGGAGATCATTGTGGATGAAGCAGGCCACATCATGGGATCAGGAAGTCTGAAGCTGACTGTATCGGATGGAAAGGGTAAAAAATCGGTGATCTTTTCCGGCGATCTGGGCGCAACAGGCATGCCCATTGTGCGTGATCCGGAGCCGTTCAGGGAAGCCGACATGGTGATCATGGAATCAACCTACGGCGACCGCGACCACAAACCGTTGCAGGAGACTATTGACGAGGCCATCGCGATCATCGGGGAGGCATTGCATCTGAAGGGTAAAATACTGGTGCCCTCCTTTGCGATCGGCCGCACCCAGGATATTATTTATTACATCGAACAGGCCTTCCGAAAAGGCGGACTGCCGCGCTTTCCAATCTACATTGACAGTCCGATGGCCATCGAGGCATCGAGAATTTACATGAGCCATCCGGAACTGTTTGACGAAGAGATGATCGAATTAATTGGCAGTGGCGAAATGGAGCGGGACAAAGGGTATATCCGACCGACGCCTTCTGCCGAAGAATCCAGGCGACTCAATGATGTGAAAGGACCTTGCATGATCATTGCCGGTTCGGGTATGTGCAATGCCGGCCGTATCAAACATCATCTGCGGCACAACCTGTGGAAACCGGAAACCTCTGTGCTCATCGTTGGATACCAGGCACAAGGGACTCTTGGAAGGAAACTGGTTGACGGGAATTCAACAGTGAACATTTTCGGTGAACGTATTGCCGTAAGGGCGAAGATTCATAAACTCGGAGGATTCAGTGCACATGCCGGCCAAACCGATTTGTTGAACTGGTTTAATGTCCTTGCACCTGACCGGCCGCGTGTGGTACTTACACACGGTGAGGAGAAAGCCAGAATGCCCCTGTCTGACATCATCCGGAAAAGATATGGTTTGCAGCCATTTTTACCGCAATATGGCGACAGTATTGAACTATAGTTGTTCCCCTGTCCTTACACCTGTTTTAGTTATTATTTCATCCTCAAATATTTTCCATGAAAAATCCGTTTCGCCGCACAAAGATTGTTGTTACTATCGGGCCGGCAAGCAGTTCACCGGACATGATCCGGCAGTTGATCGTAGCCGGGATGGATGTAGCCCGGCTGAACTTTTCTCACGGGACCCATGAGGATCATGCCAGGGTGATCAAATCGCTGCGGCAAATTTCATCTGAATTGAATAAACCCATAACGATTTTGCAGGACCTTCAGGGGCCAAAGATCAGAGTCGGCCTGCTTCCCGGGGGGAAAATTGACCTCCATAAAGGTGATATCATCACGCTGGTGCCCCAGTCGGAATACACATCTTCATCCTCAACCATCCCGATCGACTATCCTTATGTTGCAGAGGATGCAAGACCAGGGATGCAGGTTCTGATGGCCGATGGGTTAATCGAACTAGAAATTATTGAAATTAAGGGAAAGGATGTGTTGTGCATGGTAGTTGATGGTGGTTTGCTGTTTGATCAAAAAGGGGTGAATTTCCCTGATCTCAACCTCCGCTTACCCGCTATGACAGAAAAAGACCTCCTTGATCTGGAATTCGGGTTGTCGATGGACATCGACTGGGTTTCGCTAAGTTTCGTCCGGTCGGCCGAAGATGTAATCACCCTCCGGGATTTTATCACCAAAAAAGGATACGAGAAACCCATCCTGGCTAAAATTGAGAAACCCCAGGCCATTGAACATCTCGAGGAGATTGTGAATGTTGTGAACGGGATCATGGTTGCCCGCGGGGATCTTGGTGTTGAGATGAGCCCCGAAAAGGTTCCGATGCTGCAAAAACGCATCATTGAGTTGTGCAACAGAAGCGGGAAAACCGTGATCACAGCCACACAGATGCTCGAGAGCATGATCCATGAACCGAGGCCTACGCGTGCAGAAGCAAGCGATGTGGCCAATGCCATCATCGATGGAACCGATGCCATCATGCTTTCCGGTGAAACGGCCATGGGTGATCATCCAGTAAAAGCAGTTGAAATGATGGTAAAAATTGCCCTGGATGTTGAGTCCAGAATTGATTTTAAAACTTACCCGCCAACGGATAATTCCGATATCGTTGCCCTCTGTCGTGCAGCAAACCAGATAGAGGATGTTATCAATCCTGCCTGCATCGTTGTAATGACAAACAGCGGAAGAAGCGCTCAATTCATAGCCGCCGAACGCCCTGATTCACCTGTATTCGCTCTCACCACGCATAGAAATGTGTATCATGCCCTTAACTTAATCTGGGGAATTATTCCTGTTTTAATCACAGATCATCCCGACACATTTAATGAAATGGTAGAGGTTGCCGAAAGAAATCTTGTGCAACGAAATCTTGCCAGGTCTGGAGATAAGATGCTGCTGCTTGGGGGAATTCCTGCTCATAAATCCGGCGGAACAAATTTCATCAAGGTTCACATGATCCCGTGACAACTACGTCAATCGCCAAATTTATAGCTTATACCGGCATTGAGGATTGAGTTGGTGCCGATTCCAAACTCACCAAAGAAACTGATCGCCCGGCCAAAGCGAAAACCAAGAAGTGTTAACTGACCGGCAGGCAGTAACTTTTGACCATTCGAGGCAACCGAGTCAACCGTTTTATGATAATAATCCATTGTAACGCCCATGCCAACACCTGAATACATACAAAAAGCCGGGGTGTTCAGGTAACGGAACCGAACGTTGGCAATGCCCTGCCAGAGATTATCTGTCATTTTTGTATTCGTGTAGGATACTGTTTGCTGATAACTGTAAAGATAATCTATTCCGGTTCGGTCAATGTTGGTATAGCTCAACTGAAATCCTACAGCAATCAATTTGTTAATGGAACGCGAAAATCCAACTAAAAACGTTCCAGACAGGTTTTTTGCCTCCATGCCCTCGTTTTCAATAAAATAATAGAGTGTTCCGGTGCCGTAGGAGATATAAAAATCATTAAAAAGATCTGTTTGATTCTTTTTTATCGGCGCCTCTGCAGGCTGGCCAAACATGGTTGTAACTCCGGCGAACAGCAACATCATGGATAACAGGATCACCCTTTTCATTTCTTTTTGTATTAGTGTTAAATAAATTAAAGATAGAGGCACAGGTATGCAGCATCGGAGGAGATCCTGAGCTTGAATTTTTTATCCTTGGGAACAATGAACATCTCAAAAGGTTTATAAGATTTCCATTCCAACTCATCCGGCAACTGAATCACCATGATCCCTGAGATCACAGTGATGTGTTCAACCGTGGAGGTTCCGAATTCATATTCTCCAGCGGACATCACGCCCATGGTGGCAGGTCCTTCGGGGGTAGCGAAGGCGATCGATTTCACCTTGCCGTCAAAGTATTCGTTCGTTTTAAACATCATAGGTTATTTAGTACGTCAAAATTACAAACAAATTGTGTTTGTTAACCAAATAACAGAAATTATATTTCAATGGTCTTATGCCTTGCGTGATCCTATTCAAGGCTACATGTTCAATGCCTGTTTCAGAATTTTATAACCGGTGGTACTTGCCCTCAGTTTAGCGCCGTTTTTTGTAATGACGGCATAATTTTCCTTGTCATAGTATTCAATCCTGTCAATAAAACTGGCATTGAGGATATAAGATCGGTGGATGCGGATAAATTGTTTCGGGTCAAGATGCGATTCAAAGTACTTCATGGTTTTTTCCTTGAGATGTTTCGCCTCTTTGGTATGCAGCATCACGTAATCTCCCTCGGCTTCGAAATAAATGATCTCATCAATAGGGACAACAGTGACTTTATGGCGTGACTTTACCGCAATACGCTGGAGATATTCCGGATCATCATCAAGTGTTTTAACAAGATTTTGAACCGGTGCAGACATATTGATTCCGCCACTTGCCTGGGCTAACGCCTTATGAACTGCCTGGGTAAAGCGTTCCTGTGAATATGGTTTCAACAGGTAATCAATGGCATTCATTTCAAAGGCCTTGATGGCATACTGATCGTATGCCGTGCTGAAAATGATCAACGGAGGTTGTTCAAGAAGGTCAAGCAATTCGAGGCCGGTGAGCTTCGGCATTTGTACATCGAGAAATACCAGATCAGGTTTCAGTTCCTGGATGGCTTTAAGGCCGCCAAAACCATCAGAAAATTCACCAAGGATCTCTATCTCAGGGAAATCCCGAAGATAATGTTTTACTACTTCCCTTGCAGGTTGCTCATCATCGATTAAAATGGTACGGAGGATCATGATATAACTTTTAATACTTTCAAGTTTCTCTATTTTCAGTATTTGGCAGACTCAAATATACAGAGAATCTTGTTCCGTCAATCACTGTCCGCAGAAGTTTGTCGTTTTTATACAGCAATCTTAACCGCTCCCGGATGTTGTTCAAGCCGATGCCGGTCCCTTTGCGCGGATGGGCATGTGGATCAAAATCGTTGATAATGAGGATTTCCAGGTATCCCTCCTTGTACTCACAGTCCATCTCGATACTGACCTGCTCAATACTTTCATAAACCCCGTGTTTGATGGCATTTTCAAATAATGGCTGTAAAATCATAACAGGGATCTGATGGTTACGGCAGGAACCTTGCAGGTTGAAACTAAATACCAATTTGTCCCCAAAGCGGATCTTCTCAATTTCCAGGTAACGGCGGATATTCGCCATCTCATTTTCGAGTGTTGTAAAACTGGAGGTGTTGTTTGAAACGGAATATCTCAGAAAGTCCGACAATTTTATAACCATCTCCCTTGCCTTCTCAGGATCGGTAATGGTAAGTGAACTTATTGAATTCAGGCTGTTGAACAGAAAGTGCGGGTTGATCTGGGATTTGAGCATGTTAAGTTCCGTCTCCTTGAGCACCATGCGCAACCGTGATTCAATCTTGACCTTCTCCTGAAGGTTCATATAATAGATGAAAAGGTAATAAATCAGTGCGATTACAACATAAAAGATCAATCCGGTGATGACTTTATTGGGGAGGGAGACTGTCAATAAATCCATGTAAACCTTATTCGCTTTGAACACCGTTCCCAGGATCGTGTACGCCAACCCGTTCCATACCACAAGGGTCAGAGTTAAATAAGCCAGGTGATTGAAAACCACGTTCCAGATATTTTTCTGCTCGGGAATACTGTACCTGACAATATACCACATGGAGATACCCACTCCGGAAAAAAGTGTGTTATAAACAAGGCTATCGGCTACTGATACCTCAATGGGAAAATAATAGATGAAGTAAAAAATGGAAAAGTGGCCCCCCATGATGAGGGCCCACAAACCAAAATAGATGGAAACAGTTCTTCTATTTAAGAAAACCGGGTGTTGCATACTCCTCAGTTCTTAGTTCAGTAACTTTTAATTTCACCACCCCCGAATATAGTGCTTCCTTTGATGATAAGCATTCTTGACGGGTCGGGATTTTCCTTGACGTACGATCTTTTATCGGCAAATCCGCCCATGATCGATGTCATTTTAAGCTGGATCCGCCAATCGGCCGGTACGATAAGGGTTACACCTCCAAAAATCGTATTGATTTCCAGTTCACTCACCCCTTCAGCCAAAGTGGCCTGGGTAAGGTCAACTTCGGAACCACCGAACACACAATTGATATGTCCGCCCCGAAATACCTGGTGTAAAACACGTTGTTTGCCGCCACTGAAAATATTTTCTTCATGGATGAACCCTTCCGAGAGATTTTGGTTGTCCTGGGGGGAACCTCGCCTTTGCCATGGACGCCTTGGTAACCTTTTGGTCAGGATCAGGACCCCTATTGCAATGAGGACTACAGGCCAAAAAAGGTGCATAACATTGAAGGAGACTTCAAAAATCCGGGGAATGATCAATACCCCTCCGATCAGAATAAGAATAGTGCCAGGTGTCCGGCTTTCGCTGGTGAATAAACTTACAAGTCCAATACCAATAAGCAGCATTTGCCAGGAAAGGAGAATATGTTTCAATTCATAAGGCAGATACCCAGTATTCGATAAGAGTAACAGAACACCTGCTACAATTACAATGATTCCAAGAATGTACTTTCTCTTGTGCTGGCCATTCTCATGTTCGTCTCTGTATGGTTCCATGGCTATTATTTTTTTAAACAGTTGATTACTTGATATGGCAAAAGTAGAACGGTTTGTTAGGGTATCAAACGATAAATCGACAAGAGGCAGTAAAATCCCGATAAAAGGGTGATTGAATCATTCAATATACATTTAAAAAGTTTCCTGAGCCTGAATATATAACCCACGGGATAGTTGGCCAAGTCCAAAATCTATCAATATATTGGTGCGGTCATACTTACCAACCATTATGCGGACGCCGAAGCCACATCCCGGTTTCAGGTATCCGAATAAAGGCACCTGCATGTCGCGGTTTGATGATGTGGTTACATTGGCAAACAGCACTCCACCAATGATCCCTGAACACCGGGAGATTGGGAAGCGGTATTCAAGTTCACCGTATGCAAAATCTTCACCCCGCCAACGCCCTTGCGGATAACCACGACCTGAGGAGATCTTTTTATCAAACCCATTCGCCATCAGGTTCAGGTAAGGTAAATCTCCGTTTATTTTAAAACTACCAAACACCCAAAATGCCAGCAAGTTTCGGGGAACCCGCTTTGACAAGCCTACATACGTCCGAAATTCAACCCACAGGTTTGATCCGTTTCGATCGCTCCCCATAAATTCAAAATTGTAAAGGTAACTTGCATTGAAATAAATTCCCTTGTATGCGTTGATGATGTTGTCGCGGGTATCGTAGGCAAAATTAAGGCTTACTCCGGATGTTATGTACTTTAACGGGTTGAATCCATGTAGCCTGGAATATACAAAATGGGGAGTCATTATTTTAACCGCGGAGTCGGTCTGCAACTTTATGTCCAGAATATCATAATAATAATCGAAGTGGTAGCCCAAGCCTGCGTAATAATGCTTGCTGACCTCCATGGATAAAATGTTGTGAAATTTAATCCAGTTATATTTCATTGGGAATTTACCTCCTTCATAGATTACCGGATCATTAATCGTATTAGGATATTCCAGAAGTAAAGGGATATTGTTATCCGCACCTGTGCCTAATCCTCGGGCTGGCAAGCGAAAAAGGTACCATCGCCAGTCGGTTTGAAGCGCCCACCGGTTATCGTTAAAGAACATGTTGGTTCTGAGGTATGATATTAACTGCCGTTCTGTGGTCCATAGCACCTGAACAGAACCTGCTGAGAGGTTGGTGCGAGGGTGACGTCCGATGGTCCACGAAAGCGACGATCCGGCTCCGAATTGCATTCCGGTTGCCGGTGTATAAGCGACCATGGGAATAATAATGGCCCTGATCTTTCGTGAAGGAATCTCAGGAACCTTAAGTTTTTTCCTTGTCAGGACGTCGAAAATATCTAGTTGCTGACAATCCGGAGTGGTTATAACCGAATCAGAAGCCGTTGGTTGATTTAATCCCTGCGCGTGCGAAAAATTCCAAAAAACTGACAAGCTGAAGAAAAAAATATACCGGACAATAGTCTGTTTCATTGGGCGGCAAAAGTAATAAATTATTTTCGTTAGCTTTGCAGACACGAGTAACTCATGAAAATTTCCTTTGCAAAATATCATGGCGCCGGAAATGATTTTATTATCATTGACAACCGGTCGATGCAATGGGCGCCTACTACAGCGCAGGTATCATTTCTTTGTAATCGTCATATGGGGATAGGGGCCGACGGTTTGATGCTGCTCTCGGAAAAGAGCGGGTTCGACTTTGCCATGACCTATTATAATTCCGACGGACATGAGGGAACCATGTGCGGTAATGGCGGAAGATGCATGACTGCCTTCGCAAAATCACTTGGACTCGTTGGTTGCATGGCCAATTTCCATGCAGCGGACGGAATACATCATTCGGAAATTTTTGGCAACCAAACGGTGTGTGTTTACAGGCTTAAGATGACAGATACCCGGATCGGTAAAATTTATGATGATGGTGTCTTTGTTAATACCGGGTCGCCTCATTTTGTTAAAATCGTGGAGGATGTCGCAAATACAGACATAGTCAATGCAGGAAAAAAGTTGTGCAATGACGTGCGATTTGCACCTGAAAGAACAAATGTTGATTTTGTTGAAATTCAGGGGGATGGAATCTTCGTAAGGACTTACGAGCGGGGTGTTGACGATGAAACCCTGTCATGTGGCACCGGCGTTACCGCATCTGCTATGGTTTGTGCCTTCAGAGATCCTGTCAATCAGGGAATTTATTCTATCAAAACATTAGGGGGGAACTTGAAAGTGAGTTTTACGCAAACCGGAGAGCTATTTACAGACATTTGGCTGGAGGGGCCGGTGATGTTTGTCTTTACGGGGGAGGTTAGTGTTTAGGTAGCGAGGTAGTGAAATAGCGAAATAGTGAAATAGCGAAATAGTGAAATATGCACGATGACATTTTAACTGGAGTGAATGTGAGGTTGCGGGCGCTTGAGCCGGGCGACGTTGACCTGCTGTATGCATGGGAAAATGACACTTCCGTATGGGATGTAAGTAACACGCTTGTTCCCTTTTCCAGATTTCAGATAGAAGAGTATGTGTTAAATACGCATCATGATCTTTTTAGGACCCGGCAGTTGCGCCTGATGGTAGATCTTAATGATACTGACGAAGGTGATATTTTTGCAGGCACAATCGATCTCTTTGATTTTGAACCTTTTCATCATCGGGCAGGTGTTGGCGTTCTAATCCGTGAACCATACCGGAAAAAAGGTTACGCATATGAGGCGATGGAACTTTTTATCCGCTACGCTTTTAATAAACTGCAACTCCATCAACTATACTGCAACATCTCGCCCGATAATGTTATCAGCCTTAAATTGTTTGAGAAACTTGGATTTTTAAAATGCGGGATAAAGAAGGATTGGATGCATAATGGTCATACTTGGCAGGAGGAATGGATGTTTCAACTGATCAACCATGGAGGGTAAGCATGATGTTCATCATCTGAGCAAGTTCAGGGATTTGGTTTTCAGAATTCCAAAAGTCTTTATTTTAGTTGCGATCACGTGTATGATCGTTGGCTTTGCGTTACTGCGGTTTTACTTTCGCCTTACCGACCGGGTAATCGATCTGAAAGAAAAGAAATCCTGTTATTTTTATATCCATACTGGATCCGTGTTCGAAGCGGTAAAAGATTCCCTGGTTAAAAAAGGTTATCTTACTGACCCTGAAAAGTTTGAATGGCTGGCCCAACGTAAAAATTACGATCAGCACATCAAGCCGGGGCGATATCGTTTAATGAACGGGATGCGCAACAATGAACTTGTAAACCTGCTCAGGTCAGGTAACCAGGAACCTGTAAAGATCGTAATCCAAAATGTCCGGACCAACAATGAACTTGCCGGCAAAATAGGAAAATACCTGGAAATTGATTCGACCCAGTTAATGGAGCGATTTACCGACACTTCATACCTGGCAAGATTTGACCTCACCCCTCCAACATTGTTTGTACTCTTTGTTCCTGACACCTATGAGTTTTACTGGAATACATCTGTAGATCAATTATTTGAAAGAATGCAGCGGGAATACGAGCATTTCTGGAACTCCCGCAGGAGACACCAGGCCGATTCATTACATCTGTCGAAAGCAGAAGTTGTCAGCCTTGCTTCCATTGTAGAAAAAGAGAGCAATAAAAATGAGGAGAAACCGGTAATTGCAGGCGTGTACATTAACCGCCTTAAAAAGCAGATACCCCTGCAGGCCGACCCAACGGTTATTTTTGCCCTGAACGATTACCGTATCAGGCGGGTCATTAAGAAACATACTGAAATAAAGTCGCCCTACAACACCTATTACTTTTCGGGGCTCCCTCCCGGGCCTATCTGTCTGCCGTCCAAATCATCGGTCGATGCTGTACTTCATGCGGCAGATCATTCCTATCTCTATTTTTGTGCCAGGGAGGATTTCTCCGGTTACCACAATTTCGCAGCCGACCTGAAGACGCATAACCGGAATGCCCAGAAATACCAAAAGGCCCTGAACAAAATGAATATCAAGTGACAATGAAGGTATCAAGCGGCTATACCAGGTTGGTTTTCGTATGTGTATTATTTTTTTTTATCACCCCACCAACATTAACCGCTCAATCATTAGATACACATAGAACAGATTCAACCGGTATCAGAAAAGGACGGCTTACCGGAGTTCTTATCGCCCAGGGGACCTTGTATGCCGCTTCCATAACCGGGTTGTATTTCGCATGGTATAAAGACTACCCCCAATCTTCATTTCATCTGTTCAATGACAACAATGAATGGATGCAGGTTGATAAATGCGGACATGCCACGACCGGTTATTACATCAGCAGAATTGGTTATTCGACTTACCGGTGGGCAGGGGTAAAGGAGAAAGAGGCTGCATGGTTTGGCGGTTTGATAGGGTTTGCATACTTGCTCAATATTGAATTGCTCGACGGCTTTTCATCGGGTTGGGGTTTTTCGCCCGGCGACCTGATGGCGAACACCATCGGAAGCATGATTTTCGTCAGTCAGCAATTGGCCTGGCAACAACAGAGGTTCTCGCTCAAATATTCATTCCATCAATCACGATATGCGCAGCACAGACCTGGATTATTGGGTAACAACCTGATCCAAAATATGGTTAAGGATTATAACGGTCAGTCATACTGGATCTCCGGGAACATATCTTCCTTTCTGCCTGATCATTCAAAGTTTCCCAAATGGCTTAACATTGCTGTAGGTTACGGAGCAGAAGGGATGACCGGTGGCGCCATCAACATCATGAATGAAAATGGGAAGCCGATGCCTGAATTTTCAAGATACCGCAAATTTTATCTTTCCGTGGATGTTGACCTTACAAGGATCCCCACGAAATCACAAGTACTGAAAACGGTCTTTACCATACTGAGTTTTATTAAAATACCAGCGCCTGCGCTGGAATACAACACATTGGGACAAATTAAAACACACGCCTTCCATTATTAAAAATTCGCTTACCTTTACTGTATGAAAATTTTACCCACATCTCTGGTACGCGAGGCGGATGCCTATACTGTTATCAATGAGCCTATAAACGACATCGACCTGATGGAACGGGCAGCATCAGCATGCTTTAGCTGGTTGAAGGACCATATTACTTTTGATCATAAAATCAGGGTATTTTGCGGTTCCGGAAACAACGGTGGTGATGGACTGGCCATAGCAAGAATGATGTTTGGAGCTGGATTCAGTGTAAATGTTTACACATTATCATCTCCGGAAAAAATGTCACCCAGTTGTAAAGCTAATTTTCAGCGCCTGCAGGAATGCCAGAAATCAGGAATGCAGAATTTCAAGATGCTTGAGCATCCCAGTGACCTTCCGGAGATTGCAGTTACTGACGTTGTGATCGACGCCATTTTTGGCAGCGGGCTTTCCAGGCCATCTGAAGTATTTACGGCCACTGTAATTCAACATATCAACTCAAGCGGCGCCAGGGTTGTAGCCATCGATGTGCCATCTGGCCTCTTTTGCGACGGCACGTCGCAAACAATATCTTTGCATCAGATCATCCAGGCGGATTTTACCCTGACTTTCGCACCACCTAAACTGGCATTTTTCTTTCCGGAAAACGATCCTTTCGTCGGCAACTGGCAACTGCTTGATATTGGCCTGCATCAGAATTTCATAGATACGGCTGAGGTTCAAAACTTTATGCTTGAGGAATGGGATATGGCCACGCTGCTTAAAAAACGCAATAAATTCGCGCATAAAGGCGTATTCGGGCACGCATTACTCATCGCCGGATCGACCGGGAAAATGGGAGCGGCTGTGCTTTCGGCTAAGGCTTGTTTACGTTCAGGCGCCGGGCTGGTGACTGTAGTGTCGCCCGGATCGGGCGTTGACATCATGCAAACTGCTGTACCCGAGGCAATGCTTGTTGTTGACCCTGACAAGGATCAGTTCACTGATCCCCCGGAAATTTCAGCCTTTTCGGCGATCGCGATTGGTCCGGGTATCGGCACTTCACCAAAGACTGCCAATGCATTGAAGCTTTTGATCCAGCAAGCGCCATTCGCCATGATCTTCGATGCAGATGCCATCAACATTCTTGCCGAAAATAAGACATGGCTGGGTTTTATTGCAAAAGAGTGCATCTTTACGCCTCATTCCAAAGAATTTGAACGTCTTGTTGGGAGAAGCAGTAATAATTTTGAAAGAAATCAGATGCAACGCGATTTTTCATTCCGTTACCAGTGTTATGTTGTGTTAAAAGGAGCACATACGGCCATCACGACGCCTGAAGGACTTTGTTACTTTAACACGACAGGAAATTCCGGAATGGCAACCGGGGGAAGCGGAGATGTGCTCACCGGGATAATCGCGGGCTTATTGGCTCAGGGTTACTCTTCGTTTGAATCTTGCATCCTGGGTGTGTATATTCATGGACTTGCAGGCGATTTCGCCGCAAAAGAGCAGGGTTTCGAATCGCTCATTGCCGGAGATATTATCAACCATTTGGGTAAATCATTTCAATCGCTTTATGGAAAATTATGAGAAAGACATCCTGTCCGGGATGATCATTGCGCCTTATCTCCAGAAGGCTACCGCGTTGCGCGGCGTTAAACGTTATGTTGGCGGAAACCAGTTCCGGCATGCATTTGCCACCCTCGCAATTTTAATTGATTATCACTACATGGATGCTGTGTTGCTGAAGGCCTCGGTGATCCATGATCTGATCGAGGATGTTAAATGCACTTCCTATGATGAGATCAGAACGATAGATAAAGACGGCCGGCAAGTGCTTGAACTTGTGCTGGAGGTGACCCGAAGGAGTACAGAGAACAAGGAGGATTTCCTGAAAAGGATCCTGACAGAGGGCTCAGACTCGGCAAAAGTTCTTAAATGTGCCGACCGCATCAGCAATCTTACGGATGTTCACCCTGATATTTTTGACAAGGAATATATTAAAAATATGATTGCAGATACCAAAAAATGGGTCATTCCGATGGCTGAACAGGTAAATCAGGACATGCTGTTTGAATTGCAGGACCTGATCCACAGGCGGGAATCAAACATGAAGTTTTCATCCTCGTTTTGGCCGATGAGGCGCCAGGGTTGAAATCAGGGAATTAACACACCTTCAATGATATCGGCTTCTACCCTAAGGTTGTCGATGATGAAATTCTGACGTTCCGGAGTATTTTTCCCCATATAAAAGGTCAGCACATCCAGTACTGAAGACTCCTTTGTCAGAATTACCGGATCGAGGCGAATGTCTTTGGCAATGAAATATTTGAATTCATCTGGCGAGATTTCCCCTAATCCTTTGAAACGGGTTATCTCAGGATTTGTGCCGAGTTTTCCCATGGCCGATCGCTTTTCCTCTTCAGAGTAACAATAGATGGTCTTTTGCTTGTTACGCACCCTGAATAGCGGGGTCTGCAGAATATAAAGGTGACCGTTACGAACCAATTCGGGGTAAAACTGAAGGAAAAAGGTTAGCAGAAGCAGCCGGATATGCATGCCGTCAACATCGGCATCGGTGGCAACCACTACATAATTGTAACGCAGGTTTTCGAGACCATCCTCCACGTTCAGTGCAGCCTGAAGCAAATTGAACTCTTCATTTTCATAGACTACGCGTTTACTTAACCCGAAGCAATTGAGTGGTTTACCCTTGAGGCTGAAAACAGCCTGGGTGTTCACATCCCTGGCTTTGGTGATGGATCCGCTGGCCGAATCACCTTCGGTGATGAAGATCGTTGATTCGTACTTACGGTCGTCGTGATTATTATAGTGGATCCGGCAATCGCGTAGTTTTTTATTATGAAGGCTCACCTTTTTGATACTTTCCCTGGCAATCTTTTTTATATTGGCCCACTCCTTGCGCTCCTTTTCACTTTGCATGATCTTCCTGAGCAATGCTTCCGCCGTATCGGGGTTCATGTGCAGGTAATTGTCAAGCTGTTTCTTAACAATGTCCATAATGTAGTTCCTGATGGTTATACCACCAGGTTCAATAAGCAGGGAGCCAAGTTTAGTCTTGGTTTGTGATTCAAAAACCGGATCCTGAACCTTGATGCTCAGTGCAACGATCAGGGAGGCCTTGATATCGTTGGTGTCGAAATCTTTTTTGTAAAATTCACGGATCGTCTTAACAAGCGCTTCGCGAAAGGCAGCCTGATGCGTTCCGCCCTGCGTAGTGTGTTGTCCGTTGACAAAGGTATAATACTCTTCACCATACATCTCACAATGGGTTAAGGCACATTCAAAATCGCCATCGCGTAAATGGATAATGGGATAGATGACCGGTGTGTCGATGTAACTGGTAAGCAGGTCGAGCAGCCCGTTTTGTGCATGAAATCTCTCGCCGTTGAAAATAATGGTAAGTCCGTTGTTGAGAAATACATAGTTCCACAACATTTTCTGTACGTACTCGGGAATATAATGGTACTTACCGAAAATTTCCTCATCCGGCATGAAAGATATGACCGTGCCCGACCTCAGCTCTGCCGGCTTTTCCGGCTCATCCACCACCACATCACCCTGGTGAAATTCCACAATGCGGGTTCTGCCCTCGCGGATCGCCTGTGCTTTGAAAAAGGATGACAAGGCATTAACCGCCTTGGAACCAACGCCATTCAGCCCTACTGCTTTTTTAAAAACCTTGGAATCATATTTGGCCCCCGTATTGATCTTTGAAACGCATTCGATGACCTTCCCCAGCGGAATGCCACGGCCATAGTCTCGTACACAAACAATCTGATCCTTGATGGTCACTTCGATGGTCTTTCCATGGCCCATCACAAATTCATCAATGGAGTTATCAATGATCTCCTTGATCAGCACATATATGCCATCATCGGGCGAAGATCCGTCCCCAAGTTTCCCGATATACATTCCCGGACGAAGGCGGATATGTTCACTCCACTCCAGCGACCGTATGCTCTCTTCAGTATAGAGTTCAACGTTATTCATTCAGCAAGTCCAGTTTTAAACTGCGGCAAAGATACAGGAAAGGCCTGTCAGTACTGAATAAAACCCGAAATATTTTCAACTAAGTTATGCACAATTCCAGAGAATTATGTTACTTTGCGGTCTGTTAAAATGTTAACAGTGAAAAATTATGGCACTTGTACTAAAAGAGCTTAGAGCACAGATCGGGTGGATCACCCTGAACCATGACGCAAAGAGAAATGCATTGAGTGTTGACCTGCTTAAAGAGCTGCTGCATGCTATTAAAGTGTTGAGGGATAAAAAAGCGAGAGTGATCATCATCCGGGCGAACAGAGGCATGAAGGTATGGTCATCGGGATTTTTTATCGATGAACTTTCACGCGACGGCCGGGATCCGCTTGCGTATGACAATCCGCTGCAGGAGGTCATCCGTATCATCCAGGGAACCTCAGTCCCCGTGATCGCCATGGCAGAAGGAAGCATATCGTAAAGGAGATGTTTTTCACGGCTGAACCAATTTCAGCAGAAGGGGCGCTCGGACTCGGAATCATCAACCACCTTGTTGATGCCGGTGATCTCGAAAACTTCACCGTCAGGCTTGCCAGGAAAATCATCGCCAATTCACCGCTCAGCATCCAGGTGATCAAGGAACAACTGAACATTCTTGGGAATGCTCTGCCCATGACACCGCAGACCTTTGAGCACATTGATATGCTTCGCCGCATTGCAGGCACAAGCAGCGATTACCTGGAAGGGATCAACGCATTTTATGAAAAGAGGAAACCTGTTTTTAAAGGAGAATAACTATTCCGACAAATGATTCGTCTCAAATGTCACGCGTTACGTGTCACGCGTCACGTGTCACGTATTATGTGTCACGGCCTTTTTAATTTCCCGGTATAGCAGACTGATCTCCTTTCGTGTAAGCAGAAAATCCCGCGCAGTAAGCTTTGTCATCGACGAAAAAACAATAAACTGATACAAAGTCACGAAGGAATATGATACCGTTGCGGAAATTCCGGCGCCCATAATTCCGTAAGCAGGGATAAGCCACAATCCTAGTCCGATTGTAAATATCAGACCGGTGGCCGAACTGACGGTGTTGTGGTAAGGCTTGTTGATACTGGAAAAAAATCCGCTGAAGATCATCGAAACACTTAGGGCAACAATTCCCAGGGCAAGAGAGGCAATCACCATCTTGACATCTTCGAAACCTGCGGTAAAAATCGTTATAAAAACAGAATTTGGGATTGCAAGAACAATCAGCATGGCAAATCCGGTAACAACCCATGAGATCTTGGCCAGGGTGAGTGTAAGCCTGACACTATAATCATAATTCATTTCGTTGGAGAGCCGCGAGTATTGCACGGTGGCAATGCTGCGGCTGATCAGCCACATTCCCTCGGCAAGCTGCATTCCCAGCGCCAGCACCCCGACCGCGCCTCTGCCGATAAAATAGTCGACGAACTTAAGGCTGAGCCTGTAGTTCATGGTCTGGAATATGTTGGCGAACTGCACATAACTTCCAAACCTCAGTATCTCCAGCAAAAGCGCTTTCATATTGGTCAGGGGAACTTTTTTCAGAGATGGGATCAGCACAAAAAGACCGAACACCATTGCAATAAGATAGGAGATAAAAATGGCCCAGTAGTATGCCATCACATCCAACAACCTGACACCAAAAAGCATCAGCAGGAGGATCAAAAACAGAATGACTATCTGAACAAGGCTGATGATATTATATGATTTAACCCGCTCAAGGCCAAGCAGCAGCATATAGTTGGCCGTGGTAAGGGACATGACCAGCGCCAGGAACATCACAGGAAGGAAATAACCTGCCGGAATGATCTCCAGGATAGGGAACATTGTCCCGAGTACTTGAAGTCCACCTGCTGCCAGCAAAGTAACAGTCAATGACCAGATATAAGCCGGGATAAACAGCTTATATATCCCTGTCCTGGGAGTGAGGTATATCAATGCAGCTCCCGCAATAAAATTTGTGAACAATTGAATAATGGCTACCGAAAAAATGATCAGACTGATGGTACCTACATTTTCCGGGCCGAGGTACTGTGCGTTCAACGTCCATGTAATAAAGGCCAGCACTGCAGTTAAGGCCCGGGTTCCGATTGTTCCTATTATCTTTTTAAACATCTTCCGAACCCTTCTTTTTTAATCTTTTCCACAATTGATGGCGGAAGAAGTGGCGATCCAAATTATGGGTCTTACCATCGATCAGGGTAAAATTCCCAACCGAACACAGGGTATGCAACCCATGGCTATACCGGCTGCCTTGCACAGGTTCAATGAATTTGACGATTTTTTCGATGTATACCTCCGGTGTAAGCTGAAACACTCGGTTTATGGCAATCCGGCCCCCATAGGTGCCCGCACAATCCTGAGCCGGCCGATAAAGAACATTTTTATGGATAAAAGGGGTGCCTGCAGGTCGTGCTGACCGGATATCAATTTTTATGGGGTTAAGACGGTGTGGCTTGAATTCACCGGTTAACTCGTGAGCGTGATAGAGAAAAAGATGGGTATTTGAGTATTTCCGATCTGTAAAGAATAACCACCACAATCCGTTGAAAAAAACCAGAGTCGGGTCAACTGCTTCAACAGCTTCAAGCATTACCCGTTCCTGTGTAAATTTTCCTGTCCCGAAATCACGGCGGTACAGTGTGATGTTGCATGATTTGTGGGATTCGGGCAGGCAATATATTTCTCCGTTGTGCTGAAGAACATAAGGATATGAAAGATGCCTGTCCGCGTTGATTACCTTCGCAGGGTTAGTCACCCGAACAGGATAAAATTCAACAATGATCTCTGAGATACCTGCCTTTTGGGATGAATAACTATAGTCCTCGGCAAGAATATGAAGCTTGTCATCAATCATAAATCCCGAAGGATCAGCCAGGTAACGAGATCCAGGCACCGGTGCCAGCCACGTGACTTCAGCTTCCCTGATAATATCAGTCCCAAGCGCAACTTCATGGATCGGTTTCCCGATGATGCCAACATTCCATAACTCCGCAGCGATAAAGTCGCGGTAGTAAAATCTGATCCTGTTCCGCAAAAGCAAATAAAGAAATTTTAACATTTCTCCATTCCCCGGGATCTTGTATAACGGTGCATCCGTTTTACTGGCAATCACATCAGGTTGATCAACAACATCCTGAATTTCAAGCATGTTACCCGACAATTCATCGGCCACCAGAGCAGGCCATGATGATGTAACCGATAACAGTTGGTTGAGATTCTCCCTGTAAGAATGCATGATTGTCTTCAGGTACCCTTTTTTAAGGATAACACCGCCATCAAGTTTATCAGTAAGCCGCTGCATCATGGCTCCATTTACAGGGTCGCCCCTGAATATCTCCCAGAAGCCGGGAGGACCGCCCCGGTAGATCATCTCATCGTCATGATGGAATGACCATACACCAAAACGTGCAGCTGATAAAATGTTTCCGCGGATGATGCTAAAACCGAACCTGAGTATAAAATCCAGTTGAAACTTTTTGATCGTTTCAATATCCGTATCCTGAAAATATTCAGAAAAACCTTTCTGCTCAACAATGCAGGTTAATGTAGTCACATCCGGAAAATCGGTAGATAATGAAACCAATTTCTTTGCTGCAGGTTTAAAGACCCGTTTTTCCAGGAACATATAGAGAAAGGTACTCCACTTTTTTTTCAAAATCCGGTGTATCAGGGAGGTTTTCTGCACAGTCCGTCCATCAACGATCATAACGATGAGTCGATGCCCGTGTTCATGGAGTCCGGTCAACGCATCGGCCTGCCAGTGTTGAAAGGTCGTTCCGCTGCTCATGACCCCGAAACGCAGCGGAGGTGTTTTACCATTAAGATGCGAAGAGGCAATTGGGTTCAATTCACTCATACTATTCTTAGCGTCTTTGCTTCTTTGCGGTTAAATCGGTTAACTCACGATACAGGTCAACAAGTTGATCCCCAACAGATTTCCTGCTGTAATGATCTGAAATACTATCCTTTATCCTGATTGTATCATACTCTCTGCACTGGTCGAGCATTCGATTAAGCGCTTCAGTCAGCGCTTTTTCATCGCCCGGTGGCACCAGCAATCCGTTTTCTACATTGATCACATCCCTCGCCACCCCCACTTCGGTCGCAACGACCGGCACACCGCAAGCCAGACTTTCGATCACCACGGTACCAAAGGTTTCGTAACGACTTGACAGAACCGAAAAATCGGCTCCCGACAGTATTTTCACGAAGTCGTTGCCGGTCTTGACCCCGGTAAACCTAATAATTGATTCATGTATCCTGAGGAATCCCGCATACTCTTTCATCTCCTCCCAATCGGGACCATAACCAACCATTAAACAGATAAAATCCTGCCTCAATTCAGAAAGTTCTTTAACTGAACGTAAAAACCCTGAAATATTTTTCGACTTGTCTTCAAAACAAGAGACATGCACAAACGTTTTCTTACCTGTTTTCGCAACTTCCGGTAAAGCGATCATACCGGCCATATCCACCACATTCGGAATGATCCTGAAGTTTGTATTTTTCAGGCTGCATTGTTGCATGGCCTTTCGCAACGGTTCCGACACTGCTACCACAGCCGCAGCCTTCTTCACTACAAAGCCGGAAACCAACCTTCTGAGCCATCCACGGTAGGTATTATTTTCAGGAAAATAGCGGGACCAATGTTCTGAAATCACCAGTGGTATATTTTGGCTGCGGCTTAACCTCCAACCAATGAAACCCATGCGTGTAAGGATATGGGCATGAACCAGATCGGGTGAAAATTCACGTATGCTTTGAAATGCTTTACGGTGAGCTTGGTAGAAATGCCATAAATTCAGCGCTGTCCCTAAGAAAGTATGTTGTCCGGCACTTACCTTGAAGTAAACCCGCAACACACGGACATCATTTTCTTCACTGAAATCTACTTCAAGTTTGTCGGAACAAAGCGGATCGGGATGAACATAGATCACCGCTACATCGCAAAACGGGGTAATCGCCTCCGCCTGCCGCTGAATAAACAGGCCGGGCATGGAGTCATAGCGATTCGGGTACCATTTTGGTAAAAATAAAACACGGATCTTTCTGTCCATCTTCCTTAATTCTTAGAAGATTCAAATATCTGCAATCAGTTCGATATTAAAAAGGAAAGTTATGAATAATTTTAATTGCATTCTCTAACCTTTCCTGACCGCGCCCACGAACTACTCTAAACGGAAACTTCCTGTTTTTCAACTCATTGTAATACAAATCGAACAAATATTGCCGTTGATCGGGATGTTCACGAAGCGGATCCTCCTGCCAGGGCAGATCAATATCACAAAGCAGGTAAAGGTCATACCGGTGTACCTTAATAGTTTCGAGTATCCATGGGTTGCACCGATGGTATTTCACTTCACTCCAGATTTTTGTCACCAGCAGTTCGGTGTCGCAGAAAAGTAAAATATTGGCATAACTCAGTTGCGAGGCTTCAGCCGCCAACTGGCCTTTCGCGATCAGGAGGATATCTTTTTCTTCGTAGGGTCTTCCAAGATGGTTAAGGTATTGGCGGGCATATTCCGGAACCCATGTTGTTTGAAAATGGTCAGCAAGTTGTTCAGCCAGCGCTGACTTGCCTGTAGATTCTGGTCCGGTAATGGCAATTTTTCGGATCATCCGGCCAGTTTGGTCCGCCATTCCCTGAACCCGAGCACGGCTATAAATGTGAATACCAGGTATTGAAAACTACTGAAATAAAGTCCTTCCCAGGCACAAAGTCCGACCATTACAAAATCGGCGGAAATCCACAGTATCCAATTTTCGATTTTTTTCCGGGAGAGCAACCATTGGGCTACCATGTACACTGCCGTGGTGGCTGCATCCCAGGTGGGAATATTGCTTGGTGTATATCGCACCAGCGCGAACCTGATGATAATAAAGAAGATGATGATTGCGATGAAGTTCAACAACAGTTCGGATTTGGAACAGCGGGTGATCTTTATCGTGTTGTTATTGGTGTCTTTTCTAGTCCATTTGTACCAACCATAAACGCTCATGATAAAGAAATAACCGTTGATCCCCGCGTTGGCATAAAGCTTTGCCCCAAAAAAAATGTAAACATAAATAAGCACATTGACAATGCCCAGCGGAAAGGCCAGCACGCTTTCCTTCTTCATGAACCATACGCAGGTCAATCCGAATGCCACGGCGATCATTTCGAGGTAGGTCGTTTGAAAGGGGCCTATTTGCAGAAGCATCGTCAAATCCATGGGCGCAAAGGTAAGGTTTATCGAACAATGGAATCTATTGTCGATTGCAACCTTATTCGTTGGTACCATAAAATGAAGTACATTTGCATCTGAAACAAGGATTTCCGCACTGCATGTTCAACATTTTCAACGATCAGCTTCCATTCATTGTCAACCTGCTGGTTCTTTTGCTTGCCGCCAAACTGCTTGGAGAATTGGCGGAGCGGTTCAGGCAGCCTTCGATGATCGGGGAGATTGTCGCAGGAGTCATCCTTGGCCCATCTCTTTTGAATATAATTCCCGGTCCGGGAGAATTAAAAGTCATCGCCGAGTTGGGTGTGTTCATGCTGATCGTTTTGGCAGGAATGGAGATCGAAGTGGAAAGTATCAGGGATTCCATTCGCGGACGCAACCTCTGGATTGGCTTGCTTGGTTTTATTGTGCCCATGTTCAGCGGAATGATCATCGGACTGATGTTTAATTTCTCTTACACTTTCACCATTTTCCTCGGCCTTTGCATTGCCATCACCGCCTTGCCGGTGAGTATCAGAATTCTGATTGACCTTGGAAAGATCAACACCGATGTGGGGCAAAGGATCATCTCGGCAGCTATTTTTAATGACATTGTTGCCCTGTTGATCCTTGGGATCATCCTCGATTTCAATGATGAAACCAAAACCATCAGGGATCTGACCCTGTCCATCCTATACGCAGCTATCAAGGTTGGATTCTTTACTGCCATCCTGATGGTGGCCTATCACTTTTTCAAACTGGCCAAACGTAAGGTCAATATCATTAATCCGTTGATGGACAGATTTTTACATTACCTGCGAGGCAAGGAGTCTATTTTCGCACTGGTAATTCTGTTTGTTCTGATCTTTTCAAGCTTTGCTGAACTCCTTGGATTGCATTTCGTGATCGGCGCCTTTTTCGGCGCAATTCTAATCCCAAAAAGCATGTTTTCCAATCGCGATTTCAGCCGTGTCCAACGCAGCATTTCAGGGATAACCATGGGATTTCTTGCTCCTATCTTTTTTGCAACGATGGGGATCTCCTTCAACTTTTCTGCGCTTACCGATGGCTTGCTTCTCGTTGTAGTTCTGTTTGCCTCCTTCTTCAGTAAAATTTTCGGAGGTTATCTTGGAGGAAGAATGGCAGGTTTTAACAATTCCAAATCACTTGCTTTAGGACTGGGGCTGAATGCCCGCGGGATCATGGAATTGGTCATTGCCAATATTGCCCTTGCCAAAGGATTCATTGACATTTCCATGTTTTCAATCCTGGTTCTAATGGCATCGCTGACAACCATTCTTACCCCGTTTTTACTGAAAAATGGATTCAGATTAATTGACCGGGAGGAGAGCCAGAGCCTTAATACTTATACATAATTTTTAACAATTACGCTCAGGTCGGGATTTTCTTGCTAATTTTCCCGCGCTGTTCTCTTATATTCAGAAACGAAAATCACTAACGATAATATATATGTTTGGTCTTGACACGACATTCACTATTCTTCTGATAATCTGTCTTTTAGCTGCCGCAGGTTTTGAATTCATCAATGGATTCCATGATACGGCAAATGCAGTTGCGACAGTAATTTATACCCACTCAATAAAGCCGGTCACCGCTGTAATATGGTCTGGTTTGTGGAATTTTATCGGCGTCAATGTTGGCGGCATTGCCGTGGCTTTGGGAATTATCAACCTTCTTCCGGTTGAACTGCTGGTTGATCAAAATCTGACACACAGTATTTCCATGATCCTTGCACTGATCATAACGGCGATTATCTGGAATCTGGCGACATGGTATTTTGGCATACCCTGTAGCAGTTCACACACACTGATCGGTTCTATTTTAGTTGTCGGACTGGCCTTTTATTTTCTTCCGGGTGTTTCAACATATGCACTTAATTGGCAAAAGGTGATCGATGTCGGACTCTCTTTGCTTATCTCTCCTGTTTTTGGGTTTGCCTTCGCCATGTTTTTGATGTTCATTCTGAGAAAAACAGTGAAAAATAAACTAATTTTCAAAGAACCGCCTGCAAAAAAGGCCCCTCCCCTGTGGATTCGAAGCATTCTGGTCTTAACATGCACCAGTGTAAGTTATGCCCACGGATCGAATGACGGTCAAAAAGGGGTTGGACTGATCATGCTGATACTGATCGCCTTTTCGCCGGTCTATTTCTCGGTTGACAGATCGAAAAATCCCGAAGAACTTTTATATGAAACCCGTCAGATCGAATGGAATATAACCCATATTGATTCAAGTACCATACTGCCGGCCAATCGTGAATCGCTCCGGGTCGTGGTTAAAAACCTGGGTTTTATAAAGGACACACTCAATGGAGTTACATCCTTCGATCAATTAAAGAAGGATGATCATTTCGAACTGAGGAAAGCCATCATCCTGGTCAGCAAGAATACCGAATCGATGCTGAAAAGTTTTAAAGGCCAGCCTGTTGCCAAAATATCCCCCACCCGGACTGCGATCTTATCCTCGAACCTGAAAAAGTTCAAGTCGAACACGGAATACTCTCCCCGTTGGGTCATACTTTTGGTATCGATCTCCCTTGGACTCGGCACCATGATCGGATGGAAAAGAATTGTCGTCACCATTGGTGAAAAAATAGGCAAAACACACCTTACCTACGCACAGGGGGCCAGCGCTGAACTTGTTGCGGCAAGTACGATCACAGTTTCCTCTATGTTCGGACTTCCGGTCAGTACCACGCATGTTTTGTCATCAGGAATTGCAGGCTCTATGGTTGCAGGTGGCGGCAGACAAAACCTGCGAATGGGCACTGTACGAAACATCCTGATTGCATGGCTTATCACGCTACCTGTCACTGTCATATTTTCAGGACTGCTTTTTTACATCCTGCGGATCATTTTCAAATAAAAATTATTTACTATGCTTGAACTTTTAAAGAATTTCCTTGATATCATCCTTCATATCGACATCCATTTGCAGCAATGGGTCACTGATTATCAGACCTGGACCTACCTGATCCTCTTTCTTATCGTCTTCATGGAGACCGGTTTCGTGGTAACACCTTTCCTGCCAGGAGATTCCTTGTTATTTGCTGCGGGAACAGTAGCGGCCATGGACGGGAATCCAATCAGCCTGGCTGTGGTAATTCCGTTGCTTGTATTTGCCGCCTTTGCAGGCGACAACACCAATTATTTTATTGGGAAATCGTTGGGGCAGAAAGTTTATGAGAAGAACTACCGGCTCATCAAGCGTGAATATTTAGATAAAACCCACGCCTTTTATGAAAAGCACGGGGGTAAAACCGTGATCATTGCCCGGTTCATGCCGATCATCCGTACATTTGCCCCTTTTGTTGCCGGTGTAGGCACAATGAGTTACTTCAGGTTTATTACTTTCAGTATTGTCGGTGCGGTTATCTGGGTTGCTTCCTTCGGCCTGGCGGGTTATTTTTTCGGTAACATTCCAGTTGTGAAAAAAAATTTCACCGTGGTCATCCTTACCATTATCTTTATATCTATTATGCCCATGATCATCGGGCTCTTTAAAAAGTATATAGATAGTAAACGCCTACAATAGCTATGATGAACAGAGCTGTACATAAAAGTCAGATTAACAAAATAACCACTGCCGGTTTAATTGTTACATTGGGAATTATCTACGGCGACATCGGAACCTCGCCGCTTTATGTCATGAGAGCCATTATAGCAGGCGCCAATTCAATCAACTCACCGTTTATTCTTGGCGGGCTCTCGTGTATATTCTGGACGCTAACGATGCAAACCTCCATCAAATACATCACGTTTGCCATCAGCGCAGACAACAAAGGGGAGGGTGGGATACTTGCCCTTTTTGCACTGATCAGAAAAAGGGCCAAGTGGGCCTTCCTTTTTGCGATGATCGGGGGCTGCACGCTTCTTGCCGACAGCATCATCACGCCCGCCATCACCATCGTTTCGGCGGTGGAAGGTACCTTGATAAAAAATCCAAGGATACCGGTCGTACCCATCGCCGTAATGATCATCACGCTGTTGTTTCTGGTCCAGAAATTCGGAACCAAATTGATCGGAAAATCTTTTGGGCCGATCATGTTCATCTGGTTTTCAATGCTTGGCATTCTTGGAATAATCCAATTAGTTGAATATCCTCAGATTCTAAAGGCGCTGAACCCTGTCTATGCTTTTAATTTTCTGACAAAATTCCCACAGGGGTTTGTCCTTCTTGGAGCTGTGTTTTTATGCACCACCGGAGCCGATGCACTGTATTCGGATCTGGGCCACTGTGGCCGCAACAACATCAGGGTTACCTGGAGTTTTATTAAAGTTTGCCTGTTGCTCAATTATTTCGGACAGGGAGCATGGATATTGAAGAACGCTGATTATGTCAATGAATGGACTAATCCATTTTTTGCCATTATGCCTTCCTGGTTTCTGATGCCGGGGATCATCATTGCCACACTTGCAGCGATCATTGCAAGCCAGGCCATGATCACCAGTTCATTCACCCTGATCAGCGAAGCCATCTCACTCAATTTCTGGCCAAAGGTCAAAATCAACTACCCAACCAACATCAAGGGGCAGATGTATATCTCCAGTATCAACTGGATCCTCTATTTCTGCTGCATCGGTATTGTCCTCTTTTTTCAAAAATCAGCCAATATGGAGGCAGCATATGGGCTTACGATCAACATCACCATGCTTATGACGACCATCCTGCTTGGAATCTATTTTTATTACAAGCATGTTCCAAAATACATGATCATCATTTTTTTAATGGTATATCTTGCCATTGAAGGAACTTTCCTGATTGCAAACCTGAATAAATTCCTTCATGGCGGATATTTTACATTCATGCTTGGCAGTATCCTGTTCATTATCATGTATGTATGGTTCCATGGAAGAAAAATTAAGAACAGTTTTATCGAGTTTTATCCGATCAATCAATATTTTGACATCTTTAAAGCGCTTTCAAAAGACAAGTCGATCCCAAAATATGCGACGAACCTGGTTTTTCTTACCAAAGCAAACAGAGAGACAGATATCGAGTCCAAGATCATCTATTCGATCATCAACAAGCAACCAAAGCGGGCTGATACCTATTGGATGCTTCATATTGACATTTTGGACGAGCCGCATGTGCTTGAGTATAAAGTCACCCATATTATCCAGGGAATCCTGATCAAGATTGACTTCAAGATTGGTTTTAAAGTTCAACCCAGGGTCAACCTGTTTTTCCGGCAGGTACTCGAAGAGATGAGCAGGAACAAGGAAATTGACCTGTTGAGTCACTATGATTCCCTGAGGACATTCAATGTTTCAAGCGATTTTCGTTTTGTTGTGATCGACCGCATCCAGAATTATGATTTCGATTTCCCTCCCCGGGAACAGTTTATCATGGATATTTATGCGATACTCAAACAATTTGGCATCAGCGAGGTCAGGTCCCTGGGACTGGATACCAGCAATGTCACCGTTGAAACGGTTCCGCTCTATATTGATAAAGAGACGCCCGGGTTGCTCACCCGCAACGATCAAACAAAGCGGATGGGATGATCAGCTCTTTTGGTACAAACCTTCCAGGTTTTAAAAACCTGAAAGTTTTATTTTTTCCTGGAGAGTACATTTAACGCTGCTGCCACGATATCGGGAACATCCAGGCCATACTTTTTCAACAGCTCTTCGGGTTTGCCGCTTTCGCCAAACTTATCATCCACGGCAACCATCTCAACCGGTACAGGAAATTCCCTGGCAAGAAGTTGGGCGATACTGTCGCCCAGTCCGCCGTTGCGCATATGCTCTTCGGCTGATACCACGCATCCTGTTTTTCTGACTGATGCAAGGATTGCTTCGTCGTCGAGGGGTTTGATGGTGTGAATGTTAATGATCTCTGCAGAAATTCCCTGCTCTTCGAGCAATTTACCTGCCTGCAATGCATTCCAGACCATATGCCCGGTAGCAAAAATTGACACATCTGTACCCCCAGACAGCAACATTGCCTTGCCGATCACAAACTGTTGACCGGGAGGCGTGAAATTTGGCCACTTCGGACGCCCGAACCTCAGGTAAACCGGGCCGGAAAACGCTGCAGCAGCTATCGTGGCAGCTTTGGTCTGGTTGAAATCACAGGGGCAGATAACGGTCATGTTGGGCAGCATCTTCATCATACCCATATCTTCAAGGTTCTGGTGCGTAGCTCCATCTTCGCCAAGGGTAAGTCCGGCATGGGATGCACAGATCTTTACATTTTTATTGGAATAGGCAACCGACTGGCGGATCTGGTCATAAACCCTTCCGGTGGAAAAATTGGCAAATGTGCCGGTAAACGGAATTTTGCCACCAATGGTCAACCCGGCGGCAATGCCGATCATATTGGCTTCAGCAATTCCCACCTGAATAAAGCGTCCGGGGAATTCGCGGGCAAACAGATCCATCTTCACCGATCCGGTAAGATCGGCACACAACGCCACTACATCTCTGTTCTGCCATCCAAGTTCAACAAGCGCTTCGCCGAATCCCGAACGTGTGTCTTTGGATCCCTGGTTTATATATTCATTCATCTGATCTCCGTTATAGTTTTATATTAACCGTTTGGCCGGGTTCAACTCTGAAGTTTTTTTCTGTTGTATAGGATGACTGATTGGAATATTTCGATCGAAAAACCACCTTATATGATCCCGGCTGAAGATATAACGTTTCCTGTTGTTGCTGAGTATCCCTGAGGTTATATAACCAAACCAGTTTGTTTTTATCCTCTGAGTAGAGACTGCCATAACCGTTTGTAGTTCTCTGGATCACGGCAATGCCTGGAAGTGGTATTTCCACAGAGGTGGTATGGCTTTGCGTGATTTCGACATCCCTGACCGTCATCCTTGGCAGGCACAGAATTTCTGCGTCATAGGAACCGATAAGATATTTCTCCACCTGATCAAACTGCTGAACGTTGATAGTTTCAAGTTCACCCTTTTTCCTGATGATACAGGGAAGGTACTTCAGGGTACTGCTGCCGCCCGCTTTAAACATCAGGTTTCCCTGTGGTGCATCCAAACCCACGATGTTGTGTTTCCCCGGGGTCAGCTTTACAGAGTCCTTGCGCACCGGGGGGATGGTATGGACAACCAGGTCGTAGGTAATCAGCGGATCAATATCCAGCGTGTCCGGACGCCCTTTTGCATTCAGGGAGTGAATAAAATTATATTTGATCAGCCCCGAAAAGTTGTCATAAAATGTCATGTTGACATTGGTCTCGGTTGGCTTGCCATACACATCCAGGAGGTTAACCTGCACACTCGTTGGATTTAACGTTCTTGAGATGATCACGTTGAGGGCATTCCTGAACTCCTTTTCATTGGATGCATCAAAATAGGTCCCTACACATTCAAACTGTTCGCGGAAATTTTTTCCGATCCCGACGATGAACGGCTTGAGCATGATCCCCTTTTTCTGCAGTTCGAGTGAAACTGCGCAGGGATCACCGCCGCATTCCTCGAGGCCATCCGTAATCAGGATCACTACATTCCGGCAATTGTCGCAAGGAGGGAAATCCTTTGTTGCCTGCGACAGGGCATAAGCAATTGGAGTTGTCCCTTTGGGGATCGTGGTCTTCAGGGCATGTTTGATACGATTGATGTTATCTTTCGCAAAGGGAACCTCCAACCGGGTATCATTGCAATCCTGTGGGGGAAACTGCTTCTGGTTGCCGTACATTCGCAGAGCTAACTCCAGGTTGGTTTGCGTACCCAGGCTATCGAGGATATTTGAAAAAAGTTTAACGGCAAGGTTGAATTTGGTATCGCTTTGCCAGCGGCCATACATGCTTTGGGAGGCATCAAATACAAATAAAATACGGGTTGTTGGCTTTGGCTTCGCCTGTTCTTTGGTTCCCTGAGAGTAAACCATTGAGGTAAGGAAAAGGAAAACCAGTAAAGAGGCAAGTGACAAGTGACGAGTGACAAGTGACAAGTGACGAGTGACAAGTGACAAGTGACAAGTGACAAGTGACGGTTTCTGCAATTTGTCATTCGTCATTCGTAATTTGTAATTTCTTCTAATAGTCTCCAAGGGTTTCCTCCAATTGTTCCAATGCAATTTTTGTTTGTTCATCATTTGGAAAAACGCCGTGCCAATCGTGGTTATCCAGCATGAAATCAACGCCAAATCCCATATGGGTGGTCATTAGGATCATCACCGGTTTTCCCTGACCGGTGTACCACTCTGCCTGTTTGAGTGTATCGACAACTTCAGTCATCTCGTTGCCATATGCGGTGAGCGCCTTCCACCCAAATGCTTCAAATTTTTCATGTAACGCTCCCAATGGCAATACCTTATCGTTCGGGCCGTCAATCTGTAAACCATTATAATCGATCACGGCGATCAGGTTATCAATCTTCTTACCAGCCGCAAACATCAGCGCTTCCCAGTTCTGTCCCTCCTGGAGTTCTCCGTCGCCCAGCAAACAATAAACAAGATGTTCATCATTGTTCATCTTCTTAGCCATGGCAGCGCCGATCGATACCGATAAACCCTGTCCCAGCGAACCGCTGCTCATTCTGATCCCGGGCAAACCATCAGCCGTGGCAGGATGTCCCTGAAGCCGCGAACCTATTTTGCGGAATGTCCTGAGTTCGCTCACATCGAAATATCCATACCGTGCAAGCACACTGTACCAACCGGCCGACAGGTGACCGTTTGAAAGAAAGAAGATGTCCTCTCCCGTACCATCCATCGTGAATTGTTTCGGATCGGGTAACATGATCTTAAAATAGAGGGCGACGAGGAGGTCGGCGCTGCCTAACGGGCCACCGGGATGCCCCGATGAAGCTCCATTGACCATGCGAATGATATCGCGCCTGACCTGTGTGGCAATTTTTTCTAATTCACGGATGGTAAGCATCTGGAAAAATATAATTAAATCATAAACGACAGTAAGTACCCATTATGGTAAAACGACCCACGGGCAAAGATATTATTTTAACCACAGAGGGGTGGGTGGATGTTAATAAAAAAACAAAACATTTGACAATATCCCGGTTAAATTGAGGTTGAAAGTTATGACTTTTGCGAAATGCAGTGAAAAGAGTATTAAAACAAGATCATGAAATTTAACATTCTGGCAGGATTATGTATGTTGGTATTCTTTTGGACCGGCCCGGTCAGTGGCCAGGGAGTTGATTATCAATGGGTAGACTCAGTATATAAATCGCTGACACCCGACCAGCGCATCGCGCAATTGCTGGTGATCAGAGCATACTCATCAAAGGATTCGATTTACAACGACAGCCTCGTCCGGATCGTTAAACAGCACGGTATTGGCGGGGTGTGCTTCTTCAAAGGATCGCCGGTAAGGCAAGCCATCCTGACCAACCGCCTTCAGCAGGAATCTCAAACGCCCATGCTCATCACCATCGATGCGGAATGGGGAGTTGGCATGAGGCTTGACAGCGCTTTTTCTTTCCCCCGCCAGATGGCCCTGGGGGCGATGGATAATGATTCGTTGATATATGAGATGGGTCGATTGGTTGGCAGGAGTTGCAAACGACTCGGCATCCAGGTCAACTTTGCCCCGGTGGCCGACATCAACAACAACCCCAACAATCCGGTCATCAACTTCAGGTCGTTTGGCGAAAACCGTGAACAGGTTGCCCGCAAAAGCATGATGTACATGAAGGGAATGCAAAAAGAGGGAGTCATGGCCGTTGCCAAACACTTCCCCGGCCACGGGGATACTGATTCCGATTCACATTACACACTGCCGGTCATCAATCATTTGCTGCAACGTCTCGATTCGGTCGAATTGTATCCGTTCAGGGTATTAATCCGCGAAGGATTGGCAGGCGTGATGGTTGCACATCTTTACATACCCAGTTTCGATTCTGTAAAAGACACCCCGGCCACCCTGTCAAAAAATGTGATCACCGGACTCCTCAAAGAGCAGTTAAAGTTCAGGGGATATGTGTTCACCGATGCCCTTGACATGAAAGGTGTTACAAAGTATTTTAAGCCCGGGGAGATCGAAGTGATAGCATTACAGGCGGGAAATGATATTTTATTGCTGCCTAAGAATGCAGCGATTGCCATCCGGGGAATAAGAACAGCCATTGACAGCGGTTGGATGTCTGATTCATTGTTGGAAGCCAGGTGCAAGCGGATGCTCGCGCTGAAGTACGAACTTGGTCTGAAGCGCGCTCCTGTGATCAAACTGGACAGCCTTATCGCGGATCTCAATCCGCCGGAGGCTGAAGTACTGAACCGGGAGATGGTAAACAGTTCAATGGTCCTGCTGAAAAACGAGTTACGGATCATTCCACTGACCGGTCTCGACCGCCGAAAAATTGCAGTGCTCTCCATGGGCGATTCAACAGTTAACCTCTTTCAGTCAACATTGAACAGGTACGCAGCAATGGGGACCTGCAATATTCCCCGCAAATTCAAGAAGGCTTTAGCCGACAGTATCTTCAAACAGGTATCCGCCTGTGATATCCTGATTATTGGCCTTCACGGGATCACAAGCAACGCGGCGAATAAATTCGGGTTTACTAACGAAATGATTCGCCTGATCGACACCCTGACCCGTGTCAACCGCACCATTCTCACCCTTTTTGGAACCCCATATGCCATGGCTGTTATCCCGAACATCACCAAACCCGAGGCGATCCTGGTTGCGCACCAGGACAACCCAACCACAGAAACTGCTGCTGCAGAGGCCATTTTTGGCGGAATCGGCGTAAATGGTAAGTTGCCTGTGACCTCGTCAGTTTTTGCATATGGCACGGGTGATGAAACGGAAAAGACCAGGCTGGAACTTGTCCTGCCGGAAGAGCTCGGCATCCCGCGACAGGCTTTGAATGTGATCGATTCCATTGCACTTGCAGGAATCGCATCGTATGCTTATCCCGGTTGCCAGGTCCTGCTGGCGAAAGATGGAAAAATATTCTATGAAAAAGCATTTGGTCAGCCGAGGTACGAAGATACCGTGAAGGTCACCATGCGGCACCTATATGACCTGGCCTCTGTCACAAAAGTCGCTGCCACCACCCTTGTCATGATGAAATTGTATGATGAAGGCAAGATAAAGCCCGATGACAATCTCGGGAAATACCTGCCCATGTTGAAGGGCAGTAACAAGTCACACCTGTTGATCCGCGATGTTATGACGCACCAGGCCGGATTACAGGATTGGATCCCCTTTTATAAATCCACCTTAAAAAATGGTCAACCGGACCCTGCCTTGTATCAACCGGAACCATCGGCAAAATTCCCTGTAAGAGTGGCGCAAAACCTGTATATCCGCAAAGATTACGCCGATACGGTGTACCAAAGCATCATCAGTTCATCATTGCGCACATCACCCGATTACAAATACAGTGACGTCGGGTTCATCCTGTTACGCCTTATCGCAGAGCAGGTCAGCGGACAACCCTTTGATCAATACCTTGCCGAAACCTATTACAAACCCCTTGGATTATCAACCATGGGATTTAATCCCCGTGGTCGGTTCGACCTTTCCCGGCTAATTCCCACCGAGTACGACAATGACTTCAGGCTTCAACTCCTTTGGGGCGATGTGCATGACCACGGGGCTTCGATGCTTGGCGGCATTGCGGGACACGCGGGCCTTTTCAGCAATGCCATTGACCTGGCGGTGATCCTGCGGATGTTGTTGCAGGAGGGGTCTTACGGAGGAAAACAATTTCTATCTCCGGCTACTGTAAGAGAATTCACCCGGGTCCAGTATCCCGAAAATGGCAACCGCCGGGGCCTCGGTTTTGACAAACCCATGCTGAATCCCTTGCTTGATGGCCCGTCATGCAGCGGAACTTCCCCGCAAAGCTTCGGCCATTCAGGATTCACCGGAACATATATCTGGGCTGACCCGGCCAACGGGCTGATCTATGTTTTTCTCTCCAACCGGATACATCCCTCGGCGGCGAATAATAAATTGTCGGAAATGAACATCCGGACAAATATTCACCAGTCTGTATATGATCTGTTTGAAAGATATCAGATCAAATAGTTATCTTTGCACGAAGGTGTCTCAAAAGGTAACTTATTAAGATTAACCGCAGAGACGCGGAGACGCAGAGGATTCATAATCAATACTTTATTTCTCTGCGCCTTTGCGACTCTGCGGTAAAATACGACTTTTGAGACACACCCGGCTAAAAAAATTTTTCGTACAAAAAAAAAGAAATATGAACATAAAACTGAAAACAACCCTGATCTGGATATTCTCGATTATTTTTACGCTGGCGATTGCCTACTATCAGCGGATGACCGGCCCCACCTACCCGGTGCGCGGCAAAGCAGAAATTGGCGGACAACAGATAAAATACAAGCTCATCAGATCTTACAACCTCTATGATGATGCCAAAGTGACCGTGATGGTTCCCGATACCTCCATAAAAGGCGAAATCAAGCTGCGCCGATACAAAAGCCATGATAGCTGGCAAGTACAAACCATGGAACGACATGGGGACACACTGATCGGAGCTCTGCCTCACCAGGCGCCTGCAGGTAAGGTGATGTATGAGGTGACCCTTATCAAAGGCGAACAGCGGGTATTGCTGAACGAGCGCCCTGCTGTGCTGCGATATACGGGATTTGTACCCGGGTATATCCTGCTGCCACACATCTTTTTCATGTTTTTTGCCATGTTGTTTTCGACACTTACCGGATTGGTTGTCATATTCAGATGCCGGAACGCATATTTATTTACCTGGATCACGGTGGTTTCGATCGCGATCGGAGGAATGATCCTGGGTCCCGTTGTTCAGAAATTTGCCTTTGGAGAATATTGGACCGGATTTCCGTTCGGACATGACCTGACTGACAATAAATCGCTGATTACATTTATCTTTTGGATAATTGCATTGGTCGTCTTAAAGAAGAACCGGGAAAACAAACTCTGGCCCGTCGTTGCATCGATTGTATTGTTGATTGTATTCCTTATCCCCCACAGTGTACTTGGGTCAGAAACAGACTTTACGAAAGAACAGCAGACCGAAACCACGAATTAATTTCACCATTTCACTATCTTCTATGGTTCTGACCTACATCATCATCTTCCTGACTGCGGTGGTTTCAATAATGGCCATGAACAACGGGGAGTGGTTTGCCAGACTCAGGTTCAATGCCTACGACGTTAAACACAGCAACCAATGGTACAGATTTCTTACCTATGGTTTTCTGCATGCAGGGTACGTGCATTTGTTCATCAACATGCTTGTACTCTATTCATTTGGCGTAATCGTTGAATCATACTTTCAGGGCTACTTCCCAGGAAAGGCAGGGTTATTTTTTATATTGCTGTACGTTGGCGGACTGATCCTCTCCATCATCCCCTCCTACGGAAAACATAAAAACGACGTGTTCTACAATGCCGTCGGGGCATCGGGCGCCGTTGCAGCCGTGGTATTTTCAAGCATCATTCTCTACCCTGCCGGGAAGATCTTCCTGTTCCTCATCCCTGTCCCGATCCCGGCCCCGGTTTTTGGTATTTTGTATGTCGGATATGAATACTATATGGCTAAAAGAGGCGGTGACAACATCGGTCATGACGCCCATTTGTGGGGCGCTTTGTTCGGTGTGATTTTTACCGTTGCCCTGAAACCGGGACTCATCAACATCTTTTTGCAGCAAATCGGCCTGATGTAATCTAACGATAAACCTTCCAGGTTTTAAAAACCTGGAAGGTTTATGTTTTACCCGTTTACCTTTTTCAAACAAATCCTGGCATCCACCGCCACCACCCTGTCAGCCGAGCCAAGCAAGGGATTAAAATCGAGTTCAACGATTTCAGGCGCCGCTGAAAGGAGCGCCGACAGCCGGATCATCACATCGGCAAATAGCGCTTCATTGACCCCTTTCTGTCCGCGAACCCCCTGGATGATCTTGAAACTCTTCAGACTCCGGATCATGGCAAGCGACTCATCCCTGGTAAGCGGAGATAAACCGGCAGCAACATCTTTCAGCACCTCGATAAAGATGCCGCCCATCCCGCAAAGGATAAGGTGGCCGAATGTTGGTTCAAACTTGGCGCCAACGAAGAGTTCAATTCCTGAAAGCATCGGCTGGATCAGGATCGCCGTTGTTTCACTGATCGTGATCATCCGTTCGAACTCACGGGCAACCATTTCTTCATTCTTCACGTTGAGAACCACACCTCCTACATCAGACTTATGAACTGGCCCAACCACCTTCATCACCACCGGGAAGCCAAGCATTGCGGCCGATTTCACTGCATCGTCGGCCATCGTAACAACCGCTTCACCTGCTCTGGCAATGCCACAGGCATCCATCAACCCCTGGATGGCCTCAGGGGTAATATACCCATCCGAGGAATTGTCAATAATTGCGCGGATTTTTCCGAGGTCCACCCCGGGCAGATCCGGTTCGACCGGTGCGGGACGGGACGTGTGATACACTCTTGCGAGTGCATTGCCGAATACCACTTCATCCGGGAAAAACACATTTCCTTTGGCAACAAATTCACGGACCTCTTCACTGGCCATAAGTACCGACGGCAATATAGGATAAACGGGTTTGACCGACTTTCTCATTTTCTGGTCAAGCAGGTTATAAACATCGGAGATTGGTGTTAGTCCCGGTGTTCCAAATATCACTGCCATCCCGTTGACCTCATCGAATTTCTGATCGGTATAATCAATGATGGCACCCAACTGCTGAGCAGTACCGGTGGCCAGGAAGTCGATGGGATTGGCAACCGAAGAACCCGGGAACAGTTGCGCCAATAGTTCTTTAGATGCCGGGCTGTCAATATGCGGAACATGCATACCGGAATGCGACAATGCGTCGGTGAGCATGACCGCTGGTCCGCCGGCATGGGTGATGACGGCCAGGTTTTCACCCCTGAGTTCAGGGAAAGTGAATATGGAGGCCACACTGATAAGATCCTGCCTGCCATGACAGCGCACGATGCCGGCTTTGCGAAAGAGCGCATCCACTGCCACATCCGGACTTGCGAGTGCGCCTGTGTGCGAGGAGGCCGCGCGGCTCCCCGCTTCCGACGACCCGGCTTTTATAGCAGCTACCCTGCAACCTTTACGGATCAGGGAAGATGCATGTTTCAGCAGCATTTGCGGTTTTGAAATTGTTTCGATGTAGAGCAATTTGATCTTCGAACTGGTCGCCGGGTCAAAAGTTTCGTCGAGATGTGCCAGGATCTCCTCAACGCCAAGCTGGGCGCTGTTTCCAACCGAAAATACTTGTGAAAAAGTAAGGCCATTGGGGATACCGGCCTCCATGATAAACACGGCAGTAGCGCCGGAGCCGGAGATAAAATCGCATCCTTTGGGGTCAAGCGCAGGGATTGGTTTGGTAAACACACCATGGTAAGCTGTTGTGAGCACGCCGATGCAGTTGGGGCCTATGAGCGAACCTCCCGCCCTATTGATAATTTCAACGACCTGTTGTTCAAGCAGTCTCCCGGCATCGCTTTCCTCGCTGAACCCTGCCGAAAGGATGATAAATCCCCGCGTATTTTTCTGAGCGACCAGCAATTCCACCGTTTCCGGGATAAATTTCGCCGCGATGGCGATGATCGCCAGGTCAACATCAGGCAACAATGCCGGGTCGGAAAAACTCTTTATTCCCTGGACAAATGATTCTTTAAGGTTGGTAACATATAGACTTCCCTGATAACTACCTTCAATAAGGTTGCGGAGAACAGCTCCACCGGGTTTCTGGACATCATTGGAACCGCCGACAACAACAATGCTTTTGGGGTTCAGTAGTGCGGGATGGATCATTGTATTATTTTTTGCTAAAATATTAAAAAAATGGTTGAAGTTGTATTACCTTTTCCATTTTAACCGATTAAACAGTTGAAACTATCCCATATACGTATAAATTGAATTTCCACATCAAAGTTCTGAAACTATCACTCCAAATAAGTATAAACACAATTTCAAAAAAATGAAAGCGACAAAAATTGAAATAGGGGGGGAATTCCGGATCATGGTTCAGATTCCCAACAACAAAGAGATGGTATCATTGATCAGGCAGGTTTATGATGCAAAATGGAGCTATCACCTGGGTGCCTGGCACATACCTTATACCGGGAAAGCATTCAGACAACTGCAAACCATGTTTCCGGAAATTGAATATCCCAACAAGCAGCATGGGGACCGGCCGGGGACACCGGAGCCGGTACAACCGGTATCTGGCGGCCCTTCATCTGAGGTACAGAACAAGGATGTTGTAATCCAGGTGATTGGGCGAAAGATTATCATCAAACTACCCAAGAACAAGCTCGACATCCATTTTATCCGGTCGTTGAGATACAGTCGCTGGGATGTCAATCAATATTTTTGGGTTATACCAAATTATCCCGGGAATCTTGAGCTGATAAATGATTACTTTAACAATCGGATAAAAGAGATCATCATTCATGCTGAGTATGTGATCAACACGGGGAGAGAAACTCAGAGAGCCATAAAAATCAATGAATTGCTGATCATAAAAACAACCACCGGAAGACTGAAACTGATTTTTGGCTTCAATAAGGAGCTGACATATTTAGTTAAAAAGATGCCATTTCACCAATGGGATGCAAGGAACAAATGGTGGACGATCCCTTATTCAGAAAAGTTCCTGCACGATATTAAATCCATGGCAGAGTCACAGGGAATGGAAATGCAGTATGAAGAAGAGGAGACCCGGGAGTCGGACAAGGCAAAACGAGTTTCACGTCACGATATTTCCAACTATCGGAACTGTCCGAAGGAGTTTATCAACAAACTCAAAGAACTCAGGTACAGCGACAAAACAATCAAGACCTATTCAAGTTTGTTTGAAGAATTCATCAACTATTACCATACTTATGAAATTCAGCAAATAGATGAGAAGATGATCCTGGCATTTTTACAATACCTGGTTATAGAGCGAAAGGTTTCCACTTCTTATCAAAACCAATCCATCAACGCGATTAAATTTCATTATGAGCGGGTTATGGGTGGTAGTCGAAAGGTTTACATGGTTGACCGTCCAAGGAGAGAAAAAAAGTTACCCATTGTATTAAATGAAGCTGAGATTTCGAAAACCATAAAGATGGTATCCAATTTGAAGCACAAGGCCATCATTATGATTACCTATTCGGGCGGACTTAGGTTGGGTGAGGTTATCAATTTAAAGATCAAGGATATTGACAGTAACAGGATGCAAATATTTGTGAGGCAGGCCAAAGGGCAAAAAGACCGTTATACCCTGCTGTCGAAAAAAGCTCTGGAGGTGTTACGTGCTTATATTAAGGAATACAAACCAAGGGAATGGCTGTTTGAGGGAATTAATGGCAGACAATATTCTGACGGGAGTGTTTACATGATAGTGAAAGCTGCCTTCAGAAGGGCCGGGATCAAAAAAAAGGCTTCTCCCCATACATTAAGACATTGTTTTGCCACCCATTTGCTGGAAAACGGCACGGATCTTCGGTATATACAATCACTGATGGGTCATGAGAGCAGTAAAACCACGGAAATATACACCCATGTAACGACCAAGGGGTTTGATCAGATTGAGAACCCACTGGATAAACTGGAGTTATAATTTTTTTTTATTATTCGGTACATTTACATGAAATGTCCCTTATATTTGTTCTGTTTTTGAGAAGGATAAGGGTTCAGAGGAGTTGAACCAGGATATTCTTCATGGTTAGGATAGATATTGCCTGATAATTTTCAAGATGGGTTATATATTCGTCAAACCATTGTTTAGCCAATTTTCACATTTACCTGGGAATTGCCCGCCAAAACATCGTCTATTCACTTTTCATCATCATTATCAATCGTTTACAATAGTTTACCTTGCTTTGGTCAAGGCAAATATAAATGCAATCACAAGTTTGCACACTCGTTAGGTGCAAGCGTAAAGGACGACAGAACAACCATCGACAGGCAGACAATTTAATAGAAAAAGTAAACCATTTTGACGAGTGACCAAAGACATACAGACCATATTGAAATCGGACAGCATCTAAGCCGACACTCCTTGCCGACCCTTCTGTATTTTTTATTTTTTCCCACCGCACTTTTTTTTAATTCAATTTTAGCCAGCCGCACAAATGGCACATTTGGTTTTGCCCGACACACGAGCCGACCCTTCGCAAAACCAAAAGAGCCATTTTTTTCCACCGCACAGAATGACATTAGGACTTTAAATAATTATCTTAGCAACCTGACAATTTAAGAATGGTATTAAGCTGGAACGAAATAAAAGATAGAGCATTAAATTTCTCAAAAGAATGGGCTGACACTTCAAACGAAGAAGCAGACGCAAAACCATTTTTAGTTGAGTTCTTTAACGTGTTTGGTATTAGCAGTAAAAGAGTTTCGACCTTTGAACACAGAGTAAAAAAACTGGACGACAAAGACGGTTACATTGACTTGCTTTGGAAAGGGACGATTTTAATTGAAATGAAAAGTCTTGGTAAAAACCTTGACAAAGCCTATCAACAAGCGATTGACTATACACACGGTTTAAAACAACACGAATTACCAAAATATATTCTCGTTTCCGACTTTGAAAACTTTCGACTTTACGACCTCGAAGAAGATAAACACATTGAATTTAAACTCAATGACCTTGTAAATAATGTTCAGCATTTCGGCTACATTTTAGGTTATCAAAAAAAGGTTTACAAAGAACAAGACCCTGCAAACATAAAAGCAGCGGAGTTAATGGGTAAACTTCACGACCGACTTGAAGAAATCGGATATACTGGACATCCGTTAGAAGTTTATTTGGTTCGTATTCTGTTTTTATTGTTTGCCGAAGACACGACAATTTTCAACAAGCAACAATTTCAAGAATATTTAGACCAGCGGACAAACGAAGACGGAAGCGACCTTGCATCAAAACTGCAAGAATTATTTCAAGTATTAAATACAGCAAAAGAAAATCGTTTTAAAAATCTTGACGAACAACTTGCGGACTTTCCTTATGTAAACGGAAAACTTTTTGAAGAAAACTTGCCTACGGCAAGTTTCGACACAAAAATGCGTCAAGCCTTGCTTGACTGCTGTTACATTGATTGGAGCAAAATATCGCCAGCGATATTTGGTTCAATGTTTCAAAGTGTAATGAACCCAAAGGAACGTAGAAACTTAGGAGCACATTACACAAGCGAAACCAATATTTTAAAACTTATCAAACCGCTTTTCTTGGACGAACTTTGGAAAGAATTTGAAAGCATCAAGGATAACAAAAACAAACTTCCTGAATTTCATAAAAAATTAAGCACTCTAAAATTCCTTGACCCTGCTTGTGGTTGCGGGAATTTTTTGGTTATCACATACCGTGAGTTGCGACTTATTGAATTTGAAGTTTTAAAAGCACTAAACAAATCGGGGCAATCATTTTTAGATATTAGTCAAATTCTTTGGATTGACGTTGACCAATTTAACGGTATTGAATACGAAGAATTTCCTGCACGTATTGCAGAAGTTGCAATGTGGCTAATAGACCACCAAATGAATATGTTGGTGAGTAGTGAGTTTGGTCAATACTTTGTGCGTTTACCATTAAAAAAATCTGCAAAAATTATTCACGCAGACGCATTAGAAACTGATTGGGAGAATGTAGTTTCTAAAAATGAACTTTCATTTATAATCGGAAATCCGCCTTTTATTGGTTCTAAAATAATGAAGCAAAACCAACGTGACCAAATTGTAAAACAGTTTGACAATGCTGACGGAAGCGGAGTTTTGGACTATGTAACAGGTTGGTATATCAAAGCAGCCAAATACATTCAAGACACAAAAATTAAAGTTGGTTTTGTTTCGACAAACTCAATTGTTCAAGGTGAGCAAACGAGCATACTTTGGGGACAAATGCTCAATAAATACAAAATCAAAATTCACTTTGCTCACCGAACTTTTAAATGGAGCAACGAAGCAAAAGGAAATGCAGCAGTTTATTGTGTGATAGTTGGCTTCGCCAACTACGATACTATTAACAAGAGCATTTTTGAATATGAAGATATTAAGGGAGAAGCCCACGAACTGAAAGCTAAAAATATCAATCCGTATTTAGTTGATGCAAAGGATATTTTTGTAGGAAAGAGAAGAAAACCAATTTGTAATATTCCTGAAATTTCATTTGGTAGTATGCCTAATGATGGCGGAAATTTTCTATTTACAAATGAAGAAAAAAATGAGTTTATAAAACAAGAACCAAAATCTGAAAAGTTTTTTAGACCATTGTTAAGTGCTCACGAATTTTTGAACGGTCATAAACGTTGGTGCTTGTGGCTTAAAAATGCTAACCCGACAGATTTAAAAGAAGCAAAATTTGTAACGGAAAAAGTTGAAAATGTTAGAAAACTAAGAGCTGAAAGTAATAGACAAGCAACACAAAAACTTGCATCTTTTCCCACTCTTTTCGGGGAAGATAGACAACCCGATAGCGATTATGTTTTAATACCTCTGCATTCTTCTGAGAATAGGAAGTATATTCCAATGGGCTTTTTTGATAAAAATTCAATTGCAAATAATAGCTGTTCTTTTATTCCAAATGCAAAACTTTATCACTTTGGAATTTTAATGTCAGCCATTCATATGACTTGGGTTAAAAATATGTGTGGTAGAATTAAAAGTGACTATCGTTATTCAAACGAGTTGGTCTATAACAACTATCCATTTCCAGACAATCCAAACGACAAACAAATAAAAGCTATAGAAACAGCAGCACAAAAAGTATTGGATGCAAGATTAGAATTTCCGAATAGTTCTTTATCTGATTTATACGACCCGTTGACAATGCCACCTGTTTTAATTAAAGCACACAATGAGTTGGACAAAGCAGTGGACTTGGCTTACAGACCACAAGCATTTACAAGTGAAGCGAACAGAATGGTATTTTTATTTGAACTATACGAAAAATACACGGCAGATTTGTTTACAAAAGAGAAGCCGAAGAAAACTAAGAAGAAAGAATAGTGAATAAGTTATATAAATATAGACCGCTTTCGGAATTTCTATTTAAAGAACTGCTTTATCAAGAATTATATTTTGCTTCATATAGTGAACTAAACGATCCTTTAGACCTTAGCGCAAGAATTGAATTCACAGCAGAAAAGGAAGAACAAGTGGGATATTTGATTAAGCTTTTATTCAAAACAACTTTAATAATTCCTAAAACAGATATTTTAACATCGGAACAAAATAACAATTCAAATCTGATTGATTTTTATAAAAATAAATCTGCGAGATTTTCATTTAGAAAAAATATATACAACAAATTAATTCAATTAAAAAAAGAACATCGCTTTATTTGGATTGATAGTATCGTAAATGTAATTATAGAAGTAGCCCAAGAAGAACAAATCACTTTCAATATTAATGTAATTAATTTTAAAAGCGAACTTGAACGTTTAGCAAAAAAGTTTCTTGAAAATAGTTTTACAACTTGTTTTTCATCTACAAACAAAGATTTTTTAATGTGGTCTCATTATGCTACTAAACATTCGGGAATTTGTTTGGAATTTACACTTGATCATTCCGGCCAATTTCCTTATTTGATGAAAGGAAAACGAAAAAAGGACATTGATAAATATCTTCAAAGTGATTCGAAATGGGAAGTTGATGAAATTATATTTTGGGACAAAATACACCAAGTAGATTACCAAGATGAACAACCTTACATTAATTTCTTTGATTTTTTGCCTGTTTTTGATAACGAACATAATTGCGACTTAATTGGACTATCAAAAAGTTGGACTCACAAATTTGCAGAGGAATTGGAATTGGTATTTTCAACGAAAACAAAACCTTGGAGTTACGAAAAAGAATGGCGTGCAATTGAAATAAATTTTGGCGAACCACAACATCCCGAAGAAAGAATTAGACATTATCCTCTAGAGGTTTTAACAGGTGTTTATTTCGGTATACGGACACCGGAAAATGTAAAAAAAAGAATTCATAATATTTTTAATAAACTAGGAAAAGAAATTCAATTTTTTGATGGCAAACCGACAAATGGTCGAGACTTGGATTTTGAAATTTGGGAAGATTATGATAATTGAATCTCCAACGCATTTTGCAAGCACATTTAAAAACCGCACAAGCAACCGCACAGACCAAAGTTTTTAAAAGAGCTTGCAAAGCCAACCCAAAAGAAAAATTGAATTAAAAAAAATTTCCAACGCTTTAAAAAAAATAAAAATACGCAACGCACAGCCGACACTCAATGACACGACAACTCAATAACGACAATGGTTTACAAGCGGACAGACAAGAACGCCAGCACCTAACAGCACCTACAAAAAATTGGCGGTTCAGTGCTTCGTATGACAGTTTTGTGGTTGAACAAACATTAGTGCTTCGTATGAAGTTTAGTGGTGAAAATCGCCAACTTCTTGTAGCTGCAAACCGTTATAGCCAATTTTAAATGACAGATGACCTAAAATGAAACCATAACATACTTCTTTCCTATGAAAAGATATTTTCTTTTTTCACTATCATTTCTATTGTCTTTCCCGTGCTTTTCACAAATAAGTGTTAAGATTGGCAAAAACAATCAGACAGTTTACCAAGTAACGCCTAATGAAACTACCGATTTGACGGAATTGATTCCTCTCGAAACACTTTTTAGAAATAAAAAAATTGTTGGCATGGGTGAAGCAACCCATGGGACAAAAGAATTCTTTAACATGAAAGCCAAGATGTTCAAATTCTTGGCAACGCATTGTGGATATAGAATCTTTTCTATTGAAGCCACTTACGGTGGGACCCTCAAAGTAAATGATTATGTACTGTACAAAAAAGGCAATGTGTTAGATGCGATGAAAGGAATGGAATTTTGGACATGGGATACTGAAGAAGTTAGAGACCTCATTGAATGGATGAGAACATACAATGAAGGAAAAGCTGAAAATGAAAAATTGAAATTTTATGGTTTTGATTGCCAGTCTTTCAAAGGTCCAACGAATGCCTTGGTTGATTATATAACGGGTGTGGATAATAAGAACCTTGATAAATTTCTAAAAGAATTGTCAGTTTTAAACGATAGCAGTTATGGCTATTTTTATACCCTCAATTCAAGTGAATCTTCTTCGATAGGAATTGCACAGGTCCATGGGATTATAGCGACAATTCAGAAATGGTTTCAGGAAAAAGAAGAATTCTATATCGCTGAGAGCGGTATGAAAAAGTTTGAACTGGCAAAGTACAACATTGAAGCTTTAAAACAAGCCATTCTCCTGAGATCTACCCCGGAAAAAGAATATGGTTTTCGTCGAGATAGCTGTATGTCACAAAACCTGCAGTGGATTTATAAATTGGAGCAGAATAAAATCTTTGCATGGGCTCATAATGGCCATATTTGTAAAGCTCCTAACCTTTTTGAAAAACATGAAGTTTGTATGGGGATGTATCTCGATAAAATATTCGGAAGTGACTATTACAATATCGGGTTTGTATTTAACCAAGGTAGCTTTCAAGCTCTTACTAAAGTTGCAGGTAAATTACAGGAGTTCTCAGTTCCTGTATATAAAAAGAATACCTTGACGAATGAACTGGCCCTTTCAGGACTTGATGCCTTTTTTATTGATATGACTATCACAGATAACAAATTATTCAGGACCTCCGGACGGACGTATTACATCGGGGCTCTTTTTATGCCTGAGTATTGGAACAGATATTCAAAAAGAATGATTGCAAAAAATCAATTCGATGGCCTGATATTTATCAATAAAACAAACTGTGCCATACCAATAAGCAGAAAATTAAAAAATTAAAAACTGGCTATAACATGCCGCTAAATCGCAACAAAACCGGCCGATTCGCGCTCATTGAAGTGCTGCCTTTGATGCGTTTAGCGGCCACACGTTGACGGTAATTATTAAAAAAGCTCCACGAAATGAAAGACAAACGTACTCTTTTGATTTTTTTTATCATATTTTATGTTGCAAACGGGTTTTCGCAGTTCGAATTAGTGCCAATAAAAAGTGGAAATACCGTTTTGTTTGGGAAAGACATTGTAATTAATGAATTGCCAATGCAAGACCAGCGAAATTTAGCCTTGTGTTCTTCATTTAATGGGTGGCTATATGCCGGATATACCTATTTCAACGACATAAACCATTATCCTGCAATAACAATTATGAAATCTATTGATAATGGAATTAATTGGATGTTACTTGTAGATATGTATCAACCATTTGATAATACGGAAATCAACTCTATAGATATTACGGTTTGCGGTGATTCTATTTCAAATATTAAATTATTCCTTGCATTTGTGATTGTTGGAAAAGGAAGTACCACTGGTATTGGTGATGGATATGTTCTCCGATTTAATGGTTCAACAGGGACGTATGAAGATCAATTACATCCTACCTTGTCTTCTGTGTATAGTGTTTCATTATCTGGCGATTTTATGTTCCCGGCAAGCAATTCAAATCCTTATAGTTTAGGATGTATGTACTCGTACCATTGTTATCCAAATAATGGGGATTCCATTATTTTCCAGTCCTCCAGTAATGGTGGAATATCCTTTGACAACAGAAAAGGTATAGCCGGAACCGCAAATCGATTCGGCAAAGTTGCATTAACTTTTGGAAGAGGTCTTTCAAATAGCAGCGGCAGATATTTTGCCGTTTGGGAAGAAAAAGACGATTATAGTTCCCAAAACGGCCACATCTATACTGCCCATTCCGAACCAAACTTTAATAGTCCTTTTGCTACTCCAGTGATGCTTGACAGCATAAATGCAGCAGCATTTAACAATGCGAGGAATCCTGTAATAGCTTGTCAATACAACAACACGGATAACGACAGTTCAAACATTACAGAATTGGTTCTTTTTGATAAGTTTGTACCCTCAGAAAATAGGTATGATTTGGTTGGATTATACAATATGAAATCCACAAGTACCAACAATTTTAATCAGTTTAGCCTGAATTTATTGTCTGACAAAAAACAACAAGCTTCCGTCTGTTTTAACCCATTCGATTCGAAATTCATGGTTACTTATTATGATTCAACAACTCAAAAACTCCCGTTCCTGTTAAATAATTTCAATATGACAACACCTGACAACTGGCAGGTTGTTAGTAGTGGTTACAATGAAAGCAACGCACTCACTTCATCGTCTCCTAAAATTGCCGTGAATATGAATCTACATCAGGCAGTGATGGTATGGTCAAAAGATGGTATCGGAAGTAAAGGGGTCGCCATGTTCGATGCGCCATATAATAACTGGGAGGGACTGCCAGAAAATGACAAAACAGACAACAGCCAAATCAGTGTTTTTCCAAACCCGAGCAGTTCCTCTGCCACCATGAATTTCGAACTCAACAAAAGAGAATTTGTAAATATTTCTCTATTCAATATGGATGGGCGCTACATTAAAACAATTGCTAATCAGAAATATGAAATAGGAAAAAACGAGGTTAAATTTGATGTTTCAGGATTACCTCATGGCACCTATTTCTATACTTTAAAATCAAGTGATATTTCAACCTTTGGAAAGATTAGTGTCATAAGATAAAACATTAAAAAACTGTAACTACCGTCAACAAGCCTGTAAAACCAACGCTGTCAGCGGTTTTCTTCTCACGAAAGGTTGTAACGGCGTAGGTTCTACAGGCAAATTTTGACCCCGGTCTAAACTGGTACCAGTAGACAGGTCAAAATGATACCACCCCAAGGCGATGGCGTACACTTCATGGTTTTAACATATATCGTTAATGTGTGTATCGGGGAACAGTTTGATGTTTCATTATGACATGTA